>JAFQBB010000001.1 GCA_017416805.1 Bacteroidaceae bacterium
GAGCAGCAGGAATAAAAGAAAGAGGAACAGCAGCAAGAGCAACAGAACCAGCAAGAGAAACAGGAGCAGAAAGAAGATCAACATCAGCAACAACAGCAGCAAGAGCAACAACAGGAAATGTCGCAAGAGAATGCTGAGCAAATGCTGAACGCTATTATGCAGGACGAGAAAGATATACAGGAAAAGGTGAAAAAGGCTATGCAGGAAGTGCAGCCGCGTAAATTTGAGAAAGATTGGTAAGGAAAGATTTAAGGAATGAAAGAATAAAAAACTCCAAAGATATGTTGTATATTGGGACAATGATAAAGAAATGTAGAATACTGTATTTGATTGCGTTGTGGGCCGTTTTTGCTTTGAATGTGCAGGCGGCAGGCGATGTCCAATTCACCGCTTCGGCTCCCGAGGCGGTTGTAAAAGGCCAGCAGTTTCAGATCAAATATACGGTAACCACACAAAAGGTAAAGGAGTTTCGTGCACCTTCTTTCGAAGGGTTTGAAGTGTTGATGGGACCATCATCTTCGCGTCAGAGTAGTACGCAGATTATCAATGGCGAAATAACCTCCACCAGTTCTATTACTTATACCTATGTGCTGATGGCTGTTGAAGAGGGTGAAGTAAAGGTGCCTGGTGCAACCATTGTAGCCGATGGCAAAGAGTTGGCCTCCAATGCTCTGACCATAAGGGTGCTGCCGCCTGATAAGTCTGCAGGTGGAGCCAGTCAGAATAGCAGACAAGGAGGGCGTGCATCCTCTCCATCTTCAGCTTCCGGACAGATTTCGCCCAATGACCTTTTCATCACAGCCACAGTGAATAAAACGAATGTCTATGAACAGGAAGCTATTTTGTTGACTTATAAGGTCTATTTCCTGGTGAATCTTCGTTCGTTGGAAATAAAGATGCCTGACCTTAAAGGTTTCCATACCCAGGAGGTGGAATTGCAGCGTGGCGAACCTAAGTTGGAGCATTACAACGGTCGCAATTACAATACAATCGTGTGGAGCCAATATGTGCTCTTCCCTCAGCAGACCGGCAAATTGGAAATCCCCAGCATAGACTTTGAGGGGGTAGTGGCTGTCAGGACCCAGCGGAGCATGGATCCATTCGATATGTTCTTTAATGGAGGTTCCGGATATGTGGACGTACGTAAGACTATATCCACTCCCAAACTCTCTGTGAATGTCAATCCATTGCCTGTAGGAAAGCCGGCATCGTTTATGGGTGGAGTAGGAGAGTTTGCCATCAAGTCATCCATCAGCACTACAGAGTTGAAGGCTAACGATGCTGTAACCATGAAACTGGAAATATCGGGTGTGGGAAATATGAAACTGATAAATGCCCCCGAGGTTGATTTCCCACAGGATTTTGAAGTTTATGATCCTAAGATTGACAATAAGTTCTCTTTGACGCGTAGCGGACTTTCGGGAAAGAAAGTTATTGAGTATCTGGCTATTCCGCGCCATGCAGGAACGTTTATAATTCCCGCTGTAGAGTTTTCCTATTTCGATTTGAAGACAAAGAGTTATAAGACACTTGCCACCGAACCCTATGAATTGCATGTGGCAAAGGGTGAAGGCGGAGAGTCCGGTGGTGTGGTAAGCAGTTTCACCAATCAGGAGGATGTGAAACACATAGGGCAGGATGTCCGTTATATTAAGACTGGCGATGTCGTCATGCTTCCTAATGGCCGTACTGTATTGTTTGGCACATGGACCTATTATTTGTGTTACATTATACCGTCATTGCTCTTTGTTGCGTTCATTATTGTTTATCGCAAGCGGGCCATTGAGAATGCCAATATCTCCAAGGTGCGTACCAAGAATGCCAACAAGGTGGCTGTACGTCGCTTGAAGTTGGCGGCAAAATTGATGGGCGGACAAAAACAGGAAGCCTTCTATGAAGAAATACTTAAGGCTTTGTGGGGATATATCAGTGACAAGATGAACATTCCGGTGTCGCAACTCTCGAAAGACAATGTGGAGCAAGAGCTGATAAACCATCATGTCAGTGCAGAACTTACGGCAGAGTTTATCAAGGTGTTGGGCGATTGTGAATTTGCCCGATATGCTCCGGCAAGCATTACCGGTGGTATGGAGCAGATATATAAGGCAGCCATAGAGGTTATAAGTCAAATGGAAAGTTCTATCAAACGTATAAAGTAAAGGAAAAGGATATGATGAACAGATTCAAGATATGGGTAGCAGTCCTTCTGATGTCAGGCGTTTCAGTGGCAATGGGGCAGGACGTGTCAGTTACTGATTCATTACCCTCTGTGGCAGCTCAGCAGGGTGGGGAAGAGGTTTCCAAATGGCAAGCGGATGAAGCGTATGCGGCAGGCAATTATGCCGAAGCCGCCCGTTTGTATGAACAGATTATAGCTGGACAGGGTATGTCTGCAGTATTGTATTACAACCTGGGCAACAGCTATTACAAATGTTCGGAGTTGGCTAAGGCCATTCTTAACTATGAGCGCTCTTTGTTGTTGAATCCGGGCGATGCCGATACGCGTTTCAATCTGGAATTGGCCAAGAGCAAGACTGTTGACAGGATTACTCCTTTAAGTGAACTCTTTTTTGTCACATGGGCCAAGGATTTTGCCAATCTGCAAAGTTCTGATGCATGGGCAAAAATTGCGGTTGTGACATTTTGGGTTTTTATCCTTTCCTTGTCGGTATATCTGTTCAACCGCAAGCCGGCCATGCGTAAAGCTGCATTCTTTACGGCTCTTTTTCTGCTTCTTGCCTCTATTGTCACCAATTTTGCCTCAAGTTATCAGAAGGGAGTCCTGGAGAACCGGACACAGGCCATTGTGATGAGTCCCAGTGTGACGGTAAAGAGTACACCGGCCAATAGTGGTACAGATCTTTTTGTATTGCACGAAGGATGTAAAGTTGAGATTAAGGACAATTCTATGCGTAATTGGAAAGAGATACGTTTGGCCGATGGGAATGTAGGGTGGATTCCTGCAGAGGCTGTCGAAGTCATCTGAACAGAGTTCCGCATGTAGATTTTACCATTCCGTCTCTGTCATCCTGAGCGTAGTCGAAGGGTCTCAGGGTATAGAAATGGTCAGTAAACCTCTAAGTTCCTTATAAACTATGATAGAATATTTAGACACGCTCGACCGCTCCCTTCTGTTGGCCATGAATGGTAGCGAATCCTTTTTCCTTGATGGTGTAATGAAAGTTATCACCACAACATGGGTATGGATTCCTATGTTCGTTGTGCTGTCCTATGTCCTTCTTAAGAACAATTCTCCGAAATCCTTTCTTCTTACTTTGGTAGCTATAGCACTTACTGTTGTAGTGTGCGATCAGGTGGCATCAGGCATCTGCAAACCTTTGTTCCAGCGGTTCCGCCCTACGCAGGACCCTCATATCATGTATCTCATAGATGTGGTTGATGGCTATCGGGGCGGTCGTTATGGATTCATTTCCAGTCATGCGGCAAATACTTTTGGTATTACAGTTTTTCTCTCCCTTCTTTTCAGAAGGACTTCTTTCACCATTCCTTTTTGCTGTTGGGCAGTCCTGAGTTCCTATTCCCGTATTTATTTGGGAGTACATTATCCTGGTGACATCCTTTGTGGATGCCTTGTCGGTTGTCTCAGTGGTTTGTTGATGCATCTTCTCTATGTCCGTATTTTACGTTTAATCAAAGAGAACAGTCCACAACGTAGAGCCTCTGCTCTTTATACCCCTACCGGTTATCTGGTAAGCGATCTCAATCTGCTTGTTCTCACCCTGCTGCTTACATACACCATCATTCCTGTCATTGGTATCTGCATGATGGGGTAGGGGTTACTGTCCTGTTGAACAGAACTACTACAAATAATAAAGATTAGGACGTTGAGCACAGAAGATATAAATCTTATAGTTTGAAGATTTAAATCTTCCGTAAATGTGAACGAATCTCACTGGAAAATGCTAAAAAATCTTTCTGAAAGTAGGATTGTGCGAAATTCTACGTATTTTTGTATCGTTCGATGGACAAGATAACGTGTGTGACAAGTATGACGAATTATTCACAGACATATAGCACCTATCCCGATTGCGGCAAGAATCTTCTGATTGCGGCAAAATTCCCCGTGAATAATTTGCATATATGCGGATTTTGTGTAAACAAACACACACACATTCTCACCGCCAATCTTCGCGCGTTAATATACTCATTTTTAGGCAAAAGCCAAACGGACGTAAGTCTGTTTTCAAGCCGTTTGTCCACTCTCCCTTCATATATTTGTTCGCGATGTGGCGCTCCGCCCCTCCGTGTGGCGGCAGTCATGCATCGTATCATTCCCTCCATGGCGTTATGGGTCGGCATTCATGGTTCCCGACTTGTAGCGCCGTGTTATTTTCGTCTCCATTTATTCACAGTGATACATAAAATATAACAATAAAAAAAATGACAAGAACGATGAAAACTATCAATTTGAACTACAGCAAGAGCATGAACCTGCATACAAACAACCACTATGTAGCTCCTTGGGTGGAGATCATCGAAGTGGCAGTAGAGAAAGGGTATGCCACGACAGGAGGCCTCGGAGGCAGTGCTCCTGACTCCGATGATTCCGAATTCAGCATGCCTGCACAGCGTCGCGGCACTTGGGGAAACCTTTGGGAATAACTAAAGATATTATAATGTTATGAAAACCATTAGTAAAATATTCATATTAGCTGCTGTTGCAGGACTATTTGCCTCTTGCCAGCAGGACGACATCGTGCCCGGCACACCCACTGAGGGTAAGCTTGTACGACTCACTTTCGGTAGTACCGATGCCCCGGGCACGCGTGCCGTATGGAAAGATGAGACCGGCAAAGGAAATCTTATTTTCAATTGGGAATCCCACCCTATAGGTCAGGAAATGATGGCTGTAATATCAGATGGGTATGACTTTATCCCCAACTTTCCATCTTCTAATAATTGGAGCGAGCCACAGTACCATACCGGGCTGACTGTTACTCCGCAGGAAGATCCTCACTATGCTACATTCGAGACGGAGCGTTATTATTACGAAAATGAAATAAGTGCTTCCGCA
>JAFQBB010000021.1 GCA_017416805.1 Bacteroidaceae bacterium
CGGGCAATTGGGACTTGGTGGGCAACAATACGCCCGTCTTTTTCCTGCGCGACCCATTGAAGTTCCCCGACCTGAACCATGCCATCAAGCGCGACCCGCGTACCAACATGCGCAGTGCGTCCAACAACTGGGATTTCTGGACTTCCCTGCCCGAAGCACTGCATCAGGTGACCATCACCATGAGTCCGCGTGGCATTCCCCGTTCGTACCGCCACATGCACGGATTCGGAAGCCATACCTACAGCTTTATCAATCGCGACAATGTACGCACTTGGGTGAAGTTCCATCTGCGCACCTTGCAGGGCATCGAGTGCCTGACCGACGAGGAGGCCGAGGCCATCGTGGCCAAAGACCGCGAGTCGCACCAGCGTGATCTCTACGAGAGTATCGAGCGTGGCGACTATCCCCGTTGGCTCTTCCAAGTGCAACTGATGACCGAGGAGCAGGCCGACCATTACCGCATCAATCCCTTTGACCTGACAAAGGTTTGGCCACACGGCGACTTTCCCCTGTACGATGTAGGTATCTTGGAGTTGAACCGCAATCCCGAAAACTACTTTGCCGAGGTGGAGCAGGCGGCTTTCAATCCCATCAATACCATCGATGGTATCGGTTTCTCGCCCGACAAGATGCTGCAAGGCCGTCTCTTCTCCTATGGCGATGCCCAGCGTTATAGGCTCGGTGTCAACTTGGAGCAGATTCCCGTAAACCGTCCGCGCTGTCCCTTCCATGCCTATCATCGCGACGGGGCCATGCGGGTGGACGGCAACTACGGAAGCACCATCGGCTACGAGCCGAACAGTTTTGGTGAGTGGAAGGACAGTCCCGAGATGAAAGAACCGCCCTTGAAGGTAAGTGGCGCGGTGTACAACTACAACGAGCGTGAGTATGACGACGATTATTACAGCCAACCCGGCGACCTCTTCCGTCTGATGCCGCCTGAGGAGCAACAACTCCTGTTCGAGAATACCGCTCGTGCCATGGGCGATGCCCATCTCTTCATCAAGCAGCGCCACGTGCGCAATTGCTATCGGGCCGACCCCCGCTATGGCGAAGGTGTGGCCCGTGCCTTGGGCATCGACTTGGTGGAGGCGCTGAAGGAATGAAGAGAATTTTAGGACTGTGTCAAAATATCTGTGTTCTATAAAATTAAAATAATCTGACCTGTCTTTTTGTAGAAAAGGTTGTACAACCTTTTCTACAAAAAGACAGGTCAGAATCCATTTCTCAGGAACTCGCGTAGTCCCATGTGAATAATTCCTTGTCTGTCACTTTTTTTGACGAGCGGTGTCATGGATATAACATATTTGGGATAATTGTCCTGAATGTTTTCCAAACGACCGAACTCCCTATCCTCCGTTTCCTCAGATGCTATGAGATAAGTCACTTGTACATATATACGCTCATTAGACTTTGTGCACACAAAATCCACTTCACCAACCCTCAACTGTCCGACATTAACCGTATATCCCATTCTCAACAGTTGCTGATATACGACATTCTCCAAAATCTTCTCCATATCACCTTGTCTCTCTCCACCGGCAATCAAGTTTCGCAGACCGATATCGCCGAAATAGAGTTTCTCGTTAGACTCCAACAATTTCTTGCCGTGAATATCAAATCTATCAACCGTCGATAACAGGTAAGCATCTTTGAAATAGCCAAGATACGAGGCGATGGACTTGACTGCTACATCCTGTCCTTGCGATTTCATAAACTTGCTGATATTATTCAGCGAGTTCAATTTGCCAATCGTGTCTGCAAAGTAGCGTAGCAACGTGTTGAGGAACGCCACATTACGGATGCTGTTTTTCTCAACAATATCCTTCAGCATCACTGTATGATATACCCCTTTGATGTAGTCCCACACAAGGTCTTCGTCATCAAGGCCGATTTGCATCAGCCCCGGCAATCCGCCATAGTTCAGATATTTCCACAAAGCTTCATCGCTTTCTTCCAAACCGTGAAACAGGAGAAACTCCTGATAGCTCAATGATTGTATATAAATCTCTTGATAACGGCCACCAATCAGAGTACCCAGTTCACTTGACAACATCTTTGAGTTGCTACCTGTGATAATAATGTCGGTATCGTCTTCCATGCGATAGCTACGCACACTCTTTTCCCAACATTCAATCTCCTGCACCTCGTCTATGAGAATAAAATTGTGTGCATCCTCCACCATATGCCCATCAATGTACGCATTCAGTTGCTCATGGGTCTTGATCGCATCAAACTTCTTCCGCTCCTTATTTATATAGATAAAGTTTGTCTGTGGTTCGGCCTTATGTCGCTCAACAAAGTCTTTGAGTATATAACTCTTGCCTACCCGCCTTTGCCCGGTAAGTACGATTATTTGTCCTTTGCCTATCCATGCATCCACCTTATCCGCGTAGTGCTGTCTCGTAATCGGTCGCATACTTATAAGTTGTTATTTTGGTGCAAATATACAATTTTATTTCCTATAGGAAACAAAAATAAGGCATTTATATGCAAATTCCCCATAAAATAAGGCAAGCAGACCTTTACACATGGGTGCTTCGGTTATCCGTCAACAGAAGAAACCACGGTCTATCTTGGGCAACACTTGCTTGTTAGCCAACAGCCCGGTGTCGCAAGAATCTTTAACACAGTACCTGTCCTCACATCGAAACGATAAGGTGGAGGGGGAAGCCTTCTTGGGTGAGGCTTTCGCCTAAGGAGGTGTCGATGGTGTCTTTGTGGAGGTGGGAGGAGAGCATGGGGTACGTTTCTTCTTCCCACGGGCGAGGCATGGCTATGCCAATGCAGAGGCCCGTCAGACAGGCGGCTACCAGCCACCAGGGAGAGATGCCGGTGCGCTTCTTGGGCGGGAAGGGGATTGTCTGTGGAGCCTCTTTCTCCCTTATGCGCTCCATCAGGGAGTCGAAGGGTGGGGGAGTGCATTGGGCGTTTTCCTCGTTGCTCATTGTCCGTACTTCCTTCAAGAGGTGGCGGATGTCAGCACTCTCTTCCAGTTTGTTCAATTCATTGTCATTTGTCATATCTTTTATGGTTTTTAGGGATGATGGGATTCATTTGAATGGTTTCATCGCTTCCTGCACCTTCAACAGGGCGTAGTGCAGGCGCGACTTGATGGTTCCTTCGGGCACTTGCAGGATGTGGGCAATTTCCTTCACGGGGAGTTCCTCCTGATAACGTAGTGTGAAGGCCGTGCGTTGCTCCGCAGGTAGGGTGGCGATGGCTCTCCGCAGATGCTTGTACATCAGCTCTGTGTTAAGGTAGCCTTCCCCTTGGGATGAGGCAGGCTCATCCCTGAGCTGATGTTCGGCCTTGTATGCTTCCACCACCTCTTGGTGGCGGTACTCGTTTTTGCAGAGGTTGTAAGCCATGCTGTAGAGCCACGTCGTGAAGAGGCTTTTCCCTTCGTTGAAGCGCGGACTTTGTTCGTACACCTTTATGAAGAGTTCTTGGGTGAAGTCCTTCGCCTTTTCCTCGTCGTAGGCCAGCATACGGAGGAAGAAACCCTGCAACCGTCGGGCATGGCGTTCGTATAGTTGGTGGAAAGCTTCCTGATTGCCTTGCCCGATGAGTTGCATCAGTTGTTCGTCGGTGTTATTTCCCTTCATACGCTTCGTTGATGAAGTTTATATACCCTTCCCGTCTTTCGGGAGTCAGTTCTACATTGTCTATCACCTTCTCCAGTAGTTGGTGCAATTCTTTCAGTCGTGCCTCGTCGCCAGCTTCGCGATAGTGCTTGAGCAGCGATTGGAATACTACTACGTAATTCAGTTTCAACCTGTCGGCCGAAGTTGTATAGCGTTCGGGAGAGAATGATTCCTGCAGATAGTCAAGCAAATATCTTTTCTCGTAATTCCGCCTTTTGATGGAGATGTTGTCGTAGGGCTTGGCCGAATAGCGCATGACAAGTCCTTCGGAATAGAGACTGTCCGTCAAGTCCTCTTTGGGAATACCACTTGCGATTGAAAAATAGATAGGCTTTTTGCTATGGCGTACGATGTGACGAATCAGGCCTTCGTCATTCCAATCTTCCGCGGCAATGTCGAGGGGAATGCCCAATTTGGTAAAAACGCTCTTTCGGTAGTCTTCAAAATAGAGGAATGAAAATGTCACTACGTGGACATCAGGGAAGAGTCCTTTCCCCTTTTGAATGAGCAGTTTGGAGTAAACAGGAACGTCGCCGTTGGTGAGTAGGATGCTGCCAGGCTCTAATCCCACCAGTTCATTGTAGGCGTAGTTAAGCAGTGTGGGCGAGTATTCACCACTTTCGTACATCTTTTTGCAGAGCTTGGTCAGTTCCTCTTCCATGCCCCACCTCAGCATAAAGGCGGCGTAATCAGGAAAGAACAGCAAATCGTCCGGTCCCTCGGCAATGGCCCGCATTACCCCTTCTTTGTACTTTTCATCCCATTTCCCATCGTGGAAATATCTCAGGATGTTCAGCACGTGTGAGTCGGGAATGTTCTTCTCCATATTGATGAGGATGCCTTCTAAGAAGTTCGTGGCATCCTTTGTACTCCGATCTTTGCTATACGGACTTGGATTAAACCAAGTCCATTGGTATTTGCTTGCCAGATAATAGTTGCGCCACGCATATTCATTTTTGGGGTTCTTCTTGATTTCTTTGGCCCATCCTTCTGCTTGTCGGGCGTACCATACGGAGTCGTATTCTACTTTGGTGGGCGAAACGATGTTCTCCAGTTCCACCTTTTGTGTCGCGTTGCGGTTTGTCGCCCATGCTATGCTCCCGGTCAGCAATCCTATGCCGAGGAGGATTCCGATAGTCTGATGTTTCATCTCTTTCTCTGATTCTTTTTCTGTTAATGACTGATTTTTGTTTCAGAACGTTCTGTCATTGCATACACCCATGTCGGTTATCCGTTCAATGGAGAGGCAAAAATAAATTCATTTCGTGTGTGTTTCAGCAAAATTTACATTTTCTTTTCATTTTGCTTGCTTGCGTAGATAATATCCGTTATTTTTGCGCACACGCTCACTTGATAATGAATGAACCTGTTGAATCATGAAAAGAAGAATGAAACTGCAAGGCTTGCTTTTGATGGCAACCATGACATTGGCTTCGTGCCACACCCAACGTACCATCTTTATGGCGGGAGACTCTACCGCTGAATATGCTACCCAAGAGAAGAAAGGATACATCCGCGGATGGGCACAGATGTTGCCGCAGTACCTCAACGATGATGTGAAAATGGACATACGTGCCCGTGGTGGACGTAGTACCAAGAGTTTTATTGCCGATGGCATTTGGGACAAACTGATAGCCGATGTCAAGAAGGGAGACTATGTGTTCATCCAGTTCGGACACAACGATGCTTCGCGGAATCCCCAGCGCCATGCATCGTATGCCGACTACAAGGCCAACCTGATACGTATGATCAACGAGGTGAGGGCAAAGGGTGCCACACCGGTGTTGCTCACCTCGATGGTGCAACGCACGTTCCAGAAAGGTCTCTTGGTGGACGACCGTCTGAAAGGCTATCCGGGCATTGTGCGCCGATTGGCCAAGGAGATGGATGTATTGCTGATTGATTGCCACCAGAAGACGCGCGACTTTGTGGTGACCATTGGTGATGAGGCTTCGAAACCCTATTACCGCTACTTGGGTCCGGGTATCGACCCCTTCAAACCCGATGGCATTGCCGACGACACCCATATGATGGAAAAGGGCGCCAAGCGTGTAGCCGCCTTCGTGGCCGAAGGTATGCTGGAACTTGACAACCGCCTGAGTGGTTACGTGGTGGAAGAAAAGGTGCTGGAAGAATTGGGAGATATATACCGTGAGTTTGAAGAAAAATAAGGAATCATTAATTTAGAATAAACATAGATGAAACACTGCAAATCTATCTGTATGCTGATGATGGCCATGACATTGCCTGGCGTGGCCTCGGCACAACTGAACGACAGTATTCTGTTGGACAATATCGTAGTCACAGGTGCGCGCCACGAAACTGATGTGCGCCATTTGCCCATGACGGTAACCACCCTTTCGCATGACAAACTGACGGAGCAACACCGCTCGTCCATTCTGCCTACACTGAACGAACAGGTTCCGGGCCTCTTCACCACCAGTCGGGGTGTGTTGGGCTATGGTGTGTCAAACGGTGCGGCTGGAGCCTTTACCTTGCGCGGAGTGGGCGGGAGCAGTCCTAATGCCGGAGTGCTGGTACTGATTGACGGTATGCCCCAATATGCAGGTCTCTATGGTCACTCCATTGCCGATGCTTACCAGACGATGCTGGCCGAGCGTGTGGAGGTACTTCGGGGACCGGCCTCGGCTCTGTATGGCTCCAATGCCATGGGAGGTGTGGTGAACATCGTCACCCGACAGATGAAGGAGGATGGAACCAAGACTCATGTCCGCCTTTCGGCCGGTTCCTATGGTACGGTGCAGGGAGAACTGACCCAGCGTGTCCGCAAGGGAAAGTTCTCATCCATCATCGGGTTGAACTATGGACGCACCGATGGACATCGCCCTGACAATTCGTTCGAACAGTATGCCGGATTCCTCAAGTTGGGATACGACCTCAGCGAGCACTGGCAAGCCATGGGCGATGTGAACATTACCTACTTCGACTCAGAGAACCCTGGTGAGGTAAGCGCTCCGCTTATCGACAACGACCAGCAGGTGACGCGCGGCATGGCCTCCGTTGCCCTGACCAACCGCTATGGGAACAGTTCGGGAGCCATCCGTGCCTACTACAACTGGGGACACCACGAGGTGAACGACGGATACAATGCCGGAGGTTCGCCAAGCACCACCCTCTATATGCACGACGACCTGATGGCGGGTGTGTCGCTCTATCAGAGTTTCTTGCTCTTCGCAGGAAACCGCACGACGGTGGGGGCCGACTGGATGCACTTTGGCGGACATGCCTGGAATGAAGACCGCCTCTCCCATGCCGAAACGCTGATTGCCGACAAGACGGAGGATGAACTGGCCGCCTACGTGGATGTGCAACAACGCCTGACCGACTGGCTTTCGCTCAATGCCGGATTGCGTGTTGACCACCACACACAGGTGGGTACTGAGTTGGTGCCTCAGGGCGGACTGGCCTTCAGCCTGCCCCATGAGATAGAACTGAAGGCGATGGTGAGCAAGGGGTTCCGCAACCCCACCATGCGTGAAATGTATATGTATCCTCCACAGAACCCCGACTTGAAGCCCGAGCGTACCCTCAATTATGAAATCGGATACAAACAGGTACTTCTTGACGGTGACCTCCGCGTGGGAGCCAACCTCTTCTATATCACGGGCGAGAACCTCATCATGCTTGTCCCTGAGGGTGGAAAGCCCCTGAACACCAATATCGATGAGGTGGAGAACTATGGCCTTGAACTGTCGGGCGACTATCGTTTGTCATCCCACTGGAACCTGAATGCCAACTATAGCCTGCTCCACATGGAGCATCCCGTCATTGCAGCCCCCGAACACAAGGCATACGTAGGAGTGCATACCCACTACGGACCTTTCAGCCTCACTACAGGCCTGCAATACGTGGGTGGCCTATATACGGCTGTGGGAGCCAATGAGGATACGGAAGACTTCGTCTTGTGGAACCTTACCACCAACTATCGTCTCAGTCCCATCGTCACTCTCTTTGCCAAGGGCGAGAACCTGTTAGGGCAGCGTTATGAAATCAATTATGGTTTTCCCATGCCTAAAGCAACCTTTATGGGTGGTGTGAGTCTGGAGTGGTAAGTAGGAAAGTGGCATGCATAGGTGAATCTTGTGGTTTGGGCATTTTTCTTAATTAAATTAAAGAGGGTTGTTTCTGTTGGCAAAAAGTACGATATTTGCAGGGTATTTTAGTAACAGAAACGATTATGATATTTAATATAACCCAAACAATCAGATATATCGGTGTCGATGACACCGACTTAGACCTCTTCGAGAGCCAGTACATAGTTCCAAATGGAATTTCCTACAACTCCTATTTGATTATGGATGAGAAGGTGGCCATCATGGATACTGTTGACTTACGTAAAAGTGAAGATTGGTGGGACAATCTTAACATTGCCTTGAATGGCCGTACCCCCGACTATCTGGTAGTGCAACACATGGAGCCTGACCATGCCGGCAACATAGCTGCAGCATTGGAGAAATTCCCTACGCTGAAAGTCGTAGCTTCGGCACGTGCCATACAGATGCTGCCCCAATTCTTTGAAAATACCGATTTCGAGGGGCGTACCATAGCTGTGAAGGAAGGTGAAACCTTGAACTTGGGCAAACACACCCTGCAATTCTTCATGGCTCCTATGGTACATTGGCCGGAGGTGATGGTTACCTATGACCAAACGGACAAAGTTGTATTCTCCGCTGATGCTTTCGGTAAGTTCGGAGTCTTAGCTCATGATGAGGAATGGGCCTGCGAAGCTCGCAGATATTACTTCAATATTTGTGGTAAATACGGAGCACAGGTACAAGCTCTCTTGAAAAAGTTAGCTACCCTCGACATTGCCTGTATCTCTCCTTTGCATGGACCTATACTGAAAGAAAATCTGAGTTACTACATCGGATTGTATAATACATGGAGTAAATACGACATAGAGACCGAGGGTATCTTTATTGCTTATGCCTCTATCCATGGAGGTACGGCCGAAGTTGCCCATAAAATGGCCGAGCTACTTCGCGAGAAAGGCGCTCCAAAGGTTTCTGTTGCTGACCTCAGCCGCGATGATATGGCCGAAGCCGTAGAAGATGCGTTCCGTATGGGCAAACTGATAGTTGCTGCCGCTTCATACGATGCCGATGTGTTCCCCCCGATGCACGATTTCCTGCACCACCTCAAGTTGAAAGCTTATCAGAAACGCCGTGTAGGCATCATCGAGAATGGCTCATGGGCACCTTGTGCCGCTAAAGTAATGACTTCGATGTTGGAGCAGATGAAGGAAATTGAGATAGTGGAACCTGTTGTCACTATCCGTTCGCGAATGAAGCGAACCGACCTTCCCGCCATGGAAGCATTGGCTGAAGCTATGTTGATATAAGAATTTTATGCGTATCAAAGAAGTGGGGGGGTAGCAAAAGTAATTTTGCTACCCCCCCCACTTCTTTGATAATATCCATCAATCATTGCGTAATGAGTAATTACTGAAGAATTGTGTACGCTCAAACATCTTTGGAGTATTTCCCTCTCGGGCATTCAGCAAACCTTGGAATTGCGGAATAGATTCATAGCCATGTCTTTCCATCCATTCCTTCAGGAAGGTGAGCATATCTTCTATGCAACCTGCACCATTCCAGTAGAGAGCCGAACAAACTTCAACAACCGAAGCACCGGCCAATAATGCTTTGACCAATGATGCACCTTCGGATATGCCACCCGATGCTGCAATATTCAACTTAGGAACCTGTCCGGCAATCAAACCCGTCCAACGAAGCACCTCCGAGAGATCATTTGACTGTCCTAAGGCATTGCCTTGAGTGCAAGCCAGTTTCTCAATATCGATATCAAATGTTGCCATACGATTGAACAGCACGACAGCAGCTGCACCGTTGGCATACAATTGGTCTACCAAAGGTATATAATTTGTCAAGTTGCGCCCCAGTTTTATTATGACTGGAATGTTCACTACGGTTTTCACTTGCTTCAGAATATCAATATGAAGCTGTTCATAAGAGCCATACACCTCGTCTGCTTCACTGCGGATTGACATGATATTCAATTCCAGCGCATCGGCTCCTGCCTCTTCAATATGCCGGGCGAACTGGAGCCAGTCTGCACGGCGATAACAATTGATACTTGCAATCACCGGAATGCTACAAAGCTGTTTGCTTTCCTTTATTAGTTGCAGATAATTCTCTAACCTGTGGGCACGGTAGTATGTTTTTAAATAATCCAATTCTTCAGCATGAGCGTCTTGTTGTGCATGGACCAATTCAGCTTCAATTTCTTCTTCAAACAAAGATTTCAACACTACGGCTGCAGCACCGGCATCTTCCCATTTCTTGTTTTTCTCAGCGCTATTGGTCAAACTGCAACTGCTAACGATAAACGGATTCTTCAATGTCAATCCGGCAAAAGATGTCTGTAACTCTCTCATATCATAAATGTTTTTCAGTTATTATTCTATTTTTTTTCTCTCAATATAAATGATTCTTTTTGAAATCGTCCGCAATGTAGAAATAAAAATTGAATTACACAAGGAAAAATAAATAAAAAAATGTAATCATTACAATTTTGTTATATATTTAAAATTGGAGTTTCTTTTTTTCGGCTTTTATTTTCTCAAGAAGTAACTGTTAATACTCCTAATGATACAGAAAATCTTTTGCTCTTTATTGTTGTTGCATCTCTATGAATTATCCTTTTTGCACTAAAAATGAAGAAAAAATCAGCAAAACCCTTGTCTGTCAGAAAATAAGTTGTACCTTTGCACCCGCTAAAGAAAGTTTTACGTTTTAAAAGTTATCAAATTATGTATTTAGACGCTGCTAAAAAGCAAGAAATCTTTGGACAATACGGAAAGTCTAACACTGATACTGGTTCAGCAGAGAGCCAGATTGCTTTGTTTTCATACCGTATTTCCCATTTGACGGAGCACTTGAAAAAGAACCGTAAAGATTATAGTACTGAAAGAGCACTGACTATGTTGGTAGGTAAGCGTCGCGCTCTCCTCAACTACTTGAAGGACCGCGATATTACCCGTTACCGTGCTATCGTTAAGGCTCTCGGCTTGCGTAAGTAATCAGACTTACAGCGAAAGCTTAAAAAGAGGAGAATACCTTTTGGGTGTTCTCCTCTTTTTTTCTTGTCAGTAATCCCTATCAGAGCCGGTTATCCTTATTCAATCCTTTTCCCCTGATTGTTTATTATGATTCCTTGTGGCAGACAGAAATACAAGTCCTTTGCTATTGGTTCTATGCTTGTATAGTCTGGCAGGGTAATGCGCTTGCCCTTTCTGTCCAGCAGTCCGTAATACTCCGTATCCTGCACCATGACCATGTATTTCTGGCAATCTGCCACCCCATAGACCGGAATACCCGAATGGCCGCCAGCCTCCTCAAAGCCATGCAGTCTTGTAGTCTCATATTCCATGTTTTCAATCTTGTCAATCACAAAATCCACCAGTACATTCCCTTCGTAGTCGTACCGCCTGGCTGTATGATTCTTGAAACGGACCTCTATTGTCTTTTCTGACACAAAGATGTTCCCCTTATCAGGGCTGTAAAGCGTATCCATTGATTCAGAGAACAGTCCGAACGAATCCCCCCTCTTCACCTTCCACATGCCATACGTACAGTATATCAATCCATATTCCGGCTGTAATGCCCAATTGCCCTGTCGGTCAATTAATCCCGACATGCCGTTTTCGCCACTATGTACTACACAATATCCATCCTGAAACCGATAGTCCGGAAACTCCCCCATCGCCTCAAGCCCCTTATCTATAACCACACTCCCCGAGTGGTCAATAAACACCAGCCTGCCATCTTTTTCAACAGCAGCAATCCCTTCGCTGAAAGTCCATGCACGGCTATAAATGGGTGGAATCACCACCTTACCCGTAAAACGGTCCAGGTATCCGCACTTTCCTTTTTGGGTAAACAGAGCAAGACTGTCTTTGTCATCAGATACCTGCACCCCGCTTACATCCTCCAATACCACCTTTTTCCGTACATTGTCATATACTCTTCCTATCCCCTGCCGGTAATACAACTGTTGGAACTCAATCCTGTCACTGAGCGTCTTGCATTTGGCCACCTCGTCCGATGTATAAGGGCGTATCCATTCGCGATACACCATTTCATCCAAGAAATGCCACAGGGCTGTAATGCAAAAAGCCAATACAAACGTGGCAATCACTCCGGCAACCAGACGCCACACCACACGAGTATATCCCCATCCATTCTTGACACCAAGCAATCTGCCAATGGCACGAACCGTTTGACAGACAACTCTCCACAATACCGCGAAGAGCATTCTCACTGAAACTCTCTTTTTCATAATCATGTATTTTTAGATTCTAATTATTAATGTTTGCGATGTTTTTCAATCGTTCCATTTCGTGTTCATCACAACTTAACAATCCCTTTTTTCCAAAATGCTTGTATATACTTATGAGTCCGCAAGCATATCTCGGGGTGAGCATAGCATAGGCATCTGCCTTGTAATAATACTCCATCGCTTTCTGTATGTCAGAAAAATCCTTGCTTTCCCAATATCTTTCAACATATAACTTCCCAATTTGCAGATTGAGAAAAGGATATTTCTCGACCAAACGAATAAGACATTGTTCATAATCATCCTTCCTCTCTTTTTCTTTATAATATGCTAGTTGAATCAATGCCGCCAATTCGCTTCCTTCATTCTCCGCTTCACGGATAACGGCTAAAGCATTTACAGTATCCTTTTCTGACCGAATGTCTATTGCAGCGTTAATCGCTTTTGCTTCTGTCGGACTATATGTCGTAAGTTGTTCTGTTTTCTCCAAAGTATTTTCGTCCAAGGCAGAAAAAAGTATTTCAGTAATTAATCTGAAGGGATTCCTCTCTTCAAAAAGTTCAACAGCCCCGTCAATCTCATTTCCTGTTTTCTTGCAATAATTGGCATACATGTAAAGCATGTTAAAATAACTTCTATCAACGCCATCCCCATCACGATAGCATAGTGCCAATGAGTTATAAGCATCAGCATCTCCGTATCTGGCCTGTTGGATAAGATTCTGTACTTTTATTTCTGTTGCACGAGTCTTCAGTTCTACCCCAGAACCACCCAGTTCCATTGCTCCGTCATTACAAGATGCATGGAATAGTAATAACAAAACTATGAAGATGAATATAAATAATCTCTTCATTCCGATTGAATTATTGGTTAATGTACAAATAGCAGTCATCATATTTCTCTTTTTAAATCAAGTTTTTATTTATAGAATGCAAAAAGCGGCAGAATCTATCACTAGACCTGCCGCTTGTAGATTTTTTATTTTATCACCTTTGTTTTATATGGCCATTATATTCTACAAACAAGTATATAATCAATGTTTTATGTGATATTAAATCCCAATTTCATAATCAGTTTCAAAGTGCCCACTGCAGTGTCACGGTCGTATGCTTTCTCTACCTCAGGAAGTTCTTCATAAGGGATTAGGCATGGATGTGTTTTCAAGGCATCGCTGCGTTCTTCACCATAGGTCCATCCTTGCTCCATACGGCTTTGCGCCCACACCTCGTGCACATTCTTTGCCATTTGCTCTATCAACACATTCAACTCTTCGGGCAACTGGACATCATTTGTATCCATTGGTTGCGGTACATAATTTTTTTTCATTGTTCTTTGCTTCTATTTTTTTATATTATTGAACAATCATTCGAACCAAATCTATCATTATCCCTTACCAAATGCTCTTGTATTCTCTTGCTTCCATATTTCCACATCTTATGGCAGAACACCAAGAATACAATCAGTAGGATACCGCTGATAGCCGGAGTTACATTGATTATGAATAGGATGGAATCATATAATCCATGAACGACGATAGGTGCAACTAAGATAAGAGCCTTATTCTTTTTAGGTGTTTTGGGGTAGAATTTTGCTAATGAATAGTAATACCCCATCAATATTCCAAAACAGAAGTGTCCCGGTATAGCGAATATGGCACGAGCAATGCCTACAGACAAATATGATTCTGCATTGGAGAAGAGATACATTATATTCTCTAATGCCGCAAAGCCTAACGATACACAAACCGCATAGACAATGCCATCCATTTTCTCATCAAAATAGCGATTCTTTCGCAACAACAGCCATAACATAAAGAACTTAGCTATCTCCTCTGGTATGGCAGCTCCAAAGAATGCCGTACTGATACTTCTTAATATACTTGTCGCTTCAACTGGATATACCCCAATTATTCCTAATGGTATTGATATACCAAACGAAATAGGTACAGATAAAACACCAAATAGGAATGCTTTTACCAATTTTCCAGTTGGTTCTGGTGATTTCTTATCCTTATGGTATATGTAGTACACAAGAATTGCTACGGGTAGTAGTGCGGTTATTAGAATTATAATTGTGTTCATTTATGTAAATTAGTAATCATTTTTCTGTTTGCGTTATAACTGATGAATGCAAAACATTCATATTTACCGTCAATCATAGTAAATTTCCTTTCGATAAATCAACTATTATAATCCTAAAGAATAGGCCAAACTTGTTACAAACTTTCTCTTTGCTTGCTCAGTATTCTTATATTCTATATGGTCAATATCGGCAATGTCTAAACGAATACTTTTGGCATACGGAGCATCATCTAATAGCACAGGAATAATCGTCTTTTGTTGTTGTACGGCATACCCCAATTCACGGATCACATTAATGGATTCATTGGAATTAACAGATGACATGAAGATAACGACCTTAGCTACATCAATAGCATCAACTATCACTTCCTTGTAATTCTCCCCACTGAAGATACCTTCTTTGTCTATCCAATACGGAATTTTAGACTCTTCCAAGATGGTTTTGATGTCTCCAACAAATTTTTCGTCTTTTCGGGAGTAACTGATGAATACCTTATGTTTCATCTCCTCTCGCTTAGGAATATGTACATCAGACAAAATCAAAGAGTTCGTTTCTTCAGAATGATGTTTATCCGACATTTGTTGAAATTTTGACAATGCTGATTGAATGGCGAAATTCTCAAACATGTCAATGTAGTCCATCTCTGTCATTACCTGATTGCGGTCATACAGATAGAGTTCGATATTATATGGCTTTTGTGTTCGACAAAGATTCATAGAAATCACATTGGCCATTATTTCTGCCACCTTTTTCAGCGGTATATGTGCCAATCCGGCGCCAATACAAGGAAAGGCTATGGATTTAAGTTCTAAAGCCTGAAGCAAGCGGAAGCATTTGTCAACTGAATGCTGAAGAATATAATTGTTGATTTCTTCCGTATTTGCCAAGCGTCTTTCATAGATTTCTCTTTTATGTTCATGGTCGATAGTAAGACAATGAAATATGAACTTCTGATGTTCTAATGTTCCCGCAGTAGAAACAATGACATCTCCCAATTGTGCAGGTAATTTCTTCTGTGCATCTATACGTATTTCTTGACCTCCAGCTCTAAGAATACAACCAGAGATACCTCCACCCATGCTGATTCCCGTATCATCAGAGCTGACAATCACCTCTGCTTTTGATTTGGTAATATCTCCGAATTCAATTGTTAGTATTGAATTATTGAATTGATATTTACGTGGTTCCATATATTAAATTGAGTACATTAAAAAAGTGTTTTTGAGCAAAAACGCCATTTGATTATCTGTTTATTATAAACTGTTAGATTGATAAATCTGTTTTTTTTAAAGTGGACTCCCCTTTAATTGTTCGCTGAAGAAGTGGGCATCAGTAATTTAATTTACTTTCTAATTCCGGATAATCATTAATGATTTTATTATACAAATCCACTGCAAGATAAAATCCTTTATCCATAGAACGTTTCGCCATACTAAGTGCAGCTAATCTCATATTTTCCATATTAGAGTTATCAAACCTGTCATCATCCCAATAGAAATGATAAGCTTGCCAATATAATGATGCAGGATCTCCTTTAGATACCCCATCCTGAATTCTATCCCGAAAAAAAATCCAATATAGCCAACTCTTTTGAAAATGAAGATTGTCATCCTTAAGTTCGCAAATATATTCACGAGCTGAATTGTAATTTTCTATTCGTGGACGTTCTGTTTTAATATCTCTTAAGACAATAATATGTTTAAACTCCTGTTTTTGAAGTACATATTCTAACTCTTTATAGCAAAATGGTGATTTTAAGAAGTTATCTGTGATTAAGAAGATAATATAACCATTCAATAAACTCTTATCTATCATTTCTTTTATTTGCGTCTCAAAACTTCGGCCTGACAATATTGCGTTTTTCCAGTCAAGAACTCGTATTCCCAAATCATTGTAAAGATCTGTTTTCAACTGTTCATAATAATGCTCATCTTTACGACTACAGGATATATATACTGTTGATTCTTTAGCAAATTCCAAAACCTTCTCTGCAATGTCTTCTGAGGATTCACTAAGATCAAGTGTATAGTAATAACGCTGCTTACTTTTGATATAGTCAACTTCCTTTTGAACCCATTTAGAAGATTGAGCATTAGGACTATCACATAAAATGAATCGCTTCCTTGAATCTATTTCCCGTTTAATCAATGAATCTATCTCGTCATCTTCATTTAAACAATTCAAGAAAAACATGAGAGGTCTAAAATTTTGTTCTTCCAATAAATTGCGTACCTCTCTTACTTTCTCATAATCTTTATTCGAATGAGAAAGGAAAACCCAAATATCATTGTCTTGCTTCATACCATTACACTATTTCTTGTTTAAAAATTTCATTGCCTATTCTTCCGCTTATCAAAATCTCACATTGAAGTTTAAGTTCTTCGTTGTTTTTATAATGATTAGAACATTATCCAATGATTTTTGATACCATTGAAGATAAAACTTCTCCTTCACAAGTTTCACTAGAGAAATATTTAATTGTTATTCTATTCATAATAAAATACCGATTATCATTTTATATCAACATATTTTTATTTCATCAAAATCGTCCCCATATATTACCATATTTTAAAATAATAAGAAACGAAAAGTAATGCCTCACATCATTTTATATTTTTATTCTCTTTTTTCCATTTTTCCAATAGCTTTAGCCATTCTTGGGCATGGATTTTTTCTACTTTTAAGTCATACATTCGTGTGTCCATTAACCCACGTTCAACGTACAAACGGCCAATCTTACCCGATGGTGCCAAATAGTAAATATCTTTTTTCCCATAACGACTTTTTTCAGATTGTAACAGAAAATCAGCTTGTGTATCCCCCAACACCCAATCGTTCCATTGCAAGATAATACTTCCAACAGGAACTCCTTGATTCAAAGCAACTCCAGTTATACCACTATATTGTCGCGTAAAAATTTGCTCAGATAATATATTTCCATCTTTATCTACAAATACCGTTTCCTTAAGTTTATTACGAACATCATACACTCTTGTTTCCTTGAAATAGCCTCTTACATTTATTGGTTTGCCTTCAACATCATAATAATAAACTTCTACTACTTGATTTCTGTCATTATAATCTATATTTTGACTAGCATAACCATTTTTACATAAACAAGGATCTCCTTTAATGTCATAGCAAGATTGTTGTATCTGATTTCCTCGTTTATCATATTCTACTGTCCATTTTGCTATACCATTCTCATCTATGCATGGTTCTCCATTTTCATCATAACAAGATTGCTCTATAATGTTTCCTCGTTCATCATACTTGCTATGAAGAATCGCATGTCCTTCTATATTCTTACACAAATCCCCCATAATATCAAAAAAGCACTCTTCGACCTGATTGCCACGATTATCGTACTTACACGTCCATTTTGCATAGCCATCATTGCTCAAACAAGGATTATCATCGGTATCAAAGTAACACGCTTCTATCTGATTGCCACGAACATCGTACTTACACGTCCATTTTGCATAGCCATCAT
>JAFQBB010000002.1 GCA_017416805.1 Bacteroidaceae bacterium
AATACGTTCGCGCATCCATGCCATGAAGTTGCGTCGGTTACTGCCGTCTGATGACAGATAGGTTTTGAATTGTTGGGTGGTCATGTCATCACCATTTACTTCCATAGCAATGATGATACGTTCAAACTCCGTCACCTTCTTTTGAATCTGTTCGTTGAAAATGGCTGCTTTTGGATGGTTGACGACCATGCCATCCTTCCATTGGGTGGTATTCAGAAAGATACCGATTGAAAAGTAGAAACGTTCACGACCCAGACAGACAACGATTTCTACGGCTGCACAAGTGGTATCACTTGCTTGTTTTCGTCTGTTGAAAACTGTTCGAACTCTATTGTTCATAGTGTAACACATTTGTGAGAAGTGTAACACAACTGCTGTAACACAAAAACCGTCCGAAAGTGGCTTTTTATGTCCAACGGTGTCACCTTAACCTCTTTTTTTTATTGGTGCCACACTCAATGTGAATACCTGATAGTGATTTCTAACCTTTTGATAATCAAAGGCGATAAGAGTGTTAGAAAAAGAAAGGGACTTTTTCAAGTCCCTTCTTTCAGTGATCCGCCTGGGGCTCGAACCCAGGACCCCAACATTAAAAGTGTTGTGCTCTACCTGCTGAGCTAGCGAATCAATCCTTATTTTGCCGTTAAGCGGGTGCAAAGATACTGCCTTTGAATGAATTGGCCAAACTTTTCTTTAAAAAAGTTACAATCACGCCTCAAAAAGAGATGTTTTTCACTTGTTTAAAGGGATCAGAATGGAACTGAAACTTGTTTTAAGGGTTCTTTTCGCTTGAAGATGACGGAACCTGGCTTACCTTCTTAGGGGAACGTCTCCGTCTGGAAGGACGTGTCTTCTTTTGCGTGACAGGAGGTTCCTGAATGGATTCTTCACCGTATCGGATGAATTGCTTATAGTAAGCTAAGATAAGAGTGGTGAGCGGCAAAGCTATAATCATACCAAGGACTCCAAGCAGGCTGCCCCATACTGAAAGGGATAGCAGAATGACTGCGGGGTTAAGTCCTGTTATCTTTCCCATTACTTTGGGAACAATGACAGCATCTTGAATGAGTTGTACCACACAGAAGACCACCATAGCCAAAGCCAATATCAGCCAAAAGTTCTCGCCTGTATCAGCGGCTTTCAGTAGGGCTAACAAGACAGTAGGTACCAAGGCTATAAGCTGCAAGTAGGGAACCATATTGAGGAGGCCGATGAAAAGGCCAAAGCCTATGGCTAATGGAAAATCGATGATGAGAAATCCGATGCTGAACAAAACGCCTACAAGAAAGGCTACCAAAGCCTGACCGCGGAAATAGCGGTTCATGCTCACTTCTACATCTGTTGCCACGGCTTGCACAAAGTCGCGGTGCTTGGCCGGAATGAGTTTTATCCATCCGTTGGCTATAGATTCATAATCCAACAGGATAAAGAATATGTATAGCAGAATGATAAAGGAGGCAAAAAGGCCAACGACAAAACTGACTGAATGATTGACAAGACTCCATACTCTGGGCGTAAGGCTACGCATGGTATTCACAAAGTTTTCTTCTGTAAAAAACTGTTGCAGATAATGCGGGTCTATATTTTCCTTAATGAAGTTTTCTACAGTACCTGGTATGGTGGCATTGTGACTACCCTGGGCGAAATATTGAGCCAACAAGTCCTTCAGTCTTACAAACTCCTCCACTACCGACGGGACAAAAAAGGTGACAATCAGTGCCAATGCCACAATAACTGTCAACATAGCGGCCAATATGGAAAGTACACGGTTTTTCAGTCGCAAACGGTATTGATAGAACTTCACCAACGGATAGATGAAATAGGCTATCAACCATGCAATGAAGAAGGGAAGCAATGCTCCGCTCAGGCGATTCAGCAAGATAAAAACTACGATAAGGAATAGGACAGTCAGCGCTCCACGGATGAAACTGTCGAAAGTGATTTTCTTTTCCAGCATATTCTTTATTTTATCAGGATAGGGGCAAAGGTAATACATTTTTTGTACTTCTTCATTCGATATATATAAATAATGAAGATATAAAGTAAAAGTTCTGTAAGAAGGGCTCTGCAATTCTGCGTTTTATCAAAAAAGGTTTTGCTGAATGGTTGCAATTACAGCAAGGTTGTACAATAACTGTTAAAAGATAGGGCATTTTCTGTGTTTCCCCTTGATTTCTTCCTACATTTGCACTCACAGTTCTTACGAACAACCAGTCATTCACAATTCTAACCACATGGGAAGACTATATGTAGTACCTACTCCGGTAGGAAACATGGAAGACATGACCTTCCGTGCCATCCGCATCCTGAAAGAGGCGGACCTGATTCTTGCCGAAGATACACGTACATCAGCCAAACTACTTAAACATTACGAAATCAAGGCCCCGATGCAATCGCACCATAAGTTCAATGAACATCAAATGGTGGAGAGCGTTGTTAATCGTATAAGAGGGGGCGCGACTGTGGCTCTTATCAGTGATGCAGGGACTCCGGGAATCAGCGATCCGGGTTTTCTGGTTGTCAGGGAGTGTGTGCGTGCCGGAATCGAGGTGCAATGTCTGCCTGGTGCAACGGCCTTTGTCCCTGCACTGGTCAGCAGTTCATTGCCTTGTGAGCGTTTTTGCTTTGAGGGATTCCTGCCACAAAAGAAAGGACGCATGAGCCGACTGACAGCATTGCAACAGGAAGAGCGCACCATGATTTTTTATGAATCACCTTACCGATTGGTGAAGACGCTGACCCAATTTGCAGAATATTACGGTGCAGGAAGACAGGTGGCAGTCTGTCGGGAGATATCAAAGATACATGAAGAGTGTGTGCGAGGAACATTGAGTGAAGCAACAGAGCACTTCAAGAAGCACGAGCCAAAAGGTGAAATCGTAATTTTGCTGGCAGGATGCCATAACAAAGAAAACATCATAGAGGAGGCCATACAAGAACAGGCTGAAGAAGGTGAAAAAAGAAAATCATCATACAAACGAAAAAAGAACAAAGATTGACAAGGTATGAAAAAATTAGTATTACTGGTCGCTTGCGCAATAGCTTTTGCCGCTTGTGACAACTTGGAAAGAAAGAACAAACAATTGCAGGAACAGAATGATTCCTTACAAATTGCACTCACCCAAAGCAATGCCGAACTGGAGCAGTTTATGGGAACTTTCAGCGAGATTCAAGAGGGATTCCGTCTCATCACTGAGGCTGAAGGACGAATCAATGCCCAGCGTGAGGGTGTTATCTCATCTGTGGATCAGGTGAAAGCCGACATGGAATTCATTGCACAAAAGATGAAGAGCAACCGTGAACAGATAACCCAATTACAACAAAAACTGAAGAACAGTAACAATGCTTCGGCACAATTGAAGAAGACATTGGAGCAACTGACGGCACAACTGGTAGAGAAGTCCCAACAAATAGAGGCCTTACAAGCTGACCTGGCAGCCAGAAACATACGTATTGCCACATTGGATGAGACGGTTGCAGGACTCCGTGCTGACAGCTTGGCCAAGGAACGGACTCTTGATGCCCAAGACAAGGCACTGAACACTGCATGGTTTGTCTATGGGACAAAGAAGGAACTGAAAGAACAGAAAATCCTGCAAAAAGGTGACGTCCTACAGAATGACGACTTCAATAAGGACTATTTCACCCAAATAGACATCCGCAAGGATACGGAGTTCAAACTCTATTCCAAGAGTGCCAAATTGCTTACTACACATCCCGAGGGTTCCTATATTCTGACTAAAGATTCCAAAGGGCAATACATCCTCCGTATCACTGACCCCACCCGTTTCTGGAGTGTGTCACGCTATCTTGTGATACAGGTAAGAGTATAAGAATTGGAGGCTGGAAGTCAGGTTAGGAAAGAGTTATCGGCCTCCATATCCGGCCAATGCTTCACAGACCCGGTCTTGCCAAGAGCGTGCAACCCGGGATTGCAGCATGTTTTGGTTGATGATGACAAAAGCCAAGGTGTGCCCATTGGCAGCATGGGCATATCCGGCCAATGAGGTGACACCTGTCAAGGTGCCGGTCTTGGCATGTATCTTGCGGTAGGCAACTGTACCTTTCATGCGGTGTTTCAGTGTCCCATCTATGCCTGCAATGGGAAGCGAGTTATAGAGCGGTTTGAACAGATGAGGCTGTTTCCAGGCATACACCAGCAAATCTGCCAACAGTTCTGGCGACAAGTAGTTGTACAGCGACACCCCACTGCCATCGGCCATGATGAACCTTTTGGGATCATGTCCGACACGCTGAATCATTTTCTTCATCATTTCCGCCCCTTCTTCAGCTGTAGCATACAGAGAACCTTCATAAGCCGAAGCCAAGTGATAGAATAAGGCTTCGGCATGGAGGTTGTCGCTTTTCTTCATCATGCGGTCAAGCAGTTCCTCCAAGTTTCGTTTGCAATATGCTATCTGTGTCATTATGCTATCCGGTGCATAAGCGGTGTAGGCAAACGTCGTATCGACAACGGAAACCCCTTGGGCAGACAGAGAACGGTGTAAAGCAGGAAGAAAACTATCTGTACGCTCATAAAGCAAAGGGGTAAGAGGGGGCATATCATCGTCCCAACACCAACCACTTCCCCACCTCAACGTATCTTTCAAAGATACATTACCTATCAGTCTCCCTTTAATCTGGCGGACACCCATATCTTTGACTGCTGCAGCAAAAGCATCCATATCGGCTTTCCCTACAAGAGGATCAAATCCCCCTACAATGTAAAGACTCCCTTCAAGCAAGCTGTCAGGGGTAACATGACCTGTGTGATAAAGACAGGTGGTAAAGGGATGCTCCACACCCAAAAACTCAAGAGCCGTTACAGCTGTCACTATCTTCTGGATAGAGGCCGGACGATACAGTTTGTTCCCTTGATAGTCAAACAACAAGCTGTCGGCTGTCAGATCCACTACTCTCAGTCCCACTTCAGAATCGCGCAATAGTGTATCGGCCAATAAGGTATTGAGTCTGACCGCCAGCGGAGTTTGTGCACGATGTGACATACACACTGCCAACAGTACGAGGAAGGATATAATCTTTTTCATTTTCTTCTAAGTTTCTGGATATAAGTCACCAACTCCTCTTCGTTGCTGGGGATAAGTGATACAACCTTCTCTTCACCAGTAGAAGAGGCGTAATAGAGAAGCAGGTAACTGTTCAGGCAGTAACTGCCAAGACGCACCTTGCGCACCTGCTCAATACGATGAATATCCAATAAAGGAATAGATAAAGGCTTTGAGAAACGTCCCCGACTGATTAGCAACATACCGTCAGTGGTGACTGTATAGGTGGTATGTATGCTACGTTCGACAAGAACAACCATGAGCAATAAGGATAAAACTGCCAATATGCCACTACGTTCCCAATAGAACCACAGAGTAACGATGACAAGCAAAAGAAGAAGAAAAAAGGTATGCCAAGGCACACGGGCATGAAATATTCTGTTCATAGATAAGAATTTTGACTGCAAAGATACGCCATTTCACCGATTATTCGTAGTTTTGCGGCAGAATTAAGCATGAAGAGGCTCACTTAGGAGTCTCAAACATCTATCTTTATGGTAAGGAAGTATGATTTCTTAGTAATCGGCTCAGGCCTGGCAGGCATGAGTTTCGCCTTGAAAGTGGCCCACAAGGGTACAGTCGCACTTATTTGCAAGGCAGGACTGGAAGAGGCCAACACCTATTTTGCACAAGGAGGCATTGCCTCAGTCACCAATCTTTCAGTTGACAATTTCGACAAACACATTGAGGATACCCTCATTGCCGGCGACCACATCAATGACCATGCTGCGGTGGAAAAGGTGGTGCGCGGTGCTCCTGCCCAAATTGAAGAACTTATCAAGTGGGGAGTAGATTTCGACAAGAAGGCTGATGGCACCTTTGACCTGCATAAAGAGGGAGGACACAGCGAGTTCCGCATTTTGCACCACAAGGACAATACTGGTGCCGAGATACAGACATCACTCATCGAAGCGGTGAAACAACATCCCAATATCACTATATTTCCAAATTTCTTTGCTGTAGAAATCATCACCCAGCACCACATGGGAATCATTGTCACCCGTTACACACAGGGCATCCGATGTTATGGTGCCTACGTGCTCAACGAGGCTACGGGAGAGGTGGATACCTTCCTGTCCAAAGTAACCATTATGGCAACAGGCGGATGCGAGGCTGTTTATCGCCAAACAACCAATCCGCTGGTTGCTACCGGCGACGGCATTGCCATGGTCTATCGTGCCAAAGGAGCGGTGAAGGACATGGAGTTCATCCAGTTCCACCCTACGGCTCTGTATCATCCTGGTGACCGTCCCGCCTACCTTATTACTGAAGCTATGCGTGGCTACGGAGGTGTGCTCCGCACTAAGGATGGCAAAGAGTTCATGCAAAAGTATGATTCCCGCTTGTCTTTGGCTCCACGTGACATCGTGGCCCGTGCCATCGACAATGAGATGAAACATCGGGGTGATGAACACGTCTATCTGGACGTAACGCATAAAGACCCGGAAGAAACCAAGAAACACTTCCCCAACATCTACAAGAAATGCCTGAGCATAGGCATCGACATCACCAAGGACTACATACCTGTAGCCCCTGCAGCCCACTACCTGTGTGGTGGCATCGTGGTTGACCTTGACGGACAGAGCAGCATCCGCCGCCTGTATGCCATTGGAGAGTGTTCGTGCACCGGTCTGCATGGCGGCAATCGCTTGGCCAGCAACTCACTCATCGAGGCTGTGGTCTATGCCGATGCTGCCGCCAAACATGCACTGAGTGTCATTGACCGCTACGATTTCAACGAAGATATTCCCGAGTGGAACGATGAAGGCACCATCAGCAATGAGGAACGCGTACTCATTACCCAAAGCATGAAGGAGGTAAACCAGATTATGGAAGCCTACGTGGGTATTGTGCGCAGTAATACCCGACTGAAAAGAGCCTGGAACCGTCTTGACATCCTTTATGAAGAGACCGAACGCCTGTTCAAGAGCAGTAAGGCGACCCGTGAGTTGTGCGAACTGCGCAACATGATAAACGTAGGATACCTCATCACTCGTCAGGCAATGGAACGCAAGGAGAGCCGCGGCCTGCACTTCAGTATAGACTATCCCAAAAAGCAATAGGGCGACTATAAAGTCTCTCCATATTTACAAGTTTCCGATATCTTTATATAACCATTCAGTACATTTGTTTGTTATGGGAAGCATGAAAGATTTTTTGAACGACCTGAAGCGGAAAGACCATCCCCGTTACTTAGGCGGCATTGACTTCTTGAAGTATGTAGGCCCCGGTCTGTTGGTAACGGTAGGATTCATTGACCCAGGCAACTGGGCCAGCAACTTTGCTGCCGGCTCCATGTTCGGCTACACTTTGCTTTGGGTGGTCACCCTCTCTACGGTGATGCTGATACTGCTACAACACAATGTGGCACACTTGGGCATTGCGACCGGACTCTGCCTGTCCGAGGCCGCGCACAAATATCTGCCCAAATGGTTGTCCGTCCCTGTATTAGGCAGTGCTGTGTTGGCCAGTATCTCTACCTCATTGGCCGAGATATTGGGAGGCGCTATAGCCCTGCAGATGCTCTTCAATGTCCCCATTCCGGCAGGAGCCTTGCTGACCGCTGCATTTGTCACTGTAATGCTTCTCACCAACAGCTACCGCCGGGTGGAGAAGGGCATCATAGCCTTCGTGTCGCTCATAGGCTTCTCGTTCCTGTATGAGTTGTTCCTGATAGATATTGACTGGCCCGTGGCTATACGTTCGGCAGTGGTTCCTTCAATCCCCGAGGGCAGTATGCTGATAGTGATGAGTGTACTGGGTGCTGTAGTGATGCCCCATAACCTGTTCCTGCATTCCGAGGTGATACAGAGCCGCCAGGTAAATCTCCAAGATGAGGCTCACATCCGCAAGGCATTGAAATATGAGTTCTTTGACACGCTGCTGGCCATGACCATCGGGTGGGCCATCAACAGCGCCATGATAGTGCTGGCCGCTGCCACCTTCTTCAAGAACGGTGTGCAGGTGGACGAACTGGCACAGGCACAGAGCCTGCTCGACCCCCTGTTGGGTGGTGCAGCCGGAGTGGTATTTGCAGTGGCTCTGCTACTGGCTGGTGTATCATCGACAGTCACCAGCGGCATGGCAGCCGGCTCCATCTTTGCTGGCTTCTTTGGCGAGGCCTACAACATCAAGGACACACATTCACGCTTGGGAGTATTACTTTCATTGGGCATTGCCCTATTGATTATATTCTTTATAGAAGATCCTTTCTACGGACTGATTATATCGCAGATGGTACTGAGTGTGCAACTGCCCATTACTGTATTCCTGCAGGTGAGCCTCACTTCGTCCCGGCGGGTGATGGGACAGTATGTCAACAGCCGTTTTACGACAATGATTCTCTATGGTGTAGCAGCATTGGTCACGGTACTGAACCTGATGTTACTGTTTGCTTAGATAGGTAGTCAAACAGGCAGAGAGTACTCTCCTGCCACCCAAAGAGTTTCTATATGAAAGAAGAAAATTGAGCCTTTACTTAAATACGAACAAACCAATGAAATCCTACCTACCCTCCCCCACCCGCTACGAGCGGATGAAGTATGCCCGCTGTGGAAAGAGCGGCCTGTTACTGCCTCGCCTTTCATTGGGCCTGTGGCACAATTTTGGAGATGTCGATGACTTCGATGTGGCCACCGACATGATACTCTGTGCCTTTGACAACGGAATCACCCACTTCGACCTGGCCAACAACTATGGGCCTTCGCCCGGTTCGGCCGAGGTGAACTTTGGTCGAATCTTCCGCGAACATTTGAGCGCCCATCGCGATGAAATCATTGTCTCTTCCAAAGCCGGACATCTGATGTGGCCCGGTCCCTATGGTGACGGCTCGTCGCGCAAGAACCTGATGGCCAGCCTGGACCAAAGTCTGAGGCGGACAGGGCTGGACTATTTCGATATCTTCTACAGCCACCGCTACGATGGTTTCACACCCGTGGAGGAGACGGCCCAAGCACTCATCGATATGGTACACCAGGGCAAAGCGCTCTATGTGGGAATATCGAAGTACCCACCCGCACAAGCCAAACAGATGTACGAACTGCTTCGTGCAGCAGGTGTGCCCTGCCTCATCAGCCAGTACCGCTACAGCATGTTTGAACGCACACCCGAGCAAGAGAGCATTGCACTGGCCGCACAGGAAGGATCGGGATTCATTGCCTTCTCACCCTTGGCACAAGGACTGCTCACCAACAAATACCTGAACGGCATACCTGAACATTCACGTGCCACACGAGGTGTATTCCTGAAAGCGGAACAGATAACACCTGAGAAACTGGCCATCATCCGCCAGCTCAACGATATGGCCACCAGGCGCGGACAGACACTGGCACAGATGGCACTGGCATGGGTGTTGCGCGACGAGCGGGTTACCTCAGTAATCATAGGTTCCAGCTCTGTCAAGCAGCTGAACGACAACCTTCAGACAATAAGCCATCTGGACTTTACGTTGGAAGAGTTGGAAACCATTGACGACATTCTAGGCCAATAGACAAAGATGACTCACACACCAGTACATAGAGACACGAAGATACAGAGGTCAGGGAAAAGAGACCTTGGTATCTTCGTGTCTATGTTTTTCAGAAGAAGCACAACACTGCTCTTCGTCTTTTTCTCTCTCCTCCTGCTCTCATGTGAAGAGGCTGATGAGGATTTCCCACGCACAGAGGTGAACTTCAACTGCAATCTGCAACAGGCTCCCTACAGTTTCATCACTACTCCCGGACAATTTCTGACTATCACGAAGAAGGGTTCGTCCTACACCGTTGAGTATCCGGGCCAACCGGCCTACACCGACGGAAAGATGGGGGTGTTTCTCGGATTCGGAGGTCTTATCTTAGGACAACCCGTATTGAGCATGGACGTGAGCAGCCAGTATGCAGCTTACGACCGTGGTTGCCCCGTGGAGGCTGCCGACTTGGTCATTTCCCGGCTCAACATCAACACCAACCGCGAAGGGACATGTCCCAAATGCAAGACTGTATATGACCTTGATACTGGCTTCCCAAAGAGTGGTGTGGGCAAAGAGCGGTTGAAGACCTACACCGTACACACCACCTCAACAAATACGGGTACAGGGCTTACAGTCAGGAACTGAGATTACCCCTTTGGGGCCAATTTAGGAGCGGAGGAGTGCCCCATTTTAGCTACGGCTTATCTGCAGCCCTTTCTCGGAGAGGGTCATTTCTACAAAGCGTGCACAGTCATTCTGCGGATTCTCATGCAGTATGGTGCGTATGCGGGCCGCGGCTTCGGGGTCTTTGGCCACCATGTAGAGATAGCCGCCGCCACCGGCTCCGGGCAATTTGTAGCCCAAGCAATAATCCTTGATACTTTCAATAATGGTCTCGACGGCAGGGGGATTGGTTCCCTTGTCCAATCGCTTGTTCTGTTCCCACGTCTGGCCCACCAGACGGCCCATCTCATTGAAGTTGCCCCGCTGTATGGCCTCGTAGAGGTCCAGGGCATGTGCCTTCATGTCGGCCAAGAGTCCCAACTGGTGAGTCTCGTTGAGGAACATGCGGCGCACAATCTCGGCCAGGATACCTTTAGCCGTCCGGGTGATGCCGGTGTAATAGAGCAAGTGGCACTTCTGATACTCGGGATTGGTGAAGAGGAAGTCGGGCAGCCACTTGACTTGCGGACTCTGGTCAAAGCCGCTCTGTGTCTGCAAGAGTTTCACCCCATGCAATACGCCTCCGTACTGGTCCTGCCATCCGCCGCCCGTGGTGAGCAACTGTTCAAGAGCCAGTGTGCGCAGGCAGATTTCATTCTTGTCCCAAGCCAATCCGCAGAAATCGGATATGGCTCCCAACACGGTGGATGCCAAGATGGAGCTGGTGCCTAATCCTGAACCTGCAGGGATGGCCGAAAGCAGCGTAACCTCGATGCCTGAACCGAAAGCCCGCAACTGCTCTTCCAACGTGTTGTACGGACAGGCAGAGAAGCGTGGGCTGAAGCCGGCCAGCGCCAATGCAGCCTTAGGGATGGAGAAAGGACTGCCCACACGGGCAAAGTCTTCCAACTCGCTATAGGTAGTGACGGTCTCCATCGCACCGAGGTCAATGGAGCGGAGTATTACTTTTGGCTCCTTGCAGGGCTTGACGTATGCCTGCAAGGGGGGCTGTCCGTTCAGTTCGATGGCAATGTTGACCACGTTTCCCCCTTCGCTGAGGCAATAAGGCGGTGTGTCAGTCCATCCACCGGCCAGGTCTATGCGCACGGGGCTTCGTCCCCACACTATCTGGTCGGCATAGACAGCCAGGCGGGGTTCTTGTCTGACGGCCAGTATGCGGTCAGTCAGTCCCTCGCGAAGCAGGGCAAAGGCCTTTTCCTCCTCAGCCTGATGCTCTTCGCCACGGAAGGCTTGCAGACGGGCACGGAAGGCATGGTCATGTATGCGTGTCATCAAAGGGGCCGTAGCTGCCAATGGGGCGGGAGTTTCCAACCGGAAGTGGGCATATTCAGCCGCAGCATCGTCCAAATTAGTCTGGTAGAAGACACTCTTCTCCCAATTGCGGGCCAATGCCGGCCAGTTGGCCGTGCGCAACTGTTGCCGCTGCAGGTAAAGGCGGCGCAGGTTGGCCTGTGCCGACAATTCATCGGCCGACAGGCGTTGTGCCTTAGCCCACAGGTCGTACCCCTCGACACAGGCAGGTTCAGCAGTCATCCAACGGAGCACTTCCCCTGCCTCTTCTACTGATTGGAGGATGGGGAATATGCGGGCAGCCTGAAGGTCGTGCTCTCCCTCAATGTCGTCCAGTGAAAGTGAGCGGGCTGCTGCCCACTCCTTGAAGGGATGGCCCATGAAGAGGGTCTGAGCATCAGCAAGCGGCCCTTTGAATGCATCATTGAAGCCGTAGGGTCGGATAGCCCACTGGCTTTCGCCTACGGGCACTATGTCAATACAGACTTCGGGAGGGAGTGTCAGGGTCCACCTGTTTTGCGGCACACCGGTAATGATATGGCGGTGGGTCAAGGTCCATGTGGAGGGCACGTGGCTGTTCTCTATCCACACCTCATAGTTGTCGGCCGTCAGAGGACGTTCCACACAGGCATTCTGTACGAACATGGCAGGATGGGCCTTGACACGGCGCTGAATAATCTCGCGCTGGTCGCGCACAATGTTCTGTACGGCCACAGTCGATGAGAGCAGCTCGCGGCTGGTGCCATAATGGTAGAACTCGCCACCGGGCAAGGGCAAGACGGCCACAGAGAGTTCCTTCAATTCGGGGTCGTCAATGGTGGGGTGCTGACCCAACGAGCAGCCGAAGTCGCTGTACAGGTCATAGTAGCGGAGAGAGGAGGCTGTAAGCTCTTTGAAGTCTTCAGGAACCTTAAGACCATGAGGGGTAAGGCTGCGCCGCATCAGCAACTCTACCGCCCGGTCGCTGAGCAGCCAGATGCCTATATCCATAAGGAAAAGGTGGGTTTGCAGCAGGCCTGCCATACGCTCCACCGAGGGTTTCTGAAGCATGAAGTCAAGTTTGTCGGGCGACTGGCGCGAGGAGACAAAGATGCCATGATTCTGTGCCAACGAGGGGTCAACCCACAAGCCATAACAGACTACGTCGGCCTCGGGAATGGGCTGCAGAGGTTGGGACGAACGTATATAGACATCGCCACTGGCTATGAGTGTGTGCAGACCGGCAGGGGCTTTCTGCATGATGCGCTCGTAGAGGGGCAACTGCAGGTCGAGCAGATTCTGCCCCAAACGCTGCCCCTTTGCCCAACGGAATATGGGAATGGGGGTGAGCACTTTGCCCGAGGGTGCATAGCCGGGCAGACGACGACTCTGGCCACCAGCATGCAGCAGGATGCGTTTCTCGCCTGCCAGCCACTGGCTGAACGACTCGCCCTCCTTACACCAGGCCTGGTGACAGGACTGGAGCAACCAGGTAGTGCCACCACCGGAGCCAAGTTTGGCCCCTACGGGGTCACTCGTGCAGAACCACTCCGAGGGGTCAGTCCCCTCAATATCATGGAAACATTCCACCAGGTTTGGTGGCAACGACAGTAACTTCTTCATGGATATACCTATTTATTTATAAGCGTGAGTGCAAAGTAACGAATAAAATTCCACTTATATGTCTGTTTTGTAGAAAAGTTTCAAAGAAAATCTGATTCAGGCAGGTCTGAAAAAATCATTGCTTTGAGTGGGTTGCGAAGACACAGGTGTGTGTCAAAGAGAGAGACAAGTGGGTCTCCAGAAAAGACAAAAAGAGGGGGTGCAACAGAGGTCGGAATGACCATATTGCACCCCATATCAAAGTTTTATAGCGCTGTATGCCAACTATTTACCGAACAATCTGCAGTTTGCGGCTCTGCACTCCCTGCGGAGTGGATGTGAGCAACACATAGGTACCTGCAGGCAAGGCTGTGATGTCCAGTTCCGAGCCTTTGGCGGAAGAGACAATTTGTCCGGAAATATTTACAAGACTGACTCCCTCAACCTCTTGTCCGGTGACACGGATGTAGCTGTCGGCCTGCTCCACACGGAACACGGCAACACTGTTCTCTCCGATGGCCGCAGGTCCCACCTGGAAAAAGACGGCCTTACCCTGCACCGTACCTTTCACTTCGTAGAGGATGTCCACATTCAGACGGTGAGTGGCATCGCCCTCGGGGAAGTTGTAGCTGAAGTGCGGTTCGGTGAGCAGTGTCTCATTGGCCTGCTTATTGTCAATGCGCACGTTGTATCCCTGAATGGGAAGCGGTTTGGCATTGGCCGATACGGCCACAAGTCCCATCATCCAGTTGCCGAAAGCTGATGCCTGGCTGACTGAGGTGAAAGTGGCACCATCGTTGACAGAATAGAGGTCGGCCACCTCGGTAAAAGGCATACGGGCATCCAGTCCGAGGGGAGCAGTCTGAGGCGTCACATCGTAACAGTCAAGCAGCAGGCGGTAGGTGGTTCCGGCCTTGATGGTGACAGGTTGGGGAAGTTCTACAGTATTCCACAACCCCGGAGTGTATGACTCGACATAGACTTCGGCCACGGTTACTCCATCTTCCTCAAGGAAGAAGGTATATGCCGCATTGGTCAGCGGCATGAAGCGGAATGCCGTCACCCGGTATCCCTCATAACCCCGGAGTTTCGCAGGGTCATAGTCGGCAGCTGCCATATAGTTATAGTTGTTTTCCGATGGTCCGAGCACTCCACCCCGCAGGGCATCCGTACAGTGGGTTATGAAGGTCTCATCATCGTCCGTCGGGACACTCCATGCAAACTCTACCGTAGAGGCATCCTTATAGCTGATTCCAACCTCGCTGACAGCCTTATAGACCTCCTCGTTGCGACTGATAGTGAGGCCGACAGTGGTGAGCGGTGAAGTACGTCCGTCCTTATAGATGGCCTTCACACCCAACACATGCTCTCCTTCGGTCAGCGAATTGAAAGCAAAGAGACGTCCGGCGGCCACTCCTACCTCTTCACCGCCATCGTACACACTGTAGTAGTCAATGAGGTCTGCCCCCTCCACCTTGTCGGCCGGAGCCGACAGGTTGGCAGCAATGGCCCAAGTGGTCAGTTGGGTGGCACCATACTTCTTGCCTTCGTCGTACAAGGAGTAGAAGTCAGGCTCGGTAGTCATTCGCAACAAGTCGGTCTGCCCAGGAATGGGGTCGCCATTCACCTCGCCCAGCACATTGTATCCTTCATAATCCGAAGGGACGGTAGCCTCGATGGCCACATAGAGGTCGGCACCATCAGCAGCTATAACCACAGGCACAGAAAGAGACACCACATTCTCCTTGCCATAAGAAAGAGTCTGGCTGACGGGTTCGGAATGGAGCAATTCGCGCACACCTCCAGGGGTCTTCTTGTAGATGTTCACCTTCCATCCATCCTGCGGAGTCATGGGGTAAAAACTGACACTACGCACAGCACAACCGGCATAGAGGGCAGCCTCCTCGGCCGGAATACGGATAGCAGCCTCAAAACTGTTATTTCCGCCTCCAAAGCCTGTCACCTTGGCCCCTTCGGGATAATAACTCTTGACCGTCAGGTTCGTGCGCGGAACATCCCACTGAAGTATAGCCCCGTCATATCCCACCTGGCGGGCAAAGAAGTTGCGCGGAGCCTGGACAGCACCCTCGCTGACAGCCACAACCTCGGCCAATGAGGGCTTTGACTCTGCCGTAGCATAAAGGGCTGTCACGTGGTAGTTGTATTGGCCACAGGCCGAAGCATCGTCAATGTAAGAAGTGGCAGTGATGGGCTGTGCATTCACCTTCTGCCCATCGCGGTAAAGGTTATACCCCGTTACCCCCCCGGCACCGGCCAAAGGAGCCTGCCAAGCAAGGCGCACAGCCGTTGTGCCAGCCAGAGCAGTAGTTTCCAGTTGTACAGGCTCGCGTGTGGCGAGGTCTTCATCCAGCTTGATAATCATGGTGCGTAGTGCACCTGTGGGGTCGTAATAAAGCACGGCAAAGGTCTTCTCATCGTTCGATATGCCCACACCACGGTAGAAATATGTGGAGCCGTTGGCACGCAGAATCGTTGTATCGGCATCCAGATCCACACCCTGCTCCTGCAAGTAATCATAGAGCCAGTGGGTACGTCCGTCCTTGAAGATGACGGCCTGATCCACCTGAGTAGCCTCGGGCGACTCATAACCGACAATGGTTCCATTGTCAGTAATGTCGAACACATCAAAGTTGAAAGGATCGCGCGTCATGGTGGGCATGTCGGTCTTTTCGCCCGTCTCCACATTATAGAGAGCACGCAGTGCCATATTGGAGGCTGTGGGGTCAGTAATCTGGTCAGCAGGAGTATCGTAATAACCTTCCCAGAAAAGTAACCATTTACCATTCGGAGAGAACTTGCGGGCCGAACACCAAGCGTTGCTCAGGCGTTCGTCCATAATGAGCGTATCCCCCTTGCCCACTTCCCAGATAGTGGCCACACGGGCCTGCTCGGAGCCTGGGGTGATGCTCCATCCGGCAGCACGCTGTCCGTCGGCACTGACAGTATATATCATACCCTCACACTTCTCACCAGGCGTAAAGATATGCTCAACCTTACCATTCTTCCAAATGACAGGAATAAGTTTGCTGTCCGCATCATTATAAGCACCACCAATATAGGTACCATCTGCAGTGACGGCATTGGCATAACCAGTCTGGTCACTGTTATGCACAGGAGCGTCACCAATATTGGGCAAGTGATGCCACTGTCCGTCTTTCCAATAACCGGCAGTATAGGCGGGCGCACCATTGTCAGTGGCCTCGGTATTGTCAAACATACCTACCACCACACCCTCATTACTGACAGACGTCCCTTCAGAGAGGCAGAGGTCGCCACTGAGCAGTTCCACCTTGCCGGTGAGCAAGTTCCACCGGAAACCATAGCCCATGTTGTTATAGTTCACATACACACCGGTGGCCCACTCGCCGTTGGGCGAAATGGCATAAACCTGATAGTCCTGCGGAGAACGGAGCACAAGAGCACCACGCTCTTGGGCATCCACCTGCACATGCATACACACAAATAAAAATAGGGAAAGAAGTCCCCCTCTTACTCTTCCGAAAGCAGAAAACTTAGTCATATAATTGCATTTCATAAGAAATCCTCTATAGAAAAAAAAGAAGAATGCTAATCTTCACCGTATAAGAATCGTATTCTTAGCCGTACAAGATTGGCATTCTTCCAATAAAACCTATTTATCTTCTCATTTTCACCGTCTGTAATCCCTCAGCAGTCTCTACCTTCACCAAGTAGATGCCTGCAGGCAGTGCGTTCAAGTCAAGCACATCCGTAGCCTCGGCCACCACAGCACCTTGTGTGTTGAAAGCTGTCAAACGGGCAGGAACGGCAGCCAATACGATGCCACCCTTCACAGTCACCTGTGCATTGGCCATAGTACCCTCAATGCCCTGTGCCTTAATCACGGCTTTACAGTCAACACTGATCATCTCACTGTTGGCCTTGCCATATTTATATACAGACTGGATATAAAGGTTCTTCAAGCCAGTGTAACCACAGTTCACCTCCCAAGTGAGGGCCTGACCGTCAGTCTCCAGATTGTCAGCCGCCTTCATCTTCTCCAGCATGACGTTGTAGCGCTGGAAGGCAAGACCTGCCGTATCGGCCGGAGCAGTCCACTCGATGGTGGCATAATAGATTCCATCCTCCATGCGGGCACCGGTACATTTCAGTCCAGTTGCTGCAGGCAACTCCACATAGTGTCTGTATGTCACCACGTTAGAGATGTTCAGAGCTTCCTCGGTCTCCATCAGTTCGTTGATGAGGACAGTCTGCACGTAGTAGTCGTAAATACCGTTCTTCACTCCTTCATCAACATAAGTCAGTTTGCCATCCACAGCATCAGTGGCATTCAGTCGTGCCAGAAGGATACCATGGCGATAGATGTCAAAGGCAATGGTACCGGTAACAGCAGCCTCGGGCAAAGTTATAATGAGCGCAACACTATTCGGTTCCAAAGCCTCGTTGGCTGCTGCAACAAGCAACTCGGCCACCGCCTCGGGATTCATCTCGCTCAATTCTGTGATGGTATAGGTAGATTCGTTCACCCAAGCACCATTAGCGGCCAATGTCTGCACTTGCTCCTTAGTGCGGTTGGTATTGCCATTGTCATAGGTATATACGGTACGCTTCTCGCCCTGGTCGAAACCATAGAACCATTCGTGTGTCCAATGAACCATCACTGTATCGTTGGCTGTTGCCTCATCATCGTAGTAGGTCCAGGTTTCCATCTTCACGACGGCAGTGTCCTTCAGTGTCCATGTGCTCAATGCAGTCTTGCGTCCCTTTTCATCGTAAGTATAGACTCCAAAGTACTTGTCACCTTCATTCTCGCCGGTACTATGGATAGAATCGGGCTGGCCGAAGGCATTGAAGGCACTGTATGTGATCTCGTACATGTTGTAGAAGTCACCTTCATGGGTGTTCCAATAATCGGGCAACTGCTTGATTTCCTTTACAAGCTGACCAGCCTCGTTGTACTCGTACACCATGCTGTAACCACCAATCTGCAGGTTTTCCTTCACCATACGGCCGGCTTCATCGTATTCGTATGTCACAGTATCCTGATTTTCTATGAAGGCCAAATCCGTACCATCGTGGATTCCATATTTCTCGCTGGCAGTCATAGTGAGCTGTCCGTTCTCGTTGTAAGTGTAGCCCTTGAAGTACTCAATTTCCCACTTTGAAGCAGCACCGGTAGCGGCATCTGCATAACTATAGCCATAAGTAGCCTCACGCTGTAGGCGGTTCTCGCCGTCGTAGAGCGACACCTTTTTGTGGGTCATCACTCCGATGCGCTGCCCCATGTGGTCACCGTATGTCTCCACCACCTTCACCAGGCGGGTATCGGGGAAAGGTTCAGGATTGATAGGTTCATCCTCTTTCACTACCGCATCAGCAGTTGACTTGGCAAAACAGATACCTACCGCTTCACCAAGGAAAAGCTTGGCATCGTCAGCACCCGCCTCGCCCGATCCGGCAGCTGTCACCAATGTGGCGGTCTTGGTGGCAATGTCAAGGGTAATCAGGTGAGACTGCCCGGTGATATAGAGAACTCCTTCGTGCAGGCCCAACGAACTGGTGCTGAAAGTGGTTGTCAGTTTTACTTTAGCTGTGGATTCTTCAGTGAACACATCGCTCATAGTATTGGTACTAAGGTTGTAGCTATACAGGTTGACCTGCTTGTACCAGAACTTAAACATCATACTCTCTCCAGTTTTCGGAGTATATTGTCCCATACCCACCATGTAGAGATTGCCGTTGCCATCGGGGGTAATACCGGCAATGTTATAGTTTGTAGCCTCCTCGGGAAGGGTTGCAATCACCGTTATCCGTCCGTTGTTAGGGTTTACGGTACAGAGTTGGAGCATGTACTGTCCGTCTCCACTCTCTTCATCAGTCACTACAAACTCTTTCTTCAGAAGATAGAGTTTTTTGCTCTGCTCATCGTAGCACATATCAATAGCATAAGTCAGCTCGTAACTACGTCCCAATATCACCTTGTTTCCTGTTTTCATGTTCAGCGAGCAGAACATGTTCGTAGTGCTTCCCGATGCAGTTTCTGTCTCCATGTAGGCATAATAGACAGAATCTGCCAGTGTGCCCAACGCTCCGAAGCATCCCTCGGTTGTGTCGGCATAGCAGATTTCGTTAACAATCCAAGGGGTTGTTACATCAAATGCATAGATGGCACCTTTTCCATCATTGACTTTCTTGTTGGCACTACCTGTGAGGATGTAGGCTGTTGTTTGTGCACAAGCAAACGTGGCAACCGTCAGGCAGAGGGTTGCCATCAGTAATCTTTTGTAAAACTTTCTCATACTAATCATTCTATTTAGTTGTTCTTCTAAAAATATAAAACTCCTTTATTTTAACCACCAAAGGGGGAACCCACAAATATACCTTATTATTATATAGGGTATATCATGGGGTTCTCCCTCGATATTTCAACTGACAAGTTGGCGAGCAGACAGTACATAGCCCACACCATCTTGTCAAATTGTTTCTATCAATCAGCCAACTTTGCCTTGATAAACTCGCGGTTCAAACGGGCAATGTGAGTAATGCTCACACACTTGGGACACTCAGCCTCGCAAGCACGGGTGTTGGTACAGTTTCCGAATCCCAGTTCTTCCATCTTAGCCACCATCGCCTTGGCACGACGGGCAGCTTCGGGACGACCCTGAGGAAGGAGAGCCAACTGGCTCACTTTAGCTGAAACGAACAGCATGGCAGAACCATTCTTACAAGCAGCCACACAAGCACCACAACCGATGCATGAAGCAGCATCCATAGCCTCATCAGCATTCTGCTTGGGGATAAGGATGGCATTGGCATCCTGAGGCTGTCCGGTACGTACGCTGACGTAACCACCGGCCTGCATAATCTTGTCGTAAGCGGTACGATCCACCATCAAGTCTTTGATAACGGGGAAACCGGCAGAACGCCAAGGCTCTACAGTAATCACGTCGCCATCGTTGAAACGACGCATGTAGATTTGGCAGGTAGTGGCACCTGTAGCGGGACCATGAGGATGTCCATTGATGTAGAGCGAGCACATACCGCAGATACCCTCGCGGCAGTCGTGATCGAATACAATAGGTTCTTTACCTTGCTCAACGAGCTGTTCGTTCAGGATGTCCAGCATCTCCAAGAAAGAAGTATCGCCGGGAATATCCTTCATCTGGTATGTTTCAAATGCGCCTTTAGCCTTCGGGCCAGCCTGACGCCACACTTTGAGTGTGAATGATATATTTTTATCCATATTATTTTTAGTTATTAGCTACGAACCGAAAGCTACGAATATTCCATCCGGATGGCACTTGTAGCTTGTAACTTGTAGCTTATCACTCCTTAATTCTTATAATTACGTGTCTGTACCTTGATAGCCTCATACTCGAGCTGTTCCTTGTGGAGAACAGGCTCCTTATCATCGCTGCCTTGGTATTCCCAGCAAGAAACGTAGAAGCAGTTCTCATCATCACGCTTGGCTTCGCCCTCTTCGGTCTGATACTCTTCGCGGAAGTGTCCGCCACAGCTTTCATTACGGCTGAGTGCATCGTAAGCGATGAGCTGACCCATAGTGATGAAGTCGTCCAAACGGATAGCCTTATCCAACTCGATGTTCATGCCTTCCTTGTCACCAGGGATGAAGAGGTTGGTATCGAACTCCTTACGGATTTCCTTCATCTTGGCAATACCTTCCTTCAAGCCTTCAGCTGTACGGGCCATACCTACGTAGTCCCACATGATGCGGCCAAATTCCTTGTGGATAGAGTCAACCGAGCGCTTACCCTTGATGTTCATCAGCTTGTCAATCTTAGCTTGGACAGCCTTCTCTGCCTCGATGAACTCGGGGAGGTCCTTAGAGAAGCGGGGAACAGTAATCTGGTCGGCCAGATAGTTCTGGATAGTATAAGGAAGCACGAAGTAACCGTCGGCCAATCCTTGCATGAGGGCAGAAGCACCAAGACGGTTAGCACCATGGTCAGAGAAGTTACACTCCCCGATAGCGAAGAGTCCCTTCACAGAGGTCTGCAATTCATAATCAACCCATACACCACCCATTGTATAGTGGATAGCGGGATAAATCATCATCGGGTTGTAGTAGTCGCGACCATTGGCAGAGGTACGCTTTTCACCGGGGTTCACGTCGGTAATCTCTTCGTACATGTCGAAGAGGTTGCCATAACGCTGACGGATAACGTCAATACCCAGACGCTGGATAGCCTCAGAGAAGTCGAGGAATACAGCCAAACCGGTATTGTTCACACCGAAGCCTGCATCGCAACGCTCCTTGGCAGCACGGCTGGCTACGTCACGGGGAACCAAGTTACCGAAAGCCGGATAACGGCGCTCCAGGTAGTAGTCGCGGTCTTCCTCAGGAATCTGCCATCCCTCCTTGGTGCCGGCCTGCAGAGCTTTGGCATCCTCCATCTTCTTGGGAACCCAGATACGACCATCGTTACGCAGAGACTCTGACATCAAAGTCAATTTTGACTGCTTGTCGCCATGGATAGGAATACAAGTGGGGTGAATCTGTACGTAAGCGGGGTTAGCCATATAAGCACCCTTACGATAGCAAGCCATAGCAGCTGTACAGTTACATCCCATAGCATTGGTAGAAAGGAAGTAAGCATTTCCGTAACCACCGGTAGCGATAACTACCGCATGGGCAGCAAAGCGCTCCAACTTACCTGTCACCAAGTTCTTGGCAATGATACCACGAGCACGTCCGTCAACGATGACAACGTCCTGCATCTCGTAGCGGGTATAGAGCTGTACTTTGCCGGCACCTACCTGACGGCTCAATGCTGAGTAAGCACCGAGGAGGAGCTGCTGACCAGTCTGACCTTTGGCATAGAAAGTACGTGATACCTGTGCACCACCGAATGAACGGTTGTCGAGCATACCGCCGTATTCGCGTGCAAAGGGAACACCCTGAGCCACACATTGGTCAATAATGCTGTTTGACACCTCAGCCAAACGATATACGTTAGCTTCACGAGCACGGTAGTCACCACCCTTCACGGTGTCGTAGAACAAACGATAGACAGAGTCACCATCGTTCTGATAGTTCTTGGCGGCGTTGATACCACCCTGTGCAGCGATAGAGTGTGCACGACGGGGAGAGTCCTGAATACAGAAGTTCAGCACATTGAATCCCATTTCGCCCAATGAGGCAGCAGCCGAAGCACCGGCCAAGCCTGTACCTACAACGATGATGTCGAGGCGGCGTTTGTTTGCGGGGTTCACCAGTTTTTGGTGAGCCTTATAGTTCGTCCATTTCTCGGCCACAGGACCGGCAGGAATCTTAGAATCTATTTTTGACATAGTTTTTAAGTTATTAGCTACAAGCTACAAGCTACAAGTTGGAATCAGTTCCCAAAGAATGCTCGCGCGGCGTAGCAATTATTTTTTTGTTTTAATAAGTCGGGACAGCTCGTCACTCGTAGTAGCTGACTACTCGTAGCTCGTAGCTCGTCACTCATCACTCTTTAGCAGCAAGCGCCGCAACCCATCAGGCTCTGTACGTAGAAAGCAATCACAACGGCAGCGAAGCCCAATACAACGATAGTAGTGTAGATCTTAGAGATGCAGATCCAACGGTTCAACCATACTTGGTTGTTCCATCCCAAAGTCTGCATAGCGCTCCAGAAACCATGGTTCAGGTGGAACCAAAGGGCACCCAACCATACAAGGTAAAGCACCACGTTGATAATGCAGCTGAATGTTACCTGAATGTGGTACACACCGTTGGTCACATTAGCCATTGTCTCGGCATCCACGTGAGCACCGCTCATGTGCATAATTTCAGGCAACTGCATCTTAGCCCAGAAGTGTGCCAAGTGCAAACCAAGACCCAGAATGACGATAATACCCAGAACGAGCATGTTCTGTGATGCCCATTCCACTTTTGTTTTACCTTTCACAGCATAGCGCTCGCTTCCACGAGCCTTGCGGTTCTGCATCGTCAGCCAGAAGGCATAGATGATGTGAATCACAAACAAGGCTGCAAGGCCGGCAGTAGCTACCAGCGCATACCAGTTGGCACCCAAGAACTCACAAATCATGTTGTAGCCCTCGGCAGAAATCAGTGCCACCAGGTTCATAGCCATGTGAAACGTCAGAAACAGGATAAGGGCAACACCGGTAACCGACATCACCACTTTCCTTCCTACAGTTGAATTACTTAACCACATAGTTTTTTGTTTTTGATGTTTATTATTAAATAAATTGTTAGTATTTCATTATAAATCCTATCCCTAAAAGAGTGACAAGACCATAGAATAGGGTGCAAATTTAGCACAAATTAAAAGAAGGAACAAACAAATAACGAAAAAAATGCAATACTACGAATCCTCTACCAACAAGTCACGAGTAAGACAGGAGTAAAAACAAGAAAAAGAGTGCATCCAAGATACACTCTCATATTCTTATTCCCAAAGAATCACTTCCCCAGCATCGAGCGAGCGTTGCACATCTATCAGCCGTTGGTTGCTGCTTCCACGGAAACGTAGTTGCTCATCGCGCAGGCTCTGGACGAATGGACCATCTACCAGTACGTCGATGTGTTGCATCAGCTCCCGTTGGGCTGGCATGGTGAGCAAGGCTTCGTAGGTGTACCCCGTGTAACACCAGATGGTCTTGCGGCTCCGTTCCCGGATGGCGCGGGCCAGTTCGGTGAATCCCTCGGGTTGCATCATGGGGTCTCCTCCGGTAAAGGTCACATCGGCAAAGGGGTCGGCCAGGATGGGACGAAGAATATCCTCGGTCGTCATCTTCTCTCCTGCCCGTATGTCCCACGATTGCGGGTTGTGACAACCCGGACAGTGGTGGGTACATCCGGCAGCATAGATGGCCGTACGCATACCTGGTCCGTCCACCATCGTATCTTCCACTATTCGGAGAATGGCAAGCATGTCTGCGTACCGTTAAGGTCGTGGATGATGCGGTCGTTCAACTCGGCCAGTTTGGCTGCATTCCATCGGTCGGTGGTTCCTACCAGATAGCCGGTAATGCGCTGCAGGCGGTCGATGCGCTTGCTCTTACAACGGGGGCATTCCTCCATGTTGGCATCAGCATTCTCGTAGCCGCAATCCATACAGCGGTTGCGGTTGTGGTTCACCGAGCCATAGCCTATGTTGTAGGCATCCATCATATCCACCACACGCATGATGGCTTCGGGGTTGTGGGTGGCATCGCCATCCATCTCCACATAGAAGATGTGTCCGCCTCGGGTCAGGTCGTGGTACGGTCCCTCCACCTCGGCTTTGTGACGGGCGCTGCACTTGTAATAGACGGGCACATGGTTCGAGTTGGTATAGTAGTCGCGGTCGGTAATGCCGGACAACTGTCCGAACCGCTTGCGGTCGCCACGGGTGAACTTGCCCGACAGCCCTTCGGCAGGGGTGGCCAGTACACTATAGTTGTGCTGGTAACGGTCAGAGAACTCGTTGGCACGGTCGCGCATATAGGTGACTATGCGGAGTCCCAACTGCTGTGCTTCGTCGCTCTCGCCATGGTGCTTGCCTATCAAGGCCACCAGACACTCGGCCAGTCCGATGAAACCGATACCCAATGTACCTTGGTTGATGACAGAGGCGATGGTGTCGTCCGGTTTCAGGTTCTCGCTTCCCAACCACAGGGATGACATCAGCAGGGGGAACTGTTTGGCAAAGGCTGTCTTCTGGAACTCCATGCGTTCATGCAGCTGGCGGGCTGTCACCTCCAGCAGGTTGTCCAGTTTGGCAAAGAATTGAGAGATGCGCAACTCCTTGTCCTCCACCTCCATGCACTCGATGGCCAAACGGACAATGTTGATAGTCGAGAAGGAGAGGTTTCCACGTCCGATGGAGGTTTTGGGGCCAAAACGGTTCTCGAACACACGGGTGCGGCATCCCATGGTGGCCACTTCGTGCTCGTAGCGCTTGGGGTCGTCCGCCTGCCAGGCCGGATTTTGGTTGAAGGTGGCATCCAGATTCAGGAAGTTGGGGAAGAATCGTCGGGCACTCACCTTGCAGGCCAGACGGTAGAGGTCGTAGTTGCGGTCCTCAATGAGGTAGCTTACCCCACGTTTCTTTTTCCATATCTGTATGGGGAAGATGGCTGTCTCGCCATTGCCCACACCACGCTCGGTGCTCTTCAGCAGCTCACGGATGATGCAGCGTCCCTCGGCACTGGTGTCCGTGCCGTAGTTGATGGAACTGAACACCACTTGGTTTCCTCCGCGTGAGTGGATGGTGTTCATGTTGTGGATGAAAGCTTCCATTGCCTGGTGTACACGCGTCACCGTCTTGTTGATGGCTGCTTGCAGGATGCGCTCTTCGCCCTCCAGTCCGTCCAACGGTTGGTGCAGGTAGTCCTCCAACTCCTTATTATACAGGTGTGAGTAATCTTGTCCCGTCAGTTCCTCCAGGCTCTTGACCTCTTCGATGAAGCTGCTGCGCACGTAAGGCGCCAGATAGAAGTCAAAGGCAGGGATGGCCTGTCCGCCATGCATCTCGTTCTGTACTGTCTCCATAGAGATACAGGCCATGATGCTGGCCGTCTCGATACGTTTGGCCGGGCGCGACTCACCGTGTCCGGCACTGAATCCGTGGGAAAGGATACGTTCCAACGGGTGCTGGATGCAGGTCAGACTCTTCGTGGGGTAGTAGTCCTTGTCGTGGATGTGCAGGTAATTGTTGCGCACAGCCTCCTTGGCCTCGTCGCTCAGCAGGTAGTCGTCCACGAAAGGTTTGGTCGTCTCGCTGGCAAACTTCATCATCATGCCTGCCGGCGTGTCGGCATTCATGTTGGCATTCTCGCGCGTCACATCGTTGCTCTTGATGTTGATGATTTCCAGGAACACGTCGCGTGTCTTCGCCTTGCGGGCTATGCGTCGTTGGTTACGGTAGGCAATGTATTTCTGTGCCACATCCTTGCGGCTACTCTTCATCAGTTCCATCTCCACCATGTCCTGAATGGCCTCCACGGTCATCTGTGACTCTCCACGGAAAGCCACGTGGTCGGTTATCTGGCTGATGAGGTGCATATCTTCCCCCTTGTCCGTATGCAGCATGGCTTTACGGATGGCGGTGGCAATTTTCTCTTCATTGAAGCCGACAATGCGTCCGTCGCGCTTCACTACGGTTTGAATCATACGTCTCTTGTTCTTTCGATGATATTAAAAAATGCTTTTCGTACTGTTCCCCTTGTTCCGCGAGCGGAAACAGCCTTTGTTGAGTGGCAGGTCTTCTGACTTCCCCTTCGCCTTGATGCCTTCCCGACATTTGGTGCGTGTCAGCATGGTCAGTGGCTAAAAGTCTATCTATCAAGACGACTCAGGGGCTCACAGCAGCGCGTCTGTCCGGGATTTTCACCCGATTCCCTATTAATCCCTCAGACTATTCTGTCCTTTGGAAACCAATCATGGGACAAAGATAGTGCAAAGGTAGATACGAACAAAGCAAAAATGGAAAATTATTTTTTCAACCGTTTCTCCAACTCGTGCACCTCAGCGAGCAGGTTCCAGATTCCGTCTTCTGAAAGCACACCGCGTTTCAAGTCGGCAGGGAGCAGGCCTGCTTCATCGTCGGCAAAGTCCTGTTTCCATTCGTCGCTTCCGTAGTAGCCGCTAAGGGTGGCTATAGCTTCTTGGGCGGCCTGGTAGTTGTCGAGTGCTGTCGAAAGTTCCGCAACTGCTTCCGATGCACGGTCGAACAATTGCTCCATTCGGGAGATTCTTTGAGGGTTTGTCATCATTCAAACTTTTGAACACAATGACGCGGATGATACAGTTTTTTCATTAATAGACGGTAATTCATCTGCGTCATCCGCGTCTGAGAAATTAAAAGGTTATTTTGATGTTTCTTCTTGGGGGCGAGTCCTTTAGTTTATCGTGCTTTCAGAGAAGTAATAGTCTCTCAACGGTTTTCCACAAATCTGTCTGCAATATGACTGATGATGGGTATTTCATCATCTTCGCGTTGCCAGATTTCGTAGTCGGTACGATAGTCGATGGTAAAAGGAAGAGCAATACAGTCGGGGGTGAGCCAGGTGGTCTTGCGGACTTCCTTGTTGAACGAGACAGACTCCTTTCCGTTGTATGCAGCATGAAAGACCCACCCCCGACCGTTATTGTGGTTGACCATAACGATGTATGAGGGTGTGAAAACAATCATTGATGCCGCCTCCTGTGCGGGGAATTTATACATGTCTTTCAATTCCTGCAGTTCGTCCATCATGCCCACGAGACGCCATTTGCCAATGAACGGATTCTTTTTATCCTTTTTGACCGGTTGCATGATAGCGTTGAAAAAGGGGCGGGCATAGTCAGAGTAAATCCCCGACTGATAATTTTCAATGCACCAGCCGTTGTTGGGGAATATCTGATGGTTGGGATAGGTGCTCCACCATTTCAAGGAGAACTGCAAGGAGTTGCTGTTGTAGATGAGCATCTTCTTCTCCATCGGGCTTAAGGGGTTCTCTCCTGTGTAGTTGAACACCTGCTTGTCGTTTTGAGTGATGGCAAACTTGTAATCTTCTACACTGCAATGTAATGTTACGCTGTCCGTACAGATTTTGTACTGCTCATAAGGGGCTATGACCTCTCCAGATTTTCCGATGATGGTGGTCAAACGATATACCCCTCGTGGGTTCTCGGTAAATGATTCGTTTGGTAAAAGTTGTGCTTGTGCGAATACGGCTACACATGCAAATATCAGGATAAAACCCGGCTTTCTCATGTCGTTTATGTTTTGGTTAATTTTGTCACAAAATAGGAATGTCATGGCTATAGCACAGTTCCTCTGCAAAAGTATCTCATCTTCTGTACATTTCCAAACAAACGACGGGAAAAGTGAAGGTTGCCGCTTTCACTTTTCCCGTCATGTTGTTGGTGTGCGTTATTGATTTACCGCCTTGGGGAAAACCGCTTTTGGGTTTCTACCTTCTTTTCCTCGGTCATCTTGCTGGAGATGGTAAGGTCTTCAATGGTCAGTTTGTCCGTCCATGTAGGATTGATTACCGCCTTGGGGAATCGCTTCTGTATTTCTGCTTTCTCTTCCTCGGTCATCGTGCCGGAGATGGTAAAGTTCTCGATGGTCAGTTTGTCCATCCATGTGGGAAGGACCACTTTGCCGGTGAAATCGAGTTTCAGGCGGTTGATGTGCTTCAGCTGGGCAAGCACTGTGGGAACCTCTTTGATGCGGATGTATATTGTTCCTTTTTCGTTTTTCTTTTGGAGGTCGCTGAGGGTGCTCTCCTCATCGTCAATGCGTACGAGCCAGCCTATTTTCGGTATCAGAGCGTTGGCTATGGTGTCTTCTTCGGCACCGATGAATCCGGCCCACAGTTCCATGGGGGTCTCGCGGGCCACGCTTCCTTGTGCAGGGTCTATAATCTGGTATTTGAAATCCACCCGCACGTGGTCGGCCGGCATATTTTGGGTATGGGGAATCTTGTCCAGTGTCACCCCCTGTTCGTTGGGGAACAGTTTCAGCACCCATCCGTCCAGTTCGGTCGGTTTGCTGGGGTCGCAACCTCCGCCTTTCAGCTTGGGAAGCCGCACCTCCTTGACCATCCTTTGCCAAAAGAGCTGGTCGGGCTTTCCCTTGGCTGTACGGACAAACTCGGTCAGAATCGGTTCCAGTTCCTCTATCCATTCCGTCAGACCGTATGGCTTCAAGCGTTTGGCCTTGTCGAGCACCAGTTGCCAGTCTTCGGGTGTACCTTGGAGTGTCACACTGGGGATGCCGCACGCAAGGTACATGACCACGTACTCGAAGTAGGACTTCACACTCTCCATCAGCGTGATTTCCGAAGCAATGCGTGTCACCGGAGTGGTGGTGGTGAAGTCGGCGGCGATGGTCTTGGCAATCTCCCCTTTCGTGTATTTCTGGATAGAGTCGGAGAAGTCGCCCATGATTTTCTCCCAATCGGGATTGCCTGTCAGCAGTTCTTCGGGTGTTATTACCACCAAGTCCATCTTCCCATCGTGCCCAACCAACTGGGGACGCAGCTCCTCGGGGTGGGCATTCACGTAGCGGGCAAAGCCCTGACTGATGAGCAGCCATATCATGTCGGGTGAAAGTACAAGCGACTGGTGGTTGGCATAGGCTGTGACTACGGTACGAAAGAAAGCGTCCTTCTTTCCGAGGTATCGGAGTTCCTTTTCGTCTGCAAAGCTGGTGGCTACGATATTCGGCTCACCAGGAAGGTCGTCGGGAGAGAGAATGTACTTGGCCAATTTCTTCCCATCCATCAGTATCTGTTTTCCTTTAATGGGTTTCAATCCTTCATCTACCACAAAGGTGATGCTTCCTTTTTTCTTTTCGATAATCTTATCCTTCTTGGCGGCTTGTCCTGTCAACAGCGTGGTGGTGAGCAACGCAATGATGACAAATACTCTTTTCATGATAATTCTCATTAGTTTGTTAATGTGGGTGCAAATATATATAATTATTAAAGCAAATGCGTTCTTTTGTTGTTATTTAACGAACAAAGAGTCTTGTACAGGTTTCGTCTTTATCCGTAATTCGACGATGCCATTTTTACCTTTGGCTATGTCGCCGTACTTCTGACGTCCTTTTTCGTCTTTGACGGCCCGATAATCAAAATCTTCGACAACTTCCCCACGAGACAGAAAATATTCACGGATTTTGTTAAGGGATAGAGTTGCAAGGTAGTTCATCGAGTCGGGGAGCAATTCTCCGTTTACTAAAACGACGTATGCAGGGATTGTCTCTTCCTCTCTGCGCTGATATCCTAATAGCAAAGTGCCTCTTGATTTTGATATGGCAGTGCTCTCTGCCAGTGGTGGGCAGTCTCCTCCCAATCGCATGACATGATTTGAATCCCCCAAATGTGCCGAATTGGAGACAATGTCAAGCCCCGCTATGCGCCCTATCAAAGCACTATCCACCGTGGTAATGCCCAACTCTTCCATATCGGGTGTCGGTTGTTCGGTGGTGGCCAAGTAATCGGGCGCTTCCGGTGTTTGCGGATGGTAGAGGAAGAAACCGATAAGCAGGGCTATGGCAGCAGCCGCTCCCAATGTCCAAGGCCACACCCTTCTACTTCTGTGTGGAAGGGGTGCAGTCATCTCCTCCAGTTCCGCTTCGCTGAAGAGGGATTCACTCTCGGCAAAGGCAGTGAACAGTGCCGCATATCTTTCCCATTCCTCTGGCAGGGTGTCGTGTGGTTGGCTGAAGAAGTCGGCCAATTCCCTCTCATGTTCGTCGGTGGTGCGTGCTTCGTCGTAGAGGCGGAGCAGTTCATCGATATGTTCTTTCAATCTTTTGTCCATAGCATTCATTTCCTTTCATTTTCTTTTGTGGTAGATTTCCCAAAGTTTTTGTCTCGCCTTTGCCACTTTAGCGCGGACAGTGGCCTCAGTGGTGCCCAAAATGGCCGCCATCTCTTGGTACGACAGTCCGTCGATGCCCTTCATCTGCAATACGGCACGTGCACCGGTGGGTAACCGTTTCAGGCACTCCATCATCCAGTCCTCCTGTTCCCGGTTTATCAGTCGGGCTTCCGGCGATGGACTTTCGTCTTCCTCCATTGTCCCAGCCGGCCAGGTGCGTTGGCGCAACAGGTCGGTGCACAAGTTCTTCAGTACCCGCATGGCAAAGGGCGGCAATTCGTCCATCTTTCCCAACCGTTGGCGCACTGTCCAGCAGCGCATCAGGGCCTCTTGCACGGCATCCTCCGCCTCGTCAGCATCGTGCAGATAGCCGATGGCCGTCTGTAGCAGCCAGTGACGGATTCTCTGCACGATCTTTTCAAAGTCAGCGGTGTCGTGGGTGCATGTAGTTTCTTTGGTTTTCATTCCGGAATGAATCTTTTTGCAAAGAAAACGAAAAAGGTGGGGAAACGCACCATTAAGGAGTGTTAAATATTCCTTCTCCAAGGAATTCCTTAATAGCATTTCTAATTTTGCCTAACAGAAAAATCTGTTTGCCTGACCCTTTTTCCCGTTTGCCTTTAGTCAAAACTTTAATCATCGACGATAATCATATAATCATCGTCGATAATCATATAGTCATCGACGATGATTATGTAAACATCGACGATGATTAAACTTTTCTCTTCGCTCTGATTAAAAAATACAAGCGGCAAACGGACTTTTCTGTGGGGCAAAACCGAGTTCCGACTTAAGATTTATCTGTTTATATTTGAGGATTGTGAGAAAATGTAAGATTTTCTTTGTCAAATCCCATTGAATATGTACTTTTGTGCATTGACTAAAAATGATATCATGAAAAGAATTTTTATCTTAGTGGCGGCTTGTCTGAGTATGATCTTGTCCGCCTGTGTACAAACGAACAAAACGAGTGGTACCGAACAGACTCAGAGTGAACAACCCGAAAAGACGCGCCGCTTCCGTACGGACATCCCATTGGACAGCATCCGCCTGAGCGACCCCTGCATCCTGGCCGACAAGAAAACCAACATGTACTACATGACCGGTACTGGCGGACTCCTGTGGAAGAGCAAGGACTTGGCCTTGTGGGAAGGACCTTATCGCGTGGCATTGACCGACACGGCTTCGTGGATGGGCCGTCGTCCGCAAATATGGGCGGCTGAGTTGCACGAGTATCAAGGAAAATATTACTACTTTGCCACCTTCACCAACGAAGCCATCAAGATTGACACCGTGCGCGGCAACGTCATCCCCCGCCGTGCCAGCCACGTGCTTGTGAGCGACAAGGCCGAAGGTCCTTACCGCCCGATGGCCGACCCGACTTACTTGCCCGACAACCAGCCGACGCTGGACGGAACCTTTTGGGTGGATACCGACGGCAAGCCTTACATGGTCTATTGTGGAGAATGGCTGCAAAACTGGGACGGCACGATGGAGAAGATAGAGTTGAAGCCCGACCTGAGCGGCTCCATCGGCGAAGGCAAACTGATGTTCCGCGCCAGCTCGTGTCCCTGGAGTCGCGAAGTGGAAGACGGCAAGGTACGTCCCAACAAAGTGACCGACGGACCTTACCTGTTCAAGACCGGCACCGGCCGCTTGGGTATGATATGGACCAGTTGGGTGGACAATGTCTATACACAGGGAGTTGTCTATTCCGAGAGCGGCACCCTCGATGGTCCTTGGGTACACGAGGCTGAGCCTATCACCCCGCCGAACTTCGGCCACGGTATGCTCTTCCATACCCTCGAAGGCAAATGGCTGATGTCTGTACACAGCCACAAGGATGTGGGCCACTACATCCGCATCCCCAACCTGTTTGAGATTGACCTCTCAGGCGACCGCCTCGTTGT
>JAFQBB010000022.1 GCA_017416805.1 Bacteroidaceae bacterium
GTGATATTCAGGTGGCTATAGCGTCGGGGTTCCACCTCTTCCCATTCCGAACAGAGAAGTTAAGCCCGACCGCGCCGATGGTACTGCCAAGGTGGGAGAGTAGGTCGCCGCCGTTTTAGAGAGAGTTTCCCGTTTCAGAGATATCTGGAGCGGGAAACTTTTTTTGTGTGGCACCCGGCCAGGCAATACCTGTCCTGTCCTTTCTGGTCTTTTCTTCTTCCCTCCTCTTCTCATCCTTCTTCCCCTCTTTCTTCTCTTCTCTTTCCCTTCTTCCCTTTTCTGTATCTTCTAATGGGATTAATGGGGCTGATAGGGCGGATGGGGAATGATAAGGTATCAATAAAAGTTGGTATTGACGTAGATTTTCTGGTGTTTTATCGATATTTTCCTATAAATGGTCGTAATTAGAGTATCAAATAATTTTCTTATGTTGGATATAATTTGTTACTTTGTACCAACTTTACTATGTAATTACAATCTTTAGGGTTGTAGATGTGAATACTATCGGAAAATGGGATTTAAAGTTCCTGTTGATGGTTATCATGATTGTGAAGTTCATTTGAAAGAATAGAAAACATAAAATAGAGATACTATGTCAGAAAAGAAACAACCGTTGGTGTCCAGGAAATACCTTTTACCCTTTATCCTTATTACTTCTTTATTTGCTTTGTGGGGATTTGCCAATGATATCACAAATCCGATGGTGGCTGCATTTCAGACATTGATGGAACTTTCGGCTGCCAAAGCTTCGTTTATTCAGTTTGCATTCTATGGAGGTTATGCTACTATGGCTATACCTGCAGCTTTGTTTATTCGTAAGTATAGTTATAAGAGCGGTATTTTGCTTGGTTTGGCCTTATATGCAGTGGGTGCATTCCTTTTCATTCCTGCGGCAGAGTATCAGAACTTCTCATTTTTCTGCCTCTCTTTGTATATATTGACGTTTGGTCTTGCTTTCCTCGAAACAACGGCCAACCCGTTTATTTTATCATTAGGAGATAAGGCTACCTCGACCCGTCGTTTGAATATGGCTCAAGCCTTTAATCCTATAGGTTCGTTGAGCGGTATGGCTGTGGCATCTTTTTTAGTATTGCCCAACTTGATTTCTGACAAGCGCGATGCGGCAGGTGAGATGATTTTTGGAACGCTTTCTGAAGCCGAGAAAGCCAATATCCGTCTGCACGATTTGGCTGTGATACGAGATCCTTATGTGGCATTAGGGTTGTTTGTTGTATTTGTTCTGGTGGTGATAGCTCTCACCAAAATGCCTATGGTGCGCGAGGATGAAAAAGTTACGGATGATGCGCATTCGGTGAAGCAAACACTCTCCAATTTGTGGTGTAATGTCACTTATCGTGAAGGAGTCTTCACACAGATGTGCTACGTGGGTGCTCAGATTATGGTATGGACATTCATCATCCAATATGCAGATCGCTTGGGCTTGGACAAGGCTACAGCCCAGAAGTATAATATTGTTGCCATGTCTCTCAATCTTGCAGGTAGATTTATAGGTACCTATATTATGAAGTTTGTGAATTCACGCCAGTTGCTAACTTGTTTCGGTGTGGGTGCTTCGGTTTGTACGCTGGGTACTATTCTTATCGATGGTATGTGGGGGCTATATCTGTTGGTACTTATCAGCTTGTTCATGTCCATCATGTTTCCTTCTATCTATGGTGTCGCCTTGGAAAATGTGGATACGCAGGATACCAAACTGGGTGCAGCTTTCTTGGTAATGGCTATTGTCGGTGGTGCTTTGATGCCGCCGTTGCAAGGACTTCTTATTGATCAAGGTACCCTGTTGGGTATGGCGGCAGTGAATGTTTCGTTTGTCCTTCCGCTCATTTGTTTTATTATTGTTACAATCTATGGTTATCGTACATTGAAGCAACGCGCTGTATAGTTGCAGCATATGTGCTTCGCATAGATTCCGACACCATGAATGCCATTGAAGCATGGGCTGCCGATGAGTTCCGCTCCACCAACGGCCAGCTCCAATGGATTATTGCCGAGGCACTCCGCAAAAGTGGGCGGTTGAAGAAAAAGAAGAAAACAGAAAATAATGAAGACCAGAAGTAGAACTGTAAAGCCCGTATATGTGCCGCCCACCCGTTTCGATCGTGTATTGGATTTGGTGGCCCTGTTTTTGATCGTGTTACTGTGGGTATTAGCCATTAAATTTTATATTGATGCACCCGAAAAAGTTCCCACAGGCTTCGATGCTGCGGGCAATCCGCGTGGATGGGGCAGCGCAGCTTTTTACTTCTTGATGAGTGGTATGGGGACGTTTTATGCTGTGGCCATGTTCTTTGCCGCCTACTTCCCCCAATTCATCAATATGCCTGTTGTGTTGAAGGAGAGTACCATAGTTCCTCAGTCGGCCCTGATGATACGCTGTTGCCGTTGGCTGAACATCGTGGGGTTAGCCATGTTCCTCTTTATCCTCTTTCAGATGGCCGGCTACCAATACGAGGCGTTGCGCATGGATGCTTCCCTCTTCGTTGCAGGCATGATTGGAAATGTGGTCCTGATGCTTGGTTTCATCATCTATTACTCTGTACGCATTTCGCAGGTGAAATGACATCTATATGAAAGCCTCTCTGATACCTATATATATAATAATCATTTGCCTCTGTTGGATGTCGTGCGAACACAATCCAACCGAACGGTTGTTGGCTGAAGCCGAAGCGCGATTGGAGCATCAGCCCGACAGTGCTTTGGCCATGTTGCAACGTTTGCCGATGAGTGAGTTGGACGAAGAGCAGACCGCTCTTCGCGCTCTGATGCTGACTCAGGCTTCACACCGTATGCGCAAGGCCGGCATGTTTGGCGACACCCTCATCGACGGAGCAGTGGCCTATTATGAACAGACGGGAGGTGCGCCCCTCTATCATGGACGTGCCCTCTTCTATCAGGGTATCCGTCGTGAGTTTCGGGGCGATATAGAAGGTGCTACCGCTTCTTTGTTGAAAGCCCGTCAGGTGCTCTCTTCGGTGGAGGCTCCCCGTTTCATGGGTATGACGCTCGAACGGTTGGGCGACATCTATTATGGACAAAGGCTTTACGAACGGGCGTTGGAGTGCTATCGCAGTTCCTATCCCTACAAGGTTCTTGCCAGCAAACCCTCGCATCAGGTGTGGATGCTGAAGAACATTGCCACCTGTTACCGACTGCTTCATCAGGCCGACAGTGCCGAGGTCTATTATCAGCGTGTGCTCTCCCAAACCGGCTTTCTTGCTGAGGGTGAAGCGCCCGGCGTCCGGTTGGAGTATGCCGCATTCCTGCAAGAGCAAGGACAAATTGATGAAGCCGACCGCATGCTCACCGAACTGCTTCCCACCCTGAAAGATACCACTTGGATGTGCAAGACCCTCTATTGCTTGGGCTGTATCGCTATTGACCGCAGGGATTATCCGCGTGCCGAGGAGTGCTTTCGTGTGACGGCCCAATGTCCCGACAGTGCCTTGCAACGCTCCAGTTTCAGTCTGTTGGCAGAGTTGGCCCGTGTGCGTAAGGATTATCAGACGGCGGTCGAATACAACCGTCTCCACTCCATTTACGACCAGCAGATGCGCGACCGCAACCGTGCCGTAGAGGTGAGCGAACTCTCCTGGCAAGCCTCTGCCGACAACCTTCAGCAGCAACACTCCTTGCAACAACGCCAAGGCCGATGGACATTGTGGACCACTGTTTGTGTGGCCCTTACGTTGTTGATTCTGTCGTTCCTCTATTTCCGCCACCGCAAACGGAAGGCTGAGCAGGTTCATTCCCTCCAGCGTGAAGCCTTGACGAAGGATTTGGAAGAGATGAGCCGACAGCGTGTGGAAGAACGTCGTGACCTGCGTAGCCGCATCAGTTTGAAGGAACGGGAATTGCAGAAGATGGAGTTTCAGTACCAAAAGAACATCGACAAACTGAAACTGCAGAACGATGCGCTGAAGGGGGAGAGCGAAGAGATGCGCCGCCTCGAGTCTGACAACCGTACTTTGCTGAAGGAGAAGGAACGGGCGACCATAGTCTTGCAGGAATTGCAGACCGCTCACGATGCCCTGCAGGCAGACCATCTTCGTTGGGAACATTGTTTCAGTTTCCTGCAACAGGGAGGAAACAATGCTGTCGTGTTGCTTTTGATGCAGATTCAGAGTCAGGCCACGGGTCGTATGCACGGTTTGCATATCCGTCGTGAGTCTTATTTGCCTCTGCTTCGCGAATATGCCGAGTTCCTGCAACCGGGTATTGGTGCTCGTTTGGACGAAGCGGCTCTACCAGCCAACAAACAGCTTGTCGTCTGCCTCCTTTGTGCGGGCATTACCGACAACCGCCTGATAGCCGAAGCGGCAGCCCTTTCTCCCGATACAGTTCGCATCTATCGCAAGGATTTGCAGAGATTCCTTATTGAAGGGTGAAAACTATTCGGTTTTTCGAAAATCAGATAAAAACATATGTAAATCTTTGAATCCCAATACGCTTCACTATGGTTGTATTGGGATTTCTTCTTGCTCTTCCTTTCCTACTTCTGTCATTTTATACTCTAAAAAGCATTGTGCAAAACCGAATCTTCCTACCTTTGCCTCAGGTTTAATTGTAAAATGATAGAGTTATGAAGAGAAAGTTTTTATGGATGCTATGTATTGGCGTGGGGTATTGGATGCTTGCTCAAGATGTGTCTGCCAATTCTCCGATTGTAGCAAAACTTTATTGGACGAAGAGTGCACGGATGGCATATTTGTCAGACAGTACATCTGCTAATCAAGAGGAACATGTTTTTATAGATGGTGTACCAATGCCAGAATTTCCCGGAGGTACAAAGGCGCTTGTCGAGTATATGGTAAAGAATACCCGTTATCCCAAGGAACTTTTGTCGGACAGCATCACAGGGCGGGTAATCGTCCAGTTCACTATCGATGAAAAAGGAAAAGTTTGTTCCCCTGTGGTTCTCCGCAGCTTGCATCCGCTCATGGATGCCGAAGCCTTGCGCATTGTCCGTACCATGCCCCGTTGGGAGCCAGCCCGTGACCTTCATCATGGGAAGCCTATGCCACAAAAGTTCACTTTGCCCATTATGTTTAAATTACCAGAGAAATAGGAGTTATGTCATGAAAAAACGTATTATACTGTTCTTGGCCATTGTCGTACTTCCCTTCTTGTCAATGGCGCAATGGAAATCTGAAGTAGATAAGGCTTACTTGGATTCAGTAGCTTCGCGTGGTGAAGAAGGACGCTTGATGAATCGGTGGGGGTGGTGGAAGTTTCCTCCCGAATTGACCAGACAAGGCGGAGCGGCCATCAAGCGACAAAACAAGGTGCTGGAGATGTGTGGCGAAAATCGTGGAGTCCGACTTTATCCTGAGATAGAAGAGAAATCATTCCGCATCAAGCGTCATGCCGTACGTTGTATCCTCAGCAGAATGTTTTATAATATAATTCTGATTGCTCAAGAAACAGAAAAAGGACGGTATGAACTCTTCTGGACGGCGATTTATACTCCGTTCACCTTTAATTACCTGCATACGCGTGAACTGACAAAGGAGGAGTGGAACACTTTTCATGCGTTGTTGGATGATTCTTCCATCCGAGATGACGGATTGGGCGATACTGGTTTCTACAACGGAGCAGACACATGGAGTGTGGAGCTTCACAGGAAAGGGAAGTATTACGTCAAGACCTATCCTTTTGGCGGTGACTTGAAGGACGCAGTGCTTTACCTCTATTCGCTCACCGACTTCAAATGGCCGCAGAGTTTCTTGCTGAATGCCTTTGGGGCGCGAAAGGATGAATGTTGGTATGAATGGTGGAGAAAAACTGATGAATGGGCCCTGAATTATAAGAAAAAGAGATGGTTCGACTTTGAACTGTCCGGTTCTTTTGGAGAAATTCCTCAAATAAAGATTCGTATGGCAGACGGTAAGATTATATGGTGTCGGGAGGTCGGTAATTTGATTCACGATACAGGTTGCCGTGCTTTGAAAACAGAGGAGTGGAATAACTTTCTTGCCTTAAAGGATTCTCTGGATGCGTTGAGTCCTCCTTATAATGCTGATGAAAAAGGAATTGAAGGTGAATATGATGGTTGCATGGTTAGATTTGCAGAAGGAGCAAACGGAAAGACTCATCCTCGTCGTGAAATATGGCACGGTTATGAGCCCATGAAACTTTTCATCCGTGCCGTAGAACTGTCAGGTCTGCACATTCATTGGTGGGAAGAGTGGCATTGGAGGTAATGCTTTTTTGCTCTGTACGCATTTCGCAGGTGGAGTAGAGTCTTTTGCATTCTTTGTGTACACTAAAATCTTGGTTTTTGCGTTAGTATTATCGTATTATTTGTAATAATAGATGTGATACACTATGCAATGGGTGGATAGAATCAAGCAGATTAAGATTGTGTTGGTAGTGATGGCTGTGGTCATTGCTCTGTTGTCGTTGGGAATATCTCATTATCTGGTGAAAGATTTGTCGCGCGAAGAAGAGCAGAAGATGAAGGTATGGGCTGAAGCCATGCGCTCGTTGAACAATGCTTCGGAAGATACGGACCTGAATTTGGTCTTGACGGTAATCAATGGGAACAATACGATACCTATTGTGGTGGTAGATAAGGCTGGTGAAGTACAGACATTCCGGAATATACCGATGGGAAAATCTGTGGACACGTTGGCATATCTGAAGGAAAAGGTTCGGGTTATGCGGGATTCCAAAGAGCCTATCCGGATACAGTTGGATGAAACAGTGGATTCGGATTATATAGATATTTGTTATGATGATTCGTTGTTGCTGATAAGGTTGGCCTCCTATCCATACGTGCAGTTAGGTGTTGTGTTGATATTTGTGGTGGTGGCAATCTTTGCCTTGTTGAGTTCCAAGAAAGCAGAACAGAATAAGGTTTGGGTCGGGTTGTCGAAAGAGACAGCTCATCAGCTGGGAACTCCTATTTCATCGTTAATGGCATGGACGGAGATTTTGCGTGACAAGTATGCTGATGATGAACTGATTCCCGAAATGAGTAAGGATGTATATCGGCTGCAAGTGATAGCAGATCGTTTTTCCAAGATAGGCTCTATGCCAGAACCGGAAGACGAAAACCTGACAGAAGTGTTGGAGCGTGTGTTGGTATATATTGAGCGTAGGGCTTCAAATAAAGTGCGTATTGTCCGCAAGTTCCCTTCTAAAGAGCTGAAGGTGAAGATAAATGCTTCGTTGTTTGAATGGGTTATAGAAAATCTTTGCAAAAATGCAATAGATGCTATGGATGGTCAGGGAGTAATTACCTTGCGTGCAACGGAGGCCGACCATAAGGTCATTGTTGAGGTGGAAGATACGGGAAAGGGAATAGCAAAATCGCATAGGAAATCTGTCTTCACTCCCGGATTCACGACCAAAAAGCGTGGATGGGGATTAGGACTTTCATTGGCCAAGCGTATAGTTGAAGAATATCATAAAGGACGTATATTCGTGAAGTTTTCCGAGGTTAATAAGGGGACAATATTTTGTGTAGAATTGAAAAAATGACCTTTTTTGTCGAATTCCCTTGCTATTTATGCTTGGAAAACAAATATTTATTCGTACCTTTGTCGCCCGAATTCTATGGACATGCCTGTAACCTCTTGGGAAGATGGCGTGTATGCATGACTTCTCACCTTATTATAATATAGTATAATGGGAAAGTTTGACCGATATAAGATTGATTTGAAGGGGATGGAACTCCCTGTGGTTAGTCGTGAGTACGATTTGGACAATCAATTTTTTGCAGATATTGATGCTCCTGAAATCACCAAAGGCAGGGTGCAGGTATCTTTGGAAGTCAAGAAATTATCGGCAGGCAATGCCTTTGAACTGAATTTTAGTTTGAATGGCACAGTGATAATACCTTGTGACCGCTGCTTGGACGATATGGAGCAGGAAGTTTCATCGTCAGACAAAGTGATGGTGAAGTTGGGTGCGGACTATGCTGAGGACGGTGATTGGGTAGTGGTTCCCGAGGAGGAAGGAGAGGTCAATGTGGCATGGTTTATGTATGAATTCATAGCCTTGGCAGTTCCAATGAAGCATGTTCATGCGCCTGGTAAATGCAATAAGGCTATGGCAGGGAAATTAAGCAAACACCTGCGGGTATCTGCTGGTGATGATGATATAGCGGGTATGGAGATGGATGAAGACGAAGACCTGGAAAGTACTTCACAGATGCCGGACCCCCGTTGGAATGAATTAAAGAAAATATTGGATAATAATTAACGTTTAAAAGAAAATGGCACATCCTAAAAGAAGACAATCAAAGACAAGAACTGCCAAAAGAAGAACTCATGACAAGGCAGTAGCTCCTACATTGGCAATTTGCCCTAACTGTGGAGAATTTTATGTTTACCACACCGTATGTTCTGCTTGCGGATATTACAGAGGCAAGTTGGCAATTGAAAAAGAGGCTGCCGTTTAATCGTTGCAGTAGTGGATATAGCCAGAGGGCTTATGGCTCTCCGGCTACTTTTTTTGTATAAACAGGAACAAATTTGATGGAGAAAATTAATGCAGTAATCACAGGCGTCGGTGGTTATGTCCCAGAATACGTATTAACCAATGAGGAACTTTCCCGTATGGTCGATACGAACGATGAATGGATTATGACCAGGATCGGTGTGAAGGAACGTCGTATTCTGAATGAAGAAGGATTGGGCACTTCATACATGGCTCGTAAGGCTGCCAAGCAGTTGATGCAGCGTACGGGAGTCAATCCTGATGAGATTGATTTGATAGTGGTTGCCACCACTACTCCCGATTATCCTTTCCCTTCGACCGCATCTATTCTTTGTGATAAGTTGGGGCTGAAAAATGCCTTTGCTTTCGATTTGAAAGGCGCTTGTTGCGGATTCATGTATGCATTGGAGACGGTATCTTCGATGATTGCTTCCGGACGTCATAAGAAGGCTATAGTTGTCGGTGCCGACAAGATGTCTTCAATGGTGAACTATTCCGATCGTGCTACATGTCCTATATTTGGCGATGGTGCAGCAGCTGTTCTTTTGGAAGCAACAACCGAGGATTACGGTGTGATGGACTCCATACTTCGTACAGACGGAAAAGGGTTGCCCTTCTTGCATATGAAAGCTGGTGGTTCAGTGTGTCAGCCGTCCTATTTTACGATTGATAACAAGATGCACTATCTGTATCAAGAGGGGCGTACGGTTTTCAAGTATGCTGTATCCAATATGTCGGCCATTACGGCAGAACTTGCCGAACGCAATGGGTTGACCAAGGAGAATATAGATTGGATTATTCCCCATCAGGCTAATATGCGTATTATCGATGCTGTGGCTCAGCGTCTGGAGGTACCCATGGATAAGGTTATGGTGAACATACAGCGTTATGGTAATACCAGTGGCGCCACTTTGCCTCTCTGTTTGTGGGACTATGAGAAACAGTTGAAGAAGGGAGATAATATCATTTTTACAGCTTTCGGAGCCGGATTCACCTACGGTGCAGTATATGCCAAGTGGGGATATGATGGAGCGGAACGTAAATGAGATAAACTACAAGAGTGACAAGCTACGAGCTACCAGTTACGAGTGAGAAGAGTTTGCGCCGCATGGTTACTTGTCACTCGTAGCTTGTAGCTCGTCACTTATTTATAAATAATAACTATATGCACAAGGCTGGTTTTGTAAATATTGTAGGCAATCCCAATGTCGGAAAATCCACATTGATGAATCTTTTGGTAGGTGAGCGTATTTCTATTGCTACGTTCAAGGCGCAGACTACGCGTCACCGTATTATGGGAATCTTGAATACGGAGGACACCCAGATTGTCTTTTCTGATACTCCGGGCGTACTGAAACCTAACTATAAGCTGCAGGAGTCGATGCTGAACTTTTCGGAGTCGGCGCTGACGGATGCCGATGTTCTGTTGTATGTGACAGATGTGGTGGAGAAACCCGACAAGAATAGTGATTTCCTTGAAAAGGTTGCTCGGATGCAGGTTCCTGTCTTGCTGCTGATTAATAAGATAGATCTCTCTAATCAAGGAGACTTGGCTACACTGGTCGAGGAGTGGCACGAACTCCTTCCAAAGGCTGAAATTGTTCCCATATCAGCTGCCAATAAATTCAATGTTGATGCCGTATTGCGTCGTGTGCGGGAACTCTTGCCTGATTCGCCTCCCTATTTCGGAAAGGACCAATGGACAGACAAACCTGCTCGTTTTTTTGTAACCGAGATTATCCGCGAAAAGATTCTGCTCTATTATGACAAGGAGATTCCTTACAGTGTGGAAGTCGTTGTTGAACAATTCAAGGAAGATGACAAGAGCATCCGTATCAGTGCGGTTATCTATGTGGAGCGTGATTCGCAAAAGGGTATTATAATAGGTAAGGAGGGGCGTGCTTTGAAGAAAGTGGCAACTGAGGCCCGCCGCTCATTGGAGAAGTTCTTTGGTAAGAGTATTTATCTTCAGACCTTTGTCAAGGTGGATAAGGATTGGAGGAACTCTGACCGCGAGTTGCGTAGTTTTGGGTATAATTTGGAATAATGAAGTTATCGGAACCCCTTTCGTTTGAATATAGGGTTTCAAAGAAAAACAAAATAGAATGAAGTTATGGGAAATTTAGTTGCAATCGTGGGGCGTCCGAATGTAGGTAAGTCCACTCTTTTTAATCGGTTGACAAAAACTCGTCAGGCTATTGTGAATGAAGAGGCGGGTACAACCCGTGACCGTCAGTATGGCAAGGTTGAGTGGACAGGACAGGAGTTCTCCATTGTTGATACAGGTGGTTGGGTTGTCAATTCGGACGATATCTTTGAGGAGGAAATCCGTAAGCAGGTGATGTTGGCCATCGAGGAGTCAGACGTGATATTGTTTGTGGTTGATGTTCAGAATGGAGTCACTGACCTTGATGAACAGGTAGCATCCATTCTGCGTCGTTCGAAAGTGCCCGTCATTATGGTAGCCAATAAGACCGACAATAATGAATTGGTTTACTCTTCGGCCGAGTTCTATTCTTTAGGCCTGGGCGATCCGTTCTGCATTTCTGCTGTCAGTGGGAGTGGGACAGGCGATTTGCTGGACCTTATTCTCACCAAGTTCCAGAAGAAGGTTGATGAAATCGTGGACGAAGAGATTCCCCGTTTTGCTGTTGTAGGCCGTCCTAATGCCGGAAAGTCGTCTATTATCAATGCCTTTATTGGCGAGGATCGCAACATTGTTACCGAGATAGCAGGTACTACCCGCGACAGCATCTATACCCGTTACGATAAGTTCGGCTTTGATTTCTATCTGGTCGATACGGCCGGTATCCGTAAGAAGAACAAGGTGACGGAAGATTTGGAGTTCTACTCTGTTATGCGTTCCATCCGTGCTATCGAGAATGCCGATGTCTGTATTCTCATGCTCGATGCCACGCGTGGCATTGAGGGGCAGGATTTGAATATATTCTCTTTGATTCAGCGCAACCAGAAAGGGCTCGTTGTGGTAGTCAATAAGTGGGACCTCGTAGAAGACAAGAGCGCCAAAGTGATGAAAGAGTTCGAGAATGCCATTCGCGAGCGGTTTGCACCTTTTGTCGATTTCCCCATTATTTTTGCATCAGCCTTGACCAAACAGCGCATCTTCAAGGTGCTTGAAAATGCCAAAGAGGTATTCCATAACCGCACAACCCGCATTCCTACTGCCCGCTTGAATGAGGAGATGCTTCCTCTTATCGAAGCCTATCCGCCCCCGTCCATTAAGGGAAAATATATCAAGATAAAGTACTGCACACAGTTGCCGAACACACGTGTACCTTCGTTTGTCTATTTTGCCAACCTGCCACAGTATGTCAAGGAACCCTACAAACGCTTCCTTGAGAACAAAATGCGTGAACGGTGGAACCTGACGGGAACTCCTATCAATGTCTATATCCGTCAGAAATAAAATAGGAATAAAAGAATCTGAAACCCGTTTTTCTGACAAATAGGCAGACATTTTGTCAGTTGCAATCTTCGGGAATAGTAAAATTGACACCCCGTGTCATGCTTTCGATAGGCTCGGAAGTTTGGCACGGGGTTTGTTTTATCTATAGCGAAGTGCGAACAAAATGCACGGAAGATAGTTTTGAATAATAACAAATAAAAAAAGAATAAAGATTATGGGAAAGATTATTGGTATTGACTTAGGAACAACAAACTCATGTGTTTCTGTATTCGAAGGTAACGAACCTGTAGTGATCACCAACAGCGAGGGCAAGCGTACAACTCCCTCTATCGTAGCATTCGTCGATGGCGGCGAGCGTAAGGTAGGCGACCCTGCCAAGCGTCAGGCTATCACCAACCCCCAGCGTACGATTTTCTCTATCAAGCGCTTTATGGGTGAGACTTACGACCAGGTGGCTAAAGAGGTTTCTCGTGTACCTTATAAGGTAGTTAAGGGTGACAACAACACTCCCCGTGTAGATATCGACGGACGTCTCTACACTCCGCAGGAAATCAGTGCTATGATTCTGCAGAAGATGAAGAAGACTGCCGAGGACTATCTGGGTCAGGAAGTTACTGAGGCCGTTATCACCGTGCCTGCATACTTCAGCGACTCACAGCGTCAGGCCACTAAGGAAGCCGGACAGATTGCCGGACTGGACGTGAAGCGTATCGTCAACGAGCCTACAGCTGCCGCTTTGGCTTACGGTGTTGACAAGGCCAACAAGGATATGAAGATTGCCGTGTTCGACCTCGGTGGTGGTACATTCGATATCTCTATCCTCGAGTTTGGTGGTGGTGTGTTCGAAGTTCTCTCAACCAATGGTGACACCCACCTCGGTGGTGACGACTTCGACCAGGTAATCATCGACTGGCTGGTACAGGAGTTCAAGAACGACGAAGGTGCCGACCTCACTCAGGATCCTATGGCTCTGCAGCGCTTGAAGGAGGCTGCTGAGAAGGCCAAGATTGAACTCTCTTCAACCACAACTACAGAGATTAACCTCCCCTACATCATGCCCGTAGGTGGTGTGCCCAAGCACTTGGTGAAGACATTGACCCGTGCCAAGTTCGAGGCTCTGGCTCACAATTTGATTCAGGCCTGCTTGGAGCCCTGTAAGAAGGCTATGAGCGATGCAGGATTGAGCAATGCCGACATCGATGAAGTAATCCTCGTGGGTGGTTCAACCCGTATCCCCGCCGTACAGAAGCTGGTAGAGGACTACTTTGGTAAGGCTCCTTCAAAGGGAGTGAACCCCGACGAGGTAGTGGCCGTAGGTGCTTCTATCCAGGGTGCTATCCTCAACAAGGAAGAGGGCGTGGGTGACATCGTGCTCCTCGACGTTACTCCGCTGTCAATGGGTATCGAGACCATGGGTGGTGTGATGACCAAGATGATTGACGCCAACACCACTATCCCTGCCCGCAAGGTAGAGACCTTCTCAACAGCAGCCGACAATCAGACCGAAGTTACCATCCACGTACTTCAGGGCGAGCGCCCCATGGCAGCTCAGAACAAGAGCATCGGTCAGTTCAACCTCACCGGTATCGCTCCCGCCCGTCGTGGTGTTCCTCAGATTGAGGTGACTTTCGATATCGATGCCAACGGTATCCTCAAGGTATCAGCCAAGGATAAGGCTACCGGCAAGGAGCAGGCTATCCGCATCGAAGCCTCTTCAGGCCTCAGCAAGGAAGAGATTGACCGCATGAAGGCCGAGGCAGAAGCCAATGCCGATGCCGACAAGAAAGAGCGCGAGAAGGTAGATAAGCTGAACCAGGCAGACTCTATGATTTTCCAGACAGAGAATCAGTTGAAGGAGTTGGGCGACAAGCTCCCTGCCGACAAGAAGGCTCCTATCGAAGCAGCCCTTGGCAAGTTGAAGGATGCCCACAAGGCTCAAGACCTTGCAGCTATCGATGCAGCTATGAACGAACTGAACACCGCCTTCCAGGCAGCCAGTGCCGAGATGTACGCACAGAGCGGACAGGCCGGTGCACAGCAGGCAGGTCCCGATGCACAAGCCAACAACAATGCTAAGGACGATGTGCAGGATGCTGATTTCGAAGAAGTCAAATGAGACATGTAAGTAAAGACATACTAAAACACTATAAAATAGCGTGTAGCTCAATGAGTTACACGCTATTTGCTTTTTATAGACTCATGTTTTCTAGGTGCTTATTATGCCCTTTTCTACGGCTTTTTTGCTACATATCGTTACACAAGACAAAATGGTAGATAAGGTTGAACATAAACATACTTATTCATCTAAAAAAGACTCAGTAAAACTTAAAAGTAGAAAACATGCCAGCATTAGGAATTGAAATTAAAAGAAAGTGCCCAATTTGCGGCAAAGTGTTTATTATCAAGACTCTTGATAGTATATTATCAGACTCCAACAGTCCCAATATGTCTATGGACAATTTCCATTGGAGTAACTGGGTTTATTATTCGGGATAATTTGGCACTTTATGAAAAGATGGAGCAGATAGAGTTACAATGGAGAAAATAAATGTAGTGTGTCAACAAGACACATCTACCTTGTTAGACCATTTGTCCGAAGGTTACTAAATTTACTGGATAGTATCGGACAAATGGTCATGTATTTTATTCTTTAGGATCTTCCTCAAAAGGAAGAGTGTCCATAAACCTATCGAAGTCACTTTGGAATAGGCGATCTTGTATGATACGATACTTTTCAAACTCCGTTTCTGCATGTTCTTTTGCTTGTTCGGCGGACACTTGTCCTGTCGTTTGAAGAACTTCGTTACCACCAGCAGTCAAAATGGTGTCTATCCGCTTTGCCCAGTCTTCCATGGTCATTGGGATATGTGGTTTTGTCGTTCTCCATTCTTTTCTTATCCAAAACATATCCACGAATAGCGAACTCTCGCAATACGCTTGTTGCCCACTGACGGAACTGGGTGGCACGAATGCTGTTCACACGATAGCCTACGCTAATAACAGCATCGAGATTATAGAACACAGTTTTTCGTTTAACCTGCCTATTACCTTCCATTCGAACTATTTCCATTTTGGAAACAGTTCGCTTTTCTGTGAGTTCCCCTTGCTCATAAATGTTTTTAAGGTGCTTGCTTATTGCAGGTATGTTCACATCGAAAAGCAACCCCATAGTTTTTTGGGTACACCAAACTGTCTTATCCTTATAATAGACTTCAACACCTTGTTCCTTCCCTTCAATTTGAAAGATTAGGAACTCTGCTGTGCTATTTCTTATTTCTTTTCGATTTGCCATAAGTTCTTTTCATTTTCAACTGGTGATAAGTAGTAACGGTTTGACCTTTGCGCCTCTATTACTGGTGTTTCAAATACTCAGTTCGCTATACAACGCCAGCCCTTTGACCGTCAGCAGATATTTCTGGCGAGGATGACGGGGCGATTGGGGGTATAATTGACGGATATATCCTTCTTTCATGGAAGGAGTTAAATAGAGATTCAAAATGTTCTTCCGATCCTTAAGTCCAAGTCTGTCCATTATTTCCTTCACAGACAATTCCTTTTCACCTACCACTTGTACAAGTCTGATGACATTGGGATTGTCAGTGTTCAACTTATCCTGTACTTGCGAGGTACTTGTGGGGTACTTGTGGGGTACTTGTCCTGTTGTTGTGGGTTGTTTCCATTCTTCGGGCGGATTAATCAGCATATATCTGTTCTTCAGATCATTGTTTTCCCCCATCAGTAAGTTGCGGAAGAATTTGTTCAAGAAACTGTAATCCTGATTAATGCCCTTTGCCACATTCTTATAATTGGCTCTGACCAATGCATTGCGGAAATACCATGAATGTTGTTCAAACATATCGTTGTTACACTCAAAGCCTATTGATTTCAAATACTTTGTGGCAAAAATGGCCGTAGTTCGTGTATTGCCTTCTCTGAACGGATGACTTTGCCAAATACCCGATATGAATTTAGCAATATGTTCTACGATTTCACTCATTGGAAGTCCACTATAATCGAACAGTTTTTCTTGGTCAATATCGTAGTCCAATGCCATTCGCAAATCTTGCCATCGCCCATACATTACGGTGTCACCTCGCAATACCCATTCTTTCTTCGTAATATCGTATGTACGCAATGTACCTGCATGTTTGAACACTCCTTCAAAGATGGCCCGATGAATTGCCATCACACCGGCACCACTGAATGTGAACGAAGGCGAACCGATGAGTTTGGCTATATTACCGGATACATTATCAGCTTCAGCTTTTTCTTCGTCATCGGCATCATGCTGGGTCTTCGATATATAGTATTGCTTAATCTGTTTCCGAGCTTCATCTATTGTAATCTCCCCTTCAATATGCTGGCGGGCCGTCTGTTTCAGATATTCCGATACTTGCAAACCATCTACAGCCTGCAAGCCAATAGCAACGCGCCATGCTTCGGCACGTTCCCGTTTATGCGGCTCACTGACTTTCCTATATTCGTCGAAATTGAGATATAATTGTTCTTCGTTCATGTCCTTCTTATTTTACCATTCCTTGCCCTCTGCGTCTACCTCTCTAAGTTGTTTAAAAGGCGATTGCTGGTCGGGGATATTGTTATCTGATTGGATATTTATCGATGAAAGCACATCATCAAATGTGATTTTTGGGAACGACAATAGATTCAATTTATATGACAAGTTTTCCACACAATCAGGAACGTTTACAAAGGGATTAATATCAACAGCACGATAGAAGTTTATCTTCCTAAGCACAAAGCGTCTAGCATTTATTTCCGAGGGTGATATACGCCTCTTCTCTTTTTCTATATTAACACTAAATTTCATGCCATTGCATATTTGTGGATCTTGTAACAATCGCGTTATTACCTCTTCAAGTGTTCTGCCTGAATTATTCTCTTCTATTCCAACAGCAACAAGAACATTATCCTTTGAATCCACAAATAGTTGATTATGTTTGATTGTAAAACTCAATGAGTCGCTTGGAGTAGTCTTGATTTCAAGATTAGCGAAGGGACAGGTAAAATCTAGTCTGGACGACGTGCCATCAGTATGCCAAAACGGAGACAAATCCTCATTATAGTTTTGATAGACATATTCTATTAACAACAATTCTCCCATGAGCCCAACTAGATTTTTATATTGCTGTTCTCTTGGAAGTTGGAATAGCGACACAAGAGAATCAAAGAACTGCATAAAATCCTCTCCGTGAGTATATGTAGCATGAGCCAGGCATAAGTTGACAAATGCATTTAGATTTGCCTCGACATCGTTTAGCGCCGACAATTGAAGTTCTACATAGTTGTAGTAACCATCCGCAAATGAAGATACTGAAGGGTTGAATGCTGAGACGAAAATATTGGTCTCTACACATAGATAATCCGTCTTGATACTTAATGGCGTACATCCTTCTTTATTTGGCACCAAATAAAGGACCTTTCCATTGGAAGCAAACAAACCAGTTCCACAAGGAAATGTTTCTAATAGATAAAGGGTATAATCTTGTGGAATAGACTGTATTTTCTCGAGGAGTTTTTTTGTTTCAATCATTATCTTTAACGAAATAAACTTTATTTTTGGGAATGTATATTGCAAACATGTATTGATCTTTTTTTATACGATTCGTCTTTGTTAAGCCTGGAGAAATATAGTGAATCTGAATGTTAACCTTATCAGGGTCTACTACAACTTTCTGGTCGCCAAGGTATGTCAGTCGACTTGGATCCATGGTATTTGCGCCTTGATGTAGCGCTTTAATCCTGTCATGTGCAGCATCGTTGTAAATAGAACGATAGCGCACTTTATTATTATCATCTGTCCACATAAGAATAACAGGAATATCGGATGACCCCATCAATTCAAGTACAGGTCTCTTGTTAAATGGTTCGCGATCAAAAGCAGTGTCAATAGATTTAATGAGAGTTATTAATTGCTCTGCCGTAAACATTGCATACTTGGCTGTTTCTGCTTTAATCGTACTGCCAGCGTCTGTTGAACGCCAAGTTGATATTGATGATATGAGATCATTAACGCGATTGTTATTGGATGATATTTCAACATCATCCACCACTAAAAATTTCTGCTTTATCCAACGGTTCTTAAATGATATTCTTTTAAATTTAGCTTTGTTTTTAGCCGTTGGCTTTTGTTTCGTGCTTTCAGCTTGTATAATAATGTCTTTGATTTCTAGAACCCCATTTCCTACATCGTCAAATTGTTCCCATAAGTCATCTTCAATTTCTGCGAGAGTAGTAAATTCCTTAGCAATTTCAACTGTTGTGAATATTTTGCACAAATCTAAATATTTACTTCTGTATCCAAACCATCGCGCTCTTTGCAATGTGGTATCCATATTACCACCACTTTTAGCAAACCGCGTAAAATATGAAACTATTAAGTTGGAGAAAGTCAAACCGCGTTGGAGAAGATCACCACCAATATAGATTTTATGTAGTTTTGTTAATTCCATTTCTTTCGTATGCTTCCCTATTCCATTTTGTAGTATTGCACCTGTTGATTGTATTGCTTGGGATATTTCTGAAATTAGACTATTATCTAATGGATATTGTTTGCGAACTTCTTGTGGAAGGTATTTATCATAACACCTCCTTATGATATTAACATAAAAATCTACTGAATCCTCTTCAATGAAAGCTTGTTTTATCTCCCCTAGCATGTCATGAATGGCTGAATAAATACTTCCATGAGCCGCAACTGTTCTATCAACATGGATAATCATATCGGAGCGTTTGTTCTTTTTGCTAGGAAATCTCAACCTTTTAATAGCACTTGCTATAAAAAAGTAGTAAATTGCCTCTTTCAAAGAATTTGATATCCGCAAGGGTGAGTCCGTATCTGAGATATCCTCGATAATATCATTCTCCGATAGGTGGTATATACTTGCGCCATCGTATCCTGAACCAGGTTGAACTGTATGAATTGATGCAGGATTTAAAGCACTGATATCTTCTTGAAAAATATTGGCTTGAGGAGTTGCTGTTACTGAAAGATATAGAGGGTTACCCAATACCTCCTTAATTTTTACAATTGTCTTATAAGTTGGTGTTGAATTGCGAGCCTTGTCTTTTGCTGTATTTAAACTGGCTTGATCACCTTCATCATCAATGATAAAAGGTACTATACTAGACACTGAATCCTGAATTTTACTTATAATTTTCAGGGCAGTTTTCATTGCTGGTGGTCGTTTAAGGCAAGTGATGATAATTGGTCGCTTTTCTTCAATCAATTGCTTTGCGAACTCAGCATCTAAACTGTTAATAGAAACAGATTCCTTAGTTGGCTCATTCGTGGTAAATAGAACTGGATTCTCTGAATAGAGAACATCTTCACCTCCTGCTGTTTCAAAAGTGGTTCCGAAACGTTCCGTACTTTGACGCAACAATTCTTTGTCATATCCTCCAAAAATAAGCAAGAAGTTATATCCATTATCAAAAGCTAATGCTGTCAACAACTCTAAATTAGAGGTTTTTCCGGATTGGACTTTACCTACTAATAGAGAATTGTGATTCTCGTCCAATTCTGAACGAAGTTGCTGCATGAGTTTACCATATGTTGTACGTACATTCTGAACAATATTATTTGCGCCTGTCTCACCATAAGCCTCAATATGCCTTTGATGAATACGGGTGAAATATTTTCCTTCGATGACAGGTTGTATAGTGTCTGTTCTATTTATGTTATATTGTTCCATACTATTCATCTGTTAATTCTCTTAGATAATTGTTTATATGAGTTCTAAATGCGTTAGGACTTATCCGTCCTTCCGCATCTGCATTTCTTTTTGCGCGTATTTCTGCTAAAGCAAATGCTATAGCAAACTTCTCTAGTACAGATTTGAAGTCCTCTTTTTCGGAATATGGTTTAAAGAAAGGGTGATTGATGTTGAGTTGTATGTCGGCCTTACTTCCATTTTCTTCTGCATCAACCTTAATCCATGTAGAGGAATTGCCCAATGTCCAGCGGACAGATATAGTGCATTTGTTAGCACCATCCATTTGGATTGGATATGTGCGGACTTTGTCATCTATGACTTCTGGCTGATTATTTTGTTCTGCTTGATATTCTTTGTATAAATCGAGTTCGGATTGTCTATCTTTAGACTCTGTATTTGGAAGAATATCAAAAATCGATGGCTCTGGCGTGTTAATCTGTTTCTCAAAAGAATGCTTTATCGCATTTTGAACTTGACTTTGCACATTATCCGATACACTTTTTGAGGTGGCTTCTTCTTTTTCTCGGTCTTTATTTGTAATCTTGGCTATCTCAATATATTCTTTGATATGAATTTTTAGTCGATTGATAAATTCTTCTTCAAGTCCATCATCCCAAACGAAACCGTCTTTTGCTTGATTGATAGGAAAGTCATCCAAATCTAGTTCACCAAACAATTTGTGAGCAATTGTACTTTGAGCCTGCCCGAAGATTTCATCAGGTTTATAGTTGAATTCTTCCCCACCTACTACTACTCGATTTCTCCTGAACAATGCAAATCCCGCTCGTCCGAAGCCACCATGTGCTAATATTCCTACGAAACCAACAACATGATGATTATGACCGTCAAATTCAAACGTGAAATCAATTTCTTTTCTCCATGTTTGATTCCTGAATGACAAACAATCGTATTCATCATAGAACAACGGGTCATTATCATATAAAATATGTACAAGTCCATTATTCAAATCGCGACGATACATACTTTTAAGCAAATCCGTGATTTTGTTCTTTGTTCTTGCTGATCCTATTTTTTTAGTAATATCGCGGATAATGATTGTTGTACCATGAGAACTTGAATCAACAATAGTTCGTTTAATAGTGACGCTGTTTATATTGTTGTTGCGCAACTCTGGTATGTTAATTTCAGTATAATATTCATGATTTGAACCAAGTTGAGTAGAACGTACAGACCACACATTACCGAACCATGATGCTGCAGTCTTTAGCCCCATACCAAACTCGTTACGACCTGTCTTATTATCGGGGGGAGAATCTATTTTTACCGCTCTAGCAAAATCTTCTATCTCCATGCCAAAAGCTGTATCAGTGATTGTTAGAATATCGCTCTCCACATCATAACTTATTGAAACTTCAACATCGTTAATACCTGCATCAGCAAGTTCTTGTTGATGAGAATAGAAAGACTGCGTAGAATTATCTACGAATTCAGCAATAGCATACCATGGCTTATAGTTGAGCCTTGAGAATACACCTATAACACCTGCTTGAGGCTGAATGTTCAATTCCTGTATCTCAATATTTTTTTCCATACTCATTCATTAACAAAGTCTATTAAATTTTTCGCAATATTGTGCACAATCTCTACATTTACAGCATTTCCAAGTGCTTCAAAACTTCTTGTTGCACTCATTTGGAAACACTCATTCTCAAAGTGCAACTCTTCCATGCCTTGTATTTTTGCAGCTTCTTTGATGGTCATATATCTGCCTTTTAATCTCGAACCAGGTACATGTACCCATGGAAATATTGGTATTTGTGTACCAACCAGATTTAATGCTGGTGAAAAAGTTGGTAGTTTTACCCTAACTCCTGAAGCTCTGAATTGAATAATTTTGTCATCAAGGGTCATTGGGGCATCACATCCGCAGTTCCACTCAAATTTCATGTGACTGTTTTGCAGGTTCTGTATTTTATCAATCCATATGTCAATCCAATTCTTATTTTTTGCGTAAAATTCTCTATTCTGTTTAATGTAACGAATCTTCCAGTCTTGAAATCTTTCACCTTTTTTTCGATTATCTTGTGCATATATCGGAAGTTGAACCATCATCTGAGCATGACTTTTTCCAGTGATTATTCTACCAAGTTTACCCCGTTTCCCTTTCAATTGCTTTGGTTTTTGATGACAAGGAGGAACATCTTCATAATCATAAGTTGCTCCAAATTCCATTGCCCATATAGGAAATCCAGGAAGTTTACAATGGTTTTTGGCAGCAAGTTGTACGAATTCACTCCATATCTCTATATATTTACGAGTCTCTTCTTTCAAGGGGATATATTCTCTCTCATTCTCATCAATAATATAATGTATATCACATGGCTTATTTGTGGGTATGGGAAATTCAAATTTATCTAAATTTCCGATGTCCCTTCGAACGCCAACAATATATATACGTTTACGATGTTGGGGAATGCCAAATTGATGTGGGGAAAGAACCTTCTTGTCAATTTCATAACCTACTTCATGAAGTTCGCTCTCAATTGTCTTCCATGTATGACCATTGTCGTGGCCTTCCAAATTTGCTACATTTTCTAAAAGAAGGAACTTGGGAGTTTTCTCGCGCAGAATATCTCTTATGTAATAAAACATATTCCCTCTTTCTTCGTCATCGAATCCCATTCGGTATCCTGCTTGACTAAATGGTTGACAAGGAAAACCCGCGCAAAGAATATCGTGGTCGGGAATTTTTTTGGGTTCTATTTTTGTTATGTCCCCCTCTATGTGTGTCCCTGGATAGTTGATTGCGTATAGCTTTCTTAAATCTTCGCGTAATTCTGAAGCAAATACACATTCATGGCCTAACTTCTTGAGTGCAAGATGAAAGCCACCTAATCCTGCAAATAGATCTATAAATGTATATATTTTTTTTGCCATTGAATTTAATCTAGATTTATTTTTGACGGCACAATCAACTCTCTTCTATCCACATCCAACAATGTGGCGATTTTATCCAATGTTGCCAAATCGGGCTGACTGGAGTTGCTACACCATTTGCTGACTGTGCAAGCAGATTTTCCCATTTGTTCTGCCAGCCATTTACCTGTCTTTTGCTGTTCAACAAGTACTACTTTTATCCGATTTAGATTTGCCATTATTCCCAAATATATTTAATCCTAACGCAAAATTATTAAATATATTCCAAAATAAAGAATTCTATGGTCAGGATTTGCCCATTCCATGCTTTTTTTGTACCTTTAAAAGAAAAAATATGGTATTATTCGAAGAATATAAGAACCATCAAGACCCATTTGTCATGGAAAGGGCTAATAATTGGGCAATTGCTATCAGACTTCAATGTGTAGATGGTCTTAATGTGTCTGGCTTTCTTATCCAAGTAGCTCGACAGGAGATAGAAGGAAAAATCACGATGAATGAAGCCAAAGCATTAATCGATGAGTATTACGAGCAGATGCACTCCAATCGTTCTTCTTATGAAATTGTCCCACTAGATTCGGAGGATAGCAAAAGGATAACTGAGTACAACAAAGCCAGACGACCATGGTTATACAAATAACTGTTTTTTGTTCTCAATATTATCCACGTTGCTCATCATTCGTTTTGTTTCTTGTGCCCTTTTTACAAGAGGACACTCGCTCTGTCTATAGTTCTAGGCTGGGTAAATTATGCCATGGTTAACGCAATCTGCAATTCTCCAACAACTTATTGGAGTTTTGAATCTACCAATTCTGCACCAAGCTGATGCAGAATTACAAGGAATTGAGAATCAATTTGAAATTACTGAAACAGGCCGTTTCAGTAATTTCAAATTTTCGGCATAGAATAGATATTAGCGATTAGCGTCAAAGGCTTATAAATCAAAACCTTGAACTTTAAGAAGATTTAAACTATTGAGCTATAACTCGGTTTTTTTTAGACTTATAGCTCTAAAATATTTAATTTTCTTCGTTTGCTGACATTGATTTTGTTCAATAAATACTGTTTGTTCAATGGTATTGAACATGTCTTGATACTGAACATAACAATATCTTTGAAATCTGCCACTTGAACTACTGCGCATGACGATAACCACTACAAAAAATAGGTTATATAGTTAAAAAAACATTTTTAAAGCACATTTCTTACTCAAAATCATTCAAAAACAATATTTAGTTGTTATATTTGCAGAAATTCTACAAATAACCGTGTAAGATGATATTAAAAATCGAATTTGAAAATTTCTTCTCGATTAGAGATAGAATCAGAATTGACTTTCGTGCAGCTAATATCAATACGACATTAGCTCGTGAATTAAAACACAATATATTGGAGTGGAATGGCATTCCTATTCTAAAATCTGTTGGTCTGTTTGGACCTAATGCATCGGGAAAATCAAACATTCTTAAAGCTATCAATTTCTGTTGTAGAATGATTTTGGATTCACATCTTCATAATGAGGGTGCAATCTTTAACTTCGAACCATTCAAATTTGAAGGATGGCAGAACAAGCCAAGTAAATTCCTGATAGATTTTGTTTGCGAGAATATTGAATATGAATACTCGTTTGAGCTGACCAAAGATTGTATTATTTCAGAAAGTTTATATCATTACCCTGTTGGAAGACGTGCAAAGGTTTTTGTAAGACAACCTGACGGAGAATATAGTTTTGGTACAGGAATTATCACAAAGCCATCCGATGTAGTCTTGAATACAAGCGATAAAAACCTGTTTTTAAGTAGAGCAAGCTCCATGAACAGAGAGTTTGCGCAAAGACTTTATCGTTATTTCATGAATCAATTCCTATTGGGTCTTGTAAATGTCAATGAAATGATGGTACTTGATAGTTTTAATACATACAAGAAAGTAATCCTAAAGGCTCTTGAGATATGTGATACTGACATTACGGATATTGAAGCCAGAAAAGAACAGATTCCTGCACCTGTTGCTATTCCTGGTCAATCTGAATTGTCCTTCAAACTTATTGATGTTTTGAAATTCAAGACATATCATCGCAATCAAACTGACGTAATGTTTGATATGGATATGGAGGAATCCAATGGAACTAGAAAACTCTTCCAAATTTTGATTCGCTTGCTTGATGTTGTCAAAAACAGAAAAGGTATAATGATGGATGAGTTCGACATGGGACTTCATACTAGATTAGCAGACTTCATTCTCGACTTAATCCATGCTTCAGAAGGAAGCCAGTTGCTGTTCTCATCCCATAATACAAATCTTATTGACGTTAAAAGATTGAGAAGAGACCAGATAGTATTTGTCAATAAGTCCGAGGATGGCGCAACAGATGTCTATTCTCTCTATGACTTCAAGGATTTCCGTGAAAACATGGATGCCGAAAAAGGTTATATACAAGGACGATTCGATGCCGTTCCGTATGTTGACTCATCCGTATCAAGTATCAAACAATTGTTAGAAGATTGACTCTATGGCAAGCAAAAGAGAACCTGCACGATCCATGCGGATGCGGAAAATCGCCCTTGTTATCTGTGAGGGCGAAACAGAGGTCGGCTATATCAATCTTTTGAAGACGTGGTACAAGTCACCCATTAGAATTGTTTCACACATTGAAGGGACAAAGATAACACCATCCCTGGTTGAGAAGCGCACAAAAGAACTCAAAATCTCACAATGGGACAAGGTACACACATTCCTCATGTACGATATGGATGTGTCTTATACTGCTATAGGTAGACACATTTACTAACAATTAAAATGTGTAAGCAGTATGCGTAAGAAATGGCAACATTACAGTGAAGAAGAGTGTCTATCTATTCTTCGTGATTACTACAGTTCAGGGCTGAGCAAAC
>JAFQBB010000023.1 GCA_017416805.1 Bacteroidaceae bacterium
GACGTTTGCTCAGCCCTGAACTGTAGTAATCACGAAGAATAGATAGACACTCTTCTTCACTGTAATGTTGCCATTTCTTACGCATACTGCTTACACATTTTAATTGTTAGTAAATGTGTCTACCTATAGCAGTATAAGACAAGTTTTGATAATTCGAGAAATATGATGTATGAAATAATCGCGAAACTTATGGTAAAGGAAAATTTATAAGGACACGAAGTGTAAAATGACGTACAAAACCTGTAAAATATTCTATTTTGCAAAAAAGACATTGTAGTTCATCTCTTTTTCGATTATTATCATTAAATTTGCACCAAGCGCGACCGCATAGAAGACTATCGCACCGCCTGGGCACATTTGAGAAAGTATTTAATAGATAAATTTGCTATATGAACAAAGCGAAAGATATACTTGACAGGCTTAACAGCTTAGATGAGGACAAGCGAGTAGAAGCTAAAAGTGGATCCAAAATAGATCGTAGCCTGATGGAAACGATATGCTCCTTCTCCAATGAACCTGGCATGGGTGGTGGCGACATCATTCTTGGCGTGGAATGTTCGGACATGCCTAATGACAATGCTGTTAAAACATATAATGTCATTGGTGTGGAAGATACGGACAAATTGCAATCAGACATCGCCACACAATGTAGCTGTATGTTTAATATAGCTGTGCGACCCGATGTGAGTATAGAGAAATTGAATGGGAAAAATGTGATTGTGGTAACTGTCGTCGAGCTGGATATGCGTTCAAAGCCTCTCTTCTTCAAGAACGAAGGATTGCCTCGAGGAGCCTATCGGCGAATCGGACCAACAGACCAAAGATGCACAGAAGATGATATGCCATTGTTTTATGCATCAAGTGAGAGTTATGACAGCATGGTCATCTCAGACACTTCAATGGATGATGTGGATGAGAATGCAATAAGTAGATATCGCACGCTAAGGGAAAAAGTGAATCCTCAAGCTGAGGAACTTGATTATAACGACCAAGACTTACTGCTAGCGTTAGGAGCAAGCAAAAAAGATGCCAATGGAGTAATCCGCCTTACGCAAACAGGTCTTTTAGTATTTGGTAAATCAATGGCACAAAGAAGATTGTCTCCGGCAATGCGTATTGATTACATTCGAGTTCCTGGAACGACATGGGTCGCTGATGCAGATAATAGATTTGACACGATAGACATGAGAGGACCGCTTATCCTTCTTGTAAAGAGGGCCTACAATGCAATTGTTGATGACCTGCCTAAAGGATTTGTTCTTGCCGATGGTTCACTTCAAGCTGAAAGGAACTCCGGAATGCCCGAGAAAGTTATTCGTGAAGCCATCGTAAATGCATTCATTCATCGCACATATAGGGTAAACCAACCCATACAAATCATCAGATATAGCAATCGTATTGAAATTCTCAATCCTGGGTTTTCGTTAAAAGCAGAAGACGCATTGGGGGAACCTGGTTCCGTATTGCGTAATCCTTTCATAAGCGCCGTGTTTCATGAAACCAACATTGCCGAAACAAAAGGTAGCGGTATAGGTGCTATGAGACGATTGATGAAAAATGCGAATATGGTACCTCCCACATTTGAATCAGATCATACACGCAATCAGTTCACCGCTCGCTTGCTACTGCATCATTTCCTGTGTGAAGAAGATGTAAAATGGTTTGAAATGTTCACCCATTTTGAACTGTCTGATGAGCAAAAACTTGCATTAGTCTTTGTTCGTGAAGTAGGAGCAATAGACAACATTACATACCGTCAATTGATTGGGGTAAAATCATCCCGGGCATCAAAGGATTTAAGCCGTATGGCTAATTGTCATTTGTTGGAAGTTAAGAAACACGGTAATCAAACTTACTATGTAGTTGGAGAAGAATTGAAACTCAGAATAAAAGGCTTTAATCCACCGACCTCTGATGCTAATCCACCGACCTTAGAGCTCTTATCTACCGACCTTAAAAGTAGAATTGAACGGATAGGGAAAAGAACGCGAGACAAGGAACTGTTGCTCGGAATTGTAGTGGATTTGTGCAAGATGACACCACGAAGCATATCGGAAATAGCAGGAATAATTCATCGTACAGACAATTATGTGAAGCATGACTTAGTGGCTCCACTTCGTGAAGCAGGCAAACTGGCATATACCATACCTGACATGATAAATCATCCGGAACAGAAATACAAAGTAGTGGACAAACAATGAATGAATTATATGATGGATAAGATGATTGAAAACAACGGTATCCTGAAAACTTCTGATGCTGTAAACATACTTAAGACCGCAATATTGCAAAGTCAAGCGCGTGCCGTAAAAGCTGTTTATTAGGAATAGTTGGCATGGAATGACATAAAGACTAATTCGTCAGTCGCAACAGACGAATTAGCAAGCGCTTTACAATTCTCTGATAATGAAAGCTCTACAATTCGCCAATTGCAATTGGCGAATTTACCATATTCGGAATCATCCTTTGCAAGAGTACAGACAAAGCATATGTAGAATACATCATGCAAGATTTCCGCCAATCCATAGGTGTCGCAACCTACAAAACCGCTGACGAAATGGATGAAGAACTGATGAAGGTACTCCCATCAAAAGAGCAACTTGAGAAATTGTTGGAAGATAAATCTTAATATATTTACAGAAATACGCGAAAAAATGGTTAACTTTGTGGCTGAATAAATTAAGAGAGAGATGCATACATTTTCGTACCAATGTATGCCGCACGATGAGAGTTCAAAGGCATTCCTCTGCTCTTCGATCGCCTGCATCAATCGCTTGAAACGACTGATGGGCTTACTGGCGGTCTGTCCTTCGCTGTTGCGGACGTAGATGTTCTCCTTGTCCAACCATACTTCATAATTTGCCATAGATGCCTCCTTTCTGATTAGCTGTTCTTCTTTTCTGGACAGAATATTGCCTGTCATCTTCTCTTTCTACCTCTGCGTTTCCATACTTAAAAAGGGAATTCACCGCACACTGCAAAACAGTGGTGATACGCTGATGGCACACTGCGAAACTGGTGTGGGGGGATTGCTTTATTTTTGCACCAGTAATCGATTACAGAGAGTAAAAAAACAGCTATTAATCATTTAAAAAGAAAGGAACCTGAATTATGGCAATCTTTTATCAAGTGAAACAGATGAAGAATCCTAAGGATTCAAGTGCAACACCCCGTTACTATGCCCGCGTGAAAAGTGTGGGAGTGGTTGACGAAGCGGATCTGGTGGAACGCATCTCTACCCGTACGGGTGTGTCGGAAGGTATCGTGGCCAGCGTCTTGCGCGACTCGATGAACGAAGTGGTGGATCTCGTCACCCTGGGCTATCGTGTGAAGCTGCCTGCGCTCGGCAACATCTATACCACCCTCAGCTCGGAAGGAGAAGTGACTGCCGACTCGGTCAGCTCGGACAGTGTGAAACGTGTGAACATCCGCTTGTTCCCCTCGGTCAGCTTCAAGACCAAGGTAGCTACCCGCTCGAAGTTCACCAACTTCAGCACTGTGTCGAATGAAAATGCCGAAATCTCTGACGATGACACTGACACCGGCACAGACAGCGGCTCTGGCGGAAGCTCTGGCACCGGCAACACCGGCGAAGACAACAATCCGCTGTAACTAGTGATTAGCGGATAGCGACTAGTGGGCCATGCGGCGCGGAAAATTCTTCAGACGCAGATGACGCGGATGACACGGATTTTTCTTGATTATTATACCCGACCATACCTTAGATAAATAAATGAAAAGAAGGTATTTTGCCCCCTACAATGTCTCTGAGTCTCCAAACAGGAAGGGAAAAGAAAAAGCCTCTGTGTTTCTGTGTCTCTGCGTTCTAAAAAAGAAAAGGAGTACAGGAGTCCCGCAACCCACTAGTCACTAATCACTCAAAAGCCTCCGCGTTGAACTTTGAGCTTTGAACCTTGAACTAAATTGTAATTTGTAAATGGTAAATTGTAATTGTATCTATGAGTAAGAAAGAAATCTGGAAAATGGTGATACAGACACTGGTCACCATCCTGACAGCTATCAGTGCCAGCCTTGGCGTTTCGAGCTGTGTGTAATGTGAAATAGAACCCACGGCATCAATGGCAAGTGGGACTTCAATAGAACTAATGAATTGTCGGCGTCATCCCGTTCGCATCCTTTTGCGATGCTTTTTCGGGGTGATGCCGTGATTTCTTTATGTGAAGTGGATTGTTCTCCGTTTGCGATACCAAAGAGAATAGGACGATTTCTTATTTGCAATTATTCTCTTCATCGTAAAATAATTGCTACTGTTATTTTATTAATACCTTTCTGCCATTGACAATATTTATTCCTTTTTGAGGAGTATGGAGCATCTGCCCGGAGATGGAGAATATGCCTTCGTTTCTGCATTGATTGTTTTCCTCCACATTCTTTATTAATGTTGTTTCGGGTATGATGGATGCTCCGTCTATCAATGACGCTGTTGCCACGAAATCGTCCAAACCTGTGACAATATCGGTTACGTCAAAAGTGTAGGTCTGATTGTCACACTCTACGAAACTCCACTGGCTGTTTCCGTCAGTGCCATTGTATGCCGCAAAATCTGTGTGGGTAGCCGTTCCCCCTTTAGCATTGAGATACGTATTGCCACCTGCACCACCTTTGATAGTGTATGCATTGGAAACACTCGTGCTGCTTGCTATCTCCGGTATGATAAATGCATGGGTACCGGATACTTTCCATTCAGATTCAAAGATGACGAATGTCTTGCTCGCCGGATTATAGATGTAGTTGCGATTGTTCTCATCGTCACGGATGATGGTGAAGACACAACGGTCATCTTTTGTTCCCTTACGGGCAAAAGTCCCATTGGCATCCACATAACAGTAGATATTGCCGGAATTGGAGTTGGCAGTCTTCAAATAGTAGTTTTCGCATGAGATATTTAGTCTTACCGGGTCATCATCATGACTGCCGTCACCATAATACTTCAGTTCCGCATTGTCCCAACCGACCCATGTGGCGTTGCTTTCTGCAAGAACCCGCAGGCCTACCGTAATATCAGAACTTTCGGTAAGGTTCAGTTCTACCGAGTACCTTGTTGAATAATTTGATTGGGTAGAAGAACAAGGTGTCGAATTATCGTTTGCAAAGAGTTCGATGCCAGAGCATCCGGCAGTGCCACGCTGGGCAATGACATCAGCGGAGAATACGTATTTGCCCACAGGCATCTCCTTGAAGGTTTGCCGCGCATAGTTCGGACAGGTTATGCCACCGCCATTATATGCCTCCATAAACGGATTGTTTCCAAGGGCATTGTAGTTGTGATTGTTGGATGAGTTGATATGGAATCCTTTACTCTCGGTATTGAGGATTTCCCATCCGTCGAGAGAAGACATATCTGCATTCTCAAGGGTCATGCTGACAGGATTCCGGCTTGTTGCATTGGCAAACTTAAAAGTGTTGATGGCCTGCTGTAGTGCTGTCACCGCTTCAGTGATTTCTCCCTCATAGAAACTTGCAGAATGCTTTTTTGCCTCTGCAATGGCTGCATTCAGTTCTTCCTTTCCGTATTTATATGCCGAGTTATCATACAACCCGGACGCTTCTGCAACAATTTCTGCGAGTTTGTTCTGACTTGCAATAGCCGTTGTGAGAGGCAGTTTTGACTCATCAATTTTAGTAGTACCATTGTAGAAAGCTATAGTCAGTTCCTTGGTGCCAAAAGGGATTGCCTTGGTGGAGATGAGAGCCACCGTAGCCTTTCCATATGGTTCGACAGCCGGGACTGTACCTGTTGCAATGACAGAAGAACCTGCCAATACTCTTACCTGTATGCCTTCAGCGGATGTTGCCACACCATAGTTCCCGACTGCAATTTCTTTGCATTCACTTCCTTCGCCTATTTCGGGAACAAGGGAGGACAACATAGATGAGGGGGTGATGTAAGGAAGTTTTGCATAACCGAAACAGAATCCACCCTTGGGTGCTGTTGGAGTAGAAGGATTTGCATAGCCTTCTGCGTATTTGCCTATCAGTTTCGGAGCAAACTCTTTGGCTGTAATGCCTGTATCAGCGCCATTGAAGGTGAGGATGAGATCACCGTCAATTTCTTCTGATGATACGACTTTTGCTCCATTCCCATTGTTTACAACAGAGTATGTCCCGAAGCGTAGGGAAGTGATGTCCAAATCTTCAGAAGGGCGGAATCCCTCTTCCGCTTTAACACGCACTCGTATCTCTTCTGTAGCGGCGGTGATTTTCTCTGTATTGAGCACTTCGAGCAACAACCCCGGATTCAGTGGCATAGTGATGTTCTTTGAGGTATGCGTGTCATCGGCAGCATCATATTCGGTAGTCCATGAAGCTCCGTCCGTACGACTGTCGTTGGCCGTTTTCTTAACATCAATAACCGCCATGTTCAGCTGTATGGCTCGACCTTCATTGTCCTGATAGATGCGCGGACGTTCATACTTCCACCATCTTTCTACACTTCCATCAGCATGAACAGAAACTGACGGGTCATACGCTATTCCAGGTTCGTACGTCCAATGGACTCCATCGATAGAGCGACTGTAATATGCCTTGCATCCACGCCAGTCATTTACAATATGATGATACTGATACCCGTCAAACCATATCACAGGATCTTCAAATGCCCCATTCAGGCCCTGAGGATAGACCGAGACATCAGAAATCTGCATGAAAGGTGATTTGCCGTCTTGGCTAACCCATACTGTTCCCGTGCGGCTTAGCGCGAGAACAGAACCGTCAGTACGACTGCAGAAAGTGAAATTGGAGTAACTCGAACCAGGTGTCAACGGGGTGCGGTTGCGAAACTCGAAAGTAATGGGTGTCTCTGTCCAAGGGCCATCGAGTGAGGCTGACTGGAAACTTGTGGCAGATGAGTTGTTGCGCAGGACATACATGACGTATGTTCCGTCTTTTGCCCTATATACCTCGGGGTTATGTCCCTTACCAATATTATAGTTGGACGTGAGTGTGTATGGTCCCCAGTAGTCCGGTGATGTCACATGATATATATCAGACTGTGGCCAACTGTTATGCCCGTTTTTTGTCGCATCCCATCCAGCCAGAAACATATGATACAGTCCTTCCGAGTCCTTTACCACGTTGCCTCCCCAATAGGATACGTCAGGCTTCCCGTTTGGCAAGGTTGTTGGCTCGGCACCATTGTCAAGGAACCGTCCTTGAACTCCGGAGGCGCCCCAAACGGTTTCGTCTGCAGACTTGGTCTGTGAGCCTTGCATAGGAAGAATACGATCTTTGAACTGTCCTCCCTCAACGAATGTCTGAGCAGACATGACAAGTGGCAGGAGGACTGTAGAAACAAGAAGAATTAGTTTTTTCATTGCTGTTGATTTGTTTTGGGTTAGTTTTCAACGGCAAAATTAGCAACTGTCTAACAATCAAGATTGTCTATTTTTCTCATTCGCCTACCCAAATGTCTCAAAGCTTCATTTTTGAGCTATTTGTGAAGGGTTTACACCATACATCTCGCGGAATCGCTTCACGAAATTGCTGACAGAGGCAAACCCCGTAAGAGTGGCAACAGCCTGAACGGATAGCGTCTTGTCGCCAAGAAGAAGCTCCTCAGCCTGCTTCAGTCTGATGGAGCGGATGAACTCAAGAGGTTTCTGCCCTGTAGTCGAAGCGAACATACGGTAGAGAGTGGCACGGCTCATACACAGATCTGAGGCAAACTGTGCTACATCGTAGTCGGAATCACTGAGGTGCTGCTTGACCAGTTCAATGGCACGTTCGATGAATTCCTTGTCCTGATTGTTGTCGGCGATCTTATCGGCCACACATTCTATCTTTACGTCACGGTCAAGCAACAGTTGTTCTATACGTTTCTGCAATTCTGCCACCTTGCGTTTGGTATTTCTATACCTGACGTAGGCACGGTCAATGGCTACGATGATACATATTATACCTATTGCATATAGCAGGCAGGCCCACCAGGTCTCCCACCAGGCTGGCAGCCGTTCTACAGTGACGGTAGTAGTGTATCCTCCCCAATTCTCCACATCGTTGGCTTTTACATCGACGGTGTAGGAGCCCTTCGCCAAAGTTGTCAATTGAATGGAGTTTGCTCCGGAAGGAAGTTCTATCCATTTGCCTCCGTTTATTCTGTATGACATCACTACCTCCGAGGTGTTGATGTGGTCAAAAGTGGAGAACATCAGAAAGGTGTTCATCACAGATGCAGGAATAGTGACGGATGTAGTGCTTGGAGACATATACTCTTTCTCTCCATCCTTCACGACAGCCGTCAGTCCAATCTTTCCATTTCCTGGCTGCAAATTGTTGTGGAGGGTAAGTATTCCGTCAGTGCCTGTCACCTTGATGCTTCCATCCGGATTACGGCAGATGCCTTGAAACTTTGTCATATTGATGTTTGGATTTTTGTTGGTCATAATCCGCACATGACCGGACTTCCTGTCGTAAATCTTTATCTGTTTGTCTGTGAGAATCCAAAGTGCTCCATGAGCATCTGACGTGATGCCATTTACAGGGTCGCAATTACTTGTACTTGCAGTTTCGTCAAGTACCAAAGCATTCTTCTTTGTATCATATCGCCACACCTGTCCTTGCCATCCGCCTATCCATACAGTCCCATCCGGAGTTGTGCAGATATTTTTGCTCTCTCCTCCTTCTATCAGTCCGGTCACATCGCCTTGTTCAGAGCAATATGCCAATGCCGCATGAGCGGAAATAAAGTATATGCCACCATCGGCAGCAGGTGTCATGTCGCGGATGTTGCTGAGTCCGGAGAGGTATTTCCCGTTTACCGTTATTCCATCGTCATCACCATAAAACAGAGTACCGTGAGCCCCCCTACAGACCTTTGTCCTTTTGTCATTAAGGTAAAGGAACTGCAATGCGGGTTGTTCCATGTTATCCTTATCCGTCTCTGTGATTTCGCGTCTGGATATATCACGGTTTTGGGGTATTCTGACAAATGGAGTCATATTGTCAAGATACCATTGTCGGCCATGATTGTCGATGAAAGATGCGTAGAGGCCATTAATTGAATCTGCAAACTGTTGCTCTGTAAGGGTGAAAGGGGTTGTGGATATGCGTTGATAGTCCTTGTCGTAAGTACAAACACCGTTGGCAGTCACAGCAATCAGACGGCCTTGGTTGTCTTGTTTTATCAGTCTGACCTTACCTTTGAGTATAGTCGTGTCAAGCGGTACTATGGAGTAGTCTTTCTTCCTTAAAAGATAGATATTCTCACGGGTGCCGAAACAGATATCGCCTGTACTGGTCTCGCATATACTCAATACACCATTGCTATGTCCCAGTCGCATGGGATTGGCCCTGTCATTGCGAAAGACATCAACCGTATAACCATCATCACGACATAATCCACCCTCTGTTGTAGCATACCAGATGAACCCTTCACTATCCTGCAACATGGCATTGACACCCACCAAAGGCAGTTGGTCCAACCTCGGCATGACAATAAAGTTTTCAGCCCTCAAAGCACCATTATAGACAACAAACAGTAAAGTAATAAAAGATATCTTTCTGAGCATCTTTATCTTGTTTTGGATATATTGAACGATGTTGCGGATTCAACGAGTAAGTGCAAAATTACGACATATTTTTGTAAAAGCCTCTCCTTATTGTTGAGAAATTCAGTTTTCCTCCCAATATCTTGGTATGACAAATCGGGAACTTTATTGTAAGAAACAGAGAAAAAATGGCAAATTCTTTCTCTGTTTCTTTTTTTGTCACTATATTTGTCAACTGTTTGAAGGATGCGTACTTACCATGAACTTGAAAGAACCTACGCGGACTTCACACATAAGGAAATGACAATTCACAAAAACTATCAATGAAAACAACCAGACTATTTGCAGGACTGGCCATCGCGGCCTGTATCGGAATTGCCGGATGCAATGCTCCGAAAGTACAATTTGAGACTATCAACGTGGAGGCTCCGTTTGAAATGGAGGCTATCCAAATACCTGTCTATCCCGCACAGGATTTCTGCATCACGGCTTATGGCGCTACGGACACAGCCGTCTGCACCGGGGCTATCGCACAGGCTATAGCAGATTGTCATGCTGCAGGGGGCGGACGGGTGGTTATCCCTGCCGGCGAATGGCTGACGGGACCTATCCACCTGAAGAGTAATGTGAACCTTTATCTGGCCGAAGGGGCTGTGGTGCGCTTCACAGACAACCCGGCCGATTACCTGCCTGCCGTACATACCTCGTGGGAGGGAATGGAGTGCTATAACTACTCGCCATTGGTCTATGCCTTCGAATGTGAGAATGTGGCCATTACCGGTCCTGGCAAACTTTACCCTAAGATGGGGCTCTGGCGCAAGTGGTTCAGCCGTCCCAAGGCACACATGAACGCATTGGCGGAGCTCTACCACCAGATGTCGAAGGATGTGCCTGTCGAAGAGCGTCAGGTGGCAGTGGGCGACAACAACTTCCGTCCGCACCTTATCCAACTGAACAGATGCAAGAATGTCCTGCTCGACGGATTCGAGATTGACGGCAGCCCCTTCTGGACCATCCACCTCTACTTGTGTGACGGCGGCGTGGCACGCAACCTCAATGTCCGTGCACACGGCCACAACAACGATGGTATCGACCTGGAGATGAGCCGCAA
>JAFQBB010000024.1 GCA_017416805.1 Bacteroidaceae bacterium
GATGATGCCGATAATGAGGAAGGTGATATAGACCGCATTCGACCCGTCAGGGATGAAGTTGGGATCGGACAACTGCTCTATGTCCTTCTGTAGCATCAGTACCTGTATGCGTGCAAGCACGCTGCTGAAAAGGTCGCTCACGGGCAGCCACAGATAGATGCTTATGTATCGGACAAACCACTGTGTAAGTGAGGCATGGAAGCCGTCCCAACAGGATATCGCAAAGGATATGGGTCCGAGTATCGAGAGGACGATGAGGAAGAATGTTCTCAGCGTGTCTATGACAAGGGCTGCGGCATTGAACATCAGCTCCAACAGTTCGCGGAAGAAGTTCTGAACAGCCTTTTTCATATTGTACATCGCACGATCCACATACATTCCGCAAGCCTCAATCGCATCCAGCGCACCGAGTTCATCGAGCTTGTTGTCAAAGGACTCCTTATCCACGAGGTAGGCCGTTTCGGGATTGCGTTTCATCGCCTCAAACTCCAGCTTGTCCTTCTGCCTGCGATACTCGTTCATATCGAAGGTCTGCGTTTCAAGGATTCTGTGTGTTCCCGTCACTATGGGCGACATTACGCTGTTGAGCGTACCCAACACCAATGTCGGAAAGAACATGATACATAGTCCGAGAGCAAAGGGACGCAGGAGCGGAAAGACATCTATAGGCTCGGCTCTTGCCAACGACTGCCAGACACGATAGGCAACGTAAAAGAGAGCACCTAATCCGGCAAGTCCTTTGGCGACACCCGTCATCTGCGAACAGAGGGGCATCATATCCACATACAGATTCTGGAGTATATGATGCAGATTGTCAAAGTTTACTGCTAATAGTACCATAAGCGTAGGATTTCAGGTTTACCAATAGCGTTCACTCGGCGAGCCGTAGAGGGACATCACACGGTCAACATCGTTCTGTTTCTTAGCTCTGAGATAGGATACCCCGATGTTCTTGTTGGTGTAGTACTGCACAAGCCCGCGGTATTGGAGCATCTCGCTGTAACACTTGTCGATGATATCCATGCGGTCCTTGTCGCTCATCGAGAGTCCGTTCTCATTGACCACCGATTTAAGGTCATTCAAGAGGTGGGCACTCTCTTCGAGCAGTTTGGTATATCCCAGAGCAATGGCACTGAGTTCCTCCACCGTGAAGTATGGGTCGTTCAGCATACGCTCGAAGCTGTTCACATAGATGTCGGTGATGTCGCCTACAAGCAGGATGGTCTGCTGTACCTTGCGTGCATCGCGGACAAGGTTCTTCACCTTCTTCAGAGCATCGTAGTACTCCTTGTCGGGTAGGTCGGAGGCATTACTGCCTCTTTCCCCCCTAAGAACCGTACGTGATACTTTCGCATCATACGGCTCAAGCAACTCAATTTGTTTTATAAATTGACTCATTTTATCTTCCTTTTTTGTTAGACTTAATTCTCCATTTGCGACAATCATCGTGTATCAGATACTTTACCGTTTTGCCATTGACCACTTTCTCAGTAATGCTCCACGGTGTACTTTTCCTAATGAGTTCTCTACAAATGGGACATCTTCGATTTTGCCTTTCCCATATGCGAACAATGGTATTCTTGCCATTGGCGGACAACAACATTTGATGGGTTTCCCTCTTGTCAAAATATTCTCGCCATTCCGCATCATAGGGATTAGCGTCACATTTGAGTTTGGCGTAGCGTGTAACTTTTGTGTCAGCCAACCTTTTGACGGTGTGATATGTTGTATTTCCGTTTTCTTGGTGCTTGACAGCAAAGGTCCAGCTTCTGCCTCTTACATTGTGGAAGTACTTATTAACCACCCAATGTTTTCCTTTGGCAGGATGCCTCCTTAATGACCATTTCATCAGTTTCCGATAAATCTCGAAATCCATTCTTTGGAAGACTTCTGCGGATACACAATGCTTGTAATAGTTTACCCAACCTGTTATTACAGGGTTGAGAAGTCGGATTAAAGATTCCTGCGGTATTGATTTATGACCATTGATTATGTCTTTTGCCTTTTCAAGGAATTTCTTTTGTCCTTTCTTTGAGGGTTTGATTAACAGCACTCCTTTGTACTTGCGAATGTTAAATCCAAGGAAATCAAATCCGTTGTCGATGTGTGTTATCTTGGTTTTCTCATCAGAAAGGGTAAGTCCCCTTTCCTGAAGAAAAGTCTTGACCATCGGCATAATTTCCTCTTCCAACATCTCCTTACTTCTACTGGTAATAATAAAATCATCTGCGTAGCGAATGAGATGAACTTTCGGATAGTACGACCGTTTAGGACTGTATAAATCAACTCTCTTGAACTTTGATTCAAGCATAGTCTGCAAACCGTCAAGGGCTATATTTGCCAGAGTTGGAGATATGATACCACCTTGCGGAGTACCTTCTTCTGTTGGGAATAACTCGTTGTTGAACACGAAACCACATTTAAGCCATTTCTGTAACATCGTTTTATCCATTGGGACATTATTCAGAAGCCAGTCGTGACTGATATGGTCGAAACAACCTTTTATATCGCCCTCCAGAACCCATTGCGGTGATGATTCTTTAGACAAGTTGATAAAGCATTGGTGAATGGCATCTCCCGTACTTCTTTCTTTGCGGAAGCCGTATGAATGATTATCCGCAATGGTTTCCGCTACGGGGTCTAATGCCATTAGGTACAGTGCTTGCATCGCTCTGTCTTTCATCGTTGGTATTCCTAATGGACGTAATTTCCCATTACTCTTTTTAATATTTACCCTTTTGAGGGGTTGGGGATTATATCCCCGTCTCCTCAATTCCTTTATGGCATTAACTTTTGCATTCGGTGAGTGCCAAAGAACTTTGTCAACTCCAGATGTGTTTTTGCCTTTGTTGGAAGTCACTCGTTTGACTGCCAATGCTTTGGCGCTGAACGAGTGAGTGAGTAACCATTGTAAAGATTTGACTTTACCGTGTTTACCCTCTTTTTGAGCCTTTACAATACGCGCTTGTAGCTTACGAACTTCTGCTTCGCACTTGTTCCAATCAATGTTTTCCCAAATGCTTTGCTTCTTGTTAGTAGATGCACACGATGTTTTTGTTTCGTTCATTTGCTTTTCTCCTTTAATAAGTTCTAAAAGTTTCTTGTAAAGTGTTACCTTATGCGGAAGTCTGCCCACTTTCGTGTGGAGTGATATTTCAACTCCTATTCGCTCTATTACAAAGCGACATTCGCTTTTTCCGCTATCCTATACCCGCACCCCATTCGGCTTGTCTTGCGACTTGCTTACCTATCACAGATAGGAGAGATACGGGCTTACCACGTTTTACATAAGTGACGAATGAGTGACTTAGGTTCTGTCTATACACCGGCAATCGTTGTGTCCGTGTAATCCCACAAGGTTCGGGATTATCCGATTGCGTACCATTTTGGTTCAAGCCTATCAGCATAATTTGGCTTGTTTCATACGTTACGATGCGTCAATAACAGTTCATTTGCATTAACCATATCACTCAGCCTTGCTCCCCGACCTCCTTATGCTGGTGGTCATTGCTTCTACCTCGCGGCTTCGGCTTTTCCTTTCGGAAGGGTTACTTTGTCTGGGCAGCTCCGTACAAATCAATTGCTCAAAATGCACGTGCCCATAGGCTACTGCTGACGGAACAGCAGGTCTAATCGCAATGTTAGACAATCACTTATGCAACTATTCGTGTCGCACGCCCTGCTTATAGATCTTTACTGTCTCCTGGAAGTTCTGAATCATCGTACTTGCCGTAGAGGATGTATGCACGATGTTCTTCGTGGCATTGATGATGCCTTGTGCGAGGTTGCCGGGGTCTGTCACCACCCACTGCGCCCT
>JAFQBB010000025.1 GCA_017416805.1 Bacteroidaceae bacterium
CCTGCTGATTTGTTGACTCTGCATGGAGGAAGCATCACTGACTATGTGTGTGACAAAGAGTGCCCCATCGAAAAGCCCGGCCGCATCAAAGTGACTACCGACATGCCTGTGGAGGTGTATCAGACGCGTTATAGCGACATCGACATCAACGGACACGTGAACAGCATCAAGTACATCGAACACATCCTCGACCTTTTCCCCATGGATACGTTCAAGGAAAAGAGTATCCGCCGTTTCGAGATGGCCTACGTGGCCGAAAGCTACTATGGTGACACCCTCAGCTTCTATCGCGAAGAGGTGGCCGAGAACGAATACGACATCGAAGTGCGCAAGAACGGCACGGAAGTGGTGGTGCGCAGTAAGGTGATTTTAGCTACTGGCTACGAGTGATGAGTGATGAGTGATGAAATAATGAAATGTAAATTGTAAATAAACTAATAATTAATCAATCGGCTACAGGTCGTGGGCTACTTGCTCGTAGCTTGTAACTCGTAGCTAAAAAACAGAAAAAAATTATGGCACAATTGAATTTTGGCGGTGTCATCGAAAATGTGATGACCCGCGAAGAGTTTCCTTTGGAAAAGGCACGTGAAGTGTTGAAGAACGAGACCATCGCCGTTATCGGTTATGGTGTGCAAGGCCCCGGCCAGTCGTTGAACCTGCGCGACAATGGTTTCAACGTTATCGTCGGCCAGCGTCAGGGAAAGACTTACGATAAGGCTGTATCTGACGGATGGGTACCGGGTGAGACACTGTTCTCTATCGAGGAGGCTTGCGAGAAGGGTACCATCATCATGTGCTTGCTCTCTGATGCAGCGGTGATGAGCGTATGGCCCACCATCAAACCTTACCTGACTCCGGGCAAGGCCCTCTACTTCTCTCACGGATTTGCCATCACATGGAATGACCGTACAGGTGTGGTTCCTCCCACAGATATCGACGTTATCATGGTTGCTCCCAAAGGTTCAGGTACATCACTCCGTACTATGTTCCTCGAAGGCCGCGGCTTGAACTCTTCATACGCCGTTTATCAGGACTATACAGGCCGTGCCCTTGAGCGAACATTGGCTCTCGGTATCGGTGTAGGTTCAGGTTACCTGTTCGAGACGACCTTTATCCGCGAGGCAACCAGTGACCTCACCGGTGAGCGTGGTTCACTGATGGGTGCTATCCAAGGATTGCTCCTGGCCCAGTACGAGGTGCTCCGCGAGAACGGACATACTCCCTCTGAGGCTTTCAACGAGACAGTTGAGGAGTTGACACAGTCACTGATGCCCCTTTTTGCCAAGAACGGTATGGACTGGATGTACGCCAACTGCTCTACTACCGCCCAGCGTGGTGCCCTCGACTGGATGGGTCCCTTCCACGATGCCATCAAGCCCGTGGTGGAGAAACTCTATGCCAGTGTGAAGTGTGGCAATGAGGCTCAGATCTCTATCGACAGCAACTCCAAGCCCGACTATCGCGAGAAGTTGGAAGAAGAGCTGAAAGCCCTGCGCGAAAGCGAAATGTGGCAGACTGCCGTTACAGTCCGCCAACTCCGTCCGGAGAACAATTAATAATTGTTCGATAAAAATAACAAACAAATATTGAGAGGTGTGTCATCTATTTGACACACCTCTTTTTGTTTTTGATTTTTCCCTATAATTATGGCTCTTCTGCAATTTAGTTAAAAATGTCCACACAAGAAATAGGGGTTAAAAAATGAACATATGTTCAAGTGCTCACGAACATATGTTCAAGTGCCAACGAACTTATGTTCAAGTGTCAATGAACATATGTTCTTATTTTCCCCCTAATTTCAACTTAAATTGCAGAAGAGCCATAATTATAGTCAGATATTCAAGCCTGCAAGCTTTGAAAGGGTAAAACTTAACTGTTAAAAACGGTAAACACCTCTCCTCTATGGAAATAAAATATTACATTTGGACCCAATTTAGTAAGAAAAAGAACTATTTATTCATTACTTAATACTTATGAAAACAAAACTTTTGACTTTTCTATGCCTCCTTTTGACATGGGGAGTAGGCAGTACATTGGCACAAACTGATGTAACAAGCCAGTATTTGCTCAACGCAAATTTCGATGATGAAGAAACATTTGACTACAGTGTCAACAGTACAGGCAACGTGGCTCAAGAAATCCTTGATATTGACGGATGGACAAAGGATATCGGTATTGACTATACCATCACCGGTATTTATGCCGTAGGAACAAAAACTACATTCAACGGTGCCAGCATACCCTCCCAAGCCTACGATGGTACTGCAAACGGTGGAGTATTAGCCCTGAGTACCGGATGGGACCAATCGCTGAAGTACTATCAGGAGGCGAGTCTTCCTGCAGGAAAATATGCTCTGGTTACAGCCTTCTACAATGGTTGTGATAAAAGTGCAGGAAGCAGTTTGGTTGGTTGGATTCCTGCAAAAGGAACAGCCACAATGTCAACACTCAACAGTTTCCCCACCTTCCAATGGGTAGCAGACACCGTATGGTTTGAGATTAGTGATGCTGAAACCGAAGGAAAAATTCAATTAGGACTAAAAGCAACTTCAGGTGGTTCAGCCAACAGTGCAAAGGTAAGTCTGGATTACGTAAAAATACTCTACTACGGACTTGACAAGAGCATTCTTGAAGAGGTAATCACTGAAGCAAAAACCGTGTATGGCGAAGGCACAGGCAAAGGAGCTGCTGCATTTAAAACTGTCATTGACGAAGCCGAGACTGTATTGGCCAAAACAGATGCTACAGACAAGGAAATGATTACGGCCATGGAGAGTCTGAAAGCTGCGACTAAGAGTTACCAATTAAGCAATGCCAGTGAAGAGAAGCCGTTGGATATGACAACCCTCATCGCTAATCCCAGTTTTGAAAATGGCCTGACCGGATGGACACAAACTGGTATGCAGCTTCAAGGGAACAGTGAGTTCACAATGAAAGTTGGTGGTTCTTATCTGGAAAAATGGACAAGCCGCGGTAGTTCCGTAGCCGACTGCAACGTGCAACAGACCGTCACAGGACTGGAAAACGGAGTTTACCGCCTCAAGGCCGGAGCACAAAACTTGCAGCAAAATAATCTGACGGCTGCCCAAAGTGGTGTTTATCTCTTTGCAGGAGATGCTGAAAAGGAAGTTTCCTTTGCCGGAGAATATGAAGTGGATGCCGTGGTCATCAGCGGATCGCTCACCATCGGATTCAAAGCCGCAGGTGCAACAGGAAACTGGATTTCTGTCGATAACTTCCGCCTCTATTACATCGGAAACAGTGAAACTATCCTACGCAACCAGCTGAAAGACCTCATCACTGAAGCTGAAACTTTGGCAGGAAAGAAGATGCATTCCGAACAACTGGCCGCCTTGAACACTGCTATTGCTGATGCCAAAGCCGAACAGGAAAAGGAATCTACCGAAGGATATGCCGCAGTGGTTTCTTCACTCGAAGCTGCTATGGCAACCGCACAAGCATCGGCCGATGCATACGCTGCACTCCAAGCAGAAGTAGATGAACTGTCAAAATTGTTGGGAGACGGAAGTAAAGATGGTGAAGCAGAACTGAAAGCCGCTATTGATGCAGCCAAAGCCCTATTGAATACCGACACCCCAAATGAAGAACTGATAGCAGCTATTCCAACTTTGGAGGATGCAGCTTTTGCCCTCCGCATAGCAAACAGCACAGGAACTGCACCAACCGTAGTGACAGGAAAGTTTGTAGCACGCGGTGCCACCATGGCTTTCGGACGAAGCGCCATCAGCGGCAATGCCTCGGCCGGAATTTTGGAAAAAGGATTCTGTTGGAGCACCGATAAGAATCCTACCGTACTGGACAACCGTTCATCATTCGCATACAATAACAACGGAGATGTTTACCGCATGGACAATCTTACTCCTTCTACCAGATATTATGTCCGTGCATACGCCATCACCAAAGATTATGCCGTAGGATATGGCGATGTAGTGAAAATATACACTCTGCCGAAAGGACGGATTACATGGTGGTACAACAACGGTGGCGATGCCGAAGCAAACGCCCGCATCAATGCAGCCATTGGCGAGGCCATTGACACCTATTGGAACCATCTGACCAGCATCAACGGCCTGCATGCTACCGTAAGCTATGGTGCCCAAACAGAGACAGCAGACTGCAGTTATGGAGGTTCAATGCGTGTTGGTCCTAATCCCAGCTACCAACGCACAGGTACCATCATGCACGAGTTGGGCCATGCCATTGGTGTGGGACAACACGATATCTGGTATGGCTCTACCAGTCCTCTTCGCGAGGGAGCAGGCAGGGGAACTTGGTTGGGCGACCGCACAACTGAGGTTGTACGCTTCCTTGAAAACAACACTACCAGTGTGCTCAGCGGTGACGGAACCCACATGTGGCCCTACGGTGTGAATGGTGCACACGAGGATACAGGAAGTCCCTTCCTCTATATCGGCAACTCGCTCATCACCCAGGCTCTTGGTGAAGACGGATTACCTCCGACAGGTGGTTTTGCCACACCGGCATACGTGTTCGACCAGGAAGACACCATCAAGTACTACATCAAGAATGAAGACACCGATTGTGGTCTCTATTCGGCATACCTCATTGAAGATGAAAGAGGAAATCTGGTATGGAAATCCATGACGGCAGCCGAGGCCAAGACCAACGACAATGCAACTTGGTATATCACCTTCACCCCCGACAACCAGTACTATCAGGTGCGCAATGCCGGAACCGGAAAGTACATCACCTATTCCAACGGCTTCACCATGACCAGCAGTACTATTCCTTCCACCAATGAAGACCTTCACCTGATGCGCTCACGCGTGGATGTGGTAGTAGGACAAGGAAGCGAAGCTGTCACCGTGCGCGGCTATTGGTTTGTTCATCCTGAACACAAACTGAACCCACCCTGTTTTGCTGCAACAGCAAACGGAGCCACGACCACCGCAACGTTCGACCTTGGCAACGGTGCCAGCAAACAACGTTGGGTCATCCTCCAAGCAGAGGAGTTGGAAGCCCTTGAAACAGCTTCACAAAACGCTTACTTGGGCGAACTCGACAAGATGATTGCCAATCTGAAAGCTCTCGTTGCCGTGCCTCACACTGAAACCGTTGAAGGTACAGATGCCGCCATCAACAGTGTGATAGCCTCACTGGAAGCAGCCAAGACAAATGGTGCTTCAAACACCGAAATAGCCAACCTGCTTGAAAAGGGCAACGAAGCTATACGTCCCTTCCTGACAGGAGCTACACCTACCAGTATCGAACAACCTTTCGACATCAGTTTCCTACTCGTGAATGCAGGTTTTGACAACAGTGAGGCATGGAGCGAGATACCAACCATCAACCACTCTTGCGCCGAATTCTTCGAAAAGAAGTTCGACATTAACCAAACTGTTAAGGATATGCCTATCGGTACCTATCAAGTAAAAGCTCAAGGTTTCCAACGTCCGGGCACATCCGAAGATGCCTATAATAATTATGTGGCAGGAACCAGTTCCGTATCGGCAAACCTATACATCATTGCCAAGGTGCAAAAAATTGCCCACATTGCTTCCGCAGCACAGGAACAGAAGTTGGGAGGCAGTGAAGTCTCTGTCGGTTCAGGACTCTACATTCCAAGCAACATGGAAGCTGCCAGCCTCTACTTTGCCCAAGGACTCTACGACAATGCAGTTGCCACAACGACAACCTCCAGACGCGACATCAAGGTGGGAATACGTTGCAACAATGCCCCAACCAACTACTGGACCATATTTGACAACTTCCGTCTCTACTACTACGGAAACATCCCTGCCGATGAGGTTAATGGCATAGAAAAGATTACCACTCCCGAAGTGAAACCTCTCTTTGCCGTACCTACCGACATCTACAGCATTGTCGGCACAAAGGTGCGTACAAATGCCACTTCGCTTGAAGGACTTCCTGCAGGTATCTACATCGTGGGTGGACGGAAGGTCATTGTAAGATAATCCGGACTCGTTTATTTACCCCGAAAAAGGAAGAACAGTGTCATAACATTGTTCTTCCTTTTTTTATTATTGGGATAGAAGGTCATAAGACCCTCCTTCAGAGTCACTATAGGGGAACAGTCCGAAAAGTCGGTTACATATGATTGTTTATATGATGTCTCTTGTCACCCTGAGCGATAGTCGAAGGGTCTCGGAGCATTGCTGACAATCTATAGTTTCCTTTGCAGTACCCGGAGACCCTTCGACTATCGCTCAGGGTGACAGAGACGGCATAATTTGCAACCGACTTTTCGGACTGACCCACTATAAGGTGAGTGACAAGGCTGACACGCCATTCATTCTGCGTTATTTCCCTCCTGTTAACATAGTTTAAGCCTCACCCACCCCTACCTACAGAAATTTAGCAGTACATTTGTCTTTGATAAAGTAATATTAATTTGAGGCAGGAGAAGCGTCTCTGTCCGATACTTGAAATATGGATATTTGAGCTTTTAGCTCTTGTTCTCTAAATTCGAATACCGCCAATATTCAACGCATGAGAACAAGTCGATGAAAGTTCACACCGTTAAGGTGTGGACTATTCGTACTTGTTATGCGTAAGGTCACTTGGCGGTAACCCGAATTTAGGCGAGTAACGGATAGTTTGCGCCTTTTCTGTTTCCCTAAAAACAAATTTTTTAGAATGAAAGAATTAAAGTATTTGCAGAAACTCTTTTTTCTGCTTGTAATGGGATTTTCACTTTGTGCCCTGCAGGCTTGCAGCAGCGATGACGATGAAACTATGGATGACCCCTCGAGTAACACCAAAGACATTGCAGTGACGGGAGAGGTGCAGAGTTATGGATGTACCACAGCCGACATTACGGGTTATGTCAACTTGAACCAACTGTTTCCCGACAGCAAAGGGCAAATAGATTGGGGAAGCCTTGCTGTAGGTAGTGTCAAATTTGGTGTAGAAGTTGCCCCGTCTTCAGGTGAAGAATCTCCCCGTCGGATTACCTCCAATACGTTGTCAGACGACAACCGGACTTTTACCGCTAAGGTTGACAAACTTTCGCTGAATACAGAGTACAAATATCGCACATTTGTGCAATATGGCGGCATCTACCACTATGGTGAACACCAGACATTCACCACCAAAGACCTTGTCAAGTCCGGTGCCGTGGATCTTGGTCTTAGTGTGAAGTGGGCAGCCTGCAACGTAGGTGCCAGTTCCCCACAAGGATATGGCGGATACTATGCTTGGGGCGAGACGGCAGAAAAGAGTAATTACAGTTGGGAAACCTACAAGTGGTCCGAACCTAAATATGACAGATGGGGAAATGTGGACAGCTATGACTGGATAACAAAATATTGCACGGACGATTATTATGGGTATGTGGATAATAAAACAACTCTTGCACCCACAGATGATGTAGCCAGTGTGAAACTGGGTGGCAGTTGGCGTATGCCCACAAAGAGTGAATTCGAGGAACTTATCGATAAATGTACTTGGGTGCAGATATCATATAACGATGTCGATGGTCGACTCATCACCGGTCCTAATGGCAACAGTATCTTCCTGCCCGCTGCGGGCTACCGCGATTATACAAGTTTCGACGACCGTGGATCGGATGGTTACTACTGGTCCGCAACGTTGGAGTACAACGACGCCGCATTCAACCTATCAGACAACTACGGTAATTGGAGCTGGCGTTACTGCGGCCTCACCGTCCGTCCTGTCAAAAAATAACAGCAAAGCGCATCCTATTCATCCAATTTATTCAGAGCGGGCACACAGAAAGCCCGCTCTTTCTATATCCACACATCGCATCGAAAATATTTTACTCTTCTTGGTAAAAAAATCTTTATCTCTATTTTGTCAGGTTGAAACGTTGCGTAACGGGTATCTTTTTGGCATAAAAATACATAAGGATGGAGGGAAGATTGTTTAAGAAGTCGCCTACAGAGGAGCGTTTCTGCTCGTGCTATCCTAAACATCCGCTGAAGCGTAGGAGAACTTCCGCTCATGCGCACCTGAGAATCGAACCGAGCGCAGGAGTTCTTCAGCGGAAGTTTAGGAGCGGTACCTCGGATGTTTAGGATAGGTTGCCCGGAAAGAGGTAGTTGGGAGGGTATCGAATCACTCTCATGCCAATTCTTGAATACATAATTATACACTCATTTTGTATGATTATGCAGAACCGACCGCATGAGAATCGCGTATATGCACACAGTTTTTCTTTCGGACGGAAATACGCAACAAATTTAATCGGACCACAAACAGCTGATTTTCAGTATTATGATAAAAAAAATCAATTCTGAGGCAAGAAAGTATTAGCTCCAAAATAAAAAAGGAAAGAGTAATTGATTTTTCTATTTCTTTACATCGTTCATTACGAAATATTTACAAAAAGAAAAGTAAGACGGGGCTGTACCCCGAATGGAATACAGCCCCGTCAAGTGTGTTATTATGATTTTACAACAGTGCTTATGCCTCAACAGCGGCCTGTGCAGCAGCAAGGCGTGCGATGGGCACACGGAAGGGTGAACATGAAACATAGTTCAAACCTACCTTGTGGCAGAACTTCACTGAGCTGGGCTCACCTCCGTGCTCACCACAGATACCGCACTTCAACTCAGGACGTACTGAACGACCCTTCTCAACAGCCATCTCAACAAGCTGGCCTACACCGTTCTGGTCGAGAACCTGGAAGGGGTCAACCTTCAAGATCTTCTTCTCCAAGTAAACGGGGAGGAAGCTGGCGATGTCGTCACGAGAGTAACCGAAGGTCATCTGAGTCAAGTCGTTGGTACCGAATGAGAAGTACTCAGCACGGCTGGCGATGCGGTTAGCTGTCAGAGCGGCACGAGGAATCTCAATCATAGTACCTACCTTGAACTCAACCTCAACACCTTCTTCTGCGAAGAGAGCAGCAGCTGTTTCGCGGATAACCTTCTCCTGAGCCTCGAACTCATAAAGGATACCTGTCAGAGGCACCATGATTTCGGGATGAGGATCGTATCCTTCCTTCTTCAACTGAACGCATGCACCGAGGATGGCACGAGTCTGCATTTCAGTGATTTCAGGATATGTGTTACCCAAGCGGCAACCACGGTGACCGAGCATCGGGTTAGCCTCGCAAAGGCTTTCAACACGCTGTTGGATGTACTGAACTGTTACGCCCATAGCCTTAGCCATCTCTTCCTGACCCTTCAAATCGTGGGGTACGAACTCGTGCAAAGGAGGATCGAGCAAACGAACGTTTACGGGGCATCCGTCCATAGCCTTGAAGATACCGTAGAAGTCGGCCTTCTGATAGGGCAACAACTTGGCAAGAGCCTTCTTGCGGCCTTCTGCATCGGGAGAAAGAATCATCTCGCGCATAGCAACAATCTTCTCAGCTTCGAAGAACATGTGCTCTGTACGGCAGAGACCGATACCTACAGCACCAAAGTTGCGGGCAACCTGTGCATCGTGGGGAGTATCAGCATTGGTACGTACAACAAGCTTGGTATATTTCTCGCAAAGAGCCATCAAGTCAGCGAAGTCACCAGAAACCTCGGCAGCCTTAGTTTCTACCTGGCCGGCATATACCTGTCCGGTAGTACCGTTGAGAGAGATGAAGTCACCTTCCTTCAGTACTACACCATCCACTTCGATGGTGCGAGCCTTGTAGTCGATATTCAAAGCACCAGCACCTGATACGCAGCACTTACCCATACCACGGGCAACTACAGCAGCGTGAGAAGTCATACCACCGCGTGCGGTCAGGATACCTTCAGCAACGGCCATACCTGCGAGGTCTTCGGGAGAAGTTTCGATACGAACCATTACCACCTTCTTGCCATCTTCGGCCCACTTGGC
>JAFQBB010000063.1 GCA_017416805.1 Bacteroidaceae bacterium
ACAAATCAGTATCTATGTGGACAGAGAACGCTTGTCAGCCTATGGCATCGGACAAATGCAGGTAATACAGGCACTCAACAATGCCGGACTGACTACCATGTCGGGTAGCATCACCAACTGGCAGAAGAATACACCGATTCATATCAAGCCGATGACCAATTGTGAACAAGAAATTGAAAACACGGTCATCTTCAGCAATGGCAGCGATGTGGTACGCGTAAAGGATATTGCCGAAGTAAAGCGTGAGTATGATAAATCGGAATCGTACATCGAATTCAATTCGCACCCCTGTGTCATCCTCTCAGTAGAGATGTTGACTGGAAACAACATCGTGCATTATGGGCGGGATGTACAAAAAATCATTGACAACAACATTGAAACTTCATTGCCCGATGATGTGACCGTACAGTGCATCACTGACCAAAGCGAGGTGGTGGATCGTTCGGTAAAGGACTTCCTCAAGAACCTGTTCGAGTCGATGCTCATCATCGTTCTGGTGATGCTCATCCTTTTTCCGTGGCGTACGGCATTGGTAGCAGGTGCCATTGTACCTCTTTCCACCTTCTGTTCGGTAGGTGTGATGTATTTGTGCGGTATTCCACTCAATACCATTACATTGGCAGGGCTTATCGTTGTACTGGGTATGGTGGTGGATAATGCGATTGTTATTCTGGACGGTTATTTGGAATACCTTAACAAGGGTATGAGCCGATGGCATGCAGCCCGCATGTCTGTAGAACAATATTTCATGCCGATGGCTCTTGCAACCGTATGCTTGTGTTCCATCTTCTTCCCAATGATTTTTGTAACCAAAGGAATGATTAATGAGCTGACCTTTTACATGCCGTGGACACTTGCTGTCAATCTTGCAGTCTCGCTGGTATTGGCGGTTGTGGTATTGCCCATTTGGGAAGCAGCATTTATTAAAAAACGCAAGACAACCCAAAATAAGCACGTTGATGTCTCAAAGCCAACGAGTCGAGTGGGTGATATTACAGAAGAGGCTTATGAAAAGAATCACGGCAAAAAGTCGATTACTGACCATGTGCAGGAGACCTATAACCGTGTCTTGGCATTGACATTCCGCCATCCGTGGCTGACAATGGCTATCGGTGTGCTGTCCGTGGTATTGACATTCGTATTGGCTGGCCCTAATATAAAGGTGAGAATGTTGCCTGTGGCAGACAGAAACCAGTTTGCCGTAGAAATCACTTTGCCCGAAGGGAAAGGTCTGGCCGAAACAAAAGCGATTGCCGATTCTGTGGCCGGCTTGTTGCGTGAAGACGAACGTGTGGTGAGCGTAACATCGTTTGTGGGTAGTTCGTCGCCTCGTTTCCATGCTGCCTATGCCCCTAAGGCTGGAGGTCGTCATTATGCACAGCTTATTGTTAACACCGTATCGATTCATGCCACCGAAGAAGTCTTGCAAAAGTTCGAACCGATGAGTGACAGTTTTCCAAACGCCTTCGTGAAGTTCAAGCAGTTGGACTATCAAATCTTCACTCCGTTCGAATTCCGCTTCTATGGTGAGAACATGGATTCTCTCCATCGCGTGGCCAATGACGTGATGCAATTGATGCGTCAGGATTCACGCGTAATGAATGTAAAGACCGATTGGGACGATCCCCGTCCGTATGTGGAAGTGGAGTTAGATCCTGTCACTACATCGCAACTGGGCATGAATCGTACCCTTGCCGAACTGGAATTGATGCTCAATACGGGTGAAATGCAGGTGGGGCAGATTTGGGAAGGCGACTATCAGGTGCCACTTATCCTGAAAGATGCTCGCAACGAGGAGTTGGATTACGAAGGAGTGAACAATATCTATCTTTCTGCCGGAAATACATCGGTACCTTTGCGTCACATAGGTAGCGCAGAACCGGCTTGGGGTGAAACGCGTATTATGCATCGCAACGGAGTGCGTTGTATTACTGTTAATCTGGAGCCTCGATTTGGAGTCTATTCTAACGGTCTGCAAACCGATTTCAGGGAGTTGATAGAGACCAAGATAGATATTCCTGAGGGTGTACGTTTCGAGGTGGGCGGTGAACCAGAAGACGATGCCGAGACCTCCGGAACCATCGCAACGTCGTTATTGATAGCCATCGTGATAATCTTCTTCTTCCTGCTATTTAATTTCCGCACCTACAAACTTACTATTGTGAGTATTGCAGCCATTGCATTTGCCTTCCCGGGTATGCTCATTGGTTTATGGATTGCTGGTTGTCCTGTGGGTGTAACAGCTATGTTTGGAATCATTACGCTGATGGGTATGATTATGCGTAACGAAATCCTTATCTTCGAACATGCCGAGGGACTCCGCAAGGATGGATGGTCGGCACGCGATGCTGCTTTCGACGCAGGTCGCCGACGCATGGTGCCTATCTTCCTGACAACGGCCACTACTGCTGTAGGGGTAGTACCTATGATTGTGGCAGCTACCAGCTTCTGGATGCCGGTAGGTGTGAGCATCTTTGCCGGAGGTATCGGTTCGCTGATTCTGGTAGTAACCATGCTGCCTGTGATTTACTGGAAACTATACGAAAAGAAAGACGATGACAAGAAACATCAAGACTTGATTTCGCAAACCATTAAAGGATAAGAAATGATGAAAAGAACATTATACATTTGTCTGGCTGCATTAGCCTTC
>JAFQBB010000026.1 GCA_017416805.1 Bacteroidaceae bacterium
GTTATACTATCCATACCTTTGAAATTTGTCACAAAAATACGGCAAATTTGTGACACAGCAAAGGAAATTCACTTAAAACCTCCAAAAGATTTGTCACAAAAATACCGAAAGTTTGTGACAAGGCACAAAAAATGAGTAAGAAACGACATCACGCAGTCTCTTACCCGACCATATGTATAACTACAAAACCATCAGTCTATCTTCTCATTCGCTCCAATTCATCGTCACGTCTCATCTTCTCGTTCAGCTTCACCTGCATCTTGTCGAGGAAGTAGGTACGGCTGTCGTTCTTCCTTCGGAAAATAAGAGTTAGCGTCCTATCGCTTTACACCTGTTCCGGCAAGCTTAAGCGTTATCCAGCCACGCTTAAGCGTTAATGTGGTAACGCTTAAGAGATTTTTCATTTACGCTTAAGCGTTACCAACTTAACGCTTAAGAGATATTTCAGCCAGTTTTACAGACTCAAAACACCGATGACTACCAATAATTTACAAAGCCCTTCATTTCCTTTTAAACTGTTAACTCCGTTCGCGAACCAGACAAATACGGTTCATGAACGGAGTTAACTGTTCAGACATACACATTATAGTACTTCAAAATAAATTATTGGTGTCCGACATTCTTTTGATTACCAATGCAACAAAGGTTGAACATCTTGCAGTGTCAACAAAAAAGAGGCGCGGACTTCACAGACTGACACGATGATTTATCCGTATAATCTGCGAAATCCGCGCCTGAAGGAATAAGGAATCTCAAACGATTATGGCATAGGCAACAAGCCTTCCCACTTCACGTTCCACTTGCCATCTTTGGGGAAGCCGGGAGTGTCCTCGGTGCATCCGTCCCAACCGGCACACATGACGGCCATGGCAGTGAGCAAGCCACCATTACCGGGCAGGTAGAGACGGAGGCGCTTGTCCTGATAGTTGTGTCCGCTCACCAGGCAGGTGTTGGTGCGGTTCTTCATCAACAGGGCATCCACGGCCTTGTCAGGCTCGCCCACACGGACGGCACACATGGCAATCATCGGATAGTCCCATCCCCAAGTTTCGTCCCAGTTCCACACTTCGAATATCTTGTCGATGGTGTTGTTCATGATTTCCTTGTCGAGCAGACGGCTCTCGGGATACATACCCAACGCACCGGTCACAGCCGGATGGTCGGAAATGAAACGGATATTGGTGTATGAATCGGTTGCATCCTCTGATGCCAGATAGAGCTTGCCTTCAGCATCCTTGGCCAACGGAGAGAGCTTGGCCAACAGGGTGTCCCACTCAGGCACACGGGGCTCACCCATGCGCTCGCGCCACAACTGGGCGGTGCTGAGACCATAGTGCCAGCTGGAGAGTTCCATAGGAGGATTGACATTCTCTGACGCACGCAGAGTCTCCTGAGCAGCAATGATTCCCTTGAGGATATAACGGTCGTTAATGGAATCGTAAGTGGCAAAGGAGTACATGAACTCTGCAGTCTTCTGGATAAGGTCGTAGTAGTTCTTCAAGACAGCCTCGTCCTTAGTGGCACGATATACCAACTCAGCCAAATGAATCAAGTGAGGCTGTTGCCAGATGAGGAAACTACCCACCTTAGAGGGTGCCTCCATGGCATCGGGGTCGGTCATCTTCATCCAACGGATACCGTCGAAGCCCTGACGCTCGGCAATCTGACGGGCCACAGGCTCGGCACGATGATACCAGTTGAGCGTGCGATTGAGCAACTCGGGATGTCCCCACAAGGGGAAATGTGACTGGTGCCACCAGATCATTTCGAGGTGGAACTTGCCGAACCATGAGTTGTAGGTCAAACCTGTCTCTTGGGGAGGTGTGTCACCAGCGGCCTGAATGGCCATCAAGTACTGGCTGAGCACCACGCGACGCTCCAGTTCGGGAGCACGGGGGTCGGTACACTCTGAGAAGTCAACCATACCACCGTTTTTCCAGAAACCGTTCCAATAGGCATTAGCCGCCCCCTTTGTTTCGGCAAAAGCAGGCACTTCACCATACTCCTCTTCTTGAGATGAATTAGAAGGAGTTTCAAGACGGTATTCACAAGAGAAAGAGAGCGTATCACAAGTCGCACTCAACACAAAGTAGTTTGCCTCCTTTTCTGTCAATGTCGCATTGCCATCCCATTGAAGCACTACATAATAGACGCTCTCATCAATGACACGCTTCAGTGTAGCACTATTGTCAGTCGAAGCTACCAACGTGGTCGAATGCTTGTCGTTGGCATTCCAATTGCTGGCATCGTCGCTATGTGCACCTGTGGGGTAAGCATAGCAGAGTTTGATGGCCATAGGTTCGGTAGCAGCAATCATGGATGACATAATGTCGCGTTCGGGATGACATACGGTTTGTACACTGACGGGCTTGCCGTTCAGTTTATAGCTACTGTTAATCTGTCCGTTCAGCAGGTCGAGTGTCTGATTCACCTCAGTGAAGGCGTCAAAGCCTGTACCCTCGGGCAACTCCAATCCGACAATACCCAAATGGAGACGATGAGGATTCACACGATACCAGTTGGCGGCATCGCGCTGACGACCGGCTTCGTTGAACTGAACAGCATAGGGAGCGGGACGACCATGATAATCATAGTCCTTCAATGTTTCGCAATGGAGCAGGTTTTGCGGATTGGCAAAACTGTGCCATCCCCAATCGCTCTGTGTGCCGAGGGGCACACCTTTGGAATACTCCTTCGGGAAGGTCTGAAGTCCCGAAGCATCTACCGTAACGGCAAAACCTCCATTACCAACAGAGAGAGACGACAGTGTGTCGAACGCTGTCACATGCGGATTGTTACGTTCCAACAACGCCTCACGGTCGATGGGGGTCTTTTCACTCTGGCAAGCGGCCAAAGCAAAGATGGCAGCTATACCTACATAAATTATACTTCTTTTCATGTAATATGTTTTAGATTAAGGTGGGTCCTATAAATTCACTTTGACGGGAAATCGGAGTTTAGCCGAGATGTTTCTGCCAGTCATGGAGGAAGTGTAGCGGGCTACACGACCGACATGAGTGGCAAAAAGAGCCGGATAAAGCCGATTTAGCGGCAAAAAGATTAAAGTACTCACCATCGTTAATAATCTGTGGGACGAGTTGATAAGAGCTGTGCTCGAATAATTTATAGGACCCACCTTAATTAAATAGCAACAAAAAAAACAGTATGTATCAGAATGCAACCATTTGAATTTTTAGGCGCGGATTACGCGGATTGCACGGATAATTTATAATAAGGTGAATATAAATCCGCGTTAATCCGCGTAACCCGCGCCTGATTTTACAGCAATTGCAAACAAGTTCTTTCGTTTTTAATTCTTCACAACGCGAACCACCTTGTTGCCGGCTTTTACCAGATAAAGTCCCTTGGAAAGGTCTGACATACCAATGGTTACCGAACCGTCTTGCGCTTCCACACTCTTAACCTGTTCACCTGTAAGACTGTATATAACAATCTGGGAATGTGCCGGAGCTGTAACATTCAACTCGTTCTGCACAGCCAACGGCCAAACAGTCACTTGTTCCTCGCTAAGAGTCTGGTCAACTGAAGTCGATTGTACAACAGTCAAGACACCTGTAGTAAACAATTTGCTGGTATCCCACTCCAAGCCCTCACCTGGGATGGCAGGGTCAATGGCAACAACACCTTCACCTGTCACACCTGTCACACCTGCCATATTGAATACAGGAATGATGGTACCTTTCTTGACATACTCTGCACCACTTTCGAACTCAAGGTTCAATGTAGCTCCATTGATGGCCATAGCTCCCTTTACAGTCAGTTTGCAGGTAGTAGCAACTCCGGCAGAAATCACCTTGACGGGAACTGAAATGATACCGCCTTCTTCAATGGTCAAGCCTCCATTCAACTTCAATGTATGAGCCGTATTAACCAAAGTATCTCCTGACGAGACAATACCACCATTCTTGATTGCAACCGCTCCGGGCACTGTTCCATATCCGGCCAATGTTCCGCCTTTATAAACCGTTACCTTACCTGTTCCTGTATGATTACCATTGACAATCAGACGACCACCTGTAATCATGGTCGTTCCACTATACTCGTTCTTTCCTGTCAAACGCCAATCACCATTACCTTTCTTGACAATAGATACTGTTCCAGAATAAGCGCTGTTCAATCCTGCCGGTAAGTTATTGATAACTCCCTGGAAGGTTTCATCCGTATTAGCATCACCTACAGTCCATGTACACTTAAAGCCTTTGGTATTCTTGCTTGAGCCACAAAGAGAAGTGCCAGCATCGCCCGACAGACCACCAATTTTGTAATTGCCATTGGTATCCCATCCGGCCATTTTAGCTTTACCCTTCAAATCTACCACACAATTGGCAAAGGGGTCTTTCCCTTTTTGAATGAGCAACAAGTTTTCACCTTTCGAATTGACGCCATTAGCTATCAAACGGCCAGAGAACCCGCTCCAATCCCCTTCTATATACTCACGCAGATAGGGGATATTATATTGAAGCGTACCTGTACCAGTTACTTTATTTCTAATATAGCAATTACGGTTAGGACTGAAAGAAGATACAGTTCCCTCTACAACTTCTATTGGGAAACTATATGTTTCATACCCCTCTGTTTCACCTTTGGTTTTCAGTTCACCACCAGCCAATACCAGCTTAGAAGACTTTCCTAACCCGGCCTTACTAATTTCTGCAGTACTCAAATAGAGTGTACTTCCTTTCAAAATGGTAGGTCCTGTATATTGGAAGAAATTGGTAGTATTTACAGTCATCTGTCCGTTTCCGTTCAACGTCAATCCACCAACACCTTCGATATGTCCGTTCATCGTGACAGTAGCCTTGTTGGAAATATTGAACTCTGTCTGATCGTAAGCCAATGCCTGACGGTTGGTTGCAACAGAACTACCGGTGTAATCCCATACACCACCATCCCATACCCAATTTTGGGCAAATTCAGAAGAAGCACCGATGGCACTGGCAGTACCGCCATTAGCCAAAGAATTGAATTCGATAGTACCCTCATGAATGACAGTTTGACCCGTATATGTATTCTTTCCGTTCAGAACCAATGTCCCTTCACCGGTTTTGTTCACTGAAGCTGCACCGCTGATGACTCCCGTACCGCTGATGGTTGTTGTAGAATCGCCATCCACTACAATGGATACGGGTGATACGGTTTCATTCAAAGTTACCTCCACATTATCCAAGGAGTTGAAAAGAACCTTAGAACCATCAGTATATACGCCACCCCAGTTAGCAGAAGCAAAGTCCCAAGCACCATCACCTGTACTCCAAGTATAGTCGGGGACATATGTATCAATGTCTACCATGTTGATAGCTACCGGTTTGGTTTTCATCGTAAATTCATCGGAATAATCAGAGTAATTTCCATTTTCATCAAAAGCACGCAGACGAATGGTATAAGCAGTCTCTGCTACAAGATCTTTCAATGTATAATTCTCTGCATCAGCTTCCAAACGAGCAACTTCCTTAAACGAATCACCATCTTTCACTTCTACAGCAAGCCCTGTCTCCCCTTCGGTATAATTCAACCATGAGAAATTCAACGACGTTTGAGTAGCTGCCTTCAATTCAAAACAGAAAGGTTTACGCAAATAAGAATCACGGTCAGCAACGGTAATACCATTAATGTAATTCTCTATATTTGCATAACCATTCTCAGCAATGGTCATGGCATCATCTTTTGCCGGATCGGTACCATTGGCACTTTCCCATGCATCAGGCATACCATCACCATCGGTATCAGCTTTCTTATTTCCAGCCCACAAGTTCCAATCTGTCGGTGCGCCAAAAGGAAGACTGGTTTCACGGGAAAGAAAACCACCTTTCTTTCCTAAAGAACGGACTTCATTCAGGACGTACCAGTCAGCATAATCTCTATAAGGATAAGATGCACCTACCGTAGGAAGTGACTCGTCCAAAAGCGTCTTACCCGACACGATGGGCAATTCATAAGCTTCCATGGGCGAAGTCATGAATGTGGGACCTCCACTGAACTCACCATTCGGAATCTCATAGGGATCAAAAGTTCCATCCTTGTCCTTATCCTGCCAGTTATCTGTTGCATAGATATGGAAGTCGGAGTTTGCACCTCCAAAAGCATTGCCGCCACCACTGGGGCCATTAATGAATAGATTTCCTTGAGCATTGGCATAATGTGTACCTTCAGAATCGCCACCCATAATAAAACAACCATTAGCCCAATTATAGACAATGTTATTTACATATTGGTTTTTTCCCTTTATTTTAGCGTTTCGGGTACTATTGTCAGCATAAAGATTACGGTAAAGGGTAATGTTGTCAGCTTGGACCAATCCACCTGCTGAGTGAGTCAGCAGACCTTGCGAAATAATTGAATTTTGAATGGTAATATTTCCCAATTCTCCTTTACCATCAGGGCTGATAGAGAAGGTCTCATCTCTACCCCACGATACCGAGAGGTGGTCAAATATCATATTGGTACCATTGGCCACACCAGCTGCATCCTTGCCAGAATCTCCACCTGCTCCCATACGGAAACGGAGATAACGGACAATACTGTTGCTGGCTCCAGAGAAAGAAACACCGTTTCCATAAACTGTAATACCTTCACCCGGGGCTGTCTGCCCGGCCACATACAGGTTGTTTGAGAACACCAGACGACTGTTCAGTTTGATAACACCTGCCACGTCAAACACCACAATACGGTTAGGTTTGCTCACTGCATCACGCAAAGACCCTGTACCACTATCATTCAGATTAGTTACATGGTAAACCGATCCGTTACGGCCACCTACAGCATACTTACCAAAGCCTTCTGCTCCGGGGAATGCCAACTGTTGTGCTTGAGAAATAGCAAAAGCGCCACCAAGCAACAAACTCATTAGTAAAGTTTTCTTCATATATATATGGTTTTATTTGTTATCTATATACCTTAATTTTATTATAAGGAAAGAACTTACAGATGTTTACAGCCCCAATTCTATACATCCCATAATGAAGGGACCTGTAGCCTTGGCATCATTATCACGCATTTTTTCACCTATGTAATATTCAAAACTGCCATCGCGATAGGGATTTCCTCCAAGACCGCCCACTTGACAACAACGGGTAAGACTAAGTGTACCATCTTCCAATTCGACCAACAAGTTTTTCTTCAACCCTTCAAAGGCCTTCATGGCAATTTTACGATATTTCTTATCAATGTATCCTTTGTTCACGGCCTTGGCATAAGCATACATGAATTGGGTTGTCACAGATGCTTCCGGGAAGTTTCCCTCACGTTCAGGACAATCCATTACCTGATACCACAAACCATCGCGCTGATAGTTGGGCAACACCTCTGCCAATCCTTGAATATAACCGATGATGGTATCGCGTCCTTCATGTCCTTCGGGAACAAAATCCAGAATATCCACCATGGCCATAAACCACCAGCCTATACTTCTGCCCCAAAAATTCGGAGAATGACCTGTCTCTGGATTGGCCCAACGCTGACGACGGCTTTCATCCCAAGCATGATGATACAGTCCAGTTTTTGCGTCATAAGTATGTAAATGGCACAACTTCACCTGATTCACAGCTTCATCAATCCATTCGGGTTTGTTGAAAGTGGCTCCATATTGTGCCAAAAAGGGTGAAGCCATATAAAGGCCGTCAAGCCACATCTGGTGCTGATAGATCAACTTGTGCCAATAACCTCCATCGCAAGTCCGGGGATGGTTCTTCATCTGCTTGATAAGGATATCCATCGCTTTGCGATATTTCTGATCACCCGTCTGCTTGTAAATATCAAAAAGGACCTTACCTGAATTGATAAAATCTATATTATACGTTTCAGGAGTATATTTATGAATGGTTCCATCACTATAAATTATACTATCAGCCCATTGATGTACATAATCGTAATATTTGCTGTCACCTGTCTGTTTCCAAACTTTCAGCATGGCGCAGCACCCTACTCCTTGGGCATAACCAAAGAAAAGGCGTTTACCGTGATCAAGTTGCCACGCTTCGGGGAAACGTGCCATCTCGGAATCAGCAAACCATTGACTGTATTTTTTCTCCTGAGCAGGAAGAGCAAGTACGCCACATACTATTGCCAGGAAAAGAATCCATAGTGTTTTTTCGTTTTTCATGAGAATTTTATTGTTTATTTGTCTCAAAATATTGAGGATATTGACATCTTTGTCATAAATAATGTACAAAGAAAATCATTTTCTTTGTTAAATAAGGAATTAGCCTACTAATTCTTCATGTTTTTAACCGTTATTAACGGAAAATTGAAGAAAATTCTGCAAATATTCTACTTTTATCTCTCTTTGTTGTGTGCGATAACAGGCAGTAAAAAATAGAGTCCGGAAGTGAACTATAGTTCATTTGTCAAGCCGCTTATAGTTCACTTCCCAAGCCGCTTATAGTTCACTTAGGGTAGCCGTAAGTATTTCACTTGGGTAAGCCGTAAGTATTTCACTCCGGATGCAGTATATTATTCACTTAATCAGCTGTGAATTATCCATTTAAGCAATAATAAGTAGGTTGCTTAGGTAGTCGTAAGCAGTCCTCCAAAAAAAAGGGCCACGGAAAAACCGCAGCCCCAATTTATTATCAAAGAACAGTCTTGGATTAACCGTTAACCTTCTTCATGTGAGCGATAAGGTCGAGAACCTTGTTAGAGTAACCGATTTCGTTGTCATACCAAGAAACAACCTTAACGAAAGTATCTGTCAAAGCGATACCAGCCTTAGCATCGAAGATTGAAGTCAAAGTGCAACCGAGGAAGTCAGAAGAAACAACTTCGTCTTCAGTATAACCGAGTACACCCTTCAACTCATTTTCAGAAGCAGCCTTCATGGCAGCGCAAATCTCAGCATAAGTAGCAGGCTTAGCCAAGTTAACAGTCAAGTCAACTACAGAAACGTCCAAAGTAGGAACGCGGAAAGCCATACCGGTCAACTTACCGTTCAATTCGGGGATAACCTTACCTACAGCCTTAGCAGCACCAGTTGAAGAAGGAATGATGTTACCGGCAGCAGCACGACCACCTCTCCAGTCCTTCAAAGAAGGTCCGTCAACAGTCTTCTGAGTTGCAGTAGTAGAGTGAACAGTAGTCATCAAACCGTCAGTGATACCCCACTTGTCGTTCAAAACCTTAGCGATAGGAGCCAAGCAGTTAGTAGTACAAGAAGCGTTAGAAACGAACTGAGTACCCTTCACATACTTATCCAAGTTAACACCGCATACGAACATAGGAGTAGCGTCCTTTGAAGGAGCAGACATAACTACGTACTTAGCACCAGCTTCGATATGAGCCTGAGCCTTCTCCTGAGTCAAGAAGAGACCTGTTGACTCAACTACGTATTCAGCCTCAACCTCGTTCCACTTCAGGTCAGCCGGGTTACGCTCAGCAGTTACACGGATTTCCTTACCGTTAACGATCAACTTGCTGTTCTCAACATCAGCCTCGATAGTTCCTTCGAACTGACCGTGCATAGTGTCATACTTCAACATATAAGCCAAGTAATCAACCGGGCAGAGGTCATTGATACCTACAATCTGGATGTCATCGCGAGTCTGAGCTGCGCGAAATACGAAACGACCGATACGGCCAAATCCGTTAATACCAACTTTAATCATTTTACTTTTTTAATTTTTAAGAATGTTATAACTAAGCTTAAAATCTCTTTTCCAACATTTTACGAAGGGCCTCACCCTAACGCGGTGCAAAATTACAAAAATGTTTTTAAATACACACCATTTTCAGTGACAAATATCAATAATTACTCCCACTCAATGGTCGCTGATGGTTTCGGAGACATATCGTAGCATACGCGGTTGATACCCGGAACCTCTTTGAGAATACGATCCGTAATCTTCATCAAGATGGGCCACTCAATCTGCTCAATGGTAGCAGTCATGGCATCTACCGTATTGACGGCACGGATAATTACCGGCCAATCGTATGAACGGGCATTATCTTTCACACCCACACTCTTGAAATCAGGCACTACAGTGAAATATTGCCAAACTTTCTTGTCAAGACCTGCCAGCGCAAATTCTTCACGAAGGATGGCATCGCTTTCGCGCAATGCTTCCAGACGGTCACGAGTGATGGCGCCCAAACAACGTACACCCAAACCAGGACCGGGGAATGGCTGACGATAAACCATCTCATAGGGCAAACCAAGTTCTACACCACAAGCGCGAACTTCGTCCTTGAACAGTTGCTTCAGCGGTTCAACGAGTTCAAACTGAAGATCTTCAGGAAGGCCACCAACATTATGATGACTTTTCACCATCTTGGCAGTCTTGGTTCCACTCTCCACTATATCGGGATAGATAGTTCCCTGGCCAAGGAAATCGATACCTCCAGCCAACTTGCGAGCCTCTTCCTCAAACACGCGGATAAATTCACCTCCGATAATTTTACGTTTCTGTTCAGGATCAGCCACACCCTCAAGCAAGCCAAGGAAACGGTCTGTAGCATCCACATAAACAAGGTTGGCATTCAATTGGTTCTTGAACACTTCAATCACATTTTCACTCTCACCCTTGCGCATAAGGCCATGGTTGACATGCACACACACCAAATTGTCGCCAATAGCCTTGAGCAACAAAGCTGCAACCACCGAACTGTCAACTCCACCAGAGAGGGCAAGCAACACTTTCTTGTCACCCACCTGACGACGCACGAGTTCTATCTGGTCGGCCACGAAATTCTTCATATTCCAGTTGGCCTCGGCTTTACATGTATCGAACACAAATGACTTGACAGCACCCTTGATTGCCTCCTCGTCATTCTCGAACTGGGCAAGTTTCACTTCACAAAGAGCCTTGTCATGCCCTGCTGCCATAACAGGATATCCTGCTTCATAGATTTCAGGCAATACATCGATAGCCACACCGTCAATCACATTGTTAGGCCCACCGTTAATGATGACACCCTTCACGTTAGGCAAAGCTTTCAACTCTGCGGCAGTGATGTCATGCGGATAAATCTCGCTATACACACCCAATGCACGGATGGCTCGGGCAACAACAGTGTTCTCGTGACTCCCCAAATCGAGGATTACAATCATGTCTTGCTTCATTTTTCTTCTCAATTTTATTTAGTTAACCAATTATATCCTTTATCACATAAAATAAAGAAAGTGCTATCCAACCACATGGATAACACTTCACACCATTTCTTTCTGCAAGGGGCGCATCTCACATACAGCCAGCCAAGCTGCCTGCACACCACAGATGGTAAAGATGCTCTTGCACTGCATATTGCTTTACTTTATTTCTATTTAGCAACGCCTCAAAACCGAAACGCGATGCAAAAGTAATACAAAATCGGGAAACAGAAGCAAAAGGCGAATATTTTTTTCGTTATATTTTAGAAATAAATCAATTCGTGAGAAAAAGAGTTTAACCTTCACCCACAAGCATTTGCCAGATTCAATATATGGGTTGCCACAAGGGCAGCCGTCTCCGTACGAAGCCTTGAACGCCCCAGACTGATTGGTTGAAAACCATGCTCTATAGCCTGCAAGACCTCTTCCCTACTGAAATCTCCCTCCGGTCCAATCATCACTACAGCATCTTCGCCCGCCTTCAACACCTCTTTCAACATAGGTTTATCACCCAAATCACCGTAACAATGGGCTATGAATTTTTGCCCTGTACGATGCTGTTTCACAAAACAATCAAAATCTGTCATTTCGTTCAGTTTCGGTTTTGATGGCTTCAAAGACTGTTTTACTGCTGACACAAGAATCTTATCCACACGTTCCGTCTTGATGACTTTGCGTTCCGAAAAACGACAATTCAAGAATGTCAATTCATCAAAACCTATCTCGGTAGCTTTTTCTGCAAACCATTCTACCCTATCCATATTCTTAGTAGGCGCCATAGCTATATGCAGATGTCCTGTCCAAAGCGGTACAGGAGTCTCCTTACTCAACACACGGAAAAGACAACGTTTGGGCGAAACCAATGTCAATTCTGCTTGGTAGAAACTACCACAACCATCAGTAATATCTATAAGGTCGCCCTCCTTCATACGAAGCACACGGGCACAATGTCCGGCCTCGTCTGCCGGCAATTCAAGACTTTTTTCTATTTCAGGAACGTAAAACATACAGATTGCAAGCTAAGTTTATTGTTTAAGGAAGAAACAGAGTTTATTTACGATTTGGTCATTTCTACTTCAGCACCGCATACCACTATTCACTAGTAGATCATCACTAGTAGCTTGTAGCTTGTAGCTCATCACTCGTAGCTTGTAGCTCATCACTCGTAGCTTGTAACTCATCACTCGTAGCTTGTAACTCATCACTCGTAGCTTGTAGCTCATCACTTGTAGCTTGTAGCTCATCACTCGTAGCTTGTAGCTAGTCACTCGTAGCTTGTAGCTCATCACTATCAACCTTCCCCTCTCTACGTGATATTTCATCGCGCAATTGAGCAGCCAATTCATACCGTTCTTCACGGATGGCCCGCTCCAATGCCTCACGCAACACATCGACACCAACCGAAGAAACAGGTATGGATATAGCTCCATTTCCATCGTCAAGTATCTGCTCTCGCACAAGCAATGATTCGGAAGTGTAAATTGGGGCATCATACCGCAAAGCCAATGCTATGGCATCGGATGTCCGCGCATCCACTTCATGCCTCACCCCTTCATGCACCAACAATAAGGAGGAATAAAACACTCCATCTGATACCTTATATATATATACCTCACGCAAATCCACCCCCAACAAATCCAAAGATTGGATAAATGCATCATGAAGCAATGGGCGCGGCACACTTACCCCACGAAGCTTCACCAATATGGCCTGTGCTTCGAAAGGACCTACCATCACCGACAATTTGCGATGTCCTTCGGCTTCACGGAGCATCAGGAAAAAAGGTTTCTTGCCTGAGACTCCCTGCGTCACATCCTCTATTTCCAATCTTATCTTCTTCATTGTTCCAACTTTAATATTAGCTACGAGTGATGAGCTACGAGCTACGAGTGATGAGCTACGAGCTACAAGCTACGAGTGTGAGCTATAAGCTACAAGCTACGAGTGATGAGCTACGAGCTACGAGTGATGAGCTACGAGCTACGAGTGATGAGCTACGAGCTACGAGTGATGAGCTACGAGCTACGAGTGATGAGCTACAAGCTACGAGTGTGAGCTATAAGCTACAAGCTACGGGTGATGAGCTATAAGCTACAAGCTACGGGTGATGAGCTACAAGCTACAAGCTACGAGTGATGAGCTACGAGCTACGAGTGATGAGCTACAAGTATTGTCTCCACTCCTGCCTCCTATACTCCTTCACTCCTTAAACTTAAAAAACACTCCAACCACCGCAGAAGTTCACCACCGCCTCAAAACCGCAGCGAAGATACGGCAAACTGAAATAAAAATCCATCCCCATTAAAGAATATTAAGAATTATACAATATTAATCCTATTCTGTGTATCTTTGCCGCAGATTTTCAACTGTATGACAAGAAACAACCATTTAATCGGATTCGTTGCAACCATAGTTTTCCTCTTCTTTGCCGGTTGGTTCAACTACCGAAACTATTTGCTGAAACAGCCCATTCAGGAAGAACCCGCCACTTTGCCCCAACCCGAAGTGTGTAACACCATTTCCCCCTACGACCACCTGTTCAAACAATACGCCGACAGCATCAAGTGGGATTGGCAACTGCTGGCTGCCATAGCTTACAAGGAATCCAAGTTCGACACATCTGTGGTATCATGGGCCGGAGCTAAAGGACTGATGCAACTGATGCCACGCACAGCCCGCGCCATGGGAGTGCCCGAGGGTATGGAGCAAAATGCTGAAGAGAGCATCAAAGGGGCTGTCCGATACTTGACGGAATTGGAAAGAAGTTTCCGTAGGATTCCAGACCCTGACGAACGTAAGAATTTCATATTGGCCTCTTACAATGCCGGAATCGGGCACATCCTGGATGCCATGGCTTTGGCCGACAAATACGGACACGACAAATACCGCTGGAAAGACAATGTGGAGAAATACATCCTGCTGAAAAACGATTCGGTTTACTATACCGACTCACTTTGCCGGAACGGACGTTTCAAAGGGAAAGAGACGTATGTTTTTGTACGCGAAATCCGCAAGCAATACCAGAAATACCTGCAAGAAACAGAAAAAGACTCCCTCCCACCCAATCACCCCCATTAAACCCATTTAACCCATCCTGCCCATCACCCCCTTTTAGCCCATAACCCATCACCCCCATTAACCCCATCAGCCCCATTTTGCCCCATGCCTCAAAAACGCCTCCGCCTTACCGTCACCCACTGGACCGACAAATACCTATACGCCCATACAGCCGGTTCCCCAGACAAGGAGTTGTGCATCGCCTATACAGAACACCCTGTATGGAAAGAGCTGCCTTCCCTACTCTATCCCGAGGCACAACTGAATTTGCTATCTGTACGGACTGACGAGCAGACTGGCATACTCTTCCCGGAACTGTTCATACTCGAACCTGATTACCTCATTGACATCAGTTCTCTGGCCGAATGTGTACAAAACTACGGAGACCATCCACTGAATTACTTTCTGAACAAGTTCAAACCCCGCGAAAACAGCCACCACATACTGTTGGGTAATGCAGCTAATCAATTTCTGGACGATTGTGTAAACGAACAGCCGGACACACCTGCCACATACAATCGTTCCATGCAATCGGTATTCCGTTCTGACCAGTTGGCCTATTCTGCTTGCGAAGGGATAGACCGCGACTATTTCAATCGCACCCTCAAACAGTTCAATGCCATCCGCCAGACCGTACAGGCCGTATTCCAGTCGCCGGCATTCCAGATAGAAAAAAGCGGAGCACTGTTGGAACCTTCATTCCTTTGCGAATGCCTGGGGCTACAAGGACGTATGGACTTCCTGCAAGGCGACTACAGGAAATTGATAGAGTTGAAATCAGGCAAAGCAGATGGGAGCGGCATGAACCTATATCCCCGTCCGAACCATGCCCTGCAGATGGCTCTTTATAAAGAAGTTCTATACTACAACCTCAACATTCCGCGCGAAGAGGTCAGCAGCTATCTCTTCTACTCACAATATCCCAAACTTTTTGCAGGCCATACCGACCCACAACTCATCCGGCAAGCCATGCAGTTGAGGAACCGCATTGTGGCCTACGAGCGGACATTGGCCACCGATGGCGGACGTTCCATGTTCCGGTCACTGACTCCGGACATGCTGAATCTGCGCCACGTCAGTGGCAGCCTGTGGCAAAAGTGGCAACGACCACGAATTGAGCAGATCCTGACTCCCATCCAAAAGGCCGATGAACTGACAGCCGACTATTTCCATACATTCACAGCCTTTGTAGCTCGCGAGCAGATGATGGCCAAGATTGGCCAGAATCATTCACCGGGGGAATATGGATTTGCCGCAACCTGGCGTAGTTCTACTGCCGAAAAGGCCGAAGCGGGAAATATACTTACCGATTTGGCTATTTCCGGATTCACCGTCAATGGCGGCATTGAGAAGGTAACCTTCACAACTTCTACGGCCAACGATTATTTTCTCCCCAATTTCCGCAAGGGAGACATAGTACTGCTATACCGGCGTAATACCGAATCGGACAAAGCCACCAACCAGCAAGTCATTCGGGGAAGCATTGAAGAGATAAGGAACGGGACACTCACCGTCTGCTTACGATACAAGCAGCGCAACCACCTTATATTTGACCGCCAGTGCCGCTATGCCATTGAGCACGACTTTATGGACTCTTCATTCAGCGCGCTCTATAAAGGGCTCTATGCTTTACTGGCAACTCCTGACCACCGCCGGAACCTCCTCCTTGGCCGCAGGAGACCAGAAACCGATATGGATGCCAGACTGAACGGACAGTACCTGAATCCGGAAATTGACAACATCGTATTGCAGGCCAAACAGGCAAAGGACTGCTTCTTGCTGGTAGGCCCTCCGGGAACAGGAAAAACCTCAGTGGCTCTCCGCTCCATGGTTCAGGAGTTTCATGCCACACCATCCTGCAACCTCTTACTGCTGGCCTATACCAACCGGGCTGTCGATGAAATATGCGACATGCTGGAAAGCATCACACCCTGTCCACCTCCCTATTTACGCATTGGCAGCAACCTGTCATGCGAACCGCGTTTCCATCACCGGCTGACGGAGCAGGTCATGGCTTCATGCCGCCAGCGGAGCGAGGTGTGCCAAATGCTCCACGACATCCGCATTGTGGTGGGAACCGTAGCCTCACTCAATGGCAAAGAGGAACTCTTCCAACTGAAGCATTTTGATGTAGCCATCATCGACGAGGCATCACAAATTCTGGAACCACAAATCATGGGCATACTGTGTGCCAAACATCATGACCAATGTGCCATTGACCGCTTCATACTCATCGGCGACCACAAACAGCTTCCCGCCGTAGTGGTACAACCACCGGAACTCTCTGCTGTCAGCAGCAAGCAATTGGCTGCTATCGGAGTGACCGATTGCCGCAACTCGCTTTTCGAACGGCTCTACACCCAGTTGGCAGACACCCCTTTCTGTGCCTGTCTCAGCAGGCAGGGGCGTATGCATCCGGATGTCAGTTCTTTTGTCAACCGCTTTTTCTATAACAACAGACTGGACATTGTCCCCGTGGCTCACCAAGAGGCTCCATTGGAATGGGAAACTTATAATCATCACGACGGGCATGAAACGTTGGTAGCCACCACACGCATGGCCTTTATAGACACTCCCCCACCTCCTGCTAACGAACCGGACAAGATAAACAGCCACGAGGCCGGCAATGTGGCCAACATTGTAGCTGCCATATACCGCCTGTGCGAACAGAATGGGCTCCCTTTTCAGGCAGCCCGCAGAATTGGCATCATAGTCCCCTTCCGCAACCAGATAGCCATGATAGCAACCCAACTGGCCGCTCTCGGCATACCCGAAACTGAAGAGATAACCATAGACACCGTGGAACGATACCAAGGAAGCCAACGGGACATCATCCTGTACAGCACCACCATCAGCCGGAGCTACCAGCTGGATATCCTATCCGTCCCTACACTGGCCGACGGCCAACTGATAGACCGCAAACTGAATGTGGCACTTACCCGCGCACGCAAACAACTCTTCATTATCGGCAATGCGGCCCTGTTGAACCAAAACACTATCTACCGGCAACTGATAGATTCTTTGCGAACCTTCCCCACAGCCTTGTCATAAACGGTAACTGTGTCATAATTCACTTTTCATCCGCAGATTGCGCAGATAACGCAGATAAATCATTCAACTTTCGCAAGTAGAAACTTGCGAAGGAGTTATAGGAGTTAAAGGAGAAGTTCCCTTGAGCGATAGCGAAAAATCGGCTCTTCGAACCTAGGAGTTAGAGCCAATAGTTTTGCTATACATTTGGCTAGCAGGCCAAAGCCTGCGATAACTCCTTTAACTCCAAAAAGTTGAGCTTGCGAAACTTAAATAAATTATAACCTATCGGGTATAATAATCAAGAAAAATCCGCGTCATCCGCGTCATCTGCGTCTAAAAAGTGAATTATGACACACCCTCCTACGGCAATCATCACAGTCAAAGCTATTGGCTACACTCCTGCAACTTCTCTACTTGCGACTGTGAAACTGATGAGGGGCTTACTCCGGACTAAATTTATTGATGTCCGGTAATTCTCAATTCTTCACATACCCACTGAAATACTTCATAAACTGCGTACGTTCGTAAAAACGATGTCCACCGGCTGCATCCATATTCATCCGTCCCTTGAACTGACCGATGGATTCATAACCGCGCTCTTCCATCCATTGTGCAAGCTGTTCAGCCATGGCCCGGAGTCGTTGCGGACCGTTCCAATACAATGTGGTACAGACCTCTACAGCCGAACTGCCAGCCAACAATGCTTTCGTGGCAGCCCAACCATCGTGTACACCACCCGAAACAGCATAATCCATGTGAGGGATACGGGCGGAACAGATTCCTACCCAACGCAGACTTTCACAAATGTCGGAAAGGCGTGTCCACAACTCACCGGCATGAAAATTTCCGGTATCAATATTGATGTCGGGACGGTAAGGACGGTTGAACATCACCACCCCAGCTGCCCCATTGGCACAAAGTTGGTTAGCCAAAGCCACGGGATTGGTAAGATTCATGCCCAACTTCATGATGATAGGCAGGTGTACGAACTTGCGTACCCGTTGCAATACCTCTATGTGACGCTGCTCGTAAGTGCCATACTCATAATCCATCGCAGTCTGCACCTCCATAATGTTCAGTTCCAAGGCATCGGCACCGGCATCTTCCACAAAGCCTGCATATTCAGTCCATTCCGAATGGGTAGAGCAGTTTATGCTGGCAATGACGGGAATGGTGCAGACCCGTTTGGCCTCCCTTATCAGCCCGATGTGCTGGCCGAGCGAATGGGCACGCAAGTAGGTGCTCAAGTAATCACTCCCTTCGGCATTCGACGGGTCGTACCAATGGTCGTGCTCCTGCATGATCTGTTCTTCAAAAATGGACTTCAACACCACAGCACCGGCGCCGGCATCTTCCAACTGGCGGCATTTGACCGCTGTATCCGTCAATCCTGAACTGCTGACTATAAAAGGGTTTTTCAGACGTAACCCTGCAAACGTTGTAGATAAATCTGTCATAATTCGTTCTTTTTCGGTTGTTCTATACCTTATATTATATATATACAATTTTCGTAAGCTTTGGTTTTCAAGAGTTCAAGGTTTTACCATCTACTTTTAAAACACATAGAGCAGAGGCGCAGAGTTTTTTTTTATACATAAGGACATAAGAGCATAAGAACTTTTTTAGGCACAGATTACACGGATGGACGCGAATTATTTTTTTTGTCTTTGAACCCTAAACCCTAAACCTTAAACCTTGAACAACAAAAACTCTGCGTCTCCGCGTCTCTGCGTTTCAACGTATAAGAGTTTGAAGAAAAAAGTCACCTTTTCATAAAAATAATTCATAATTCATATTCATAATTCATAATTAATTCCTATCTTTGCCCCGATAATACCATTTTTTACTAACTAAAACCAAAAAAACAAAAGCTATGATTAAAAAATTACTCTCAGCTGCGTTCTTTGCTGGTGTTGCCTTGTCAGCTAATGCTTACGAGGTGAACGACTTCGTTTATTCGAAGACTGCAAAGTATCAAATTACAGGTCAGAACCTCGTGGTGAACGGCCAGTTCAAAGAGGGCGAAACAGGCTTGACCGGATGGGACACTGTCTCTATCAACCAGCCCCTAAGCGCCACTTTCACTAAGCTGACTGCTGGTCCTAACGGATCAAACACCCAGCAGGTACTTCCGGGTTCTACCTCTTTGGAGCACGGTATGCGCCAGAACATTCACGTAGCCACCCCCGGTACTTACGTGGTATCACTCTCTGTGAAGGGTTCCATTGCCGGATTTACCGACCATGACCTGACCGGTGGAAACACCAACTACATCAATGCTTATTACAATACAGATCAGGCATTGGCATGGATGGATACAGAAACTGATGCAAACAACAACGGTAAGAAAGACGATTACAATTTGAGATATGGTGAAAACGGAGTATGCAACGCTTACCAGTTCAGTTTTGCCGACACTGCATTTACCGAAGTGACTTTCCCCGTTGAAGTTCCTGCTGAAGGTTACATCATCCTCGACTTCCGCGGCTTGAACGAAGGATTGGAAATTGCAGACGTAGAGTGTCACATGGCCGAAGAGGTTTACGACGACCGCGTTGCTAAGGATCGCATTGCCTACTTCCAAAGCTATTTGAACAGCGAAGGCATCGATGAAAGAATGTATTTTGCTGAATTCCAAGAGTGCGTAAAGGCTGTTGAGGCAGGTATCGAAGCTAATTCATCACCCGTAGAAATGGCAAGTCTGATGGAGAACCTCGAAATGGTATGGGATTTGTTCGTATCACAAAACTTCGATAACGTGATCGACTATATTGCGACCAAAGATGGTTCTGCTTCTACCGGCAACAACTCTGCCAACTGGATGAAGTGGACTGCTAAGTGGAACAAGTTGAGCAACGATTATAAGAATCAGGCTCCTTGGAGTTGGTCAACAGACCGTTGGTGTCACAAGACTGCAGCTGCCGACTCTCCCATGAGTCTCCAGTGGATGCGTGGTGCCGGTGCAAACGATAATTGGAACAACATTGCCACACTCACCACAACCTTGAGACCCGGTAAGTACTATTGGGGTGTAACCGGTCAGGGAGGTATGATGACCTTGAACAAGAACCGTTGGGCTCGTTCATGGGCCGACGAGTGTGCCGAAACCAAACTTTTCTTCAATGGCGACACTGTGTTTGTTGGCATCTTGAATGCTGCCCGCAACCAGGACTATGTTGTTGAGTTCATTTTGGAAGAAGAAAAAGAGGTAACATTAGGTCTTATCTGTAACAACGTATCAACCTCTGCCAGTGCAGGTTTCGATGTAAACTTCATCTCTCCCGTGCTCTACAGATTCCTCAACGAGGGTGAACTCACTGCCGAGCAAGAGGCTTACTTGAACAACGTAGAAGCTCAACTCACTGCTCTTCAAGGTCGCTTGGAAGTGGCTAACGGTTACGTGGCAGAAGATCAGAAAGAGCGTCCTTGGGGTAAGGAAGCTTTGAAGGAAGGTGTTGCTGAAGCACAGACACGTTACGACGGTTGGATGGCTATGAGCCAAGACGATGTATTGAAAGAACTGGCTGAAGAGCGCAGTCTTCCTGACACTATCATGAACAACGGTGTTCGTTTCCTCAACAACAACTACATCACTCCGTTCGAGAACATGAACAAGCCTTTCACTGATATGCCGGGTGCTATCGAGGCTGCACAGGAGACTTTGGGTCAACGTATCTACGAAAGCTCAAGCAAGAAAGAGGCTTTGGCTGCCGAAATTACAGCTTCACAAAACATGTACAACGAAAAGTTGACTGTTCCCTTCTCTTCTGCCGACTCATTGGCACTCGTTGACCAGAGAGAAGCTTTGAACGCTTTGGTTGAAGAGTTCAAACTGGCTATCGATGCAACTACTATCGTTGACATCGACTTCGGTACTCAGGAGGCTCCTGCACAGTTCACCATCATTACTGAAACTGACACTGAAGGTGTGACCAACTACACAAGTACCATTGTTGGAACTAAGGGTACTATGGTATTCACTAATGCAAAGGGTGGAACAGCTGAGGATGGTACAGAAATCACCGGTGGTTCACAACCCTTCGAACTCGGTTACAATGCAACCGACTCTCTCGGTATGCTCCGCGTAGGTAACGGTGAAGCCTCTGTTGAGATTGCTGGTGCTCCCGTTAAGGCTACTGACATCGTAAACATCAAGTTCGACTTGTATACCGGTAACTTGAGTGGCAAAAAGGTAGGTTTCAAGGTGCTCACAGCTGAAAGCGACACCATCTGCGGTCTCTTCTACTCTGCATACAGCGGCAATGATGACTTGAACACATTCAATATTAACTATGGTGCTCTTCCCAAGGTAGGTAGTAGCGGTAATGATAATGGAAAGGTTTCAGCGTCAAGCAACAAGACTTCATTCGATGTTGTAATCGACTACGGAGCAAAGATGATGTACTGCACCACTTCAAGCTCTAAGGGTGTTGTAACATCTGAGACTATCGCCTTGACCAAGGGTGCTCCTGCCAAGTTTGTTCTCTACTCTAACTACAACAACGATAGTCGTCGTAGCTGGTTCGACAACTTGAAGGTATTGAACATCGCAGCCGGTGAATACGACAGCGTTGAAGCTATCGAAGTAGTTAAGCCCGTTGCCAATGGCGCAATGTACAACCTGATGGGTCAGCAGATCAAACGTGCCGCTAAGGGACAGATCTACATCCAGAATGGTCAGAAGAAGATTGGTAAATAATCCTCTCTCTCATTTACTAACAGTTTGATCAATCACGATTAAACTTCACTCAAGTGAGTGCACCAGCTGGTGCACTCACTTTTTTATTATTGGTATCCTATAAACAGCTATAATATCTTGCTTTAATGTGTTTTAAGGGAATAAAACTCCCCATTATAATCTTCTGTCAGTTTGCCACTTTGAACCTTAAACTTTGAACTTTGAACCTTAAACCTTAAACTTTAAACTTTAAACTTTGAACCTTAAACCTTAAACTTTGAACCTTAAACCTTAAACCTTAAACTTTGAACCTTAAACCTTGAACTTTGAACCTTAAACTTTGAACTGTAGGGGAACAAATAACCTATCGGGTATAATAATCAAGAAAAATCCGCGTCATCCGCGTCATCCGCGTCTAAAAAGTTAATTATGACACACCCTCACAAACGCATAGCAGACTTCTATCGGGCAACCACAAGGGATAGCCCCTACAGGAAACGACTCCGTGGCTGAAATGTCCCATAAAGAATTATGGCGGAAGTTTTACCAGGCCCTCTAATATTTAATTTTCCTTTTTTTTCGGAACTCCCTCCCCCTACGGGTACTCCCTCTATAAACAGAGGGAGAGCTAAGGGTACTCACCGTTCTATCATTTTGGGAGGGAAGTAGGGAGGTCATCTTTAAAGTGTTTCTACCGTTTGTTAGCCGCACGATGAGGATTTTTTCTGAGCGCCCCACTAAGTTTCCGTCACCACTCTTCCATTTGTGCTCCCAAAGCTCCCCCTCTGTTCATAGAGGGGGTGGCCAAAGGCCGGGGGAGTTCAAATTTGTTAACCGCACGATGTTTTTTTCTGAGCGCCCCACTAAGTTTCCGTCACCACTCTTCCATTTGTGCTCCCAAAGCTCCTCCTCTGTTCATAGAGGGGGTGGCCAAAGGCCGGGGGAGTTCAAATTTGTTAACCGCACGATGGGGATGTCTGTTTCTTTTTTATTGCCGTCCGGTAAACTGCTATAATGTTTTCGGGATGCCAATATAAACTTATGTATAATAACCTGTGAATTAGTGTTATAAATCATCTGAAATTATATTCCTTCTATATTTCAAGCCACGAAATATATATTTCGTGGCTTGAAATAATAATTCTGTGGTTGGAAATATTTATTTTGTGCTTTAAAATATAGAAGGTATTGAGTTAGAAATGGTTTATAACTGAATAGCCTGACTCTATAAATCTATTATCAGTTACTATGTTTGCAACTGCTAACATAGTAACTAATAATACTATTTAATTTTCCAAGTTTTCTTTAAACTCCCTCCCCCCCCTTAAATAATTCATAAATCATAAATAGATTTGGAACTTTGCCCATCTTCAACTATCTTTGCACTATCAATCAATTATCAATGACTATGGGCAAGTATATTTATCCTATCGGCGTACAGAATTTTGAGAAACTTCGCAACGACGGGTATCTCTATATTGACAAGACCGCACTTATCCACCGGTTGGTAACAACTGGAAGCTACTACTTCCTCAGCCGCCCGCGCCGCTTCGGAAAGAGTCTGCTCATATCCACCCTGGAAGCCTATTTCCAAGGAAAGAAGGAACTCTTCAAAGGGCTTGTCATCGAACAGCTGGAACAGAAGTGGACCGTACACCCTGTGCTGCACCTGGACCTGAACATCGAGAAATACGGCTCGATAGAGAGTCTGGAAAATATCTTAGAGAGCAATCTTTCCCGTTGGGAAGAGATGTATGGGGCTGAGCCATCAGAGAAATCCTTCTCTCTCCGATTTGCCGGTATCATACGCCGTGCCTGCAAAAAGACAGGCCAGCGCGTAGCCATACTCATTGACGAATACGACAAGCCGCTACTGCAAAGCATTGGCAACAAGGAGGTGCAGACGGAACTGCGCAATGCTCTGAAACCTTTCTACGGTGTACTGAAGACCATGGACGGATGCATCAAGTTTGCCCTGCTGACAGGAGTTACCAAGTTTGGGAAGGTGAGTGTGTTCAGTGACCTGAACAATCTGATGGACATATCCATGGATCGCCGTTACACCGAGATCTGCGGCATATCGGAACAGGAACTGCACAGCTACTTCAAGGAAGACATTGAAGAACTGGCTTTGCGGAAGCAGACCACCGTTCAGTCCACTACAGAAAAATTACGTACCAACTACGATGGTTACCATTTTGCCCCCAACACGGGTGGCATATACAACCCGTTCAGTGTATTGAACACATTTGCCCGCATGGAGTTCGGCAGCTATTGGTTCGAAACGGGCACACCGACCTATCTGGTGGAACTGCTGAAAAAGAACGATTACGACCTTGAACACGTGAATGGCGTGGAAGTGGGTTTCGAGACATTGAGCGGAGTGGATGCGGCCGATACCGACGCCATACCCGTAATCACCCAAAGCGGATACCTGACTATCAAAGATTATGACCCTGAATTTGAACTTTACACCCTCGGCTATCCCAACAAGGAGGTGGAAGAGGGATTCGTGAAATTCCTTGTCCCATTCTATACTCCCATCCTTGAAAGCAAGTCTGCTTTTCAGATAAAGAACTTTGTCCGCGAAGTGCGCACTGGCGACATTGAGGGTTTCTTCACCCGCCTGCGCTCGTTCTTCAGCGATACAACCTACGAACTTGTCCGACAACAGGAACTGCATTATTCCAATGTGCTCTACATCGTATTCAAGCTGATGGGATTCTATACCCAAGTGGAATACCATACCGGAAACGGAAGAATTGACCTCGTACTACAAACTCCTGACTACATCTACGTCATGGAGTTCAAGCTGAACGGTACTGCCGAAGAGGCTCTGAAACAGATTAAAGACAAAGGGTATGCACTCCCCTTCGAAAAAGATCCACGCACCTTATATAAAATAGGTATCAACTTCAGCGCCGAGACACGCAACATTGACCGTTGGGTGGTGGAAGGGAAATAATCTCCTGTTGGCTTACCATACCTGCAGGGAAAGGTAAAAAAAACATTTCTCGTCCGCAGATGACGCAGACGACACAGATTAAGGTTGGACCATGCGGCACGACACCCACCGTAGGGGGATGTGTCAAAATGCTTTCTTTTCATTCTTTAGACGCGGATGACGCGGATTTTTCGCTTTGCTCAAGGAAACTTCGCAGATAAATTATAATCTATCGGGTATAATAATCAAGAAAAATCCGCGTCATCCGCGTCATCTGCGTCTAAAAAGTTAATTATGACACACCCTCACAAACGCATAGCAAACTTCTATCGGCAACCACAAGGGATTGCCCCTACAGGAAACGCCGCCATGGCTGAAATGTTCCATAAAAATCATATTGGTGTCCGATAAACAGCTATAATATCTTGCTTTAGTGTGTTTTAAGGGAATAAAAGTCCCCATTATAATCTTCTGTCAGTTTGCCACTTTGAACCTTGAACTTTGAACCTTGAACTTTGAACCTTAAACTTTGAACCTTAAACTTTGAACCTTAAACTTTGAACTGTAGGGGAACAAATAACCTATCGGGTATAATAATCAAGAAAAATCCGCGTCATCCGCGTCATCTGCGTCTAAAAAGTTAATTATGACACACCCTCACAAACGCATAGCAAACTTCTATCGGCACAAGGGATTGCCCCTACAGGAAACGACTCCGTGACTGAAATGTCCCATAAAGAATTATGGTGGCAGTTTTGCCGGACACCGATAATAAAGAAATGAGGAAGAGTGTACCAACACCCTTCCCCATTAATATGATTGTCTTTTATTCAACAAACAGCAGAAACTGTTTTATTTGAACGGCAGATACCAGTTCTTGGGATCTGTCAAATCAACTGACGGATTATTGCCTTGAAGTTTCTTGGCAAACCATTGGTTACCATTAAATCCACTCTCTTCCTTATGGCGGGCTATACGCTGCAAGTCATAGAAGCGGATACCCTCGAAAGCAAACTCCTTGGCATACTCGTCGCAAAGAATCTCTTCCATGGCATTGATAGAGTCATCTTTACTAACTTCTATACCCTCGGCATATCCCAACTCCTTCAACTTAAGACCGATGATAGTGTCGGGCAAGTAGTGATGGTTGAGTTCTGAACCGACAGCCGTAGCACGAGAACCACTCACACTACCTGTAGGCTCACCACCACTGCTGACATTTCGTGTACCACCTCCATGATGATGGATACCATAAATTTCAAATCCTTCAGTATCAGTTACTCCTCTACGTGCTTTAAACTTATTGCGGTTGGTAACATTCAAGAAAGGAACTACATTCGTAAGCAAATCTATGTCTTTCTTAGAAAGATACTGAAACTTCTTGACTCCGGCACCACCATATCCAGGAACAAGTTCTTCCAAATAGGTAGATATTCCGTTACGCAGGATAGCAAAAGCCAAATCGTAATAGCCCATACGGTTCAAAGCCTCTGCCAAGTGCAAATAGACTGTAGTGGTACGGAACAAGTAAATATTGGCATTACGCATCTTGGTGATATACACTTTGGATGTATCGGCCATATCTATAACAAAGGGGGAAGCAGTTGCTGCCGTATTAGCAGTTTTAACGTACTGGGCACGCGAATCACCCGCCTTCCAAATTTGTACAGTATCGGGATAGGGCGCATCAGACCCATTCAAAGTATTTTTCGGATAATAGTAATAATCGCTCTCACGGGTCAGGTCATGATAAGCCTTTGACACAGCTATCTGAATCTCATCAACACGTGCAATGACACCGGAAGAACCTTCGGTCGAGTAATAGTCATATCCGAAGGCCAAAGGCACATTCGTGGTCAAACCACGCTGTGAACTGGAACCCATAGGGATATAAGTCAACACATCTGTCGGACTGTTGTGACTATAAATAGAGAAATAGTTGTCGCCATCAATTCCATTATATTTATTGTAATATTCAGACGGATACAGATTGGAGTTATTAATATAAGGAAGCAACTGATATTCACGCAATCCACCAAAAATGTTTTCTGTACGAAGACTGTTGTCGCAAAGATACCTGCAATAAGACTGTGCAGCCTTTTGGTATTCGCTGGCTTCAAGGTACATTTCACCCAAGATTACATCAACGGGCACAAATATGCGTTGGAAGTTAATATGTTTGGTCGCCCCCCAATTGGTATTACCGGCATTGAAAGCCGCATTGCCGAATGTGGGAACCTTCAATCCTGAATATTGCTCCAACTCTGGAGCCAAGGCTGCAACAATCTCCTTCAATGTCTTCTTGGGGAAATTGTCCTCCTCAATCTGCGAAATGGCAGTCAAAGGTTCGGTATAGAAAGGTATGGCCACAGCCTCACCACCATAGGTACGTGCCAACTGCAGGTAGGCCCAAGCACGCCATGCAGCCACCGCAGCATACTCATCGATAGCCACATTGGTAGCACCAATATAAAGGTCTGTCTTGCGGTTTGCCAAGTAATAGTTACAGTTGTTGATTACCTGGTAATAGAGGTAGCCATTGTTATACTCGTTAGACGCCGTAGCCGAATAGTTGGCCAACTGGCGAAGGTCCTCATCGGTATGGGTCGTGGTGGTAGAAAGTTCGCCACGCATCTCACCAACGAAGAAATATTGGTCTGCCACCTGCTGCATGGCCTGTGCTATACCCAATGCATAAAACACCGAGTCGGTCTTGGCATCCAACGAAGGGTCAATAACCATGCTGTCATTCTCGACCTCCAGCATATCCTCACAAGAGGTGGTGGCAAAGAGGCCAAAAGCTGCAATGATTGAATATATTACTTTTTTCATAATTGCTATTTTTATTTGATTATTCAGAAGTTAAAGGAGTAACCACTCGCTTTACCAACCAAGAGTCGAAACCGAATGCATTGCTTACACCGTATGCCAAACTATCGGCTTTAACTCCCAAGGCTCAAAGAGCCGATAACTCCTTTAACTCCTCATCTCCTTGTATTACAAATTAATCTTCAAACCAAGTACGAAAGCACGACTCTGTGCAATGTTACCACAATCAATACCCTGATACATCACACTATTGCCGATGCTGAACTCTGGGTCATTGCCTATATATTTGGTCAATGTGAACAGATTCTGTGCCTCACCCCATACAGAGAATCCTTGCAACCATGAAGTCCAAGATTCAGGAATGGGAACTTGATAAGTCAAACGTACATTCTTCAAACGCAGGTATGAGCCGTCCTCAATCCAACGGTCAGAGAAGCGGTTGTTCTGCATAGGATCACCGTAGGCCAATCGGGGTAAAGAGGCTTTCTGACCTTCGTAGCGCCAATGTCCGACCTCAGATACCTGCTGGTTGTAGAAGTTTGAACCGGCATTGATAACGCTGCGCTGGTAGTTATATACATCGCCTCCGATGCTATAGTTGAAGCCCATGTCGAGTTTGAAGTTCTTATAGTTGAGCGTAGCGAAGATATTTCCATAGAAATCGGGATTGGGGTCACCAATAACCACCTTATCGGTTTCGTCAATACAATCATCACCGTTCTGGTCAACAAAATGAACATCACCGGCAGTGAAATTCTGTTTTACACCTGCAGCATTCTTCATATAGAGATAACCATTCTTTCCGGCAGAAGCAGCTTCTGCCTCTGTAGAGAATACACCTGCAGTTTCGTAACCGTAGAATTGACCCATCGGACTTCCAACAGCAACTAAGATATTGTTCTCACCATAAACGGAGTTGCAATAGTCTGTACCGTTGAAGGTCTTTGCACCATCAGCAAAGGTACGTCCGGGAAGTGCTGTGATTTCATTCTTGTAATGACCAATGCTGGCACCGATTTCCAACGTAAGGTCGCGAGCAGAAACAGGCTTGCCTGATACAGTCACTTCAAATCCCTTGTTTTCCAATTCACCACCGTTGCTCCAATACTGGTTGATACCGGCAATGGAAGTGGGGAATGTCTGGTAAGTCAACAGGTCGGTTGTCTTGTGCAAGAAGAAGTCTGCACCAACAGCTACGCGGTTATTGAAGAGGTTGGCCTGCAAACCAAGGTTGTACTTGGAAGTTGTCTCCCACTTGATGTAGTCATTACCAATGTTGGCCAACTGCATACCGATTGCCTGATAAGCATAGCGTACGGAACCGAACGAGGTACGAGCTGCGTAGTTGGAGATGTCATCGTTACCGCTCATATCGAATCCGGCATTCACGCGAAGGTAGTTGACAAACGAATTCTTGGGGAACCAGTCTTCGTTGCTCATCACCCAACCGAGTTGCACACTGGGGAAGATCGCCCACTGCACGCCAAACAAATCCAAACCACCTTCGGCCTTGGCACCGAAACGGCTATTGGCCTCGGCCAACAAAGACAAAGTGGCAAAATAGCGGTTACGGTAAGCATAATCAGCCGAAGCATACCACTGCATGTTTTTCCAAACATCATTAGCTCCGGAGAGGGAAGAATATCCCACACCCGGGTTAGCAGACAGATAAGGGTTCTTGTCGCTGGCGGCCGAACTGAATTGAGTCTCGGCATCGCTACCATCAAAATTAAAGTAGCTGAAACGGAAACCTCCCGTAGCAGACCAAGCATGAGCACCGTAAATATTGTTCCAGTTTATGTAAGTATGGCTTAATACACTGTTTTCTTTAGAGAAGAGCGACCCCGTCAGGTTATACACCGTACCCAATCCCTCAACCAAAAAGGGAGGAACACCTTCCGACGGACGGTAATAACGCTGTGAGTTACGGTTCAACATATAGCTGAAATCAGTAGTCAACGACAAATGTTTGTTAAAGGTATAAGTCGGAGCTATACGTACACTGAAGAAGGTGTTTTCCACCTTGTTCTTGTTGTCACCGTTGGCATTCTCAATGATAGCAGTAGGATTGGCCAACGAATAATAGTAGTCATTCTTATACAATTTCTGGCTGAGCGGGCTGAACAGTTGGTCGTACTCAGAGAGCAGGTGGGTGAAACCACCCACATACTTGTTGTACTGATAAGGAGTCACCAGCGGAGACTTTATCATGGCCAACGAAGTGGGCGAAGTTACAGTACCAGCAGAAAGGTCTGCAGCAAAACCATCATCAAACAATGTGTTGTTGGTACGCGAGAACGACATGTCAAACTTGGTCTCCAACGCATCAATAATGGTGATATCGGTATTGAAACGTACGTTCAAACGGTCAAACCCGGTCTCTTTAATAGGACTTTGTGCATCCACATAACCTACTGACAGGTTGTACATACCTATGTCGTCACCACCCTGCACATTGATGTTGTAGTTCTGGGTAATGGCTGTACGATACACTTCGTCCTGCCAATCGGTGTTGTTGTGATACATGTGGTAGTAATAACCCGTGGGGTCGTCATTGAGGAAGTTGAAGACCACGTCACGGTTTTCAGGTCGTTTGAGTTCGGGAACAGTTCCCAACATCTCAGTGGCATAGTTACGATACTGGGTAGCATTCATCATAGTATGCAACTGAGGTTTCAATGTCACACCTGCCGAAATATTGGCATCGATACGGGTTGCCAAAGAGTGGCCGCGCTTGGTCTCAATCAAAAGGACACCGTTGGCACCACGTGCACCATACAGTGCTGTGGCATTCTTCAACAGACGCACACTCTCAATATCCTCGGGCGAGATACCAGCCAACATATTGAAAGCACGTCCCTGATGCAGGATAGTGCGGCTGTGCTGCATGTCCATCTCGACTCCATCGATGATAACAAGAGGCTGAGCATTGGCATTCAGAGAGTTCAAACCACGTACAAAGAGCGTGTTTCCGCCATCCACAATTCCGGAACGGTTGATAGAACGGACATCTCCACCAAGATTTGCCTGAATCTCATCGTCCAAGACAATACCTCCACCTCTGACCTTGAATCCTTTGGTTGCAGTATATTCCGTTCCATCGGTGTACATGGTCTTGAACTTGTTGCTGAGCATACGTATATGTATCTGCTGCTCTTCGTTGTTGCTCTCAATGGCCACCTGTTGTGCCATATAGCGAGGAGCCTGCACATAGAGTGAGGTAGCATAGTCAGGCAACTTGATGGTGAACTCACCCCTTTCATTGGTCATAGCTGTATAACGCTTGTCGCCCAGGGTCTGTACACGCACACCGGGAAGCGGCTGTTTGGTCACATCATCTACTACCACTCCTTTCAAAGTGACAAGGGTTGCTTTGGCATCAACCACACGGCGTTGGGGCACCTTGATGCCTGTCTCTTCAGTGGCGGCCTCGCCCTGCTCATCCTGGGCATAAGCAGCAGTTGTGAAGCATACGGCCAACGCGCAGAGAGAGAGTCTGAGACTCTGACGCTGCAAAAGGTTTACAATAGTATTCTTCATATTCTGATTCATCTTCTTTTATCGCATTTATTCTTCATTCTCAACAGGACGGAGTATTACATTGGCAATACGCAACACCTGCTCGTATGTTTCTTTGGTAGGTCCCATCATCAGGCTATGGGTTTGGATAACCTTGAGATTAGGTGCAACACCCGTCTTGTAATAGCAGATGGGGAATGTCATCCTACCTACTTTGACAGTATCAACCTTATTGATGTCAAACTCATACTTCAGTTCCTTAATGTCTTTATGTGCTCCATTGGCCGCTTCAACCAACTCACCCGTTTCGGGATTGAAGCGTCCCATCTTTTGAGTATTGGAAGCATCGGTATAGTTCAAGTCAAAATAGAGCGAGTATTTCTTACCTACACCATAAGTTGCCGTTTCATCGTCAGCACATGCAGGAACAAAGACCACATAAATATCGTACGTTGTAGAAAGGACATCCGGCAGATAGAAGTCCAACTCCGGTGCGTTAAAGCTCGTCTTGCGGTCGATGTCTGAATACACATATTTGCATCCATTATTATTATTTATCAAATCTTCTTCATCCAACACTACTCCCCATTTGTCTAACGAATCCTTAGGTATTGTATTCGATTTATCCTCATAACCGGATTGTGTAATGATACGAGCCACATCGTTGGTACGGATTACCCGTGCATAAGTTTCATTGGGAGAGAAAGGATATGCATTGAGAATGCGGGCATGACCGTTACTCAAGCCAACAATCTCCTCGGTAGCGGCATTCAAATCTGCCAAGTTCCTTATCAATCCGAAGTTGGCCGGTTCATCTCTTCTTACGCCATAACTGGTTGCTACAAGAACATCATTTTCATTGAAAGATTCACCTGTCCGCAACTTCTCATTACGATTTTCAGAGAAAATCATGTAGTCTGTCAAATGCTTTTTGACAATAGAGTCTGTCATATACTCTTCCGAAGCCTGGATTTCTGCACCTGCAGGAGCTGAAGCCAAGTCCACAGTTTCAGTTCCAACAGTAGGTTTCATAGAGGAGTCATTTCCCTTCTTTGAATAACCCGTTCCCATCTTTTCGGCACTCAAATTCTGCCAAGCGATTTTGGGAATATAGTTATAGTAAGAAGCAATCTTGTCGTATGCTTCGCGCCAAGCAGCATCCTTCATTATCAGCACGGTGTAAAGAGAGTCTTCATTGTTGAGTTCGGCATTCAAACGACGTTCGGTCAACTCGTTATGAATAATCTGCTCAATATGGTCGTACTGCTGGACACCATTGATAATCGGACCTTTCACAGAGTTTGCTTCATCTATAGTTACAGTCTCATATTTCTTGGCATACTTGGCCAATGAATCGGCTACACCGGGATTCTCGAACAGAAACTCGTAGGCGTTATAACGGAACATTGCCGGACTGGAAAGCAGATAGAGCAATCCGTTTGTGCTCGGATAGTTATATGCTCCGGGAATATTTGCATTCGGAAGAATAGCCTGTCCGCCAAACGACAATGAACCCGTATTTTTTCCTGCAAATTTCAACAGTTTTTCGTTGAGCATGTAAATGACCGTATCGTTAAGGTCATTCTCGCGGTGCATATAGTCTGCAATCAGATTCTTCAAGAAACCTTGTTCCACTTTCTCATCGGTAAGCTGATTCAAAGAGTCCAAATTAAAAGATTCATTGACTGGAGCCCATACTGTATAAGTATGCGATTGATTAAGAATCTCATCATAACCTACCCGCTCAAGAACAGAAGCGAACTCTGACAGATTCTTGTTGCCCGATATATTTTCCCACAATGTCTTGTCGGCAGCAAGTTGCTCTTCGCTTGCTACGCCTCCGCTATTGTAATCGTAATAATCGGAGCATGAAGTGGCAGCAAGCATTCCGCAAGCCGCAACCATCATCCATAATTTATTGTTATATTTCATAGCTTTTTCTATTTATTATCGGAGCATCCTCCTGCCCTCTAAAAAGGGAGGGACAGGAGAATGTCCCGCTAACTGTTTATTCTTCGTTCTTCACTCTTCGTTCTTCATTCTGATTAGTACCAGTCTTCTGTAAAGTCCTGACTGTTCACAATATCAATCGGAACCAACTCGATGAAGTCGATAGAGAATCCCAACTGGTCGTATCCCTGCAAAAGGTTCTTCAAGCGAATCCAGTACTCTTTGCCTGGTTCAAACTGATAAGTTCCTAAAATCTTACGCATCATACTGGTACCGTAACCCTCTTCGTAACGGCAGCTGGCAGAAATATTATCAACCAAATCTTGAGGACTGCTGATACGAGCAGGAATGGTATTCTGTGTTCCACGAGCAAAGCTGGCCGGAGCACGCATGTAGCCGTGGTTACGCATTACAAGGTCGGAAGCCACACCGAAGTCATCAAACTCTGTAGAAAGCATATAACCGGTTGACAAACGATCCTCTTCATTACCCGAGTTCGGATAACGGGCATCAATAGGAATACCCATCGGAATCATAGAACTGGGGTCGGTAGAGGTACCGAGGTAGTACTGCTGCAAACCGCTATTTGCCATAGGAGGATAGATGATACGGACTTCGTAGGTTCCAGCCGGTACGGGAGGCAGGCGGAAAGCAAAGTCGTTCTCATCCCAACCGGAAAGCTGGTCGGACTGCCATGCACGCCATGCACCGGTCACATACCAGGCCAACTTGGTCTTGTTGTTGTAGCTCACCAGGTTGTCAAAATAATCGAGCGGCAAACGAACCATGGTTCCGTCGTTGCTGGAAAGGTTCATGGCACCAATCTCAGCCCCTGAAGCATAACGGATTCGGTTATTGGTCAACTCATGCAGGATGTCACCCATGTCGATGCGGAGGCGTTCGTGCAACACACCGTTAGGCACATTGGCATCGTAAACCAACGGCTTGTTGATGGCATGGATGTAACCGTTGTAAGCCGTAATGTTGGTATGGGCTACGGTTGACGATGAGCGTCTGATGAGACAGCCATCCTGAATGATGTCGTGTGTGGCATCGCTACCGTAGGTTCCGATCTCGTCGGTCAGCGTATTGTTCCTGCGCCAGCGGTTGATCCAGATGTTGGAAGCAGTACCAGTGTTCTGGTACAAGGGTTGCCATATCTTCATCAACGTGTGGGGAAGCAGGGTTTCGTAATAGTCGTAAGGCTCACCGCCAAACGCATAATTCCAGTTCTCGTTGCTACGGTTGGCATCGCGCTCATACACCAACTTTCCGTAGGCCATACCCTGCTTGACGATGTGGTAGCGAAGGAACATGTTGACCACGTTCCACTGGTTGGTGTAGTCATCACCCGTGCTGGGCTGGATGCCGTTTGCGCTCAAGTAGTCATACCACTCGGCAGCATTGCCATACCACTCGGCACACTTGGCCTTCAAGTCTTCGAAACTGTGGATGCCGGCTTGGGCAAAAGCTGTACTGTCCTCGGCAAAGATGGTGTAGGCAATCTTGCACTCGGCAGGAACGTAGTACTGGCCGGAAGCCATTCCCGAACCCGGACGGCCGGAAATGTTGGAGAGGCTGTACTTCTTTTCTGACCCGTCAGCTTCGCGTTTTCGGTCGTTGGCCAATGTATCCAACAAACCGCACTTCTCCAATGCCTCGAAGAAAATCTTATATTGTGGAAAATCAGCCATAACTTCCGACACATGAGTGGTATTGCGTGGGATGACTCCAGTAATTACATGGACATATCCGTTCTCCATCTCATGGTCATAAGAGGTAACTTGAATGTCAGCAGCCACTTCTCCCAAACGCACAATACCGTCTTCACCGAGTGTTGATGTAAACGGAGTGTTGAGCATGGTCATAATCTCTGCACCACCGGTATTACTCAGTACCTCGATGTAGGTGTTCTCGATGTTGGAGAGGTGGAACATGGCAATCTCCTTGCACTGCTCGTCGGTAAGACCGGCCACGCTGTTTTCTGTCATACCGTTGTGTTCAACCTTAGCCTTCGGGTCGTTGTAGAGACTGTCCACATATTTCCTCACGCCTTCATTTACGGGCGCATAACAGGTATAAGTGCCATAGGCATCCATCATGCGGTCGTAGCCTGAACGGCTCATAATGACATTGAACAGACTGAAGACAGAATCGTTCTCCTCAAGGAAATCCTGAATGGTCTGTCCTGTAAAGGTATAGAGATCCGATTCGTCCGGTTCCTTATCGCAGGAGGTGAGGGACAGCGTTGTACCCAACGCTACTCCCAATGCTACCTTAAATATATTCTTGTTCATAATTTATGATTTCTATTTATGTTTCAGATTTTCCAGCACCTCTCCCACCCTATAAGGTAAGAGAAAAGCTGTGTTTCCTAATTCTTCTCCATTGTGTTACCCTCGGAATAGACAGGATTCTGCATCAAAGCGGAATTCACGTCCATTTCGCTCTGCGAGATAGGCATATACAGGAATGGCTCCGTAGGCATTTTGGCTTTTACCGCAGCACCTTCGCCGGAAACATACTTACGAGCAACCAGTTCAAGCATCTCTTCATAGTTCTTGGCGAAGCCACCTCCCTGCTGGGCCAAAATAGTACCATAATCCACCCCTGTGGTATGACGATAGTTGTAGCGCAACATATCGAACCAACGTTTTCCTTCGAAGCACAACTCACGAGCACGTTCATCCATTACAATCAGTTCGAGAGCTTCGAACGAATCGGCAAGTTTTGTCAACGATCTGGCAACATCACTGGCATAAGTTTCTGAATCGACGGCATCACTTCTGACAAATGTCTCGGCATATTGGGTCGAATCAATAACTGTTGAATTCAATGTAGTATTGGCACGAGCATTTACAATCTGTGCACAACGGGCAGCCCCTACAAGTGCAGAAGAGATCTCTTTGCCAACCTCTGCCAACTGGTCAGCAATCTCCAATGAATTAGAAGATTTAAGTTCATCAACAAGTGCAGCATTGGCATTGTACTTCAAGACAGCTTTCTGAACCAATGCTTCAGCCTTCATCAGTATTACATCCGATATGCGGTAGAAAATCCAGTTCTGTTCATAGTTTTTATATGCACGAGCACCGTCCCTAACCTCAGAAACTGGAGTTCCATCTATTGTCAAAACCTCATTTCCCTTTACCGATTGTTGTGCAACGAACTTACGGACAAAGAATCTCTCATCAGCGTTTTCATTATTGAAATCATACACACTCTCGAAACCACGGATATCTTTTGCATAGTGGGTCTTGTTATCGAATACGGTCTTTGCACGGTCCGTTCCTGTTTTCGAATAAACAGGGCTTGCATAGAATTGAGGCAATGCATTGCTGTTATCTTTGTTTTTGTGATAGACAATGCATATACCTTCGGCATTTACTATGCCAGAAATAGCAAACAAAAATTCACCTGTATTTCGCTTCGGAAGGAAATTGTCAATATAAGAATTGAACAAATTCAAACCGAAACCACCGTCATCAAGCAATGTCGAAGCTGATCCTTGATATCCGTACTGCATCTGACGGGTAGCACGAATGGCATCGCAACACTCTATACACTTGTCGTAGCAATATTCATCGCCATAAATGGAGGCTTTCCACAAATAAACATCTGCCAACAGGGCAAGTACACCGTTGGAAGTGAAGTAATTAAAATCAGAGCCATCTCTGATAACAGCAGAAGAAAGCACCATACCCTTGGCCTCTTCCAAATCTGCAATAATCTGATCGATAACCACCGAGGGAGCCACCTGCGGTATGTTCATCTCCTGCGAGCTGAACTTGTAAGGTTCCAGGATGAGAGGAACATCACGGAACACACGAACCAAATAGAAGTAACAAAGCGCACGCAAAGCCTTCATCTGTCCGATATTGTTCATGTGGTCACCCTCCATGTAGTTCGGATCGATACTCATAACCTCGGCCGATTTATCGAGAACCAGGTTACAGTTGTTGATAATGGAATAGAGATCGCCCCAACTGCAATAGCTGTTGGTTGTATAGATATTGGCCGAATAAATCTGGTTGAGGTTGCTGTTGTTCAATGCCAGATTGAGGTTCAACTCATCGGCACGCATGGTCCACACCACAAAGCGTTGCATAAGATCGGAACTCATCAAACCGTTGTAGGCACCATTGACCATCATGGCTACATCGCCTTTGGTCTGCCAAAAGTCTTCCTCCACCGTCTTGTTATCGGGAAGGATAACAGTGTCGATGCAAGACACCATGGCTAAACCGGATAATAGAATTGATACTATTTTTTTCATACGTCTGTCTGTTTTTTAGAATCCAATGGAGATATTAGCTGTGAAGGACTTGGAGCGTGGAGTCTGTGACTTGTCGGTAGCCAGTCCCCATCCTCCAACAGAAATCTCGGGGTCAACACCTGAATACTTGGTCCAGCACCAGAGGTTATTGACGGTAGCATAGAAACGAAGTTCGTTAAGTCCCCAGTTCTTGATAAGCTTCTTGTCGAAGTTATAACCAATCTGCAAGTTCTGGAAACGCAGGAACGAGCCATCCTCCACATAACGGTCAGAACCCTGGTAGTTGTAGGCTGAACCATCACCATACTTGTAAATGGCACGAGGCATCATGGTAATATCACCATCCTTACGCCAACGGTGGTTCACCGAAGAAGCCTGGTTGTAAGTGGTTGACATGGACTCCAACTCCATACGCGCCTGATTGATAACCTTGTTTCCGTAACGGTAGTTGAAACGGGCTTTCAAGCTCCATTTGCCATAATTGAATGTAAGGTTGAAACCTCCCTGCAACTTAGGCATACAGTTGCCCAAATAGACAATGTCAAGACCATTAATCTGTCCGTCCTTATTGATATCCTCGTAAATGGCATCACCACCCTGGAACTCGTAGGTTGAATTTCCTTCTACATTATTATAAGCCATACGGAGCGGCTGTCCGTTGGACTTCATAATGACTTTACCGTCACGTCCGACAGCAACGGGGAATGTCTTGCCCTCGGCCAACATCTTATTGAGTTGTGCCTCGTACTCTTCATTGCTCCATCCCTGCTCGGTACGCATATTGTTCAAATAGTCATACGTGTATTGGTAAACACCCTTGTAGCGGAAACCATAAATAGAACCAAGTGCATTGCCCACCTGGATACGGTTCTGGTATGAACTACGGCTTGTGGCAGACCATTCGGAGTTGATGGCATCGAGCACACGCTGATCCATTTCGGTAATCTCGTTATAGTTTTGTGCAATATTGAAACCTGCACCCATCGAGAACTTTCCGAACTTGAGGAAGTTACGGGCATTAACCTGCAATTCCCAACCATCGTTGGTCATGTTACCCACATTCTGATAAGCCAACTTGGAATAACCGGTAGTAGCAGGTATAGCCACATTCTGTACCAACAAGTCCTTGGTATCTTTGTGATAGAAATCGAAATCAACGGTCAGGAGGTCTTCAAAGAAGCCTAAGTTGAATCCAAGGTTGTAAGAGGTGGTCTTTTCCCAACGAAGGTCGTCTAACTTCAAACCATCCATTTTTGCAATGGCATTACCGAAATAGGTGCCGGCATTGAGGTTGTAGGAGTTATAGAAAAGGTAGTCGGCATCGGGAGCCTTACCCACAATACCCCATGAAGCACGCAAGCCCAACATGGAAACAGCCTTACGGAGAGGTTCGAAGAATTTCTCGTCCGAGATGTTGTAACGCAGAGAGACACCGGGGAAGTAGGCCCACTTCTGCTTGGGACCGAACTTGGAGTCACCATCGGCACGAAGCGAAAATCCAAGGCTGTAACGACCCTTATAGGAAAAGTGGCTGTTGTAGAGCCAATAGTGCGAGTTGGCCCGACTGTTTCCACTGCTCAGACCGTTTACATCATCGTTGTAAGCAACTGCACCCGTAGCGGTGGGCGAAGTAATACCATCAGGCAGGTTGAACTGGCGAACAAACTGCGAAGTACTGTTTTGGGTACTCATTTCGTAACGGGCCAACATGGTCATGGCTATATCCTCATTTCTGAAATAGGGAGTATAGGTCAACTCTCCGCGGACACCCATGCGCAAGCGGTTGCTCTCATTCTTTTCGCTTGTATTGTAATTCACAGCTTCGCCCCATGTGTTGGAAGCAAGACCTGCAGCTGCGTATGCAGGAACCGAACGAGCATAAATATCAAAATCCACACGTCCTTTGAAAGTCAAGCGGTGCTGCCCGAACTCTGTGCCCAACAATTCATACTTGAGTTCAAAATCTGGAGTGATACGGTATGTCATATCCTCTTTCCATGCCAACTCGGAATAGGCAATAGGATTACCCAAACTACGGATATCGCGTAACTCCCAAGAAGAGTAGTTGCCATCGTAAGGAGTAATTCCCTGCTTGTTTGGATTCATAATGTAGAATTCACCCGTATCATTACCATTAGCATCCTGACGATAGATACTCATGTTGGGAGCCATTTTCTGAGCGATACCCAACAATCCCGCATAGTTCTGCAGGTTGTCGGTATAGGTCAACGCAAAATTGGTAGAGAAACGGATGCGGTCAGACACATTGTAGTCGAGCACCAAACGGGTAGAAAGACGATTCAACTCCTGCTGGATGATAGAACCTGTCTGATGATCATAACCTCCGGAGATACGGAACTGTGCTTTCTCACCACCACCGGTAATATTGAGGTTCCACGAATGCATGGCACCGAACTGTGTCACCGCATCTACCCAATCGGTGTTGTTGTTCCAGTTCTGATATTCAGCCCACTTGTCATCGTAATTGATTTCACGGATGTAGGCCGTAGCTTCGCTGGACTGGTTGGGGTTGTAGAACTCCTCCTTCAACATCATGGTGTAGTCATCACCATTCAGGAGGTCATACCCCTTAGGCTGCCAGGTTCCTGTAAACTTGTATGAGAAGTTGATACGCGGTTTACCGCGAGAACCACGCTTGGTGGTAATCATAATCACACCGTTGGCACCCTTAGAACCCCACACGGCCGTAGCAGCCGCATCCTTGAGGACATCAATCTTGGCAATATCCTCGACGTTTACAGAAAGCAAAGAGGCATATTCCTCCTCGTTAGCATTGGTAAAGTCAAAGGTTTCGTCAGGATTGTCGAAAATTTTATCATCGACCACGATGAGCGGCTCGGCATTACCATTGATGGTGGTAACACCACGCAGACGCATGGTAGTACCGGCACCAAGGTTACCGGAATTGGCAACGATATCCAAACCGGCAATCTCACCCTGCAAAGCTTCATCGGCAGAGGTAAACGACATACCCTCCACCTCGGTCAGGTCGAAGGTCTGGCGGGCCACCGTCATTTCGCGATCGGGAATGTTCAAGCCACCGGAAGATACACGGTTAGCAGTAATTGTCACCTCGGTAAGAGCCGTATTCTCCTCTTCCAACGTAATGTTGAATGTGGTCTGACTTCCAATGGTAAGCTCTTTGGTCTTGCTACCCACATAAGAAATCACCAATTTGTTCTTCGGGTTCTTAATCTCCATGGAGAAATTACCCATCATGTCGGTTTGGGTTGCACTGACAATACGGTTGTCAGCATCCCGCTCAATGACATTGGCCATGATGACAGGACCCATTGCGTCTTCCACCGTACCTGATATGACCTTGCTCTGCGCAAAAGCCATCTGGGAAAGCAGACAAAACAACCCTATCAGTAGGACTTTTGATTTTGACATAATCTATTCTTTAAAATATGAATTATAATTTTCTCAACTCACTCATCTTATTGTTCTTTGTTCCACTCTTTCTCCCCTATGATGTAGTAGTACTTCCCTCGGTAATCTTGAAACTTGGGATTATCGCCGTCATAGGTCTTCTTATTGAAACAGAGAGGTTCACTAATCTGATGAACTACAGCAAATGAAGAAACGGCAATGGCTGTAGCATTTTCACGCTCCTTGTCGTACTCCATGTCACGTGTCATCTTGTTGGCCAAACGGCTACCATCGTTGGCATCAATCACAATTTCGTGTCCTGCGCCACGTGCATCCGTTACAGTCAAGACGCCATCCGTACTCTTAGTGGTGATATTGACAGGAATACCCAATTCAGAAGAGTACATAGACTGGTAAGTCGTCTCCTTCACATAGTTATCAGCAAAAACAGAGTTGTTTTGGAAGTGGTAACGGATAAAGGCACGAATAATATTAAGCTGTTCCTTTACACGCTGCTTGGCTGCAGCCACTTCGCTGGGTTCTGCCTCGTCATTGGCTGCATACCGGTTATAGATGGCCAACAAGTCTTCGTATCTTGGAAGGCCCATTTCGTTGTGCGCCTTCTCCATAGCCGTATTGTCTGGTGCGTAGAAGGTGTAATTGTACCCATTGAAGAAGTTTACGTTCATATCGAGAGCCTTCTTCTCTTTACCAGAAAATACGATATATCTTTCTATAGGCGCTACCCCACCATTGGCAGGCTTAGATCCACTGATATCAGCCCATTCAGTCAAGTTGGTATCATCAAAAATACCACAAAGATTGAGGAACAACTGGAAACGGTCACTGTTATTGGTCAACAGCTTGTTGACACTGGTAATAGAGGGTTGGATAACATTGTCCAAACGGAAAGCCCATCCATTCTTTTCGCGCCAACCCTGTTCAATATTGGCAGGAGTCAGATAGTTGTCAATCTGGGCACCACCGGACACTGTACCAGTGAAGTTTCCACCGTCATCGCGGAAATTGTCAATACGGATAGCACCACCGTGTTTGGTCAAATAATAATGGTTTGTAATTTCCTCACCGGCATCGAGTACCACCGTGTTGTAGTTCAACATATCATATACTTGAGAAGCGTATGCGGAAGAACCCGAAGATACAATATTGGTAACAACACTTTCCGGCTCGGGACTGATTATTCCAGTCTCAGGATCATACTTGTGAATTTTCACACCGTAACGTGTATCAACACGGCCTGTTTGTGCCGAAGTTTCCAACCATGAATAGAATTCAAGCGCACGCTGCTGTCCCTTCTTTCCCAAAGAAACGGGGTCGATAAAACAGCCCTTCAAAGCCTCATCATCAGGAATGAAATAGAGGTAGTTTGCCTTCATGGCCATCAAGTAGTAGTACATATCGGCTCCGAAGATAGAAGATGTTGCACCCGAAGTCTTATCTTGTGAGAAATAACTCATGACAGTCATATCGGGATAGGTAACAGCAGGACCGATAACTGACTGGTAAAGGTCGGGGGCAATCATTTCGCTCATCTTATAGACCACACCGTTATTGGCCACCACCACATCGTAACGCCCATCTTCGGTGAGATGGATATTATCTCTTGTCAGACCCATAAAGTCACCAGAGCCTTCATTGGTAATGGTACCAAACTTGCTGGGCACAGTTGCCACGAACGAGGTTTGAATCAAATTGTTGACAAAAGTGGTCAAGATTCCGTTACCATTATTAAATAAGGAATCCAAGTTTTGGGGAAGGTTTTCCTTCGTATTCGGCAACTGGCTATACAGGTCGATGAAGTAGGCACCACCACCACCAGGCAGGAAGTAATTCTCGATGGCCTGATCGGTCGGAGCAAGAATGGCACCCATATCATTCAAGCTGTTTGCAGCATTGGTTGAAGAATAGTACTGATTCCATCCCAAATCCCAATCCAAGCGCTTGTCAGTAGCGATTTGGGCACCTGTCGGGTCAAGAATGTTTGAGCCATTACCTTGTGACTTCGTAGAGAAATAACGTATCTGGTAAATTGAGTCGATAGTCGGGCGACCGCTCTGCATAGCCCAAGCATTGTAATTGTTTGTTGTCTTTTCATCATAATAAGGAGCACAATGGTAGTCCAAAATACGGGAGAAAAGTTTGGTATTGGCCTCGCTACGCATTACCTGAGGAACATTTCCGGGAGGCACCAACACATCTCCAATCTGATGAATGTATCCATTGGTACAAGTCACGTCCTGATTTACAATCCGTGTCTGGAAAATATAAACCGTATCGGAATTGCTGATAGATGAACCCTTCAATTCACCGCGAAGAATACCGAAATCGCTATCCACACCGGTTGTTGTAATAGCATTGCCCAACATCTGTTCACGAGTGAAATGCACCATCATGGGAACAGTATTGTCAGAAACGACATGAATACCTTTCCGGCGATATTCATCCCAATAGGTGTTGTTCTGAGGCATCTGGTCACCTGTCGCATAATAGGTGATAGAGTCAGAAAGAGAAACATTCGTGGCATGCTTGATAGCTTTACCACGACTTACTGTGTTGTCGTCAACCTTGACGTTTGACAACATACCTGCCAACATGGCATTGTCAATCATGGAAGATTTCAGAATCTGTGCCTTCATCCCCTCCGTCAACTGGTCATACGAGGTCACACCGTACTGATTCTTCTTAAAGAACCGCTCGAAAGCCTCATCGTTGGCAGGGAAAATGGTCTTACTACCTGTTCTTGAAAGAATCTCGTTGTACCCCAGGTCATCAATCAACCTCAGATAGGTATTGAACGTACCTGTCAGATGGGCACCACTACGAAGTTCCTCATAAATACTCCCACCCAACCATTCGGGTTTGTTCTCTGCGCCTTCGGGGACCAACAGTTCCTTTTCACATGAAACCATCATTCCTGCAGCAACAAGAGAAGCACATAAAATGAGTTTTTTCATAAAGATGTTAATAGTTAGTTAATTATTAATGTTTCATTATCAACGATTTAAGCCGAATACAGCCCTTCAAATGAGCCATATCACCAGTTTACATGGTATTTATCAATTTGCAAAGCAACAAAAAATAACCGAAACCACCAACTTTTTAACACAATAAAATCAAAAAAAAGAAAGCAAAAAACATCAAAAAAAAGAGGTGCGCCCATCGGACACACCTCTCTTCCCTATTCTTGTAAAATTTACTTAACAACATTCTTTTCTACAATCACCGCACCATTCGCATAAGTCTTGCGAATGATGTTGACGCCTTGCTGAAGAGTGTTCAACTGCACACCGTTGAGGTTGAAGATTTCAGTGCTGAGAACTGCCTGTCCGGCAACAAGTCCTTCGATTGATTCCGGATTGACAGCTACTGTAGCTTCACCCAAACCACCCATTTCGTTGGCTGCACGTACAGAATAAGTGGCTGTAGCATCGTCAACAGTATAAGTAGGCTCGGTAGTGAAATCAATAACCTTACCATCCTTGCAGATAGCCCACAGGAGCACGTAGTCACTGTTGTCCCAAGTGATGACAGAGTTCTCAATCTTCACATTGGCTGGAGCCGATGCCTGTTCGGTAGCCTCAGTCGGATCCCAATCACCGAACATGTTGGCCATGTTACCGATTTCAGCAGCTTCAACAGCAGACAATACAGGACTGTTCGGGTTCAGAGTCTCTTTACCCAATTCCTTCACACGGCCGCTCAGGTCAACCGGTGTGCCACTGGCTGTCATGCTGTTGTACTCGGCAAAGCGTGTGCAGCCGCCTGCGCTCATGTTGGTCCAACCTCCAGCTGAAGGAATAGCTTCCATCACACAGTCGATGAAATATGTCTCGGCAGCTTCTGTCCAAGGACGACCAAGATAATATTTGCCGTTAACTCCATCTGCGCCACCATCTTTTATTGTACAATTTTTAAAGACGTAGCCATATTTTACATTGTCACGCGGTGCAACGATGTAACCACCAGCCTCGCACATAATGATATCTACCCCATTGAAGAAGACATCACCGCTACCGCAGATGAAGTCAGTACGTCCGCGGATGACACCACCTTCGAAGTAATAGAGGCTCTGTCCACGATCAGATACATAAGTATCCTGGTAAGCCCAGAGGCATACATCCTTGCAGATTGTCTTGTTACCACCGTCAACGAGGACAACGTTACGTCCACGGCTGTCGGGAGTATTTGACTTCAAAGTGATATCTTCGAAATAGGTATTGGTGGCACCACTCTGCAAGTAAAGCAAGCCGCTGGTGCGGATGCCTTCCAGAGGATGAGCAGGCCCATACTCACCATCAAATGATTCAGTGGTCATATAGTTGGCAATGCTGGTTTCTGCCATATCTTCACCAATGATTGAAACGTTGGGAGTGTTGAAGTATGTCTTCGGGTCAGCATAGTTCTTTCCATCAGCACCTGTAACAGGGGCATTTTCATTACCAGGAACAATATGGGCACCTCTCTTCACGAAGATGCGGTAACGCTTGCTCTTGTCTGCACGTGCAGCGGCAGCTTCGAGAGCCTCTTTGAAGTTACCGTCATCGGGCACAATGAAGTCATAGAGAGCCTTGGTTACGGCAGGTTTAGTCTTCGTAGAGAACTTCACAGTGATAGCCTCTGCAATTGTATTATCAGTCAAGTCGCTGATACTGTTGGCTGGCAAAGTGAAGGTATATTCTGTTGAATATTCCAGACTCTTGTATTCGAACATGACACTCTTACCTGATACTGTCGGAGAGAGTTTCACACCATTCAGAGTAGCCACAGCACCTTCAGCAACCTTCACCTTCTCATCGAAGCTCAACACCACTTTACCATTGGCTGATGCATTGGTAGCACCTTCCTTCGGAGTAGTAGAGACGAGGACAGGAGCCTTGCCGTCGTCAACCAGTTTCATAGTACCTGTCACATAGATATTGGTGATACAAGTACCATCATTATCAGATGCTGTACCATCAAGCTTAGAAGAGGTGTCAGCCTTCCAACGGATATAAAGTTCTTTCTGGTTGTCAGCCTCTGCAGGCAAAGCGAATTCACCCGGAGTCCAGGTCTTCACACCCGGCATTTGGATAGAACCGAGCAATGTCCAGTTCTCATTGTCGAGTGAATACTCTACATCCTGCTTCTGATAAGCGTTGTAGTTGTAAAGCATTTCAGCATAAACCTTGATGTTGGTGAATGCTTCAGCATTTACCTTGATCTGATAGTAGTAAGTACCGATAGCTGCATTGTTTCTCCAGTTCACCGCAGCAGGCTTTCCTTCGTAACCTCCGGCAGCCTCCTGGCTCTTGTCAAGCCATCCGCTGGTATTGCCTTCAGCATCACGAAGAACGAGTTGGGCTGCATCGTTGTCAGCTGCAGCAAAATCGGCTACACGACCATCACTTCCTCTAAGGATGAAGTCCCAACCGGCAATGAAGTCAACATTAGCTTCATACTTGGCAGTGAGGGTGACATCCTGTGTCATATCCACAACGATTTCGCTGGCTGTCTCATCATTGCTCCAGCCTGCAAAGTTCATGATATAATTGTTAGAAGTAGTCAAGACAACCTTTGTACCTTCTTCATACATCTTCTTGTCACCAACTACTGTAGGAGCAGGATTCCACTGTACCATATAATCGTTAGCGGGTTCCTCTACGGTAAGGTCAAGAGCATAAGTGTTTACTTTCACAAAGTTGGCAGTCAATGTTTCCTCAGCGCCTACTGTCCAGACGAACTTGGCATCTGTAGAAACCTCTTCACCGGCAGCATTTGTCCAGTTTACAAAGTTGTAGCCGAAATTATCTGTAGCGGTCAGCGTAACTTCTGTTCCATTGTCGTACTTGTCGCTTACAGGATAAATAGTAGCGCTACCAGCTTCTTCGATATTTACAGCAGGAGTCACAGCAAACTTCTCAACAGCAGCAATTGTACCATTGATTGTTCCGTAAATGCGGATATCACTGAAACCACCCTCTTTAGTTGGACCGACACCAACAGTTGCACTCAAGGTGAAGCCGTCAGCCGATGTCAGTTTGGCCTGTTGGTCAGCAGTCAGTTCGATAACAAACTGATGAGTTGAATTCGAGTTTCCAGCAAACTTATCGTCTGCAACACTCTTATTTGCACGGGGAGCCGTAAAGTTACCCAACGTTTCACTGGTTCCATCTGCCAATGTGGCTGTAACGGTCACACCATTTTCAGCATCAGTACCGAATCGTTGGATATATCCGCTCACCTTGGTCGGAGTGAATGTAAGTCCCTTGGCAGGTTTCACACCCCACTCTACGGATTGGGTTGAGCCTGAAGGTTTCAGTTTCAAGAACACAACATCATCAATACCTCCGTCACCGGCAGTTCTCTTACCTGTTCCTGTCACCTCAAGGTCACCGGTATTGACTGAAATCAAACCAAATGCTCCCTCAGGAGTTGAGGTGTAAGCTGTTGCATAATCAGCCGTACTGTTGAACGGCCATGTCACGCAAGCCTCTGCATTCTCAAAGACAGTACCACTATAATCCTTCTCTACGAAAGGCAATACCACCTGAATGTATCGGTAGTAAGAACCGTCACCGATAACCACATCAATAGCCTCAGTCGTATTGGCGATTGTGTAACTGATGGTAGTACCACTTGCATAGTCGCTCTGTCCGTCGATGGTAGTAGTGGTAATGGCGCTGTAAGCTTCCATAGAGACTACGGCACCCTTGCATGAAGGAATCGTGAACTTGGTACCACCATTCATCTGTGCCCAATCATTCCAGTTGGCATTAGCCACCTTTCCGTTAGTCACGTCGATGTCACACTTCACGTCAATAATCTTACCATTCACTGTAGCTTGAGCCACCCATACATGACCGGCTGTAGCCTGCCAACCGATAATGGGAGCACCACTCTTCTGTTGGAAATCCCACTTCACTGTTACAGCCTCTGTACGGTCAGCCAAAGATACGGTATTCTCAGTGAAGACCGGAGTCAATGTCATGTCTGCGGTAGGAGCAATCTCAGCACCGATAGCATAGGTGTTCGTTCCGTCTGTCCATCCGGTCAGAGTCTTACCCTCCACATAGAGTGTAAAGTTAGCGGGAACAACCACTTTGTCACCTACAACCACCTTAACGGCAGCAGGTACAGTAGTTCCTTCGCAAACTGCATCACCGAGTGAATAAGTCACTGTTGCCTCTTGAACAATCTCTGTCACTTTTTCTACAGAGAGATAAGGACAATAGCTTGGTATGTTGATAGTCAATGTTGTGGCTTCACCTGTATAGTATGCATATGAAATCAGGTCATCAGCCTTGCTTCCTTCCCAGCAACCAGCACCACCGGCGGCAAACGAAGCGACTTCATTGCCTGCAGCATCTGTCACCTTGATGGTATGTCCGGCATATTGGCAACCGCCGATACCGATCTTCACAGGACCATCCACCTTCACTTTAGCGGTAGTTCCGCTCCATCCGTGACTGTTCCACCAGCAACCTTCGAGGACGATATTGGCTGTAGCATCGTCAGCTGCTACACGACTCATCGTACCATCTTCAGCAATAGCCAATCCCAATGATACACGAGGATGAGTATCTTCATTTTTCTCTGCAGCTTCCAAGAATGCACTTTCTGACAAATTGATGGCAATGTCTTTCCATGCAACTTCTACAGGTTCGTCACCACCTTCTTCGCCACCTTCACCGCCTTCGTTTTCAACTACAGGGAGGGCAACAGAAACTTCGCTCAAATATCCGGCATCATCACCAACGACAATATCTGCAGTTTCAGCAGCACCTGTCACAGTGTGCGTAACAGTTGTTGCAGAAGTATAATCAGCACTTCCTCCAATGGTAGTAGCAGTTTTACCTTCTGCCCCCAAAGCACCATAAGAAGAGACTGATACTACAGCATCTTTGCAAGAGGGAATAGTCAGAATTGTCCCTTTATTAACCTGTGCCCAAGTATCACCGCGACCTACATTGTTAGCCTTACCGTTTGTCGCATCGATATTCATCTTCACATCAATCACCTTACCGTTTACTGTGGCTTGAGCTACAAGAATGGTGCTCTTACCCTGTGCATTGATAGTTCCGGCACCATTAGACTCACCAAAATTCCATTTTACAGTCACAGCTTCTTTACGGTCTGCCAAGTTCACTTCATTATCAGCAAAGACAGCAGTCAGAGCAAGGTCAGTTTCTACCTTGATCTCATCACCAGCCTTGTATGTATTAGTGCCATCTGTCCATTCCGTCAAAGTCTTTCCTTCAACGTAAAGAGTAGTATTTTTAGGAACTTTCACAGATTGTCCATGTTTTACAGTCTTTGCAGCAGGAACAGTTCCCTCAACGGCAGCATCACCTACGCTGTAAGATACGGTATATTCCGGAGTAACCAAACCTTCCATACCGATGTTCATGGCAAAGAGGTTCACGCAGTAGCCGCTGCCATTGGCAGTATGGCAAAGGATCTTGAATGTATAGACCTTGTTGGCTTCAAGGTTGAACTTCCAAGTGTAGTTAGGACCTTGATTCCAGTTCCCACTGTTTTCAATATCCTTTTTCTCTGAAGCCACATATTCGCCATTTTCATCAAGATAGCCAAGAGTAATGGCTGTACCATCTTGAGTTGTACCAATCATAGAGGTGAACAGATATTCACCGGCCTTGGTAGTATTTACGATGAAAGTTACGTATGAACCATCGTATGAGCTGTCTATCAGCTGTCCTTCCTTCTGGCGACAATTGTTGATGTCCACCAAGTTGCCATCACTGATAACAGCTTCTACGGTACCGATTTCTACGCTCTTCTCTGGTATTTCAATCTCTTCGCCACCTTCTTCACCGCCTTCGTTCTCAACGACGGGCAGTTCCACCTTCACAGTACGCCAGTAAGAACCGTCACCGATAACGATGTCGATAGTCTCGGCTGTACCTTCGTAAGTATAGGTCGGAGTGGTTGTTTCCTGGTTGATAACATCACCTGCGATAGTGGTAGTTGTGGTTGCACTGTATGACTCCAATGAAACGACTGTACCCTTGCAAGCAGGGATAGTCAGGACTGTTCCACCATTGAGCTGTGCCCAGTCATTCCAACTCCCGTTAGCCACTTTACCATTGGTGGCATCAATAGGCATCTTCACGTCGATAGTCTTGCCATTGACTACAGCCTGAGCCACCCAAATCATAGTCTTTCCCTGTACGCCAACAGTAGGAGCACCATTCTTACGTTGGAAGTCCCATGTAATGGTAACGGTCTCTGTACGGTCAGCCAAAGAGACTGTATTGGCAGTAAACACAGGAGTCAATGCCAATTCTGCACCTTCAGCCTTCACCTCCTGACCAAGAGCATAAGTGGTTGTACCGTCTGTCCAACCGGTCAAAGTCTTACCCTCTACATAGAGCGTGCGGTTCACAGGGATTGCAAACATTGTGCCAAGCTCAACTTCTACATCAGCAGGAAGGATACCTTCTGCACCAGTGTCACCCAAACCGTAGGTTACAACCATGTTGTTGGGGATTTCAGAAGCATCGATGACTTCAATGGCAAAATAGGGGGTGTAGTTTCCACCAGAAACGACCATTTCGCCAGCCTCTGCTGCCACATAATAGGCAGAAATGAAGTTGGCCGCAGTGTTGCCATGATAGCATGTTCCATTATTGGTGTTGAAGCTGGCCACCTCTGTTCCACCGAATGTCACTTTCACATCACCGCCCCAAGCGCAAGTACCCATGCTGATTCTGTAAGCACCGGCAGGCACTGTGGTTGTTGCCTTGAAGTTGTTCCATCCATGTTCATTAGAGTGGTATTTACCCTCAACTACAGCAACAGCCGTAGCATCTGTGCTCTCCACACGGGTAACTGTTCCATCTTCAGCAATAGCAATACCAAAGGTGGTCAATGTCTTTCCGGATACCTCCTCTTCGGTCAGAAGGGCACCGTTCATCAAGTTAACCTTGATGTCTCTCCAAGTCTGTGCCATCGCCGGAAGTACTCCCAACAAGGCCACCCAAACAAGGACAAATTTGAATAAGTTTTTAATGTTCATAATAGATTAATTAGTTTGTTAATAAAATAGTTAGTTAATAATTTGTTTTTTCTGCATAGTTTCAAACTGATATTCTCTTACCCAACCTATATATTATAATAAGGTATAAAGGTTTGTAAACGGTATCTGTTATCGCACACGACAAAAATGGCAGACAACAACCCACAGTATTGAATTATCGCGCAATATTACATTTTTTTATTAAGATAGCCAAACAAATATGAACACAAAAAATAGACCTTATTGATAATTCGTCTGTTTTTATGTTGTATAACATATTATTCTTGTTCTAAGAACTATTTCTTTTTCTACAAAATTCAAGAATAAACGTACTTGAAATTCTAAAAAAAAGAAAATGGGAAGAGCGTCTTATACATAAAAGCCGTACCTTTGCAAACTGAAACAAGAAGTCATTTATAACAATTAAAATATAAGAACTAAAAATGAACTATGCATTAGTTACCGGCGGAAGCCGTGGAATAGGACGCGCCGTGTGCGTCAAGTTGGCTCAGATGGGCTATCATGTTATAGTGAACTACGTATCGAACGATGCTGAAGCTGAGAAAACACTGGAACTGATAAAGGAAGCAGGCAGCGAAGGGGAACTGTTGAAGTTTGATGTCAGCAACGCCGAAGCCACACTGGCAGCTATCGAAGGATGGCAAGAGGCACACGAGGGTGAATTCATTGAAGTAGTAGTAAACAATGCCGGTATCCGCAAAGACAACCTGCTCCTGTGGATGGAAGCTGAAGATTGGAACCGTGTGCTTGGCATCGGGTTGCATGGATTCTACAATGTGACCCGTCCCCTACTCCAACCCATGTTGGTGAAGAAACGCGGCCGAATCGTAAATATGGCCAGTGTATCGGGATTGAAAGGACTGCCCGGACAATGCAACTATTCTGCAGCCAAAGGAGGCATGATTGCCGCCACTAAAGCGCTGGCACAAGAAGTGGGACGAAAAGGAGTGACGGTAAATGCCGTAGCACCAGGTTTCATCCGTACAGACATGGTTGAAGGATTGGACGAAAAGGCTCTTAAAAGCACCATCCCACTGAACCGTTTCGGAGAACCTGAAGAGGTGGCAGAACTCGTAGGTTTCCTTGTTTCGGACAAGGCTGCTTACATTACGGGAGAATGCATCTCGATTAATGGAGGGCTGTACTAAGTCTAATTATGAATTATGAATTATGAGTTGTGAATTATGAATTATAAAACCATAGCTTTATCAGTTATAGCCTTGATGCTCTGCACACTGATGCGGGCGCAAGAGAATCAGACCATCCTGACACAGATTGAGAAGGGAAATGCAGCCATCACTTCTATCGAAGGAAAGTTTGCACAAACAAAAATAATTGCGGCCAATGGTAAGGAAATAAAATCGGAAGGAACCATCTACCTTAGCGATTCGGACAAGATGGCTATGCACTACGATGCACCTTCGACCGATTTGCTCATCATTAATGGAAACCGTTTTTACATGATTCGTGGCAAAAAGAAGAATAATTTCAATACCGAAAAGAACAAAGCCATGCGCAGTCTCCGCAACACCCTACTCTACTGTCTGCATGGCCAACCAGCCTTGTTAGCCAAAGAGAACAGCGCAGAGATTGCTGTAAAACAAGAAGGAACAAGTACAATCGTAACCTTGACTTCACAAAAAAAGACTCCAAGGGGATACGAAAAGATTATTCTTCATTACTACACGCAATCTTCCATACTTACCCGCATGGAAATGATAGAATGGGGAGGCAACAGCACCATCTATGAAATGAGTAACCTGAAAACGAATGGCAACATAGACACTGTAGTTTATACTATTCCCGAGAAATAGTTATGAAAAATCGGCTTAGAGCCGATTTTTCTCGTTTTTGGCGATACACCCAACCGTATAATTGAGTACCTTTGCAGGCAATTTTGTATAACAACGATAAACATATTAGCAATTCTATGAGACTGATTCCTGTGTACTCCTGGACGAAGAAAGTAGACCAGGTAGGAAAGACCACACAGAGTTTCTTGAACCAACCTTGGGCTTCGGGGGTGATTCTGCTGAGCTGTGTGGTGGTGGCTATGTTGCTGGCCAACTTGCCATTTACGAAGCATCTTTATCATGCGTTTCTTGAAACGGACTTGTCAATGGCCATCCAAAGCCCTATTGACCCCGAGACGGGTACACGCGCCATTGATTGGGTTTTTCCCCACGATATGACGGTGGAGAAGTTCATCAATGACATCCTAATGGTGGTATTCTTCTTCACCGTAGGACTTGAAATCAAGCGCGAAGTAGTGTGCGGAGAACTTTGTTCGGTCAAGAAAGCCATGTTGCCTGTGATAGCAGCTATGGGTGGAATGCTTTTCCCCGCACTCATCTACATGTTCTTTAATAACGGTACGGCGGCAGCCAGCGGATGGGGAATCCCTACGGCTACAGATATTGCTTTTGCTGTAGGAATCATGTCTATTTTGGGCAACAAGGTGCCAGTATCATTGAAGGTTTTCCTCACGGCTTTGGCCATTGCGGATGATTTGGGCGCCATCCTTGTTGTGGCCTTTTTCTATGGAGGTGAGATTAATTTCTTGCTTTTGGGTATAGCCATTCTGATATTGGTATTAATCTATTTCATGAGTCGTCTGCGCGAGAAGCGTATGGTGTATTACCTGATACCGGCCATCGCCGTATGGTTTCTCTTCTACTATGCAGGCATCCACTCTACCATGTCAGGTGTAGTGATGGCCTTCATGATTCCGATGGATGCACGCTACTCTCGTGCCTATTTCCGTCGTCGTACAAAGGAATATCAGGCCCGTATTAAGGAATACGATGACTGCGAAGGCGAGGAGGAAGCAGAGTTTCCCAATGGCCCGCAACGTCACTGTCTGCGTCGTTTGAGCCACATCAGCAGCAATTCTGTGGGCATGAGCTACCGTTTGGAGCATGCCCTAAATCCGTGGGTGAACTACTGCATTATGCCCATTTTTGCCTTGGCCAATGCAGGTGTGGAGATTCCCGACCTCAGCTATTTCAATATTTTCCAAATGAGTCCTGAACTCGGTTCTGTTGGTATGGGTATCTTCTTTGGCCTCTTGTTGGGTAAGCCTGTGGGCATCAGTATTGCCAGTTTCATTGCCATCAAGTGTAAAGTAGGCGAGATGCCGTCTGGTGGTACGTGGAAAATGCTTTTTGCCGTAGCTTGTTTGGGAGGTATCGGTTTCACCATGTCCATTTTTGTGGATACACTTTCATTTGGAGAACAGGCTCCAGAAGTGATGATGAACTTGCGTGCAGCAGGAAAAATCGCAGTATTGATGGCTTCGCTTTCAGCAGGTGTGCTTGGTTCTGTGCTCATCAGCCTTTTCAGCAAAGCAGAAAAATAGTGGCAAACGACTGTGAACAACAGTCGCGAATTAAATACTAAGGGGACTGTGCCTTGTACATTTGGCACAGTCCCCTTAGGTATATTATTGCAAAGAGGTTTCCCTTTCGATTACTCCTTCGGAGCATAAGTCTGCAATGGCAATTCGCCCTTGAGGGCACCGAGAGCATTGGCAGCCAAAGCTCCCATCTCGTCTTCGCCAGGCATCAGGATGACGGGGGCAAGGTATTCCACCTGCCGTTGTAACTCTGCGGAGCAGTAGCGGCTGTGCATGATACCGCCGGTCAGGATGATGGCATCAGTTTTCCCTTCCAAAGCCACATGCATGGCACCGATATGTTTGGCCACGTTATAGAGCATAGCATCCAGTACCAATTTGTCAGGCTCTATGCCCTGTTCGGCATTGGCAGCAATGGTTATCATATCGTTGTTGCCCAAGTGGGCAATGAGTCCTCCCTGTCCGCACAGCATCTTTTTCACCTGACGTTCATCATAGCGTCCGCTGAAACAGAGTTCTACCAGTTGGTTGGCCGGCACGGTTCCTGCCCGTTCGGGGGTGAAAGGACCATCTCCGTTCAAGGCATTGTTGGTGTCAATCACTTTGCCTTGCCGATGAGCACTTACCGAGATTCCACCGCCCAAGTGTGCCATGATGAAGTTCATCTCTCTGTATCGCCTACCGATGGATTTGGCATACCTTCGTGCCACGGCTTTTGTGTTGAGGGCATGGAAAATGGATAAACGTCGTATTTCAGGTATGCCTGTCAGCCGGGCTACAGGTTGTAACTCGTCCACCACTTCCGGGTCGGCAATGAAAGCCGGGCAATAACACATACCGGCTATATCCTCTGCAATAAGAGCACCCAGGTTGCAGGCATGTTCGTGCTGGCTATGCAGCAGGTCGTGCTTCATCTGTTCATTGATGGTATAAACCCCTCCGGGCGTAGGTTTCAGCAGTCCGCCACGAGCTATGACAGCATCGAACTTCACTTCGATACCCGCTTTGTGTAGCAGGTCGAGTATGAATTCACGGCGATATTCATATTGCTCGTTTACGTGATGGAAAGGTGCCAGATCTTTGGCCGGATGGTGTGCTCCGGTCATCCATGTACAGGTGTTGTCCTCATAGACAGCCAGTTTGGTAGAGGTGGAGCCGGGATTGATTACGAGTATGCGCATTTTCTTTATTCTTTTCTTATATGATTTCTATTCGATAGGGGGGATAGCAGTTACAGTAGGTATAGTGTTATTTCAGGGCCATGGTGCAGGCCAACACAAGGCTATAATACTTAGAATCGTCGGAATCGGCTCTTGAAGGCAACACTACGGGAGCTGTTGTACCTGTAAGCATACCGGCCATACAGGCCTGCCCAAAAAGCGAAATGGCTTTATAAAAAGTATTACTTGATTCAATATTTGGAAAAATAAGCAAATCAGCATTGCCCACAACTGTCGATTCAATACCCTTCACCTGTCCACTATGAGGGTCGCATGCAGTTTTTGCATCCATCGGACCATCTATTTTCAGACGCCCATACAATCCCTTCCGCGCGCGTTCCTTTAATATTACATATCCTAATGTATGTGGAAACTTGCCATTTATTTTCTCCGTGCAATGAATAAGTGCTACCTGTGGTTCTTCAATACCCAACCGATTACAAACCGTCAAATCATACTTCAACATTGCCTCAAAATGAGACACGCGTGGCCGAGGTACTACAGCAGCATCTGAAAACAACAACAGTTTATGGTACGTAGGCAATTGGGCAACCGTCACATGACTCAGCACCTGTCCAGGAGGCAATAATCCCTCTTCTTTATTCAATACAGCCCGCAATAACACATCAGTGTTCAGAGTACCCTTCATCAGCACATCCGCTTCCCCCCTATGCACCAAAGAAACGGCCATACGAGCACATTCAGCGGTATCTTCACCCACATATAGAGTTACCCGATCAGGATATTGTTGCCGGATTTGACCGGCCACAAATTCATGAGCCTCATCTACAATCAAAACAAAATCAGCTATACCTTCACTGAGACTACGCAATACGACATGAAGTGTATGATCATCGTGCGGACAAGCAACTGCTATACGTCGGCGCATGTGCTGATTATGCAAGCTTTCTATCAATTTGTCAAATGTCTGAGCCATTGTGTGTGTGTCTTTCTCTTCTTAAATTATCTCAAGGCCAAAACCTGCAAAAGAAAAAGCCCTGCAAATTTGCAAGGCTTCTTTGGGGTGACTAGTGGGATTCGAACCCACGACATTCAGAACCACAATCTGACGCTCTAACCGACTGAACTATAGTCACCATATAACGTGCTTTCCTTGAAAAGCGATGCAAAGGTACGGCTTATTATTGAATCCTGCAAACTTTGAGAGATGTTTTTACTTAAAAAAATATTCCTTTATATCTATATTGTTCTTTTTGAACAGATTGCGGGCCTTCTGTAAAAACGTTGAAAGACGACTTTTTTCTTCGGGGGTGATGCCTTCGGGTGGATTGGCCGCTGGATAAAGCAAATAATTACCACCTCCACGCAAAGAGGGACGTGATGTCCAAACCAAGCTATATGAGCAATCGGCCAAAGCCGTGATATGTCCGATTCTTTTCAATTCCAACTTCAACATGGCTCCGCCATCAGTATTGGGAGCGGACATATTAGAAATATAATTTCCTAAGGAATAGACAACCACATGACGGGCAGCGGTATAATCATCCGGCCGGATTTCCATTGGTTGAAGCACATGGGGATGACCTCCAATGACATGATCAACACCCTGAGCTATGAGCCAATCAGCCATCTGACGCTCCTGATACTCAGGAAGCATGCGATACTCTATCCCCCAATGCATGCAAGCAATAATCACATCAGCCTTTTGCATACGGGCCTTACGAATATCCTCCATGATTTGAGTTTTATCAATATAGTTGACTATATTAGGCGCTTGCGCCTCTATACCGTTGGTCGCATAGGTATAGGCAAGCAAAGCTATACGGAAACCATTACGTTCGATAATTAAAGGATAACGCGACTCCCTATCAGACTTGTCGGTATAAGTACCGACAGAAGGTATCTGCAATGAATCAAGCACACGGATGGTTCTTTCCAACCCTTTCTGACGTCGGTCAAGACAATGATTATTAGCCGTCAGGAGGACATCGAATCCGGCTTCTTTGACGGCCTGAGCATATTCGTCAGGAGCACTGAACTGAGGATAACCCCGATACGGACGTCCTGCCAAAGTGACCTCCAGGTTGGCGATAGCCACATCAGCACGGCTCACCTCCTCCTTGACATACTGGAAGCATGGTGTGTAATCATACGAACCATCCGGCCTACGAGCTGCATCAATCTGCCCTTGATGTTGCATCAAGTCACCGGCAAAGAGCAAGGTGATACGGCCAAATTCCTGAGCGGAAAGGGAAAAAGGGAAAAAGAGGAAAAACAAAAAGGCCCTCCCCCAGCCCCTCCACAAGAAAGGGAAGTAAAATACGTCAAGGTTCTTATTTCCTTTGCTCATAACAATTACTAAGTCAAAAATGCCATCGTACAATTCCTCATCCGCAGATGACGCAGATAACGCAGATAAATTATAATCATCTTGGTATAAAAACAAGAAAAATCTGCGTCATCTGCGTCATTTGCGGATGAAAAGTGAATTATAACACCCTCCTTTGAGAGAGAGCCTCTTTGTTTCCTCACTTATATATCTCTTTCTTACCAGCCAAGAGGGTATTCTTCATGAGCGAGCAGATGGTCATAGGACCTACACCTCCAGGCACAGGAGTGATATAGCTACACTTGGGAGCCACCTCATCGAAAAGTACATCACCGGTAAGTTTGAATCCCGATTTACGAGAGGCATCCGGGACACGGGTAGTACCGACATCAATGATAACGGCACCTTCTTTGACCATCTCCGCCTTCACGAAGTTCGGCTGACCAAGAGCCGCGATTATGATATCGGCCTCCTGACACTCCTTCACGAGGTCTTTGCTACGGCTATGGCATACGGTCACGGTTGAATCGCCAGGATAAGCCTTCTGCATCATTAGGCTGGCCATGGGTTTGCCCACGATATTACTACGTCCCAACACGACACACTTCTTTCCCTGCGTTTCAATATTGTATCGTTTCAAGAGTTCAAGAATACCATTGGGAGTAGCCGAGATATAACAAGGAAGTCCGATGCTCATACGGCCTACATTGATAGGATGGAAGCCATCCACATCCTTGCGGTAATCGATTGTCTCGATAACCTTTTGCTCTGAAATGTGTTTAGGCAAAGGAAGTTGCACGATGAATCCGTCCACATCGGCATCTTCATTCAGTTCGCGTACCTTAGCAAGCAGTTCTTCCTCTGTCACATCCGCTTCATAACGGATAAGGCTTGACTTGAATCCACACACTTCACATGCCTTCACTTTAGCGGCTACATAGGTTTCGCTACCTCCATCATGCCCCACCAAAATGGCGGCCAAATGAGGACGCTTACCACCACGAGCCACAATCTCTGCCACTTCGGCGGCAATCTCTTGCTTCACCTGCTCGGCTATTGCTTTTCCGTCTATCAGTTGCATAGTTTTTTCAGTTATAAGCTACAAGCTACCAGTGATTGCACCGCATGGTCTGGTCACTCGTAGTTCGTAGCTCGTCACTAAAATTTATTTTCCAAACATATATTTCTCTACCATAGGTTGCATGTTGGCGCCGCGCAAGTTTGTACGGTCAAGGATAGTGCCATCAGGACCTATAAGCATGATGCAAGGGATACCCTGTACGCCATAAAGCTTGGTAGCCGTCTCGTTAGAGTCAATAATCTGAGGCCAAGTAATCTTCTCTGCCTCCATAGCAGGAGCCAGATTTTCAATCTTATCCCATACATAGATGCCAAGTACGGTCAGCCCTTTGTCCTTGTAAAGGTTATAAAGATTAGCCAGATTAGGAATCTCGCGCTTGCAAGGGCCGCACCAGCTTGCCCACATATCCACGAGCACATAGTTCCCCTTGCCCACATAGTCAGAGAGAGAAACGGGGTTGCCATTGATGTCAGTACCCTTGATGTCCACATAAAGCTGACCAACGGAAGTAGTCTTTTGGGCCTCCAATGTCTCTTTCATAGTAGAAACACGCTTGGTTGACAAGAGCCAAGGACCGAATCCGTTCATCAAATCCAATTGTTCATCGGTATTCATCACCGTCATGAACTGAGTGAGCACATAACCGACAGGGTCATTCTTGTGTGTCTGATAAGCCTCAATCACCTGCTGTTTGAAGCGAGGTACCCATTCGGTCTCACACACGCCTGCCCACTCTTCCCTACTTCCTTCATATTTCTCGTAAGCAGCATAATAAGCATTGTCCAAGCTATCCATCGAAGTTATTATACAGCCCAATTCTTCATTCAAGGGGGTTCCAGAACTGTTTCCATTGTCGGCTATAACAGTTTTTCCTCTCTCTAAAACAAATATCAATTGAGTGTTTTGACCGTCCAAGGAAACACCTGCAACGATAGCTGTATCAACTTGCCCCTCAAAAGTAAACTCAGTACCGTCAACTACGGTACTATCCAAAATCACACCCTTATCTACATCCATGATGTAAATAGTTTTTCCATTAAAAGTCGAATCGGGCAACGGACCTGTCACGGTATAGCCCTTGGGAGCAGAATTGCAAGCTGCAAGAATGGCAATCAAGCTAATCAAGCCCCACGATAAAACATTCTTTCTCATATCATTTTAAAAAAATATAGTTAATACTCTGAATATTATCTTCCAAACTTCGGCATGTTCGGCATTTTAGGCATCTTGCCCATCATCTTGGCCATATTTCCGCCTGTCACCATCTTCATCATCTTACGTGTCTGGTCGAATTGCTTGATCAGACGGTTCACCTCCTGAAGACTGGTGCCACTACCCTTAGCGATACGTTGGCGACGGCTTCCGTTCAAGATTTCGGGATTGGTACGTTCTTTCGGAGTCATGGAGTAAATGATGGCTTCGATACCCTTAAAAGCATCATCATCAATGTCTATATCCTTGATAGCCTTGCCCACACCAGGAATCATGCTGGCCAAGTCCTTGATGTTACCCATCTTCTTTATCTGTTGGATTTGGCCAAGGAAATCATTGAAGTCGAACTGGTTCTTCTGAATCTTCTTCTGAAGGCGTTTGGCCTCCTCTTCATCAAACTGCTCCTGAGCACGCTCCACCAATGACACGATATCACCCATGCCAAGGATACGGTCGGCCATACGTGAAGGATGGAATTGGTCGATAGCTTCCATCTTCTCACCCGTACCCACAAATTTGATGGGCTTGTTGACTACCGTACGGATACTGAGGGCAGCACCACCACGAGTATCACCATCAAGTTTGGTAAGTACTACACCATCGAAGTCAAGGCGTTCATTGAACTCGCGAGCTGTATTGACGGCATCCTGACCGGTCATTGAATCCACCACAAACAATGTCTCGGAAGGATTGATGGCACTCTTGATAGCCGCAATCTCCTGCATCATCTGCTCATCGATAGCCAAGCGACCGGCTGTATCGACAATTACCACATCGTATCCCTTGACCTTGGCCTCGCGGATAGCATTTTGAGCAATCTCTACCGGATTCTTGCTTTCAAGTTCACAATACACAGGTACATCAATCTGCTCACCAAGCACACGCAACTGCTCGATAGCCGCCGGACGATATACGTCGCAAGCCGTCAGGAGCGGACGACGATTCTTCTTTGTCTTCAGCATCAAAGCCAGCTTGCCAGAGAAAGTAGTCTTACCCGACCCCTGAAGACCCGACATCAGGATGACAGCAGGTTGTCCGACCTGCCCTTTTATATTAATCTCGGCCGTTTCGCCACCCATCAGTTGGGCCAATTCGTCATGCACAATCTTCACCATCAACTGGCTGGGCTTCACGGCGGTGAGCACATTCTGGCCGAGAGCCTTCTGCTTGACCGTATCGGTAAAGGTCTTGGCCACTTTATAATTGACGTCGGCATCGAGCAATGCCTTACGCACATCTTTCAGGGTCTCCGAAACGTTGACTTCGGTGATTTTTCCCTCACCTTTCAGGATTTTGAACGAGCGTTCAAGTCTTTCGCTAAGATTTTCAAACAGCATATTTATTTGTTTTTTCGATTGTCTAAAGAATATTTCTCAAGAGGAGTTTTTACCCTCTACCTAATTATATTTATTTGAGTTTCGCAAGTAATTCTTTCCAAACTCCCTCCCCCCTTCGGGGTACTCCCTCTATAAACAGAGGGAGAGTTTCGGGTGCTCACCTGCCTGTCGTTTGCGACAGGGTAGTGGGGATGTTTTTCTGAGCGACCCACTAAGTTGCCTCAATCTTCTTCCGCCTGTGCTCCCGGAGCTCCTCCTCTGTTCATAGCGATTGCGAGCTGGCACAGCAATCGGGGAGCTTTAGCGACGGGGTCCGAGGGGAACCGCTTGCGGTGGAGGAGTTAGGTTTCTACTTGCGAAACTTGAATTATATTTATTTGAGGGCGCAAAATTACGAAAAATAAATCACTTTTTCTCCCCTGTCTGAAAAATATTTTTCTCAGGTAGGGGAGAAAAAAAGTAAAGGTTAATGAGAAAAATTTCTCTTTCAGGGAAAATATGACTACATTTGCCCCCACATTCAAACGTAACGTAACATAATGAGCCGTTTTTTACATTCCCTCTTCATACTCTTGTCCGTATGGATACCTTACATAGGCAAAGCACAGGAAAACAAGGCTGACATCCCACCTGAAATCCAACCATTGTTGGGCGGACGCGTATGGGGACAAAAAGCACCTTTCAACAACCAGTGTCCTAAATTCAATTCTGACAAAAGGCCACCCACCGGATGTGTGGCTACGGCCATGGCACAAATTATGGCGCACCACAAGCACCCTCTCAAAGGGGTAAAGGATGTCAGTTACCGGCTTCCCACCATGAATGAACACCTGCTCACTTTCATCAAGAATCAGACATACGATTGGAAAAATATGCTTGACTCTTACAACGAAGGAACAGCATATACCTCCACACAAAGCCATGCTGTTGCAAGACTGATGTATCATGCCGGTGTGTGTGTCTATACCGACTATACACACGAAGTCAGCACCGCCTTCGACACCGAAGCGGTAAGAGCCATGGTGGAGAATTTTCTTTATGATGACGAAATACGCCTGATACGCCGTTCGGATCACTCCTCTCACGAATGGGAAGAGGTGATACAGAAGAATCTCCGAGAGGGAAAACCCGTATATTATAGCGGAAGCAATCCTGACAATCAAGACCGGCACACATTTGTCATTGACGGAATGGACAAAGAGGGCCGCTATCATGTGAATTGGGGATGGAACGGCACACACAACGGCTATTACCACATAGACGCGCTCATGCCTGAAGGAAACAGCATCCGCGACTACTCACACCATGCCCATGCCATCGTAAACATACATCCGGCAGACAGCATTGAGGACAAGACAAACACCAACATGGGGGCCACTCCGATAAACCTCACCATCAGTTCTGACAATACAAGTCGCAATGAAAGTATGACACTCTGCATCGCAATGCTAAAAAATCTTCACCACCTCAATTTCTCGGGAGAAATCCAACCTTACCTGACAAATGAGGCAGATGTTTTCCTGACATCCGTAGGAACCCCCTTCAAGACTTCACTCCCCACGGGAAACGGACGAAGTGATACGATAAAAATGACATTCAACATCCCCGACTCTATCCCTGATGGCACTTACCGCCTATATGCGGGCATCCGGCAAAAAGGCCACCAGACATGGGATTACATCAGAGGACAAAGAGGCGACAATCCATCAAAATACCATTACTACACCATTTGCATCAAAAACAACATTTTGACTACGGACAAAGTCTTCCCCTCATTTGCCCCCACACCTTCAAAAGAGAATTGGGGCACCCTTCGGATAATCAAAAACTCATTTCTGCATTTTACCCCACACTCCGACATAAAGAGATGGCAAACAGTCTCTTCACAAGGCCACCTGTTCGACCAAGGAAAAGGTAACTCTCCCACCCTCCTCATTGATATACATCATTATCCTGCAGGGATTTATCTGTTACAAGGTATCGGGAAAGACGGAAAAATGTATATGATGAAGTTTTTGAAACAATAAAAAAAAGAAAGAAAATTTGGACATATTCAATATATTCAATATTTTTGCACAGGATTTTGGAAGAGGTAAGACACTTCCGCTACCAACGTAAGGGAAGCGCCCTTCGTTTATACATTTTAGGGGTATTGAGCTTTTAGCTCTTGTTCTCTCATCTTGAACACCGCCAAATATTCAAAACCCGTGAGAACAAGTGACTGGGGGTTCACGTCGTATGTAGGCGTGAACCATCCTTTGCTTGTATGGGTAAGGCTGCTTGGCGGTGGCCAAAGATGAAACGAGCACCGGATGGTTACGCCTTTCTTGTATATATCCACCAATAACAGTTTAATATATGTTTAATACGGAAAGGTAGAATCCAAATGCAAGAAGTATGTATTTTTGCAAAAAGAAAATAATAAGGGAATAATAATTTTAAAGAATAAAGGAATAGAACTTGAATAACTGAAGTTTACACAAACATCTGTACACAACCTTGAAAATCCCTTTTCCATATCAGAAAACCAAACTATGCATTCTGACAGGAAAAGGGATTGTACAAAGATGGTAACCTTCATAAAGCAATAAGGGCACAAGGTTAATCCTACCCAAAAACATGTTTGTCAACATATCGGACAAAATAATGGGAATAACATTCTTTTGTCAGAGGAATAATCCTTACCTTTGTCCGGAACAAACTAAACTTTTATGCAATTATGGAAAATTTGATTGGAATGTATGAAGCCCTCCCCCTTTTGATGAAAGTATTTTGGGGATGTGCACTCTTCGGTTCGTTGTTCATGGTAGTGCAATTGGTATTGTCACTCGTAGGCATCGGTGATACGGATATTGATTTTAGCGGAGACTCATTGGATGGGTTGGATGCTAGTGGCGGCATGGACTTGTTCACTATCAAGAATATGGTAAACTTCTTTGTCGGCTTCGGCTGGGGAGGAGTCACCTTCGGCAATGTCATCGAGGCCGACTGGCTGCTTGTCCTGGTAGCGGTGCTGTGCGGTTGCCTGTTTGTAGCGTTGTTCATATACCTTTTCAAACAACTGATGAAGATTGCCAGCAACAGTGCCGTGGGTGCCGAGGCTTGTGTGGGTATGACGGCTGATGTTTATCTGCGCATTCCCGCCTCACGCAGTGGAAAGGGGAAAATCCAAATAAGTATCCATGGTGCTTTACGCGAATACAATGCCGTGACTGATGAGCCGGCGGACATCAATACGGGAAACAGTGTGAAGGTACTTGAACAGGTGAACACTGACACCCTGCTTGTCGCAAAAAACTAAAAAAAAAGGACGCTTCTGTAATTTGGTTGAAAAGGTATGAAAACAGGCCCGAAAAATGAACATATGTTCAAGTGCCAACGAACATATGTTCTTAAATTTCCCCTAATTTCAACCGAAATGCAGAAGAGCAAAAAAGGAACAGACAACTTTATTCAATAACCAATTAAAACTAAACAATTATGTCATTTTTAACAATGCCCATTGTGATTGTCGTTGTAGCAGTATTCCTGCTCATCACAATCATGAACCGTTATCGTCGGTGTCCGTCCGACAAGATTCTCGTTATTTATGGTAGCAAAGGCAAAGCCTCTGCCAAGTGTGTACATGGAGGTGGTGCTTTCGTATGGCCTGTCATCGAAGACTATGCCTACCTGAGCCTGACTCCCATCAGTATTGATGCCAACCTGACCAATGCATTGAGCAAGCAGAATATCCGTGTGGATGTGCCCAGCCGATTCACCGTAGGTATCTCAACCGACCCTGCTTACATGACGGCCGCCGCCGAACGCCTGTTGGGCCTCACCTCCACACAGATTCAGGAACTGGCACGCGATATCCTCTTCGGACAACTCCGTCTGGTTATCGCCACCATGAGCATCGAAGAGTTGAACAACGACCGCGACAAGTTCCTTGAAAGCATCTCGGCCAACGTGGAGGTTGAGTTGAAGAAAATCGGTCTTCGCCTCATCAACGTGAACGTGACCGACATCAAGGACGAATCGGGTTACATCGATGCACTGGGACGCGAAGCTGCCGCCAAGGCTATCAACGAAGCCAAGGTGCGTGTTGCCGAACAGGAGAAAGTCGGTGAAATCGGTAAAGCCGAGGCCGTTCGTGAAACACGTATCCGTACAGCTGAAGCCAATGCACAAGCCGTGAAGGGTGAGAACGAAGCCAAAGTGGAAATTGCCAACTCAGAGGCTTACCGCCGTGAGCGCGAAGCTGAAGCACAGCGCAAGGCAAGCGCAGCTGAAAAGGTTCAGCAGGCACGCGCTTTGGAAGAAGCATACGCTGCTGAAAAAGAAGCTGAAATGGCTCGTGCCGAACGTGACCGCAGTACAGAAACGGCCAACGTGCTCGTACCACAGGAAATCGAAAAGCAGCGTCTGGTAATTGCCGCCGAAGCGGAAGCCGAACAGAAACGCGTAAATGCCAAGGGTGAAGCCGATGCCATCTATGCCAAGATGGAAGCCGAAGCAAAGGGTCTTTATGAAATCCTTACCAAACAGGCTGCCGGTTACGAAAAGATGGTACAAGCTGCCGGAGGCGATGCCAACAAGGCATACATGCTGCTCCTGCTCGAGAAGTTGCCAGAATTGGTGAAGACTCAGGTAGAGGCCGTGAAGGGTATCAACATCGACCACGTAACCGTTTGGGACAGTGGTGCCACTGGTGCCAACGGCAAAGGCTCAACAGCCAACTTCGTATCAGGATTGATGCAGAGTGTTCCCCCGTTGAACGAACTTTTCGACATGGCCGGACTCAACCTCCCCGAATACCTTGCCAAGAAAAAAGAGGTCGAGGATGCCAAGGTAGTAGAAGAAAAAGAGGTCGAAATCAATGGCGAAAAATATAAGGTAAAGGACTAAAAAAAGTACAATCACAACCTTTATATAATTTATTCAACTTTCGCAAGTAGAAACTTGCGAAGAAGTTATAGGAGTTAAAGGAGAAGTTCCCTTGAGCGATAGCGAAAAATCGGCTCTTCGAGCCTAGGAGTCAGAGCCAATAGTTTTGCTATACATTTGGCTGGCAGGCCAAAGCCTGCGATAACTCCTTTTACTCCAAAAAGTTGAGCTTGAGAAACTTAAATAATTTAATAGTAAAGAGGCACAAACGCGGTACGTCCTCTCTCGGATAGCCGTAGATTTGTGCCTCTTTTTTCATTAATTATCAATAATTTATGGATTTTATTTTTAATATATTTGTTGCTATGGCTTCAGGTGTCATTGCAGGATTTATTTCTTGGAAACTTCTAAGCAAAAAGGAAGAACAGCGTACTAAGGAATGTAAGGCAATGGGAAATATCATATATATATCAACAAGTAGCTGGATAGTGAAAGCAAGTATAGGTTTTCTCCTTTTTTTTACGCCTCCATTCTTTATTACAGTTATAGAGGCAAAAGGGATAAATGAAGGTATCTTTCATACAATAACATGCTATGGTATCCTTATTTGGACTGTAGGATATATACTTTTTATGTTTTATAGGATTCCAATGTATGCTATTGTTGACAACTGTATTATCGTATGGAAATATTATGGTTTTGCAAGGCCAACGAAATACCCTATGCAAGAACTAACACGTAAGGAGCACTATGGTATTGACAAAAATGGAAAGACGACTCATTGTGTGAAACTTTTTCAAAAAGACAAATTCATTTTAAATATCTCTCTTGATAACTACACAGGAAAAGAAAAAAATATCGAAGCACTCCGTCAGATACCGGGAGAAATATTTAAAGATAAGAATTTTGAAGAACGAGAAGAAAGAGAGAAAAAAGAAGAACGTCTCCAACAGTTATTGAAAGAAGGAGATGACAAACATTAATAAATCATTTATAGGTATCCTGAAAAAGATTCCCAATATTTTATAATTCATACACAATGAAAAAATACCCATCAATCATCTTACTTTTGTTGTGTACGGTACTCCTACATGCACAAAGTCGCAAAGATTTTCAAGGCTTTAAAATTTATGCACCAGACACTGTGCACCACGGAGAACGTTTCACTGTAACATTTGCACTTACCGCTACAAATTATCAGGACTATATCCACCCAGAAATTCCTTCGGGCTTTATCTTGCATGATTTCAAACACAATACGATAAAAGGTGACGACCATTACACCACCACCCTTGAATGCCACTACGAACTGGAAGCTCTCCGCACAGGCGAAATGGAACTTCCTGCATGTTCCGTAACCGTCAGTAAGAAAAAGCACGCATCACAAACAACCCGAATTATAGTAAAGCCAAATCCTCGCTATGCTCGTGAGATGGATGAAGCCATACTTTTCTTGAAACAAAAAGGGTATTATACCGACACCACAAATCTGAAAGCCGTAAGCTATAAGCCCGAATATTTGCTACTCAACGGAGGGAACTCTGAATTTTTCATATTGGTAGCAAGTCAACGATATATGCCCTATCTTGACAATCCAATTTTAGCATACGGATTTGACAAAGGTGTATCCGAGAAGGACAATGAAACCCTCTTTGAGTTAGTAGAAGTTTATAAGACACAATTGCACTACTTAAAGGATCATGGTGAAAAACTGATTACCAACACGGTCAACTCCTATCAACGTAAAGCAACAACCGTTGCACCACTCCTCGGAAAAACGGTATGGGGACAACGTGCCCCATACAACAAATTCTGTCCAAAGTCAGGAGACAAAATAAAAAAAGAGCAACAAGTGGTGGGATGTGTACCTGTTGCCATGGCACAAATTATGCGCTATCATGCATGGCCCGAACGTGGAGAAGGCAAGTATGCCTACATAACGAAAGGCAAAAAACTCTTCTCACTCAATTTTGCCAAACAAACATTCGATTGGAGCAAAATGCAGGACACATACGATACTGAAGAAGAAGACTCGACCATCATTACCCCTATTGCAAGATTAATGACTTCATCGGGTCTCTCTGTCGGGGCTGAGTTTGGCGACAAATCTACCGGTGCCAACAGTAATCTGATAAAGATGGCGTTAGTCAACTTTTTCAAATATTCGCCCCAATGTTCACGGGTTATATCACAAATAAGGATGAAAGACAATCAAACCATCAAATTGCAAACACCCGACAACATGTTAGGACTTGTCTATCGGGAGCTGGACAACAAACGCCCCCTTATAGTATGTAATGACAGCCATGCTTTTGTCTGCGATGGTTACGATGGTGAATATCTGCATTTCAACCTTGGGTGGAATGGATATTGCAACGGTTTCTATCGTATAATACTTGTTCCCGAGATGGACGAATACCCATTGCTGTACAATGAAATGATTATAGGTATTGAACCTGACAAACAGGGTGATTACGCAAAAACTGTCGAAGTAAAAAAAGGCGGCACACTTGCCACTCTGCTTACCGATGAAGAAAAAGAGAATCTGCGTTCTTTAACCATCAAAGGAAAATTGAACGGGACAGACATAAAACTGCTACGCCGTATGGCTGGTGCTATCGATGACAATGATTATTTCGGATGGCGTGGTTCATTACAAGATCTTGATATAAGTGAGGTGAAAATGCCCAATGTGACAATTCCTAAGAATGAAGATTTTTATTATAGAATGAATGCCAAAGAGGTAAATACCAATATCGTACTTACAAAAACAAGAACAAAGGGATATGGTTTCAACAAAAGGCACGATACATCTTATCAACGTTACGACTTTAAAAACTTGACAAAAGAGGAATGGGAAAAAATATGCAAGAAGAACTTGAATCGTGGAGAAGGGTATTGCATTACTGAATCAAACGGAACATACTATTTAAATTATTTTGGTGATTGGAATTCAATCGGAGAATATCAATTTTTCGATTGTAGTAATCTGAAAAATATCTATTTGCCAAAAAAAATTGCAAGAATCAGGAAATATGCATTCATGAATTGTACATCACTTCAAGGGGTTTACAAACATGCTAAGAGCGATAAAATCACATCAGAAAACGGAGCCTTTTACCATACTCCTATTTTAAGCAAAGAGGATTTAAGCACACACGTATATTACTACGAGAATCATCTACATATGAGTACCAATGAATGGCAATACCACCAACTCGTTCAACATTTTTTAAAGAAACATTAAAGAATAGATAAACCATGAATAGTATAATATTATTTCTTGCAGTGATTGCAGTTTTACCAATCATTGGAAATCTTGTAGGGAAGAATATTCTAAAAAACAGACGAAAGGTTTGTATGCGTGAGTGTCACGTTACAGAGAACAATGTTTGGACACGAAATAACTCCACAATTAGGATGTTTGGGGTTTGGATGGGTTCCGGTGTGATTACATGCTTTTTATACTACAGACTGGCTACGCTGTTGTGGGAAGATTCTGTTGCAGTTTATGTGACCTATCTCATTCCTTTGGCATATATTTTTTTGATGGTACGACTTCTTAAGGCTGATAAGGTCTTAGTGATTGTGGACAAGACTCTTGTACTGTATGATTACGTAGGTTTCGGACATTCACAAAAATATTCTATTGCAGATTTGACTCGTAAGGAAAGTAATGAACGTCTCGGCAAAGGTCCTGGGTACTCTCATGTAGTGAGACTCTATTCGGGAAATTCGTTCCTTTGTTTTTTAGCGTTGAAAGACTATAAGGACTCAGAACAGTTACTCGAATTCCTCCGTCAAATCCCGGAAAAGAAAGAATAACGAATTTATCAATAATTTAAACACAGACTTAACTATGTACAACAAAGAAGAAGCAGTAAGTGTATCAGAGGTGAAGAGCGTGCAATCCGTTCTTTTCCGCCAAGTATTTGTTTGGATGGCTTTCGCACTGGCCATCACAGGACTGACCGCCATGACCGTAGTGGAAACCCCATCCCTTCTGATGGGAATAATCGGCAATATGCCGGTATTTTTGGGATTGCTGATAGGAGAAATCGTATTGGTGCTTATCCTATCGTCCTGTATCCGGAAGATGTCATTCACTGTGGCCACGGTGATGTTTATCCTCTATTCGGTAGTAAATGGTGCCACCATGTCTGTCTATCTGTTGGTTTACACCATGGAGTCAGTAGCCTCAACGTTCTTTATCACGGCCGGCATGTTTGGCGCAATGGCCTTTATAGGTGCAACAACCAAGAAAGACCTCTCATCGTGGGGCAGCCTTCTGATGATGGCACTTGTGGGATTGATTATTGCCACTGTTGTCAACATCTTCATGGAGAGCACCATGCTTTATTGGATTATCACCTATGCCGGTGTCATCTTGTTCGTTGGACTGACGACCTACGATGCCCAATTCGTGAAGCGTACCCTCGCCATGCAGGAAGAAATCAACGATGACAGCAAAAAGGTTGCCCTGCTTGGTGCCCTCTCGCTCTATTTGGATTTCATCAACCTGTTCATCTATCTGCTGAGAATTTTTGGAAAGAGGAAATAAAATGAAGAAACTATGATTCTTGAAACATTAAAACATAATTGCTCATTCAAAGGGCGCGCCAGCCGTTCTGAATTCTGGGGTTGGATATTGGGAGTCTTTCTGGTAATACTTGCTCTGTCATTTCTTGGAAGTTTTCTTTCTCATTTTCTTAGAGATGCCCCCTTCTCATTTCCCAAACCCTTAGTTATAACAGGGAGAGTTCTGTTTGGAGCATTCCTATTTGTTGCTTACATCTACGTATTGGTACGCACCTATGCGCTACAGACCCGAAGGCTTCATGACATTGGTTGGAGCGGATGGTGGGTATTTGCAGACTATATTTTTGGATGTATAGTATTAATTGGGGGTATGGCTATTGGAGTCTATATAGTAAAGAATGGAGGATTAGAAAATTTTAAGCCTTCAATCATTATGTCTCTCCTGATTATACTGTTGACATTGCTTAATTGGTTCCGACTACTATATTCATTGTTCCTGTTGGTGTTGTGTTGTCTGAAAAGCCAACCGGAAGAGAACAGATATGGAGTAAAGCCTTTTACATAATATCTTCCTAAAGGCAAAAGAGAACCTTATCAGCCAAAGAAGTTCATTCGTGCACTAATGACAGTGATTAAAAACTTAATTATCGAAATAAATGGAAAATGCGATTTTGTTTTTGGTTTCAATGATATTGTCCACTATTATCGGTGGATTCATTTCATGGAAAGTAATTGACAACAAAGAAAAGCAACGTGCCAAGGAATGTATGGAACAGGAGAAAGAAGTGTTATATTTCTCAAAACTAGGAAGTATATTTCTAAAAATAATCATGGGTTATGTGGCAGGAGTCTTTTTGTATGCAATCTCATTCCTTTCATATTGGGGATTTACGGACAATTCAGTCAAGGAAAGTGGAATCATATTTCCTGTTATATTCCTATTTATTATGGGATTTTCCACTCTATGGATTTTAGCCCGTACATACCCTCTATTTGCAATAACTAATGATTCTTTTATCTTTTGGAAGAACTACGGTTTTAGCAATTCTAAGAAATATAATTTAAGCGAATTGACTCGCAAAGAATTTGATATTGGAAGAAGTCACTTTGTTGTTTTTTATCGGGGAAACATACGAATAAAGAGTTTCGATTCTGTTGCTTACAAGGATAAAGAAAAACTAATGGAATTGCTCCAACAAATCCCTCAAAAGAAAAAAAGAGGATTTTATTAATAATTAAAACTAAAAGAAAGTAAATGAAAAGAATGAATTATTTGCTGAGTGTGTGCCTGATGCTATTTCTCGCAATAACAACGGTACATGCACAAAACGAAAAAGATTACAAGCCTTTAGTAGATTCATTGGTAAGAAACTATTTTTATGCAAATCTGGATTTGAAGGAATCTGTAGAAACCTTGAAAAAAAGATATAAGAATGTAAGCTCTTTAGGTATAGAATATGGGTTTGCACACAATAAAGAGACCATTGACCTCTTGAACAAGGTCGTAGAAAAAACGTCCGATGCAGTGCAAAGCGAAGAGGACTATCAGGCACTGCTTGACTATTACAAGAAATCAAAAAGAGCCAACGATATAATGAATTCTGGCAGTTTCCAGGTTTCCTTTGGGCAACGTTTGAAAGTTAAACTTGCAGAGACATTGACCGAATATATAGAACACAAAGGCTATTGGATGCTGGAAATGGGTAAATATGAAATACTGGACAAAGAGTTTGAATCAGCTTTCTATGCATATTGGAATTCTGGAAGCAAGGACATTTATGAAGGAGCCTTTAAGGCCATCGGTGAAGAACTTGCCGGGTCCAGAAGTGGTGACAAGCAATTGCTTGTAGATTTTATGAAATCCTTACGAGAGGCATTACCCAATTATTTGTGTTTGACTTTAATGGAGTACTGCACTGTTGAGGAACTGAAAAGTTGGAATGACAACAGCCAAATGGCAACCTTGCAGAAAGAATTGTTGGGTGAGGCAATGGGATTCCTGCAAAAAATCTTGGAAGCCCCCCAAAAATGGGAAAGTGAAGTAATAGAAACTGCCCGTTCGGTAACTCCAACAAAACTGGCTGAATATGCTTACAAAACGCGTGGCATAGAAAGGACTCCCGTAAAAAAGCACTCTCGCATAGTTACGATACCTTGGATGAAAGGGACCTATACGGGTGAAATATTCAACACACTCCCACACGGAAAAGGAACCTATACGGACAAAAAAGGTGTGCGCTACACTGGCGATTGGATGAATGGCAAGCGCCACGGATACATCACCCAGTTTAAGACCAACGGCGATTCCATCCGAAGCCTTTGGGCTGGTGACAAGGTATTGAAAGGAAAACCCAAAGTAGAAAAAGGTTTCCGCGGTATGTTCTACAAAGACAAGCCTTTCGGTCCTGGCATCAGATACAATAATGACAGCAAGGAAGAAGGCATGTTCATAGATGGCGAATTGCACGGAAAGGGAAAGAGAATAATGAACGACGGGACTGAAATTGAAGGACTGTTCGAACATGGCATACCAAGCATGAAAACTACTATCAGAGTTAAAGAAGGCAACAACACCTATATGGCCGAAGGAGACTTTGACATCCAACTGACAGGTACAGGGACGCGTACAATCATTACTTCCACAGGAAAGGCCTTGTTAACAGGAAGTTTCACAAACGGAAGTCTTGACGGATTTGGCGAGATAATATACATCGGTAACGACAAGGATACCATAACCTATCGGGGTGCTTTCGCTTATGGGAAACAAATGGGTAGAGGATATTACACCCAAACACCTACAGATAAAAGATCAAGAGTTGTGTATAACGGTCTGATTCATGAATATGACTTCTTGGATGGAGATATTCACAGAATAACAAATTGGCAAAACGAAAACTCTTGGAATCACAACTATAAAGGGGCGTACAACAATGAGAAATATCATGGGAAAGGTCTCTTGCTGATGACGAACAACGGTGATACCATCAGGTACGAAGGCGGATTCAAGGAGGGCATATTCGAGGGATATGGCGAATATTCATCCAAGACATTCACCTATAAAGGAGATTTCAAGGACGGACAAATTCATGGGAAGGGTGTATCAACCAACCAATTCGGTCAAACCCTTGAATGTGAATGGCAAAACGGAACACCTTATGGAAACTGTAAGGTGACCTTCAAAAACGGAGATACATTGGAGGGTACTTACAGCTATGGCAATATAACGGGAAAGAAGAGAAACAAGAACAACCGTATTATCAGCCAAAGAAGTTCTATCAAATATGAATATAATTATAGATATCTAACTAAATAAAATAGCAATATGGAAGAAACAGCAAACACAACCGAACTGGTTTATGCAGCGATAGCAGCGATATCAGCAAGTCTCATTGGAGGAGTAATCTCTTGGAAACTTATCAGTAACAAAGAGGAACAACGGGCAAAGGAATGTGCAATGACGGGAGAAGTAAAATGGAATTCAAGAATGAAGTGGCATCAGAAGGCTATGCTTGGTTTTTTCTTTATATTCCTCTTTTCATATCCTTTTTTACTTATACCAATGACAGCTTCACCGAAAGCAGACCCGATGATTATCAATCTGATGCTCGGTGCACTCCTACTACTAATTATAGGTGCCATGTGGTATATGGTTTCTATATACCCTTTATTCGCCATCACCAACGATTCTATCGTCCTTTGGAAATATTGCGGATATGCCCGTGCGGAGAAACATTTGTTAAGCGAATTGACCCGTAAGGAATATGATGAGGCTGCCCGTGGCGGAAACAATCATATAGTGGCTCTTTACCGGGGCGGAAAGCGGTTCAAGAAGCTTTATTCCAACATCTACAAGGACGAAAAGGCTCTCCTTGAACTCCTCAGCCAGATTCCGGAAAAGAAAGAATCATAAATTTATCAATAATCTAAAACAAAAAGAAAATGAAAAGAATGAATTATTTGCTGAGTGTGTGCCTGATGGTGTGCCTCGCGGTAGCGACAAATGCAAGTGCACAAAATGAGCAGTACAAGGATTTGATAGTGAGAATGATTAAAGCAGGCGTCACTTCCAATACGGCAAGTGCGGAAAATATGAAACCTGCTTTTATCCAAATGGCAACAGAGGCTGTGGGGAAAAAGCATAGCGAGATGAATGAGGCACAAAAGGGTGCTTTGGCTACAGAACTGGTAGAGAGGTACATGCAAAAACAGGCTTTCGAAGATATGGCTGTGGCCATGATGCCTTACTTTGAGAAGAACATAAGCCTTGAAAATATGAAAGCGTATGTCGAAGTAGCCGAAAACGAACGTTTTCAGGATGTGAACAAACGGATGACTGCCATCTCTGAAACTGCAGCAATGGAACTTATGCCTGGAATCATGGCTATGGCAGAGGGAAAGACACCCGAAACAATAGCAGCGGCAAAATGTTCTGACTCGTACAAGAAACTTTTCAAAAACTATTACGAGAAATCCAGTGGCGACAAAATCATTGACCAGCTGACAACAAGTATCTCTGCCTTGATGCAACAAGCCAAAGATGCAGAAAAAGGAGCCGCCATGCTTAACAGTATGATGAACTACTTAAAGAACAACTTTGAAACAATCATGCTGAACGGTTGCATCAAAGGAGGAATCACCGAAGATGATTTAAAATACTTCGTCGGTATCACCGAAATGCCTGCCTACAGCGGAGCTATGGCTGCTGTTCAGGAAATGCTTGGAGACATCATGGGCTTCAGCATGAAACTTATGGGTGGATTCCCCACTTGGTTAGAAGGTCAGGAATATTAATTATTCAAGTTCATAGGAGGAGAAAGATTTCGAACTCCTTCCCCTCTTTGGGGTACTCCTTTGATTCGAACTCCCTCCCCCTACGGGTACTCCCTCTATGAACAGAGGGAGAGCTAAGGGAGCACAGACGGAAGAGAGATAGGGGAAAGGTGACGGGTTGCTCAAACGACATCCCCACCATCCTGCCACAAACGGCAGAACAGTGAGCGCCCGAAGCTGGGGCTGTGTCAAAAATGCCACCATTTAATTCTTCATCCGCAGATGACGCAGATAAATTATAACCTATCGGGTATAATAGGAAGGAATAATCTGCGTCATCTGCGCAATCTGCGGATGAAAAGTGAATTATGACACA
>JAFQBB010000064.1 GCA_017416805.1 Bacteroidaceae bacterium
CTGTCCCATCTGACAGAAGTGTCAAGCCGAACAGTAGGGAATAGGAGAAAACGTAAACATCTCCAGTATGGCAAGAAGAAAGGTGTAAACCTTTTTAGCTAATGAAACAAAAAAACGTCTACTGAAATCAGGAAAAGACAACTGAAATCAGGAAAAAACAATTTTTCGGACTGATCTCCAAAAATGCGCCTTACTTTTTTCAAAATGCGCCTTGCTTTTTTTCAAATGCAAGCCGCATTTGCACCAAGTGCAAGCCGCATTTTTGAAAAAGCAAGGCGCATTTTTCAAGGTGCTCTTCGAAATTGAAGTCCTTGATATGTTATTTTACAAGCTCTGCATGTCGTTGAGTTTCTTGTAGTAGCCGTTTTGGGCAAGAAGTTCTTCGTGTGTACCGCGTTCTACTATTTCACCTTCGTACATGACACAGATTTCGTCTGAATTGCGGATGGTGCTCAAGCGGTGTGCAATGGCGATGGTGGTACGCGATTTCATCAGGCGCTCCAAGGCCTCTTGTACGAGACGTTCTGATTCGGTGTCGAGAGCAGATGTGGCTTCATCAAGAATCAGGATAGGTGGATTCTTCAGGATGGCGCGTGCTATACTGATGCGTTGGCGTTGTCCTCCAGAAAGTCGTCCTCCACGGTCTCCAATCATGGTGTCGTAGCCTTTTTCTGTTTCCATAATGAAATCATGTGCATTGGCAATTTTGGCCGCTTCGATGACCTGTTCCATGGTGGCGTTTTCAACACCGAATGTAATGTTGTTATAGAACGTGTCGTTGAAAAGAATAGCTTCTTGGTTTACGTTACCAATCAATGACCGCAAGTCTGACAGACGGACATCCTTGACATTCTTCCCGTCAATGAGCAGTTCGCCACGTTCTATTTCGTGATAACGGGGCACGAGGTCAACCAAGGTGGATTTTCCGGAACCGGATTGTCCTACCAGTGCAATTGTTTTTCCTACCGGTACTTCCAGGTTGATGTTTCTCAGCACATCGCGTCCGTCAATATAGCTGAATGATACATTCTTGAACTCCAATTTGCTTCCGAATGATGTCAATTCTTTGGGTTGGGCAGGATCTTTAATGTGATTTTCGGCCTTCAATATCATGTCGATACGATCCATGCTGGCCAGACCCAAAGGTATGTTGTAGAATGCTCTGGAGAATTCCTTCAATGGGTTGATGATGGTGTAGAGAATAACCATGTAGAAGATGAAGGTAGATGCATCCATCGGTGAGTTCTGGCTCAAAATCAATGAACCGCCGAACCACAGCACAATGACAATGACACACGTACCGAGGAATTCGCTCATGGGATGGGCTGATGCCTGACGGATAACCATTTCGTTCATTGCTCTGCGGAACTCGTTGTTGGTCTTTGTGAAGCGGGCAGACATTCTTTTCTCGGCAATGAAGGCTTTGATGATGCGCAATCCGCCTAAGGTTTCGTCCAACTGGGCCATGATGTCTCCCCATTGGCCTTGGACGAAGGATGATTGGCGTTTCAGTTTACGGCTGATGACTCCCATAATCCATCCGGCCAGTGGCATGACAACGATGACAAAAAGGGTCATCTGCCAACTTACGGTAAACAGGGTTATGAAGCAGACCAACAGGGTTATCGGGTTGCGGATAAGCATATTGATGGAGCTGGTAAGTGAAGTTTCCACCATTTGCACGTCGGCACTCATACGGGCTATGATGTCGCCTTTTCGCTCTTCGGAGAAGAAACTCAGCGGCAGTGCCAATACCTTATTATATACTTCAATGCGGATGTCGCGTACAATACCCGTTTGCAGAGGAACCATTACGGCTGATGAGGCAAAGTATCCGGCTGTTTTTACCAATGTCATGACAACAAGTGCCACCCCCATGACGAAAAGAGTGAACAATTCTCCGTGTTCCTCTATCATGGTGGTTACATAATAGTAGAGGTTGTTTATGATGACGTCTTTGTCAATATTGTCCAATGACATGGGTATGTACTCATAGGTATTGGTATCTACCTTGAACAGGATGTTCAGGATAGGAATCAAGGCCATGAATGAGAATACATTCAGCCATTGGGATACAAAGTTGAGTATAACTGTCCAAACCAGATATTTGCGATACGGTTTGATGTATCGGGCTAATAATGAAAAAAATTGCTTCAGCATATAGCTTTGTTTATATGTTTGCTTCTCTTTGTTGTCCTTGTTTCCTTAATAAAGGAGGAGAGGTGGACAAATAAATCGGTGCAAAGGTACAAAAAAACTCTCAGTTAGAACAGTTTGTAAGGAAGTTATTCACCTAAAACTGTTCTTAATGGCCTGAATAGTGTCACTTTTGACGTTTTATAGTCCGTTTATTATATCATATTCCTTGTGAAACTCCACCACGGCTTCTATACCTTTGCGGAAAATGTCGAGACGGAAGTTTTCGTTGGGTGAATGGATTGCGTCACTCTCGAGACCAAAGCCCATGAGGATGGTCTTTATGCCAAGGATACGCTCAAAGTCGGCAATGATAGGGATGCTTCCTCCACGGCGTACGGCTAACGGCTGCTTGCCAAAGGCTTTGGCAAAGCCCTTCTCGGCGGCCTGATAAGCAGGTAAGCTGATGGGGCATACGTAACCTTGTCCGCCATGCATTGGAGTCACTTTTATTTTTACAGACTTGGGAGAAATTTCTTTCAGGTAGTCTTCCATCAAACGGCTGATTTTCTCATGATCCTGATTGGCCACCAAGCGGCAACTGATCTTGGCGTATGCCTTGGAAGGAAGTACCGTTTTGCTCCCCTCTCCGGTATATCCACCCCAAATGCCACAGATGTCGAAAGCCGGACGGCAACTGTTACGCTCCAAAGTGCTGTAACCGGTTTCACCCTGAAGTTCGTCCACTCCAATGGCAGCCTTATAGGCGGCCTCATCAAAAGGAATGTGGGCAATCATGTCGCGCTCAGCTTCGGGCACAGGCAACACATCATCGTAGAAATGAGGTACGGTAATGCGGCCTTCTTCGTCCACTACCTGGGCCAATATCTTGCACAGGGTATTGATGGGATTGGCTACGGCCCCACCAAAGTGTCCCGAATGCAGGTCGCGGTTAGGTCCTGTCACCTCCACTTCCCAATAAGCCAAGCCGCGTAAGCCGGTGGTAAGCGAAGGCAGGTCTGCTCCTAACATGGAAGTATCGGATACCAGTATAATGTCTGCTTTCAGCAATTCGCGATGTTTCTCCAGAAAAGCCCCCAAGCTGGGCGAACCGATTTCCTCCTCACCTTCAAAGATGAACTTTACATTATGTTTCAGTTCGCCACGTTTCACCAAGTACTCAAAAGCTTTCACCTGAATGAATCCCTGCCCCTTGTCATCATCCGCTCCGCGTGCCCAAATACGTCCGTCACGCACTTCGGGTTCGAAAGGTTCACTCTGCCACAGTTCCAATGGCTCGGCCGGCATTACATCATAGTGGACATAAACCAATACGGTGGGCGCGTCGGGATTAACGATATATTCGGCATACACCAACGGATTGCCATCAGAAGGCATCAGTTCGGCCTTCTGCACACCAGCCTGCAACAACAACTCGCACCAACGGTGGGCACAACGCTCCATATCCTCTTTGTGTTGGGGAAGAGCACTGATACTGGGAATACGGATAAGGCCGAACAGTTCGTCCAGCATCCGCGCTTCGTTTTCTTGGATATACTGTCTGATTTCCATGATGCTTATGAATTAAAATTAAAGTGGGGCAAAGATAATATAAGCAATGGGAAAAGCAAAATTTTCAGCACAATAAAATTAAGAATATACTCGTGTTGAGAATTGCTCGAGAGTACTTCTCAGATAAGGTGGATAAGAATTTATGATGAAAATTTGCCAACTCTGAATGACAGATTTGTTATACAAACATAAAAGTTTGCTGTTTTGCGGAATAATTTATTCAATCTGTTTTTTCTTTTGAAATATTATAGTAATTTTGTACGCGCTTAACAAGGGCTTTTTCCGAAGTCTGGTCAGAGGAAAGAGGAGAAAGTCTGTTTGAGACGAGATTTGATAAATAATTATACAGAACTTTTTTAACTTAAAAAGACAATGGCAAATTTAGATTTAAGCAAGTATGGCATCACTGATGTGGTTGAGGTATTGCACAACCCCTCGTACGATGTTTTGTTCGCTGAAGAGACAAAGCCCGGACTCGAAGGCTTTGAAAAAGGTCAGGTTACTGAGCTTGGTACTGTAAACGTAATGACTGGTGTGTACACCGGCCGTTCTCCCAAAGACAAGTTCTTTGTAATGAACGAAGCCAGCAAGGACACTGTATGGTGGACTTCTGAAGAATATAAGAATGACAACAAGCCTTGCTCTGAAGAGGCTTGGGCAGACCTGAAGGCTAAAGCCATCAAGCAGTTGAGCGGCAAGCGTCTGTTCGTAGTGGATACTTTCTGTGGTGCTAACCCCGCTACTCGCCTGAAAGTTCGTTTCATCATGGAAGTTGCATGGCAGGCTCACTTCGTGACCAACATGTTCATCCGTCCTACAGCTGAAGAGTTGGAAGCTTATGGCGAACCCGATTTCGTATCGTTCAACGCTGCCAAGGCCAAGGTTGACAACTACAAGGAACTGGGCTTGAACTCTGAGACAGCTACTGTGTTCAACCTCAAGACCAACGAGCAGGTAATCCTGAACACTTGGTACGGTGGTGAGATGAAGAAGGGTATCTTCTCAATCATGAACTACCTGAACCCCTTGAAGGGCATCGCTTCAATGCACTGCTCTGCCAATACCAACATGGAAGGCACTGACTCTGCTATCTTCTTCGGCCTTTCTGGTACTGGTAAGACTACCCTCTCTACTGACCCGAAGCGTCTGCTTATCGGTGATGACGAACACGGATGGGACGACGAAGGTGTGTTCAACTACGAAGGTGGTTGCTACGCCAAGGTTATCAACCTCGACAAGGAGAGCGAACCCGATATCTACAACGCTATCAAGCGCGACGCTCTGTTGGAGAACGTGACTGTAGCTGAGGACGGCAAGATTGACTTTGCTGACAAGAGCGTGACTGAGAACACTCGCGTTTCTTACCCCATCTACCACATCAACAACATCGTGAAGCCCGTTTCTAAGGGTCCTCACGCTCATCAGGTAATCTTCCTGTCTGCTGATGCATTCGGTGTATTGCCTCCCGTATCTATCCTGAACGACCAACAGGCTCAGTACTACTTCCTCTCTGGTTTCACCGCCAAGTTGGCCGGTACAGAGCGCGGTATCACTGAACCTACTCCCACATTCTCTGCTTGCTTCGGTGCTGCATTCTTGAGCTTGCACCCCACCAAGTATGCTGAAGAGTTGGTGAAGAAGATGGAGAAGGTAGGTGCCAAGGCTTACTTGGTGAACACTGGTTGGAATGGTACCGGCAAGCGTATCTCTATCAAGGATACTCGTGGTATCATCGACGCTATCCTCGATGGCTCTATCAACACAGCTCCTACCAAGACTATTCCTTACTTCGACTTCGTAGTTCCTACTGCGTTGCCCGGTGTTGATCCCAACATCCTCGATCCTCGCGACACTTACGAGTGCGCTTGCAAGTGGGAAGAGAAGGCTAAGGACCTCGCTGGCCGCTTCATCAAGAACTTCGCCAAGTTCACTGGTAACGAAGCAGGTAAGGCTCTCGTAGCTGCTGGTCCTCACTTGGATTAATCCAGACACACTATAATGGAAAAGGGAATAAGTCTGATTGGCTTATTCCCTTTTTTAATGCTCTATATTAAGTTTCGCAAGTAGATTTACCATGCCGTCTCTGTCATTTTTCGGGTGAATCCCTCAACAACTCGTCTGTGCGAAGTCGAAGAATTTCAGGGTATAGCAAATAATCAAGTAAATCTCTGAGACCCTTCGACACGCTCAGGGTGACAAGAGACTGTCATGCATAGACGATTCTACTTGCGAAAATTGAATAATTCAAAATATATTTGTATCTTCGCCCCAAAATCAGAATATTAACCTAAAAACCTGACATTTAATTTTATGAACAGACATTCGATTAAGAATTGCTTGATGGTTTTGTCCGCAACTTCAATGCTTGCCTTGAGCAGTTGCGCCCAACCAAAGATGGAAAGTTATCTTTTTGCCTATTTTACAGGCAATGCTCCTGAAGAAGAACAAATCTGTTTTGCTTTAAGTGATGATGGCTATAACTATACATTGCTGAACGATGGTGAGCCTGTCATCAAATCGGCTGATATTGCCCGCAAGAAGTGTGTGCGCGACCCACACATTTTGCGTGGTGAAGATGGAAAAACATTCTACATGGTTGTTACTGATATGCGTAGCTGGGACGGATGGAGCAGCAATGACGGTCTGGTCCTCCTCAAAAGTAAAGACCTTATCAACTGGACAAGTTCGGCTATAGATTTCCCCGAAACATGGCCCGACATGTTCGACCGCGACAAACTCAACCAAGTGTGGGCACCCCAGACCATTTATGACCCTGAGGCCAAAAAGTACATGGTTTACTATTCTATAGGTTGGAATGGTGATGTGCATCGTGAAGCTCGTGAAAACGATGACCCTTCTGACGACCACAAGACACACTACGTCATCTACTGTTCGTATGCCAACGAGGACTTTACCGAATTGTCCAAACCTGAAATCCTCTATGACCATAAGGCCAATACCATTGATGCCGACATTGTATTCAATGATGCCGATGGTCTTTACCACATGTTCTTCAAGACCGAAGGCGAGGGCAACGGCATCCAGCAGGCTACAGCCAAGACTTTGCGTGGCGAATGGACTCCTGAGCGCAAATATCTCCAGCAGACAAACGTAGCTGTTGAAGGTTCAGGGGTGTTCAAACTCGTTGACTCTGATGAGTGGATTCTCATGTATGATTGTTACGGCTCGGGTTACTACGAGTTCTGCAAGAGCAAGGACCTCCATAACTTTGAGAAGATTGCCCAAACCAAGACGCGCGGCATCTTTACACCCCGTCATGGTACTACCATAGCTATCACGCGCGAAGAGGCTGACCGCTTGCGCAAACAATGGCCCAACACAGAAGCCCGCAATCCTGTGATTGAAGGTTTTCGTGCCGACCCCGAAGTTCTCTACTCCAAGCAGACGGGCAAATATTACATTTATCCCACTACCGACGGGACTCCAGGATGGGGTGGACACAAATTCAACGTCTATTCGTCGGACGACTTGACAAACTGGAAAGACGAGGGCACTATCCTTGACCTGAAGACAGACCAGGTGGCATGGGCCGATGGCAATGCGTGGGCTCCCTGTATTGAGGAGAAACTCATCGATGGCAAGTATAAATACTTCTTCTACTTCAGTGGTAATTGGATAGAGGGGACAGGTGGCAAGCAGATAGGTGTGGCTGTAGCTGACCATCCTACAGGTCCCTTTACGGATTCTGGCCGTCCGATGATTTGCAAATCGCCTGTAGGCCGTGGACAGCAGATTGACGGTGATGTGTTCACAGACCCTGTGAGCGGACAGAGCTATTTCTATTGGGGTAACGGATATATGGCCGGTGCCAAGTTGAACGATGACATGATTTCTATCGATGAGAGCACTATCACGGTGATGACTCCCGAAGGTGGTTCGTTGCGTGACTACGCTTACCGTGAGGCTCCCTATGTGTTCTATCGCAACGGACTCTACTATTTCCTTTGGTCGGTCGATGATACCGGTTCGCCCAACTATCATGTGGCTTACGGTACAGCAAAGTCTCCTCTTGGCCCTATTCAAGTGGCAGAACATCCTGTAATCTTGCGTCAGGATGGTAAACGCGAGATTTATGGACCGGCTCACAACAGTGTGCTTCAGATTCCTGATACCGATGAGTGGTATATTGTCTATCACCGTATCAACAAAGATTATATCGAGCGCGATAAAGGTCCTGGTGTTCACCGCGAAGTGTGCATTGATCGTATGTACTTCAATGAAGATGGCACTATCCAACCAGTCAAACCTACTCATCGTGGCGTGAAGTTGGGTGAATAGTCACTTTTTCAAGGTTCAAGGTTTAAAGTTTAAAGTTCAAGGTTTAAAGTTCAAGGTTCAAAGTTCAAGGTTCAAAGTTCAAGGGTTCAAGGTTCAATGTTCAAAGCACCTCCTTTTTGAACCTTAAACCTTGAACTTTGAACCTCAAAAAAGGAGAGACAAAGAGCCTGCCTGTCGGCAAACAGGAGATAAATGCCAAATGTGTTGCTTGTAGGGGGAGTCAAAATGCTTTCTTTTCATTCTTTAGACGCGGATGACGCGGATGACGCAGATAAATTATAACCTTTATTCGCCTTTCGGCTCATCGAGAACCTCTTTTATTTATTTATCTAAGGTATGGTCGGGTATAATAATCAAGAAAA
>JAFQBB010000027.1 GCA_017416805.1 Bacteroidaceae bacterium
GGGCGAAGTGGGGGCGTTGTGCCTTTCCTTCGTTGCGGGTAACGAGGCGGTCATGGCAGAGGGGACAAGTGTAGATGCCTCCTTTTTCGGCTTCGTTGATATGGATGATGCGTCCTTCCTCGTCGCATCCCGTGGTGTGTAAAAGTTTCTTTCCCATAGCTCTTCAAAGGTGTTTTCCAAAGGTAGTGATATTTTTTTGATTTTTCGCAAGCGGAAAGATAATTTTTGTTAGGATTCGTATGGTTATGTCATTCAGACGACCGAAGGGAGGAAGAATCTCGGTAACATAAAGTGGATGTAACCGAGATTCTTCGTCGCTGCGCTCCTCTGAATGACACTATAAAAGGCGTTGGCGCAACTCCCAAAAAGCGACTGCCGAGGCTGCTGCTACATTCAGTGAATCGACCTCGTGCGACATCGGTATGCGCACCACATAATCCGCTTCCGCTATCACCTGATGCGATAGTCCGTCGCCTTCCGTGCCGAGGATGAGAGCGAGGCGTGGTTCTTCCTTCAAGGCAGGATGGTCGATGGAAACGGAGTTGTCGCTCAAGGCAAGGGCGGCGGTGCGGAAGCCGTATTCGTGAAGCGAGGAAATGGGCGCTTCCAGCCACGTCCAAGGTACGAGGAAGACGGAACCCATCGACACACGAACGGCACGACGGTTCAACGGGTCGCAAGATGAGGGCGTGAGCAGTACGGCATCGATGCCCAAGGCTGCTGCCGAACGGAAGATGGCGCCGATGTTCGTGGTATCGACCACTCCGTCTATCACAGCGATGCGATGGGCATTCCGGCAGACTTCTTCCACAGGTTTCGGCATAGGGCGACGCATGGCACAAAGTACACCGCGTGTCAAGGTGTATCCGGTGAGCGATGTCAGAAGTTCACGTTCGCCTGTATAGATAGGTATGTCTCCGCATCGCTCAATGAGGGAAGCTGCATCGCCTTTGATGTGCTTCCGTTCGCACAATAACGCCAAGGGTTCATATCCGGCATTCAGCGCCACGTGGATAACCTTCGGGCTTTCGGCGATGAAGATGCCTTTCGATGGTTCCAAACGGTTTCGTAATTGGGCTTCGGTCAGGGTTGCAAAGACTTCCACTCCCGGATGGTTGAGCGAGGTTATTTCGATGATGGGCATAACTTTTTATATGTTAAGCTTGTTCAAACAATTTAATGTTGTCGAAACATGGGCGAAGTTTTCCTTGCTCAATTTGGTGGATGATTTCGACAACGCGGTCGTTCATCGGGGTGGGGCATCCTACTTTCCGTCCGAACTCGGATACGGCACCATTGATGGCATCAACTTCTGTTAGCTTACCCTTTTCAAGATCCTGTAACATACTGGCCTTCAGCTTGGCGTGCTTGCGGATGGCAATGGGGATGATGAAAAAAGAGAAGGCGCGTTTCAAAGAATTGTTGTAGTTGAGCAATTTGACGATGTCCTTTCCTTGAACGGGCTCGATACGGATGCCGCCGGCCTGACAAACGTCTATACATTCCTTGATTAATGCTTGCACGATGCGTCGAGATTCTTTAGGACCGGCCGCTTCTCCAAATGTACATCCCAATACGGCACTCATTCCCGAAAATGCAGCATTGATAAGCAGTTTACTCCATCGGGTACCAAGAAAATTTTCTTCTACATCTACCTTACCCATCAATTCCAGCAATTCCTTTACCTTATCGAAATGCTTGCTTCGTTGTGCAGAGATAGCTCCCAACGAAAATGAAAGGGCATCGGGTTCGCTGGTAAGTTCGCATACGCCTGGTGATTGAAGAGTTGCTCCCCATGCGACGGTGCATCCCAATACACGTTCTTCGCCGACTATCGATGCGATTTGCATTTCAGGCAAACCGTTTTGGAAGGTTACGAGTACACCATCGGGGGCCAGGTAGTTCTTGAGCTTTTGCACCACTTCCGGATTGTTCTGTTGCTTGGTCATGAGAAACAGAATGTCATATATCCCGTTCATTTCATCGGGAGTATATGCTGTAACGGGTTGGCAAAAGTTCAGGGTCCCGGTAACTTGTGCGCCTTTTGTTCTCAGCGCTTCGACGTGTGCCTTGTTGCGGTTTATCAGTTCGATGTTTACGCCTTTTGGGCTGATGAATGCTCCCAGGATTGTGCCTAATGAACCGGCACCGTATATGGCTATTCGCATAGAATGGTAGTTTTATAATTTAATGTATTCTATGCAAACGTAATAAAAATAGATATATTCTCAAAATTTTATGGGCAATAATCGTTGGCTCGTCTGTTTTGTTGGCGGTGCTTGTTGCGTTTAACTACGGGAGCAGTTATAAAAAGAAGACAAAGACTTTGCTTTATAAAAAATAATGTTTAACTTTGTCGGAAGAAATTTAATAACCCATAAAAAACTGATACAAATATGAAAATCCTTCTAACTGGTGGTGCAGGCTTCATTGGAAGTCACACCTTGATTGAACTTACTGAAGCAGGTCATGAAGCTGTAGTAGTTGACAATCTTGACAATTCATCTCCAATCTCACTGAAGCGAGTTGCTAAAATCATTGGTAAGGAAGTTCCTTTCTATAAGGTAGATATCCGCGACCGTGAAGGTATGCAGAAGGTGTTCGATGAACACAAGTTCGATGCATGTATCCACTTTGCTGGTTTGAAAGCTGTAGGTGAAAGCTGTGCCAAGCCTTTGGAATATTATGAAAACAACATGAACGGTACATTCGTTCTTTTGGACGTAATGCGTAAGAACGGTTGCAAGAATATCATTTTCTCTTCCAGTGCAACAGTTTATGGCGATCCGGCTATCATTCCTATCACTGAAGCGTGCCCAAAGGGTCATTGTACAAATCCTTACGGACAGACAAAATCAATGCTCGAAGAAGTGTTGATGGATGTTCAGAAGGCAGACAATGAATGGAATATTGTATTGCTCCGTTACTTCAATCCGATTGGTGCTCACAAGAGCGGTACTATTGGTGAAAACCCGAACGGTATTCCTAACAACTTGATGCCTTACATTACTCAGACAGCTGTTGGTAAGCGTGCAGAATTGGGTGTATTCGGTAATGATTATGATACACACGATGGTACAGGTGTTCGCGACTATATCCACGTAGTTGACCTTGCCCGTGCTCACGTTGCAGCTCTGAAGGCAATCGTTGAAAACAAGGGTATTGCTATCTACAACATCGGTACTGGTCATGGCTATTCTGTGTTGGACGTAGTTAAGGCATTCGAAAAGGCTAATGGTGTTCCTGTTCCTTATTCAATCAAGCCTCGTCGCCCGGGTGATATCGCTACTTGCTATTGTAACCCAGCTAAGGCAGAAGCAGAATTGGGTTGGAAGGCTGAATTCGGTATCGAAGAAATGTGCCGTGACAGCTGGAACTGGCAGAAGAACAATCCTAATGGATTTGAAGAATAATAACTCGGTGCAAAGAATTTGTCGATAAACAATAGGGCGGTTAAGATTATTCTTGATCGCCCTTTTTAACTTGAATTGACTTGGCAAAGGTAAAAAATGGCGAGTTTATTATGTGAGCGATGTGTAAATGTTTATCTTTGCAATGAAGATAGTTATAATCAAATCATAATCCGATGAAAAAGAAACAGCAATCTACAATTGGTGGACTTTTCAAGACATATATCGTCGATGCGCTCAGCTTTATGGCCATGGGGCTTTTCTGCTCGCTTATCTTAGGTCTTATCATCAAGCAGATGGCCTTGATTCCTGGGCTTGATTTTCTTAAGGATATCGCAGCCTTGCTTCAATCCGCTCCTGTTGTCGGCGGCTCTATAGGTATGGCTATCGCTCTCGGTCTTAAACGTGCTCCGTTGGTGACAATATCTTCCGTGGCTGTAGGTGCATTGGGGTATCAATTCGGCGGTCCGATAGGTGCGTATTTAGCTTCCGTTGTCGGCATCGAGGCAGGCTCGCTCGTCTCGAAACGTACGCCTGTCGATATTATTATTACGCCTCTTGTCGCAGTTGTGGCAGGCGGGTTGTTTGCCAAGTATTGCTGTGCTCCAATCAATGAGTGGGTGATGTCGTTGGGTGAAGTCATCAATCGTGCTACAATGCTCAATCCTTTCGTGATGGGTGTGGTGGTATCGGTGTCGGTAGGTTGTCTTTTGACACTTCCCATCAGTTCGGCTGCTCTGTGTATATCCATCGGCATTGGGGGACTTGCGGCTGGAGCGGCGACTGCGGGTTGTTGTGCACAGATGATTGGTTTTGCTGTAATCAGTTATAAGGATAATGGAGTGGGAGGGCTCATCTCTCAAGGCTTGGGCACATCGATGTTGCAGATTGGTAATATCGCTCGCAAGCCTATCATTTGGTTGGCTCCAACCCTTGCCTCGGCCATTTTAGGTCCAGTTTCTACCCTATGGCTCAAGATGACCAATAATGCTGCCGGTGCTGGTATGGGTACCGCTGGTCTTGTTGGCCCGTTGGGATGTTGGGACACTATGGCTCCGACTACCGACCACAACCTGCTTCTTATTGAAATCATCGGTCTTTATTTCATTGCTCCTGCTGTCCTTAGTCTTTTCTTTCACTTCATTATGAAGCGCCTTGGGTGGGTGAAGGATGGTGATATGAAGTTGAAGGGGTAGTGCCGATTTTGTGAATATTAATAAACAACGAATAATAAAACCAATCATTATGCAATTTGTTATAACGGCTTATGATGGCGAAGGAATGCTTGACAAGAGAATGGAAGTCCGTCCTCGTCACCTTGAAGGTATGGAACGATTGAAAAAGCACCTCGTCTGTGCGGGTGGTCTGCTGGATGAAGCGGGCAATTTGAAGGGCTCCGTCCTTGTTATGGAGTTTCAGAATCGTGAAGAAGTGGATAAATACCTTGCCAACGAAATCTACGTTCGGGAGCATGTATGGGAGAAAATTACCGTCGAACGGATGAATGTGGTCTATGCTCAAGGGGAACGAATTCAGTAATATATAGACTACGTTAGATGAAATAATGAAGATGGCCATCCGGTTAGTTGAAACCGTGATGTGCCATTTCATATCAATCGTTCAGATTTTCCTCGAACATCAAGTAGTGACTTTCGTGCATTCCTAATCGTTGGTAAACCTGTTGGGCAGGGTGGTTTGCCTTATCCACATACAGACGAATCTGCGACACGTTGTTTTCCTTTGCCACTTCTTTCAGCGTGGAATACATGGCTTTATAGATTCCGTGCTTTCTGTATTCGGGCACTACATAGACACTCTGAATCCACCAATACCATTCGTTGTTCCAGTCGCTCCATTCACGGGTCAGCATCAGGCTTCCTATGGCTTTGCCGTCTGCTTTGGCCACCCAATAGATGCCTTTCGAATCGTCGTTCATGGCAGCAGTAACGCCCTTTGCCACCTTTTCCAGGTCGAGGGTGGTACCTTCTGATTCCATTGCCATGTCCGCTTGGAATTGAATAATGCTGTCGATGTCGCAAATTTCGCCTCGTGCGATTACGTAATCTATGTCTTTCATCATATAATTAATCCAATGATTCTTCAATCTTATTTTTTACTATCTATTTCTACACTCATCTTGTAACGAGTGTAGCCTATTTTCCCTAATTGTGCAAAGATACGTTTTTTCTAGCGTATTAACTAACTATGGTTAACTAAATGCATTTTCTTTTGAAAGTAGTAATAGTCATCGAAAATATATTTAACTTTGTTGCTAATATCAGTATATGACAGCAGATGAAAATAGAAGAAGCTATACTTTACTGCCTTGCTAGCCAGAACCGAGGGATGCGAACGGAGCAGATTGCGGAGATGATTAACCGCCAACGGCTGCATATCCGCAAGGATGGGCAACCTGTTACTTCCAGTCAAGTTTATGCGGTGATTTGTCGCTATCCTGATACGTTTACAAAGGCCGAAGGGCGGATTATGTTGATGATATAAAGAATGATATACTTATGTACAAAGATAAAGTAGTTATTGTGACTGGTGGTGCCAACGGAATAGGCCGATGCATTGCCGATGAGTTCCGTTCACAGGGAGCTGTAGTCTATGTGATTGACAAGCAGGAGGGTGAGCATTTCGTTGGGGATATCTCCAAGAAAGAGGTGCTGGAGGCTTTTGCTGCCGAGGTGTTGGGTAAGCATGATAAAGTGGATATCATCGTCAACAATGCCTTGCCACTGATGAAAGGGATAGACGAATGTTCCTACGAGGAGTTCCAGTATGCCTTGAGTGTGGGAGTAACCGCACCTTTCTACTTGGTAAAATTGCTAAAGAAGCATTTGGCGGAAGGTGCATCCATCATCAATATATCTTCTTCGCGCGACCGTATGAGCCATCCACAGACCGAGAGCTATACGGCTGCCAAAGGGGGCATTGCGGCACTCACTCACGCATTGGCGGTGAGCCTGTCGGGAAAAGCAAGGGTGAACTCCATTTCTCCTGGTTGGATAGATACTGCATACACAGTTTACGAAGGTCCCGATGCCACGCAGCAGCCTGCAGGCAGGGTAGGGAATCCCATGGACATCGCCCATATGGTGCTATTTCTTTGTAGCGAAAAGGCTGGTTTTATCACGGGCGAGAACATCTGTATCGATGGAGGCATGACCAAGCAGATGATTTACCACGGGGACCACGGGTGGAAGTTGGAGAAATAAATATTCAGACAATTATGATTGCATATACATATATCGAAAAAGGAAAGTTCGCTTGGATGGAAAAACCGAAGCCTGCATTGATGGAACCCACCGATGCCATTGTTCGCATTACGATGAGCAGCATTTGCACCAGCGACCTGCATATCAAGCATGGAAGTGTGCCTCGTGCCGTTCCGGGCATTACCGTTGGTCACGAAATGGTAGGAGTGGTGGAAGAAGTGGGAACGGAAGTAACCAATGTAAGGCCAGGGGATAGAGTGACCGTCAATGTGGAAACCTTCTGCGGAGAGTGCTTCTTCTGCCAGAATGGTTATGTGAACAACTGTACTGACCCGAATGGAGGATGGGCATTGGGATGCCGCATCGATGGCGGTCAGACGGAATATGTGCGTGTGCCGCTTGCCAATCAAGGGCTGAACCGCATCCCCGATAGCGTTTCCGATGAACAGGCTTTGTTGGTGGGCGATGTTTTGGCCACAGGCTTTTGGGCTGCCCGTATTTCCGGGATTACCGAAGAAGATACCGTACTGATTATAGGAGCGGGACCTACGGGCATCTGCACCCTGCTTTGTGTGATGTTGAAGCACCCCAAACGTATCATCGTTTGTGAAAAGTCCGAAGAAAGAAGACATTTCGTGCAAGAGCATTATCCCGATGTGCTGCTCACCACTCCCGGGGAATGTAAGGATTTCCTTTTGAAGCATAGTGACCACGGAGGTGCCGATAGAGTGCTTGAAGTGGCCGGAGCCGATGATACTTTCCGTTTGGCGTGGGAGTGTGCCCGTCCGAATGCTATTGTAACGGTGGTGGCCCTTTACGACCAGCCTCAAGTTCTTCCTCTGCCCGATATGTATGGCAAGAACCTCACCTTCAAGACCGGTGGCGTAGATGGATGCGATTGCGAGGAAGTTCTTCGCCTGATTGAAGCAGGAAAGATTGACACCACTCCACTCATCACGCATCGTTTCACATTGAGTGAGATTGAGGAAGCCTACCGCATCTTTGAGAATAAGTTGGATGGGGTGATTAAAGTGGCAATCATTTAAGTTGAAGAAACCATGCAACCTCCGAAGATAGATAACTCCACCAAAGAAGAAAGGCTGGCCTATGTGCTCGAAGCCTGGAAATGCCTGCACGATTGCGAGGCGTGTGGCAAGTGCCGTATCCTGAAAGGTCGGGATGCCGAAGTGCTCTATGCCGACTACATCGAAGGCAAGCGGAGTTATATGGATATCACCTTGGAGATTAGAAATCGTTCTATAAGATAACAATACCGAATGATGTTATATATAAGTATATAACTGATTTAGGAGTAGCAATCATATACCTGCTACTCCTAATATTTAATGATTTGCCATCTGATGTCCCGCCTCGAACGCCTTTTGCAAGTCCTCTTCCCAATGGGCGTCACGCCAAGCATGTTTGGCCTCTTCGGAGAAACTGCCCAGTTCGTAGTTGTCATATTTAGCCACCTGAGTCGTGTTGTAGGCAACGATACGTTGAGGTTCGCCAAGGGCTGTGGTGATGCACCATTCCATCGTGCCGAAATGGTTACTGTTGTTACGCTCGGGGGTACCGTTCATCGTCTCGATAAGCAACACAGGCATACGCTTGGGAGCGGTCAGGCTATAGTCGTTGTACGAAAGCCACGGGAATGACAGACGCTCCAAGAAGGCACGCATCTGTCCCGTCACCTCACCGAAATAGATGGGCGAGCCGAGCACAAGACCATCGGCCTGGGCAATCTCCTCTAAAACGGGAGTCAACGCATCTTTGAATCGGCAAATGTTCGAAGCCTTGCTCTTTAGTTTGCAAGCCATACACGACATACAACCCTTGTAGTCGAGGCCATACAGTCGTACGGTCTTGACCTCTATATCATTACCCACCGATTTTGCCCCTTCGGCAAATCGCTGCAACAGCTTTGCGGTATTCATGTTCTTACGAGGACCGCCATCGATGATGATTATCTTTTTCATTTGATTCTATTGTTTATTCCTTTACAACTCCAATATCTGAGGTTTTGTTTATTTGTCGATGCAGCAAAGTTAACATTTTGGTAATCAGTAATTTGTGAAAAATAGGAATAAAATTTGAGCCAAGCTCATAACTCCCATATTTTCAACGTATTACAAAGATAATTTTTAATTTCAGAAAGGAGAAAGAAATTTTCTTTAAAAAGTTGATATTTAATATATTTAACTTTTATTAAATGCTATCACTCAGTATTTTATCCGATTTTATGCTGTTTTGCTCTATTTAGATTAACAATTACAATGACGGCATTAAAGACCAGAAAAAATTTGGGCCAAAATCTGCCAAAATTTGCTTGAAAAATCATTTGGAAGCGTTCTGGAATATTTAAAAGATATTGTACAGAATCTCATCGGTGGTTACTTTGTATTCCATTGATAGCTAGTAGATAAACGCTGTTTTCGTATTGTCTTTGAGTTTAAGTTTAGGTTTAAATTGACATATACATATATATGATAAAACTTAAACTCATTTGCTTTTCACGGAAGTGGATTTGAGTTTAATTTTCGGGTTTAGATTACATGTATATATACATGATTTTAACATAAACTTGGTGCTTGATAATGCTTTTCTCCTTATTGAAATGGCAGGTTTGTGGGTAAAATACGTTAAATGTGGGTTTTAAATCGAATATAATTCAATCAACCTATCATAAAATAAAGAAATAGTTGTAACTTTGCATACGGAAATAAATGTTGAGATGATATGACAAAGAATACAATGAGCACTAAGCTTCCCAGAAAGCTTACGGAGAAGATGCAGATAGTAGGTGAGCAGATAAAGCTTGCCCGACTTCGTAGAAACCTGAGTATGGCACAGGTGGCAGAACGTGCTACATGCTCCGAACTCACCTTGTCTCGTGTAGAGAAAGGTTTGCCAACTGTCAGCATCGGCATCTATTTGCGTGTACTCTATGCACTCCAGCTTGATGATGATATTCTACTGATAGCAAAGGAAGATCCAATAGGTAGAGGATTGCAGGATTTGCAGTTGAAGAGAAGGGAAAGAGCAACTAAAAAGGCGTAACGCATGAAACGATTGTTTGTCTTTGCCGATTTCGATTGGCTTGAAAATATAGAATTGGTTGGTGAACTCACGATGGACAGTATCCGTGGTGGGGAGACTTATGGGTTCAAGTTTGAACCTTCCTGGTTGAAGAAGCATGGTAGTGTGTCGTTGAGTGATGACCTCAACAACTATGTGGGTATGCAATATGGCCAACCCGGTAAGGATATATTCGGTTGTTTTTCCGATTCCTTGCCCGACCGTTGGGGACGTACGTTGGTTCTCCGTCGTGAACAGATACTTGCAGCAGAAGAGAAGCGTCCAGTACGAAGACTCTCATCCATGGATTATCTTCTTGGTATTGATGATGCTACCCGAATGGGAGGTTTCCGTTTTAAGGAGTCTCTGGATGGAGATTTCATCAATTGCGCCCATGAACTTCAGATTCCGCCAATAGCCAGTATCCGTGAACTGATTGCAGCCAGTCAAGAGGTCGAACTGAGCGAAGAAAAGAATTCATTGCCCGAGAAAAGATGGATCATGCAGCTTGTTCAACCTGGTACATCTTTGGGTGGTGCCCGTCCAAAGGCTTCTGTAGTCGATGAAGACAAACAGTTGTATGTGGCAAAGTTCCCTTCACGTAAGGATTTGTATGATGTGGGTCTTTGGGAGCACTTTGCTCATCTGATGGCCAAATCAGCAGGTATCAATTGTGCGGAAACAAGGATAATTACGGCCGGTAGCAAGTATCACACGTTGCTATCCAAACGTTTTGACCGTAATGAGGCAGGAAAGCGAATCCATTTTGCATCTGCAATGACAATGTTGGGGTTGACGGACGCACAGAATGCTTCAACAGGCAACGGTTATCTCGATATCGTAGATTTCATTCTTCAAGGATGTTGCGATGTAGAGAAGAATCTTCAGGAACTCTATCGAAGAGTGGCCTTCAACATAGCCATAGGTAATACCGATGACCACTTCCGCAATCATGGATTCCTTCTGACACCCAAAGGCTGGACACTTTCGCCTGCCTATGATTTGAACCCGACATTGTCTCGTGACCAAAGTCTTCTTATCAATGCCTATACAACAGAGTCCAATTTGGATATTCTTCTGGATTCGTGTGATGATTATATGATTTCCTCTAAAGTGGCAGGTTCTATCATCAGTGAAGTAAAGGACACCATGGCCTCTTGGTCGAAATTAGCCACTTCAATCGGTCTTTCCCTTACTGAACAGAATATGTTCAAGGATAGATTTGATCTGACTCTTTGAAGAATGTCTCTTAAGTATTAAGGCTAAATATTTAATCAGTAAATAGAAACTATATAAGTGAGATATAGATAAAATGTAGTACTTTTGCACCCCCAATTCAGAAATATAATAAATTAAGAAGATAATTATGACAAAAGCAGAGATTGTAAGCGAAATAGCTTCTAAAACAGGAATTGACAAACGTGAAGTTTTGATGGTTGTTGAGAGCTTGATGGACACAATCAAGACCACAATGACCAATGGTGAAGAAGTATTTCTTCGTGGATTTGGCAGCTTTATCATTAAGCGCAGAGCGGAAAAGACTGCAAGAAATATATCAAAGAATACCACAATGATTGTACCTGCTCACAACATTCCGGCATTCAAACCTGCAAAAGAATTTCTGGAGAAAGTAAAATAAGAATTATATAAATCTTAACTACATAGTGATTTATAAAAAATGAAAAACAGACATGATTGATAATATCAGATTCGTTCCTATAAAACTGATTACAGCATTACTGATGCTATTTTGTTCTCCTATTACGGTGTTTGCTCAACCTGCCATTTGCAGTATTAGCGGAAAGGTCATAGATGAAAAACAAAATCCGGTATCGTATGCTTCGGTAGCCATTTATAACGAATCAGTTCCTCTTACCGGTGTTATTACTGACAATGATGGCAAGTTTTTGCTGAAAATAAACCAGTCAAGCAACGAATATCGTTTGGCGGTTGAGTTTATAGGTTATGCTAAATTTGAAGGCCGAATCACGCCCGACAAGCCACGCATCAACTTGGGAGTTATTGCCCTAAAAGAAGATGCCATAGCGTTAGGCGAAGTTGTTGTTATAGGTAAAGAAGTAGCACAAAAGTCGACCGTAGAGCATACAACCATCAATGCTTCGGCAAATATGGCATCGAGCAAGGGAACGGCTATCGACGTGCTTCGTTCAGCATCCTCAGTGAGCATCACTAACGACGAAATTGCGATTCGTGGAAACAAGAACATCCTCGTCCTGATGGATGGTGTGCCAACAACAGCGAGCGACCTGTCTACAATTCCAGCTGCAAACATTCAGAGCATTGAAGTGATAACCAACCCCGATGCATCGCATGATGCAGGCGGTACAGGAGGTATCATCAACATCATATCAAAACGTTCGCGGGCAGAAGGATTTAGTGGAATGTTGGCCGCCAACTATGGGTTCAGCCATTTTGCCAATGGTAATATATCGCTGTCCGGCAATCGGGAAAAGTCATCGTGGCGTTTCAGCTACAATACCAGATATGAAGACGATGTAATAAACTCAACACTCAATCGCAAGGTACATGGCACGGGGTATGAAGTGTTCCAGCAGATGCAATCTACCCGCCACACTTTCAACAACAACCTTTCGCTGGGTGCCGACTTCCGAATCAACCCACGCAATCGTTTGAGCGTGGATGCGAAAGCGATTATCCCTCGCCTGAACATCAAGCAGGATTTACATAATACCTTTGTCGACCATGAGGAGTTCCGCCACAATGATGTAACCTGGAACCGGAAGAATATCGAAGCCTCAGTTGCTTATACCCATATCATCAAGCCCGACGTGTCCGACATCACGGTCCGCAGCTCGGTGTCTAAGATTTGGGGCGAACGTCCATCCCATTATTGGGTAAATGGCATAGAAGACAATCGCTCGGTATCAGGGGGAAGCCCATTTATCCCGACCATTCAGGCCGACTACAAGCATAAGTTCAAAGCAGGAACGCTTACAACCGGTGCAAAGCTTACCTATCGCCGTAATGACGTATATCATGAGTTTTATCAACTTTCGGGCAATGAATGGATGTATTCTGACGAGATGAGCAAAGACATGCTTCATACGGAACTGGTACCTGCCGCATACGCTACGTTTGCCTCACGTATCGGAAAGAAGTTCAGTTATAAGGTAGGTTTACGAGGCGAATTCTCGACCGTAACGCTTCATAGCAATCATGATGCAATAGAGGAGCGCAATAATAGTTTCTTCTTTGCTCCAAGCCTGTCCGGTACCTACAAGCTTGCCGACAATCAGGACCTTTCGTTGGCTTTGTCCCGCCGTATCGGCCGCCCAACATATCCGCAGCTTATCCCATATATGAGCATGGTGGATGCAACAACCTACGAACAGGGAAATATGCACCTCGCCCCAGAAAAAGCTACCAAAGTGGACCTGAGTTACAACTTCAGTAGCCAAGCGGTCAACCTCTTTGTAAATGGCTATTTGAGCCATACCACCGACTATATATCGCAGATGACGAAGATGGATAACGAGCGGCTTATAACCACTTATGCCAATGCCGATTCTGATATTAAAACGGGGGTTGAAGTCTCGTTGAAGGTAACACCTGCCAAGTGGATGAATTTCTCTGTAGGAGCTAATACGTACTATGTGACCACCGAAGGTGTATTTGAGGGAATGCATATAGACAATCAGGGTTGGACAAACAATAGCAATTTGCTGCTTGATTTTGTGCCTTGGAAAGGCGGAGACCTACAGCTGCAATATTTCATCACAACGCCACAATATTACCCACAACTGACGACATCACTCACCCATCAGATGAATATGGGAATCAAGCAACGCTTTATGAAAGGAGCGATGACAGCATCTATACTTGTTACAGATGTCTTGAATACTGCGAAATGGGATGTTTGGTCGAATAACAGCCTTTTCAATCTAAAGAATAGCAGTACTAACAAAAGCCGTATGATATGGTTGGGTGTCTCATACAATTTCAATTCATTCAAGCAGAAAAGTAATCAAAAGGCGGAAACGGATCGTAGTTTGATTAAGTTGGGACTTTAAATGTGATTGGTTTCTCTAATTGGATTTATACCCCTAC
>JAFQBB010000028.1 GCA_017416805.1 Bacteroidaceae bacterium
CCCGAAAATGAAGTGCTTTGGAAGCAGTTGCAAGCGTTGCGGAAAACAAATGTAAACTGGGCTGCTATCTCTTGATGGCATTTTCACGTTATTTAAGTGATATTTTAGAGAAAAAGAAGAAAAGAAAGCAACTTTTTCTCAGATATTTGTTGTATCTTTGGGGCGGATTTTGAAAACTGAGTACATCATAACCTTAAAAGAACCTATATATGTTAGAAAAAACACTTGTAATTTTGAAGCCTTGTACCATTCAAAGAGCTTTGATTGGTGAAGTTATTAACCGATTTGAACGCAAAGGCTTGCGCCTTGCAGGTATGAAAATGGTTCAGTTGACAGATGAAGTGCTCAGCGAACATTACGCTCATTTGAGCGAAAAGCCGTTCTTCCAACGCGTGAAGGATGCCATGATGGTTTGTCCGGTGATTGTATGTTGCTTCGAAGGTGTAGGTGCAATTGAAGCAGTCAGAATGATTACAGGTCCTACAACAGGCCGTAAGGCTCCTGCAGGTACTATCCGTGGTGATTACAGCATGAGCTTCCAGGAAAACATCGTTCACGCATCTGACTCTCCTGAAACTGCTGAAGCAGAATTGAAGAGATTCTTCAAGCCGGAAGAAATTTTTGAATACAAGCAGTCAACATTTGACAACTTGTACGCCAACGATGAATTTTAACTGAAGCTATTAGATAGAACGAATGATTTTGAAATGCATTAAAGTAGTCTTGGTGGCAGCATTCGCGCTGGTGAACCTGAACGTTTCCGCTCAGGATTTGTTGGCACGGCAAGCTCCTATTGACAAGAAGTTGAAAGCGGTAGATTCCGTAGCGTTGATTCGCCAGATCCATAAGGAAATGGGTGCATATCCGGCATATAGCCTTTATCCGGAATGGAGCAATGCGTATGCGCATAATTATAAGAATGTAACCCTTCCAGATAGTTTCAAGATTGACTTATCGGGCTATTGTATGCCAACTTCCAATACAAAGATTACTTCTAAGTTTGGGCCGCGCCGTCGTCGTATGCATAATGGGATTGACGTGAAGGTGTATATCGGTGACACTATCCGGGCAGCTTTCAATGGCAAAGTGCGTGTGGTGAAGAATCAGGGTCGTCGTACAGGTTATGGCAAGTATGTCATCATCCGTCACGACAATGGTTTGGAAACTGTATATGGCCACCTGTCAAAACAATTGGTAAGTGAAGACCAATACGTAGAAGCAGGTGAAGTTATCGGTCTGGGTGGTAATACCGGTCGTTCTACAGGCTCGCATTTGCATTTCGAAACTCGTTTCTTGGGGCAGGCTATTAATCCGGCTCTTCTTTTTGACTTTGAAAAGCAGGATATTGTAGCGGACTCTTATCTCTTCAAGAAGGGAAATAATCGTTATCGCCGTACCAATTCAAGTGCAATAGCGTCCAATGGAGATATCCAGTACTATAAAGTGCGGAAAGGTGACTCTCTGAGCCGTATATCCAAGAAGACGGGTGTTTCTATCGACCGTTTGTGTAAGCTGAATGGTATTACCCGAAGAACGACTCTTCGTCCCAATCAAGTCTTGAAATGTTCGTAAAGAATGGAAAATATAGTAGAAAAAGGCGGAAAGGTATTCTTTTCCGCCTTTTCTTTATCGCATAAACAGAAAAATGTGTAACTTTGTGCCTATAGATGGAGAATGACATACGACATAAAGTAATAAGTGTTTGTACAACTGTCTGCCGCTTCGTGTTGGCATTGGTGTTTATATTCTCGGGATTTGTGAAGTCGATTGATCCGTTGGGGACGCAGTACAAAATTCAGGATTATATAGATGCTTTTGGGTGGACGGTTGTATTCCCGGACTTTTTCCCTTTTATGGCCTCCGTGTTATTGGGGGTGTTGGAATTCTGTCTGGGCGTTTATTTGTTTTTTGGAATTCGAAGAATCATCGCTCCCCGTGCAACTGTGTTTCTGATGTCTGTAATGACGCCGTTGACTTTATGGATAGCAATAGACAATCCGGTTTCCGATTGTGGATGTTTTGGTGATGCCGTTGTGTTGGGAAATTGGGAAACCTTTTGGAAAAACGTGGTTTTGCTTGCAATGTCCATTGTGGTATTGAAGTGGCGAAAGCATATTACTCCATTGGTTACGGTTCGTTTGGATTGGTTGATTGCACTATATGGCTTTTTGTATATTCTTAGTGTTAGCGTATATTGTTATCGGGAGTTGCCGGTTTTTGATTTCCGTCCATATTATGTTGGTGCCAATATCCGTATGGGAATGGAAATACCGGAAGGAGAACAGCCGACAGAATATGAGACACGTTTCATCTTGAAAAAAGATGGTAAAGAACAAGAATTTACATTGGATAATTATCCGGATAGCACATGGACGTTTGTTGATTCGCGGACTGTGGTCAAAAAAGAGGGGTACGAACCTCCCATCCATGACTTTTTCATAAAGCGAATGGAAGACGGAGAAGATATAACTGAACAAGTGCTGTCTGATGAAAATTATACATTTCTGTTGGTTTCGCATCAGTTGTCTTTGGCGGATGATGGAGCCATTGATTTGATAAATGAACTATATGATTATAGTTTGGAATATGGGTATTCATTTTATTGTCTGACTTCTTCTTCGGAAGAGGATATATTGAAATGGCAGGAAAGTACAGGTGCTGAATATCCATTTTGTGAAATGGATAACATTACGCTGAAAACGATGATTCGTTCCAATCCGGGCTTGATGTTGATAAAAGAAGGAACTGTAATCCGTAAATGGAGTGTCAACAGCTTTCCGGATGAATATCAGTTGAATGCTCCTTTGGATGAATTGTCGATAGGACAACCCGATTATCAATCTTTTGTTTATCAGACAGTATTGGTCGTTGCATGGTTTGTTTTCCCGTTGTTCTTGATATGTATGATAGACATTATCTTGGAGCGCCATCGGGATCGCATACGAAAAATAGAAAATGAATGATTGTATTATTATTAACCTTTAAATAAAGAAAAAAATGAGAAAGAACATTGTTGCAGGAAACTGGAAAATGAACAAGAACCTTCAGGAAGGTATTGCTCTTGCAAAGGAATTGAACGAAGCTTTGATTGCTGACAAGCCAAATTGTGACGTGGTAATCTGTACTCCATTTATTCACTTGGCTTCTGTAACTCCTATCGTTGATGCTGCTATCATCGGTGTAGGTGCAGAAAACTGTGCAGATAAGGTTTCAGGTGCTTATACAGGTGAAGTTTCAGCTGAAATGGTTGCTTCTACTGGTGCTAAGTATGTAATCTTGGGTCACTCTGAACGTCGTTCATATTATGGTGAAACTGTGGAAATTTTGGAAGAAAAGGTGAAATTGGCTTTGGCTAATAACTTGACTCCGATTTTCTGTATTGGTGAAGTGTTGGAAGAACGTCAGGCTGAAAAGCAGAATGAAGTGGTTGCTGCTCAGTTGGCTTCTGTATTTACTTTGTCTGCTGAAGATTTCGGTAAGATTATTTTGGCTTACGAACCAGTTTGGGCTATCGGTACAGGTTTGACTGCTACTCCAGAACAAGCTCAGGATATCCATGCTTATATCCGTTCTTTGATTGTTGAAAAGTATGGTCAGGAAGTTGCTGACAACTGCTCTATCCTTTACGGTGGTAGCTGCAAGCCTTCAAATGCGAAGGAATTGTTTGCAAATCCGGACGTTGATGGCGGTTTGATTGGTGGTGCTGCTTTGAAGGTATCTGACTTCAAGGGCATTATTGATGCTTTCAAATAATAAAAAGAAAACGATTTTAGTATAATCCTCTTCGGAGGATTATACTTTTTTAATGTATGACAAACGGTATGATGAGATATTTTTTAATTCTGATATTCCTGGGCTTTGGGCTTTCTGCCTCTGCACAGCAGAGAAATATTGTGGACGAATTGCAGCAGAAGACTGTTGGAAAAGGTACTGTGACCATTCATCAAGATGCTGGAATTGCAGCTCTTCTTGGTTCGGTTTACACAAAAAGTGAAAATGAAGCGGAACCAAAAGTGTTGAAGGCCAGAGGATATCGGGTGCAAGTATATGCAGGCAATAATTCTCGTATAGCCCGTCAGGAAGCCAATGATGTGGCCGAGAGTGTAAAAAAAGAATTCCCTGAATTGCCGGTGTATGCTTTTTTCCTTCCCCCTCGTTGGTTGTGTAGGGTTGGGGATTATCGTAGCATTGAAGAAGCGGATGCGTCAATGCGTCGTCTGAAAGCTACAGGTAAGTTTAAAGAAGTATCCATTGTTCGTGAACAAATTAATATTCCTTTGGATTAATCATGGAAGAATTGCTGCATCCTGAATGGTCTGTAGAGAAGATTGAGCAGTTGAAAAGCCATTATGAGGCTATTTTGTCGCTTTTGGGCGAAGATGTGAAGAGAGAAGGGTTATTGAAAACTCCGGAGCGTGTGGCAAAAGCTATGCTAACGTTGACTCGTGGCTATGCGCAAGATCCTCATGCCATTTTGTTGGGAGCAAAGTTTCAGGAAGAGTACAGGCAGATGGTAATAGTCAAGGATATCGACTTTTTCTCTCTCTGTGAGCATCATATGTTGCCGTTTTATGGCAAGGTTCATGTTGCTTATATCCCGAATGGGTATATTACCGGATTGAGTAAGATTGCTCGTGTGGTAGATGTGTTTTCACATCGTCTGCAGGTACAAGAACGTATGACTTTACAAATTAAGGAGTGTATTCAGGAGACATTGAACCCTCTTGGAGTTATGGTGGTAGTAGAAGCCAAACATATGTGTATGCAGATGCGGGGCGTGGAAAAGCAAAATGCCATAACGACAACTTCTGATTTTACGGGTGCTTTTAATCAGGCTAAGACTCGGGAAGAATTTATGAATTTGATACAGCATAACTGATATTTGTCAGTTATGCTTTTAGTATGACGCGGTCGCCGGCTCTTTTTGCCATTTCCTTTAAGGTTTCGGTCAATTCTTTATAGTGCTTCATCACTTCCATCGCTTTTTGGGCATCTTTCGCCACTTCCGGAAGATTGAGTTGCTGGATGGTTTGTTTCATATCTTCTTCAAGAATGGCTAATTTGAAGTCGATAAGCAGATGGGGAATTAGTTCATGCAATCTTTCTTCATCTTTTACCAGAGCCTGTTCGTTGCTTTTGCTTAATCGGTATCGTTCGCTAATCATATCGGCTGCCATACGGCTTATGCTTGGGTCTGGGTGTGATAGGAAATAGCGTTCGGAACAGAAACTGCTTTTCTGTATTTCGTTTTCGATTTCAGTCAATAATTTTCTATGAACCGGATTTTGGAATTGCAATCCGTCTTGTGCCAAATCCATAGAAATGTATTCTGCTACAGAAATGGGTAACTCATTTCCGTCTTCTCCTTCCATATAGCATACGGTTCTTTCTCCGTAGCGTACCAATGCTTTGATTAGCTGTTGTTCCTTGGAGTAGAAAGGCAGTTTCTCCCATCCACTTTGAGGAAGATAACTGTCCGAAGCCTTATTGTCGTAAATCTCTTCCGGTGGAAAAGGTGGAGGAGGTATTAAGGCTTCATCAGCAGCGTTCTCAGAGGTAGGACTGGCTTTTAACACGTTTACCTTTTCCGTTTCTTCTTTCTCTTTTCTGCGTTGTTCTATGTATTCGTCTTTTCGTTGCTGTACAATTTTCTTGATTTCATTTAAAATAATCTGTTCGTTTACGTTCAAAATGGACGCACACTCTTTCAAACAGGCGTAACGAATAATTTCGTTGGGTATCAATCCGATGCTGCGTGCCATATCTGCTATTAAGCTGGCGCGTTTGATGGGGTCGTTGTGTGTGTCTTTTAATAACAGGTTGGTCTTGAAGCGGATGAAGTTTTCTTCGTGATCTGTTATGTATTGTTTGAACTCGGTAGCATTATGTTTGCGGGCAAAGCTGTCCGGGTCATCACCATCAGGCAAGAGCAGGACTTTGATGTTCATTCCTTCGGCCAATAGCATGTCGATGCCTCGAATGCTGGCTTTGATACCCGCTTCGTCACCATCATATAGTAATGTAATGTTTGAAGTAAAGCGATGCAGTAGGCGGATTTGTTCCTCGGATAGTGCTGTCCCGGAGTTGGCTACTACATTTTCCAATCCGCATTGGTGCATAGCGATAACGTCGGTGTATCCTTCTACCATATATACATTGTCGTGTTTTACGATAGCACTTTTGGCTTGATAAATGCCGTAAAGTTCCTTTCGTTTGCTGTAGATTTCTGATTCTGGAGAGTTGACGTATTTTTGGGCAACTCCTTTAGTGCGGTTGTCCAATACACGTCCTCCAAACCCCAAGACCTTTCCGCTGATGTTGAACCACGGGAAGATGACGCGTCCCCAGAATCGGTCTCTGATGCTACCGTCTTCTTTTTCGTAGCAAAGTCCTGTCTTTATCAGGAATTCTTTTTTGTATCCTTTTCGGAGGGCTTCTTTGGCAAGTCCGTCTTTAGAGGAAGTGCTGTATCCTAATTGGAATTTCTTGACAATGTCATCTCGGATACCGCGTTGGCGGAAATACGTCATTCCGATGGATTTTCCGTCAACGTGTTGATAGAGGATGTTCTGGAAGTAGTCTCTGGCGAATTCGTTCATAATGAACAGGCTTTCGCGCAAACTATGTGCTTGTTTCTCCTCATCGGTCAACTCCCGTTCCTTTACTTCTATGTGGTACTTCTTGGCAAGCCACTTCAATGCCTCGTAATAGGTCATTTGCTCATGTTCCATAATGAAGTGTACGGCATTCCCGCCTTTTCCGCAAGCGAAGCATTTGCATAGTCCTTTGGCAGGTGATACGGAGAAGGAAGGGGTCTTGTCGTCGTGGAAAGGACATAATCCTACATAGTTGACTCCTCTTTTCTTGAGAGTCACGAATTCCGATACCACATCAACAATCTGTGCGGCATCCATAATGCGGTCTATGGTAGCTCTGTCTATCATTGTGGTGCAAAGATAATAAAAAAAGAAAGGTGTTTGATATCAAACACCTTTCTTTTTTTGAGCCTCTTGTCGGATTCGAACCAACGACCCCGAGATTACAAATCACGTGCTCTGGCCAACTGAGCTAAAGAGGCGAAACTCTAAAGAGTGGAGCGGAAAACGAGGCTCGAACTCGCGACCCTAACCTTGGCAAGGTTATGCTCTACCAACTGAGCTATTTCCGCAAATTTGTAGTCCGTGGGGGAATCGAACCCCCCTTGCAAGAATGAAAATCTTGAGTACTAACCGATATACGAACGGACCCTAAAGCGGTATGGACGGGACTCGAACCCGCGACCCCCTGCGTGACAGGCAGGTATTCTAACCAGCTGAACTACCACACCAACTTTTCTTAGAACGCACTTCCTTTCGGAAAGCGTGTGCAAAGGTAGGTGTTTTTGTTGAAACTTCCAAATGTTTTTGCAAAAAAAATAATAAAAGGTGTTCTTTATAGAGAACACCTTTTATAAATGGTTATATCACGGAATTATTCGCCCTTGATGGCTGCTACACCCGGGAGAACCTTGCCTTCGATAGCTTCCAGCAAAGCACCACCACCTGTAGAGATGTAAGATACTTGGTCAGCCATACCGAACTTGTTGATACAAGCTACAGAGTCACCACCGCCAATCAAAGAGAAGCCGCCTTCAGCTGTTGCCTTAGCGATAGCTTCAGCGATAGCGCGTGAGCCAGCTGTAAAGTTGTCGAATTCAAATACACCTGCAGGACCGTTCCAAAGGATAGTCTTGGCACCTTCGATAGCTGCTGCAAATGCTTTCTGAGTTTCAGGACCTGCATCCAAGCCTTCCCAACCTTCAGGAATTGCATTGGCCGGACAGATTTGAGTGTTACAGTCGTTCTTGAAGTCATCACCGGCTTTACAGTCAGTACCCAATACCAAGTTTACACCCTTAGCCTTAGCTTGTTCGATGATGTTAAGAGCCAAATCCAACTTGTCCATTTCAACGATAGAGTTACCGATTTCGCCACCTTGAGCCTTAGCGAAAGTGTAAGTCATACCACCGCAAAGAATCAAATTGTCCACCTTGTCCATCAAGTTTTCAATGATACCGATCTTGGTAGAAACTTTAGAACCACCCATGATAGCAGTGAACGGACGCTTGATATCCTTCAAAATGTTGTCAACAGCTTGAACTTCCTTTTCCATCAAATAGCCGAGCATCTTGTTGTCTGCATCGAAGTAGTCAGCAATTACAGCTGTAGAAGCATGACGACGGTGAGCTGTACCGAATGCGTCGTTGATGTAGCAGTCAGCGTAAGAAGCCAAAGTCTTGGCGAATTCCTTCTGTGATTCCTTCATGGCCTTCTTTGCGTCATTGTAAGCAGGATCTTCTTTGTCGATACCTACTGGCTTGCCTTCTTCTTCAGGATAGAAACGGAGGTTTTCAAGCAACAAAACTTCACCAGCCTTCAAAGCTGCAGCGGCTTCAGCAGCCTTTGCGCAGTCAGGAGCAAACTGAACAGGAGCGCCCAATTTTTCAGATACAGTGTCAACGATTTGGCTCAAAGAGAACTTGGCGTTAACCTTACCCTTTGGCTTACCCATGTGTGACATGATGATCAAAGCACCACCTTCTGCCAATACTTTCTTCAAAGTAGGGAGGGCACCACGGATACGGGTGTCGTCTGTAATCTTACCTTCTTCGTTCAAGGGTACATTGAAGTCCACGCGAACAATCGCTTTCTTACCAGCGAATTTGTAATTGTCAATAGTCATCATAATTTCTTGTTTTTATAGAGTTTAAAGTTAAAATCCAAACACAATATGCAAAGCTACTAATTTTTTTCAATACAAAGGTTGGAAGTTGGGGATATTTTAAAAAAAAAGTTTTTGAGGTATGTTGTAATAATGTGCGTTGATGCTTGTAACTTTGTATAATTAGTGTAATTTCGCGTCCCGTATTTATTTTATAAAAACAATATGAAAAAGAAAATTTATTTTGCAGCGATTTGCTGCATGGCTATGTTGGCGGGATGCCAGCAGGCTGAAGAGATTGTGAACCCGAGTGAAGAACTTGTTATGTCCGTTGAAGCAAGTATTGAAGATGCCATAGGTAGTCGATATGCGAGCAATAATGTGAATGGAACCCCAAACAGCCTAAAGTTTGATTCTGGGGATAATATAGGAGTCTTTGTGGGTGAGAAGGGTGTCACAAAATGGACAAAATCAGAAACAGATAGTTGGGGAACTACGCCAAATCCGGTCTATTGGCCTGGTAAGGAAAGTGCAGGATACGATTTTTATGCATTCTATCCTTATCCGACAGAAACATCGGAATTTTCAAAGGAAGATGTGCCTATGCCTTCTTTGGAGGGTCAAACAGGGACGATAGCCAGTTTGTCTGCTTGTGATTTTATGGTTGCTACTGCTCATAGTGCATATAACGATGATAACGGGAAAGTATCTTTTACGGGTGAAACGAATTGTTTCAAGCATGTGTCTTCGTTGGTTGCGATTACTATACAGAAAGAAAGCGATTTGAAAGAATCCGTCATTAACAAGATTTCTTTTGAAGGGGCCAATACAAACCTTGGGGCTTTGACTTCTTATTCGTTTAAAACCGAAACCGTAAGTGTGAAGACAGCAAAAGATAAAATGGAATCTGCTGATTTGGGTGTTTCAATGGCAGAAGAGGAATCAGACAAAACTCTTTATTTTATTCTAAATAGTGGCGCAAGTCTTTCCGATGTCACTTTTAGCATAAAATATGAAACGGAGGGAATAGACTATATTGCAACTAAATCAAATTTGGGAAATAGCGTATTTACAAAAGGTAACCGATATAATTTCAAACTGAACATTACCGATGGCGTTTTGGATATAAGAGGATGTGAAATTCAAGGATGGGGAGAAGGAACGGATATGGGAGATATCGTTATTAATACGCCACAAACAGATTCAAATCAACAATGAAGATGTTAAAATGCATATTGCCAATACTTTTCTGTGGAACTCTTTTTGCTTGCCAGCAAGTGCCCAACGATGATGAATGGCTTTCAGAAGAAGAAACGAAACCGTTGAAAGTCAAGGTGCGTTCGGCTGAAAATGTAGAAATAGCCTATCCGTTATATTTGTATGCTTTTGATAAGAACGGAAAATTGGCAGCTTCGCAAACTATTGTCGATGAAGGAAAAGATATGGCATTGTCCTTGACGGACGATGAATATCAGGTTGTAGCCTTGTCGGGTGTTACCGATGATTATCAATTGCCGAAGGATTTAACTTTAGAAGGTGAAATAAAGCTCTCCAATATCGAGGGAGCGGATGCTCCGTTGATGGTTGGTAGAGCTGATGTGGGTGGTAGTCGGAACGAAGGGACAATGGCCGAAATAGCCTTGTCGTATGTCGTTGCTCAGCTGAATGTCGTGTTGAAGAATGTACCTGCTGATGTGTCAACTGTGCAATTGTCCATTTCGCCACTATATTCGTCTTTATCAATGGGCGGAGAATATGGAGGCGATACACAGAAAGTCAAGGTAAATTGTACGCTGGGAGAGGATGGGGTATGGTCTGCTCAACCTACCTATATTTTCCCGGGAAGTGCAGCGGAAACAACCTTTTCTGTTTCTTTCAAAAAAGAAGATGGGACGGAACTGACTTATGGATATACTTATCAGGGTAAGCCCGAAGAAAATCATCCTTTCAATATAACCGGTAGTTATGCTGAAGGCGTCATTGTGGGTGGAAGTTTTGAAATCTCAGGTTGGGAGGAAGCTATCGATGTGGAATTTACGTTTGGAGCCAATGTTGTGCCTGATAAAGAAGGGGAAGACGAGGAAGAACCAGAAATTGATATGACAAATGTGCCTGAAGTTGGTACCATTTGGAACGATATGATTGTGGTAGATATTGGTGAAGCCGATGAGAATGGAGTTGACCTTTTGTTGATGAGCTTGGATGAATGGGAAAGCGACACTTTGAATGTGGTAGATATACCAACGGGATATAGTGTTAATGGTATTTCAGGATGGAACTTGCCTACATACGATGAAGCGACTACGATTCGTGCAAGATTCAGTAATGATGCTCGTTTGGAACTAAACGACATCATAAAGCAATATGATTCCCAGTTGGTAGGTCTTTCTGCTGATAGCAATGACCGCTATTTGTGCTTGAAAAACGGGAAATACTACAGTTTTAGTTTTGCTCCTAAAACTAATATTTCGCCAGCAAAGAAACGTTCGTATTACGTTCGCTTGGTTAAAACCTATCGTGTAGCGATATAAAAAAGGAAGGCGATATTCCTCATTCGAGGATCCGCCTTCCTTTCACCTTTATGTCTAACTAATTATCGGTCAAATTAGAATCTGATGTCCAGAGACACGCCCAATACGTCGTTCTTGCGAGTGTAGTTGCGGGTAATGCCGCTGGTAGCGTTGGTCACCTTGTGGTCTTCGTAGAATGAGTGCATATAACCCACGTTCAGCTTCATCTTTTCAGAGAACTTGTAGGCACCACCGATACAGAGGGCATAGTTCGGAGTGTTGAAGTTAGTATCAACCATATCCGAGTCTGCAAAGTTGTAGTCTGTACGTTGACCGCCGAGGCTCAACATAATCTTGTCGTTCACATCCCATTCGATGCCGAGCAATGCTTCCCAAGTATTCTTGCCGTTTTTGATTGGGCTACCCTTGGCATCCTTGTCCCAATAGTAGTGGAAACCTGCCATTGCACGTACAGCATCGGTAAACTGATACTGAGCACCCAAAGTCAAGAGAGCCGGAATGTCCGAACGAACCTTGTTGCCGTCCAAATATTGGGCAAAACTTTCACCGCCAGGTTGCTGTGCCAAAGCGATAACATTTTCACTGTTATCAGCTTCGTTTTCCAAATTAATCTTTGTACGGAATTCATACTTAGCAGCTAAATTCAACTTACCCAAGTTCCAATCCAAACCGATAATTGGAGTAATACCAAAACCGCTTTGTGAGCAGTCGAGTACATAATCACCCATCAGGAAAGCAGCCGTACCAGCTGCTGTGGCTTGTGCTTGCAGTTTAGCTGCCAACTCTGCATTACCTTCAGCTACCGCTTGCTGTGCACCTGCAGCAGCTTGTTGCATAGCATTAGCGTAAAAGGCTGCATTATTCCCACTTATAGAAATATTTGAAATCGATCCTTCATAACCACAATTAGCCAAAACACCTCGAACTCCACCAAAAACAGAGAAATTATCTACGATTCGATATGTACCACCTACTTGGAATCCATAGATATATTGTTCTCCTATGAGGTTTTGAGACATAGCATATGGAGCAACACCTCCTGCAATTTGGGGAGCCAACTTACCTCCAACCAATTCTTCAAACATTGGCAAGCCATTGTCGAATTCACACTTACCGCCACCGCCACCGATAGCAAATTGAGCCGATACAGACCACTTGTCATTGATTACATAAGCGGCTTGGAACGAAGGAATCACTGGAGCCTTGGCTGTACCTTCGAAATATTTGTCAGCATTTCCACCGTTCAATTTGAACAAATCACCGTTGGCGTCAATCTGACGCTTCTGGAAAGCAGCCTGCCAGCTGAGTGACAAATGGAAGCCCTGCGGCAAGAAAGCGATACCTGCCGGATTGCTGTATACACCGTCGATAGCGATGACTGCATCGCGTGCCGGGTTACGGAGATAAGCTGCATTCTGATTCGTGTTGGTGAGAATACCACCTGC
>JAFQBB010000029.1 GCA_017416805.1 Bacteroidaceae bacterium
AGGAAAAGGTTTTGGAGCTGTTTACTCTCCAACGGAGGAAGAAACTGCTCCAAACGGTTTACCGCCTGACCTTTTCTTATTCTAAAAGAGGTTTGGCTACCTTTGCATCCGACAAAAGAGGGTAAACGGATGATGTTTTATTTCGCAACTCAAAGAATATAAGAATTGCACTCTCATAACAAAATTCAATGGCGCTTACATGCTATATTTTGTTTGGCTCTAAAGTTCGAAGGTGATAATCCCGTGATGCGTTTAAAGTATCTTCCAAAAAGTGATTGATCTTCAAAATTCAGTTGTATGGCAATTTCCTTGATATTAAGATCTGGGGTCACAAGCAATTTCTTTGCCTCGGTGATAATAGAGAGATTTATCCAATCCATAGGCGTCTTCCCCGAGACTTCACGTATTACAGTTGAAAAATATCGAGGAGTCAAGTGTTGCAACTCCGCATAGAATTTTACTTCTCTATGTTTCTTGAAATGCATAAAACAATCCTGAATAAATCTATGAAATATCTTATCTCGTTGATTTTGATATAAGGGACTAATACTCAAACCGTCTAAATATGCATCTAAAATTTCAAAGCATACGGTTTGCACCAATGCTGATAAGATTTGTGCTCTTAATGGGCGATCGATCTCAGCAATTCTATTTTTCATTACAGATATAAGTTCTTCTATGTTTCGTTGCTGATGTTGATTCAAGGTAACACAAGGTCTACTGCGGATGTATATATGTTGTTGGGTATTTGAAACCTGAATGATAGTGGATAAAACAAAGTCAAAATCCGCAATACCAACCACACCTAAAAAATCATAGCTAACCTCTTTTATAAAGGTTTGCGAGAATGGTGGGTAAATATATAAGTCACCCGCATTGATGTTAAAAGTACTATCATCAAGTAATAGTTGAATACTCCCTTGTTTGCATAAGAGAAATCCATTCTTGTCGCTATGTATAACTGGATATTTGCTATCTACAAAATCTTTCGTTACATCAATAATTTCGATACTATGAATATTATCCATTATATTTAACTTAATTTTATTTCATTCAATATTTCGTACAAAAATACCAAAATAAGATTAAAAACAACCGTTAAAGATTGCAAAAACAAACATATTGCACATATTAGTGTAAATTTTGTACATAATAGAGACATATCATAACACTAATTTTGCACTAAATTACAAAATCAATAATATTAAGATGAAAAAGGTTTTATTTAAGTTGTGTATTGTGGTTGTCACTATGGGGCTAAGTAGTTGCCATAATGATCAAAAAGCCACAAATGAAGGTGGATGGGTAAAGATAGATACTATCAAAAGTTCCACTTATCAGGAAATATTACAGTTCCCTGCCAAAATAAAGGCTTCACAAGAAGTCAATATCGCATTTAAGGTAAGTGGAACACTACAACGGTTATATGTCAGGGAAGGACAATACATTAAGCAAGGAGAGTTGATAGCCCAAATGGATTCTCGCGATTATGAGTTACAGTTACAAGCCGTAGAACCAGAATACTTTGGTATAAAAGCTGAGGCTGAACGAGTCTTTGCCTTGTATGCTGATAGTGTGGCTACACCAAGTGATTATGATAAAGCCCGTTACGGATTACAGCAGATTACAGCAAAGTATGAGAATGCTAAGAATCAACTTGCGGATACTAAGATTTATGCACCGTTTAATTGCTTTGTCAAAACTTGTCTGTTTGATCCTCCTACTATTGTTAGTGCGGGTATGCCTATTATGACTGTTATATCATCTGATATGCCAGAGGTTGAGATTTATGTACCAGCATCAACATATCAGAGATTAGCAGACGTTGAATCATTCTCTGTAAAATTCGATTTTCACGATGAGCCTATTGCCTTAACAATGGTCAGCGTAAGCCCTAATGCCAACGCTAATCAATTATACTCCGTTCGTTTGACATTGCCAGACTCTATAAAAGTAAAGCCAACCGTAGGGATGTCTGCAATGGTGAATGCTACTTTTAAAAATCAGAACTCAAGTGAAGTCACTATTCCTGCGAGTGCATTATTCAGCCATAATGACAAAAGTTATGTGTGGATTTATAAAAATGAAGTTGTAGAACCTCGTCAGGTTATCGTTTCGTCATTGCACCTTAACGGAACTGCTACAATAACAGAAGGTCTGGTATATGGAGATATTATTGTTACAGCTGGAGTAAAGAACCTAAAAAATAATCAAAAAGTAAAACCATTGCAATCAAAGAGTGCAACTAATATAGGAGGAATGTTATGATAGATTTTGGACGGTGGGCGTTTAACAACAAAAACCTCGTATGGTTTTTAGTTGTCATACTCTTGCTCGGAGGACTCTACTCGGCATACGATATGAGCAAGTTGGAAGACCCAGAGATAAAGGTCAAAGTGGCGATGGTAGTAGCCACATACCCAGGTGCATCTGCATCTGAAATGGAACTTGAAGTCACAGACCCTTTAGAGAAGGTAATCAGAACTATTGACGATGTGAAATATGTGCAGAGTTGGTCTCGCAATGATGTTGCAATTCTAAATGTAGAGCTATATCCTACTACTAAGGACAAAGATTTGGAGCAATGTTGGGACATGTTAAGGCGTCGTGTGAACGATGCTTCATCCACATTGCCGGATGGAGTTACAGTAAAGGTACAAGACGATTTTAACCTTGTATATGGAATGTTCTATACTCTTACTGGTGATGGATATAGTGAGCGTGAATTGTCGGACTATGCAAATCTTATCCAACGTGAACTGACAAACATAGATGGTGTTGGACGAGTTACTGTTTATGGCGAAAAAGAAGAGGTTGTAAACATTGCATTGTTACCTGAAAAGATGGCATCACTCGGTGTATCGCCTGCAGAGGTTATCGCTACATTAAAGGGTCATAACAATATTTTCTATGCTGGATATTATGACAATGGAGATAATCGCGTACGTGTAACTGTTGCTGATAGATTCAGAACTATTGATCAGATTGGTCAAATGATCATTCAAGGACATGAGAATGACCAATTGCGACTGACAGATATTGCTGATATCGAATCTGGATTCTCGGAACCAATTCGCAACCAGCTTAAATACAATGGAGAAAAAGCATTGGGCATAGCTATTGCTGCTGCATCAGGAACTGATATTACGAAAGTTGGCAAGGCTGTAGAAACGAGATTGGAAGAGATATCTAAGAGCCATCTGCCGATAGGCATTGCGTATAATAAGATCTTCTATCAACCAGAAAGAGTAACAGATGCCTTATCATCATTTTTTGTAAATTTGATTGAGTCCATTATTATAGTCTTGGTCATATTGATGCTGACTATGGGATTCCGTAGCGGTGTAATCATCGGGGTCAGTCTTCTTACAATTGTTATAGGTTCATTCCTGTTCCTTGGTGTATTTGAAGGATCTATGCAGCGTGTATCATTAGCGACGTTCATATTGGCTATGGGAATGCTTGTAGATAATGCCATAGTCATTATCGATGGTATATTGGTGGATCTTAGTATAGGCAAGCCACGAAAAGAGGCTCTAACCACAATTGGCAAGAAAACAGCAATGCCTCTGTTAGGTGCGACTCTTATCGCCATACTTGCTTTTTTGCCAATATTCATGTCTCCTGACACGGCTGGAGTTTATATCCGAGATCTCTTTATTGTGATGGCCGTAAGCCTACTGTTAAGTTGGATTTTAGCTCTTACCCATGTTCCGTTAATGGCTAGTTTGTGGCTCAAACAACCTAAAAGTCAGGAGAGCGGACAATTATACAATGGGTGGATTTACCGTTTATTACGCTCTCTACTTGGATTTGGTCTTAGACATCGTTTGTCAATGCTTATTTGTGGGATAACCTTAATTGTTGGCAGTATTATTGGTTACGGTTATCTAAAACAAGGGTTCTTCCCAGATATGACATATGACCAACTCTACATTGAGTACAAGCTCCCTGAAAACATCAATTATACAAGGGTTGAGCGCGATTTGTCCGAAATTGAGGCTTATCTCAAAAGTCGAGATGAAGTAACTGATATTACCACCTCCCTAGGAGGAACTCCTGCTCGCTATAACCTTGTGCGTAGTATTGCTACACCTTCCTTGTCGTATGGTGAGTTGATAGTATCCTTCACTTCGGCAAAAAGCATTGACGAAAATATAGTAGATATTCAAAACTATCTCTCAACCAACTACCCTGATGCATATGTGAAGGTAAAGAAGTACAATATTATGTACAAGAAATATCCTATTGAGGTGCAGGTTCTCGGTCCAGACCCCGCTGTGTTGAATAATCTAGCCGATCAGATTCGAGATATAATGGAACAGAGTCCAGAGGTCTGCCTTATTACCACTGATTGGGATGATAAAATACCATGCTACACTGTCGATTACAAGCAAAATTTGGCTCGTAGAGCAGGTATCAACAGAGAGGATATATCCATGTCGTTGCTAACTGCCACAGGAGGTATACCTATTGGCAAATTTTATGAAGGACGCAACGAGAATACAATATATCTGAAATGCGAAGAAGCAGATGGCAGTCCAATTGACAATTTGGAGAATGTCCCAATCTTTTCTCTACTCCCTAATATAAGCGGTCTGCTTACTGAGGAGATGCTACTCAAAATCAAAAGTGGCGTAATTTCCAGGGAAGAGGTAGTTGAAGAGGTTATGAAAACGACACCTCTGCGCGAGCTTGGTAGTGGTGTAGAGATAGAGTGGGAATATCCTGTAATACCTCGACACAATGGTCAGAGAGCGCAGACCATTATGTGTTCACCTGTGTATGGCATTGAAACGGAAGCAGCTCAACAGATTATAGAGCGTAAAATAGAGCAGATGGAGTTTCCTGATGGATATACCATTCGCTGGGGTGGCGAAAAGGAGGCTAGTTCTCAGACGCTACACTATCTGTTCAAGAGTTATCCGCTATGCATAGTTTTGATAATTGCAGTTCTGATACTGCTCTTTAAAGATTATCGTAAGCCGATGGTGATACTCTGTTGTATTCCTCTATTGGCCGTTGGAATTGTCGGTGCTATGTTTATCAGTGGTAAGGTTTTTAACTTCTGTGCTATTGTAGGCGCATTGGGTTTAATTGGTATGCTCATCAAGAACTGCATTGTGTTGATGGATGAGATAAGTGCCCAATTAGAGAGTGGAGTGGAAGCTCATACTGCACTTATAGAGAGTTCTTGTTCTCGATTAAGAGCCGTAATGATGGCATCACTAACTACCATACTTGGTATGATACCCCTTCTATCGGATGATTTGTTCGGTTCAATGGCAGTGACCATAATGGGTGGCTTGTTGTTTTCTACACTCGCAACACTCATATACTTGCCGATATTTTATGCATTGTTTTTTAAAATAAGGATTAAGAAATGAAAAAACTGAATATCATATTTATGTTACTCATAGTGCCAATATGTACTATGGCACAAGAGAGATTGACTCTTGACGAGTGTCTTGAATTGGCAAAGAGTCATAACAAACGAATTGAAGCTTCTAATTTTCAGATAGAATCGGCTAAATATGAAAAAAGAGCCACTTTATCAAACTACTTTCCGACGGTGGCATTGACCGGCGGTAGCCTCTATTCCACAGCCGAGGGTACATTAGGTATGGAAGGCGGTTTGTTGCCTGTCGTGGGAATGGATGGATTGCCTACGGGAGCAGGTGCTTTTTTCCCAGGAATCGATATTAATTATCGTGTTGATTGGGTTTATAGTGCAGGGGTACAATTCAAACAACCTATCTTTATGGGAGGAAAGATTATAGCGGGTCATAAGATGGGTAAGTTAGGCGAGTCAATAGCTCTTCAAAGCCACAGACTGACGGAGTCTGAGGTAATTTTCGAGACAGCACAAGCCTATGCAAATGTAGTGCGAGCATCAGAGATGTGTAAGGTTGCTACGGCCTATAATGGATTGCTTGTTGAGTTGAAACGTACAGTTGATAAGGCTTTTGAGCGAGGAATTAAATCGCATAATGATGTGTTAAAAGTAGAGGTCAAGTTAAACGAGAGTGAACTTAATCTACGACGAGCGGAGAATGCATTACGTCTTGCAACGATGAATTTATGTCATTACATTGGATATACATTAACTACACAAATAGAGGTTGACAATAACATATTTATCCCACACTACAACAATGCGAATGCGGATATATCTCTACGCCCTGAAGTGCAACTTCTTTCGCAAAAGAGCGAGTTTATGCGTCAAAAGGTAAATATGGCAAAGGGAGAAATATTGCCAGAGATAGGGCTTATTGGGCAGTATGGCTATATAAATGGGGCGCAACTTAATGGCAGTAAATTGTTTAATGATTGGAACTTTGCCGTGGGGGTACAACTCTCTATTCCGATATTCAACCTTAGCTCTCACGCAAAATATCGTTCAGCACAGATGCAATATAGACAATCACAAGCCGAAGAGAGTGAAAAACTTGAATTAATGACACTTGAGGTAACACAAGCCATAAACAATTTAGATGAGGCAGCCTATGAATTACACCTTGCAGAATCAGGTCGACAGTCAGCAACCGAAAATCTCCGTGTTAGCAGTAGCCAATATACTGTAGGGAAAGAGAGTTTAACCGATTATCTGGAAGCTCAAACCCTATGGTTACAATCCGAGCAAGTATTTGTTGATGCAAAAGTTAATCAATATCTACGCTTCCTAGATTATAAGAAAAAAAGTGGCTTGTTGAATTAAATACTCTTCTAACGTTAAAAGCGACCCGCCAGCAGTTCTTATGGGATGCTGACGGGTTCTGTTATTTATGAGTTTTCTTGTCGCTTCTGCTATTTAGAACGACTTGGTTGCTTTTCACTCGGTACTTGGTTACTTTTTCTATTCGACTTAGTTACTTGGTTACCATTTTGCCTTGCACTTGGTTACTTTTACATATTCTTTATACTCCAAATAATATTTTTTCTTGTTCCTCCTTTTTCGAGTACCCCAAGTGCAATCAGTTCATTTATTTCTCGCTGCAAGGTTCGTAGGGGAATATTGGTTAGAACTTGAAGTTTAAGGACAGACAGTGTATTGTCAATTTGAATTGCATGTAATATGCGTTGCTTGTTCGCGCCATTTACTGGCAGACTCGCTATTTACCGTCAAAGTGGTTCATTCTTCCAATTTGTCGGTATACCGATTTTATAATTGCATTTTTAGGACAAGTATACCTAAGCACAGAGCAATTGCCAATGAAAGCAAAGTTCCAGTCAGTACATATTCTGACTTTTCATCACCTTTAGATGCTTCGCTAAAACGAAGAATAGACTTTGCCGCAATTAAAAAACCGATGGCCTCATATTGAGACATAATAACAAATACAAGTATAAGTCCACGCTCCAACCAGCCAATCAATTCTCCAGAATGGAAATTTCCGTGTTCATCATTTTTTGTTGGGTTTACATTGACTTTGCAAGTTTCAAGAATAAGCAATATCAAGATATTTGCAGGCTTTAATGCCAACAATAAACCTACCATAGTCTTTAATCTTAGAGGATGATTTATGATTAATTCTTGCAAGCATTCAGGAAGGCTCCAATCGTTATTCCAATGGCGGTACGCTGAAAACCAAATGTAAGCACCCACGACTATTATAGCAATATGCACAATTTGGTCAGCGAGAAATATCCACAAATCATTTCGTTTGTTTTCCCCCGGAATAACTTCATTTTGGGCATTTGTAGTAAGAACTCCCATTTTTGATTGCACATAAGACTTTAACCAATCTGTCAAAAAGTGTATTACCATTATACTAAGGGCAAGCCACCATCCACGAAAATCCCATATGGCTATCCACGATAAAACTCCTATAATCAAAGAATGTAGCCACAAACTTTTACCTTGAACAGAATAAAGGAATTTGTTTTCGCATGACTTCTTGGTCTGTAAGTAGAAATCTCCCAAGATATGGGCAATGATCAGATTGAAGATTAAATAGTGTATCATAGTTGTTTTGCTATTTTTCGGTAATAAATAATTGCTTGTTCTATTGCACTCCAGCCAATATCCTTCAATGTTTGATTGACTCCAGAAACGGATATCCCCATTTTCTCAGCAGTCTTACTGGTATCAGAGGCAAGTATTCTTTCACATAGGGTTTCGCATTTACGTGCCGTTGCGTTATTCAATAGTTGATTAACCAAGGTTAGTATCACCTGCAATGCTTGTTCATATTCTTCATTCTCCATTGAGATTGCAAATGAATACTTGGCTCTTCCTTTCAGTTTGCTCAATGTACGTCCTGAACGATAAATGGCATCACCATCCATCATATCTAAATTACGGTCAATGGTCTTCATTTCACCAATGCCGATAGCTATTCGAAGCCCATATCTGTTAAATCTTTTCGAATCATTAACATCACTTGGTTCAAATGATTTGACCAGAGTCTTTAATATGAGTGCTGCTTCAAAAGCGTCCTCAGGACAATCCATAACACACTCTATAGAGTCACCTTTAACAATACGCCCCCAAAATCCTTGGTAACGTAACTCTAAAGTGCTCAGACATTTTTTCAGCCTCTCATTGAGCTCAATCATAGCATCTTTTGAGAGAGAAGTTGATGATACTACATCGGCTGATATTGTTGCATACATACTCTTTTCTATTTTACAAGTGATATTACTTGTTTTCTATTATTACAAGTCTATTAGCTTGTTTCTGTCAATTACAAGCTTTTTCGCTTGCAAATATAACAAGAAATCTTTATTTGATGGAATAAATGACCAATAATTGTGTTATTATACTGCGTAAAGTCGGCTCTTAATAATAAAAGTGACCCGCCAGCAGACACATAGGATGCTGACGGGTTTCGTTAATATTGATTTTTGAGTTCCTAGAATCGGCTCCTTTATCGGATTACCAAAATCTTATTCGGTTTATTTGTTGCAAAGGTCAACAAAACACGCTTACCTTTGCAACTCTTTCAATGAATTGTATCATCTAAGTGCACTTGATTACAACTTCAATGAGTTTCCACGCTTCTGAGCCTGCTCATATCTACCGATAGCGACATCATCCACTTCGCGAACAGCCTTGCTGTACTCGCTATTGGATAGAGATTCTTTGTTGTCTGCCGTGAATACGAGGAAAGTTCCGATAGCTCTGTAGTCCTCCTTGTCTTTGCCAAAGGCTTCCATCACATTTTTAATGGTCTTTGCTTCCTCTCGGCTGTAGATGCTACGATAAGTATCCTTGGCAAAACTGATGATTATATCAATAGTATTCCTGAAGGTAGCGTTATTTCGTGCCAGTAGTTTTGTAAACATCCCCAGCATCTTGTTCCTCCATGATATACGTTCCTTCAAATTGCGAATCTCATCATCCTTTTTGAGTACAGCATTGCGTACGGCACCTTCCATTTGTTGTGCAACAATTTTCTTGTAGGCTTCAAGTTTGGCGGTTTCTGCCTGTGTCCGTTTACGCTCTTCGGCTATTGCTTCGTGAGCCTCTGCCAAGTCAAGTTTCAAGTCCTCAATATCACCTTTAAGGGCTTTGGACTTTCCTGTAGCCCAATCCGCAACTGCACCGAGCAACTGGATTCCTTTCTCCTTATTCAGTTTGGAGCGTTTATCGCTGATAGCCTTGTCAAGCATTTCACTCTGCTTCTCTTTTTGCAGAGCTTCATTACGTAGGGCTTGTGTTATACTCTCTGCTTCCTGAACCTCCTGCTCGGCTACTTTCACCTGATACTCCTTGTATCGCCTTACGGCATCCAAGTTACGGAGTTCAGATTTCTGCTTTTCAATGATGTAGTCATTGCGTTCCAAATGCTCTTTGCCTGTCTCGGCCTTGGATTGTCCTCGCTCCATTGATAGGATTTCGGAAGCCAATGTCTGCATTTCCATCATATCATCATCATTGAGCTTGCAACTTTGGCCCGTATCATGGTTCATCCAATCGAACACGATATGGGCGTGATAGTTGGGTTTGAACCAACGACCACCGATTTTGAAACTCTCCTTATCATCTGCATCAGGTTCTCCACTCAGCCAATGCCCTTCATCCTTGTGCATGAAAATCTGCATGGGCGTGATTCCCCAACGCTGTCGGCATTCATCGCCAAATTTGCGAAGATCATATAGAGTGGTATCTGCCTTGATAAGCAATACACCTTCACGGATGGGCGAGCATCCGGCTACTTTGACAATCTTTCCGTTCTTGCCTTTGCGTTCACGTTCCTTCTCCTGCATAGCACGTCCTGTCTTTTCCTTGACCATCCGTTTGATGTTGTCATAATGCGTCTGCAAACCGACATTGCAGAAGTGCGGATTTATCCAATGCTCGTTATCGGCCGAGAGTTCAGGAACTATATAGATTTTGGAATCCCTGATGTTACGCATATATTCGGGAGTCCTGCGGTTATGTGCCTCGCTGGATGTGATGTTGCAAGGCTTGATATGTATACTACTTTTGGTTGCCATAGTTATTCTTTTTATTGGTTACAATTTGGTTGTTTGGTTGCTTGGTCATTGTGTCATTTGCTTCCGCTATCTGTCTGTCGTGACCAACAGCATGGGGGTTCTTAGGGGTGCAACCCATAAGCGGAGATTGCAAAGAGAGGGTCACTCTTTGCTCTGGGTTCTCAGGGGAGAAACGCTCTGAGTGGGTTATTAGGGCAAAGCCTTAATCCCCTCGGGAGAGCCCACAACTACGAAAGCGAAGCGTGTAGTTATAGTGGGCTATATCAATGGCAAGCCATTGTCCGTACACTACAACCTTCGGTTTCCGCTCTCCTCCGTTAAGGAGGGGTTCCGTCACCGCTGCCGATTGAGGATGCACCGACCAGCACAAGCCCCAGATCATCTATCAGCTTTTGAAGGGCGGGGTTCTTTTCTATCATCCTTTGCAGGATTCTTTCCGCTTCCACCAGATGGTCGGCTGTACAATTTATCCTGCTTTCCCGGATCTGGAAGATTATCCAGTCGGCTATGTCGATATGTGCCGCCTTCTGCTCCGGCGTTGCGTTCTTCTCTATGAGGTCAGACACCATCACCTTGCAGAAGGTCATGTCATCGGCACGCTCTTTCCATTCGGCATAGGCATCGGCATCCGGAAAGAGAAGCACGGTCCGCCCGGTCAGCACACGGAGCTTTTCCTCCCGCAACTGGCTTTTGCCTCCTGCCGCCAGCCATACATAGCCGGGGAAGAGGGCGGAACCGATAACGGCACTCTTCTCGGATTCCACCAGAACCGCCACCTTGTCAGGATAGACACTCAACAGGTGTTCCCCGAAAAGGCATTGGGAAAGCTGCCATCCCTCCGCCAGTACCCGTTGCCTTTTCAGTATGCTGTGTATCCAGTTCACTGCCGATGTCTGTCCGTCCTTTACACGGTGTCCGTCCCCGGGATTGTACTGCATCACCTTGCCTGTCCGTACCTTGTTCTCCCGGTCAATCTGCCAGAAGATGACCGCACCGTCACGGGTAGCTCCCAGACGGTAATCCTCCATCAACCGTTCCAGCACTTCCTTTGCCTTGCTGCCGTAATAGGAATCAAGCAGTACTGAAAGGAAACGGCAGAAGTTGCTATGCAAGCTCTGCGATTTCTCCACATAGTGTGGCGGTATGTAACCGATGGCTGTCTGTTGCAGCGGTTGCTTGGGCTTCTGCGCCATACATTGCCTGCCGGAAGAGAAATCACCGGCGGTCCGGCATTCGGGGTGGTCGTGAAAATACTGTCTGGGCGTATAATGATACCCGCAGCCGCTTTCGTGGTTGCATCTGCCGACTGACGGGTGAAGGGGCGTACCGCTTTCGTCCACGTAGTAGGCAAAGGAACGTCTGTCCCCGCAATTCGGACAGGTATGCCGTGTTGACGTTCCTTTATATTTCTGTAATGAATAGTTGCTCATGACTTTTTTTGATGATTGGTTTTCTACTGTTTGTCCCGCTGTCCCACCTGTCCCATTGTCCCGTTCTCCTTGGGATGGGACAGCGAGACACCCGGGACGGCCGCGTTCCTGTCCTCCTTGCTGCGCTGGATTATCCGGCTGACGGTGGACTTGCCGCAATTGACCTGCGAGGCTATCTCCCGGACTGACTTCCCTGATTGGGACAGTTGCAGGATAAGGCAATCCCTTTGTCCCGATTCGTTGTCACCCGGTTTCTTCAGGTGTTCCTTTTCGGTTGAATAGCCCCTGAACACGAATTGCAGGAAGGCGTCCGTTTTCTCAATCTCATAGACAATCACATTGTCGGCATCGTACGAGAATGTCCCGTAACGGACCTTGAGCTGCTTCACATAGCGGAGTTCTCCGTCCAGTGCGCTTTTCCCGATGACAAACACGCTGTCAAAGAAATTGTAGAGCCGCTTGCTTCCGGCAAGGTCGTTGGACGTGATGGGACAGTCCAGTGAACGCTTGGGTGTGTGTGCCAGGACAAGGATGGAAAGCCCGTATCTCTTTTTGAGATTGTTGAGCTGTATCATTAGCCGTCCCGCCGCATCGCCTTTCTCCATGGCACAGCACAGGTAAGTAAGGTTGTCAACGATGAAGATCCTGCAGCGGGTCTGCTGTGCCATCTGTTCGATGCTGCCGATGATTGTCCCTTCAAAGTCGGCATCCAGAAGGGCGTCGCAGTCAAGCGATACCCGGTACAGCCTTTCGGGAAAGGTGTAAGGCTTTCCGTACTCGTCGGTATAGCGGAGCTGGAACTGCTTTTCAGAGAGTTCAAAGTCCAGATAAAGCACGTTGTCAGTCCGAGCGATACGGTCGGCTATCTGCACGGCAAGGATGGATTTCCCCACGTTGGAATCCGCAAAGAGGCAGGACAGTTCCCCCTCGTACCAGAAACTGTCCCACAACGCACGGGGCGTGGGCAGCTGCGATGCTTCAAGTATGGTCCGGTTGGCGGTCTTTATGCTCATCACACCGATATTTTCCGGCATACCGTTCTGCATCTGGGCTGCCCTCGTCAGGTCGCCATGTATCATGCTGATATAGTTCTTGTCATCTTCCATGGCTCTTACCAGTTACGTTGACCGGGCTTGCGACGGTGGGAGGAGGACATGGATTCGCTGAGTTCCTCATCGGACAGAGGTACGGGATTCTTGCGGGAGGATTCCAGCCATCTGTCCAGTTCGTCACGGTAAAGGCAATAGCGTTTGCCGGGCTTGGTGGCCGGAATGCTTCCGTCCGACAGTTTCATGTAGAGCGTTCCCTTGGGAATACCGAGATATTCCGCCGCTTCATCCACGGACATGGGGACATGGGTGTCCACCGCCTTTGCATTATTCACACTGCGCTGCTCGGTAAGCAGGCTTCTCAAGCTCATCACTTCGTCCCGAAGCTGGGCTACGACCTCGGGAAGGTCGTTGAATGTAATCACTGTTTTTTCCATTTGCGTACTCGCCTCTTTTGTAAGGCTTGGCGCAAAGGACCACAATGATATGACCGTGAATATCTTCACGAAAGGTCATTGCAAAATAATTCCCGAATAACGATGCCCAACCGTGAATGACGGGCAAAGTTATTCGGGAAATAATGGAATACAGGCTGTTACGTGTTGCCTGATACTTGTCGTTATTGTTGTTATATCCCCGGAAAACGGTCAACTGTTCACTTCCCGTGCATAATCTTCGGGATAATGGAAGTCCAGACAGCCGTTTTCGGGTTCGTCAATGGGAATCAGCGTCTTTGACGGATCGACCTTGAAGTTCTTTATGGTCGCTATATCCGTGTCGGCAAACTCACGTGGAAAAAGGGTTTTGATAAAATTGGCACGGTTGTCCCCGTTGTAGTATTTCTTGTACATGAAACGCTCGGAGATGTTCCACACGAAATGGCGGAGCGGAATGTTGGTAATCTCCCGGGTCAGCCGTCCTGTTATCGGCTTGGGCTTGTAGCTGTGAAGGCACATCCACTTGTTGACCTCGGCACAGATATGGTTGACGGTCTCCTTGTCGGCAATACGGGGCATGACGAAGTGGATGTACTCCATGACCATGCGGATCCGTTCCGCCTCTTCCTGCTTCTGTCTGTCCTCATAGCTGGCACGGTTCTTTTCGTGAAGTTCCGGGGCAATGGCAATCTCTATCGGTTTTATATCCGGGGTTGCTTCCCCGCCTGTCGGTATCGATGTCGGAGCTGCAAGTTCATTCGCATCCTGTGGCTGTTCTTCCTGAGCCTTTATGATTCCGGCAGATGCCTTTTTCTTGCCGGACTTAAGTTTCCAGATCTCGTATGAGTCGAAAATGACCGTCTGGAAAGAGAGATAGAACAGCCAGCCGAGAATGTTGCTGCATACAAAGACAATCAGCCTTACAAAATTGTCCTGATTGAAACTTGCGGAGACAATCAATGTGATAAAAAAGGAAATCAGGCAGATGGCAACGCCGATGAATCCCAGAATGATGTATTTGTCCTTTATCGTTGGTTCCATATCGTTTTTTTCGGTTATTACTTGTAACTGTCAGGTCTTTGCAAATTTAATGGTATTCTTCCAATTATTGCTCATTAGTCTTGGTTGGCGGTTTCTTTTTCAATGTTTTTCACCAAAAGTCCGGAATCATACCAAAATATCATACGATAATGAACTTTTTAAGGAATGGTGCCATCAGAAACTGAGGGAGCGGTTAAAGCCTGCACGCAATAACCGCTCCCCCTGAATGCCCTGAAACAGGCCTATGCCTCCTTGCGTTTCAGGGTTATCTTGTCCACCACGTCACACATCTGCTGTGCTGCCATCTTGGAATAGATTTGTGTGGTGGTAATGTTCTTGTGTCCCAGATAGGCTTGTATGACAGCCATGTCCGTACCCATTTCCACGTGCAGGCTTCCGAATGAATGCCGGGTGCAATGGAAGGTTATCTTCTTGGTTATGCCTGCCGCCGACAGCCAACGCTTCAGGGGGCCCTGCAGCATCTTGTCCTTGAAGCCCTCGAAGATAAGTCCTTCATGCCGTTCCCCGAGCAGTCCGTAGGCTTCATCACTGATGGGGTTGTGTACGATCTGCTTCGTCTTCTGCATACGGGTGGTCACAAACATCTTGCCGTTGGTGTACGGCTGTATCTGCTGCCAGGTAAGCTGCCTGATGTCGCTCTTCCGCAATCCCGTCAGGCAGGCGAAAAGGAAAGCTCTTTTCAGAACCTCTTCCTCGCATGGCGTTTCGGCAAGCCGTATCAGTTCCTCCTGGCTCAGATGCTCTCTCATGGTGGGAATACTCTCGATGCGGTCCAGAAAGCCGTTGGGATTCTCCTTTATCTTCCTGTCACGGTAGGCCGTGTGCAGGACGGCACGGAAAGCCGACCAGTAGCCCGCCGCAGAATTGATATGCAGCTTTTGGTTGGTATGTATGGTCTGGGGAGCGTTCAGCAGGTACTCCATGAACTTGCGGCACAAGTCCACGTCCACCTCTTCAAAGGTGCATTTGCCATTTACAAACCGTTCAAAGTGTTTGTAGACGTGCTGCCACTTGATATTCCTTCTGTCTGCTAGTTCCTTGAAGTAGGCGAGGAAATCCCCTTTCATCCTGGCCTTGTCAAAGAAGCCGTTGTTCTCGTTGAAGATGGCTTCGTAACGCCTGTTGCGGAGTATCTCTGCCTTCTTCATCATGCGTGCGTTGAAGTCACGCTCCTGCTGGTTGGCAGGTTTAGCAAAAATGTAAATACCCAGAGCTTCACGTGTTATTACTTTCATGGTGGTGTTGTCACGGTAGCCGGGATAATAGTCCAGACACAGCGAATACTGTGTACCGTTCTTGATCTTGCGCTTGCGCAAGGTTACTGTCTTGCATTTACTCATATTGATGATGTTTTAACTGGTTGTACATTTCCGGAGGTGTCTCCGTGTTCACGGTGGCAAAGGAACAACGTGAAACAGCCGTGAATATCTCCACGACAATCATTTTGAAATAATTTTCGGGTAATGGCGGTTGCTTGCGGTTATTTGTTCCTTTCAGCCATGACACGCTCCACGTCGGAGCGCAGAAGCAGGTTCTTCACGCCGACCTTTATCTTTTCGATGTGCTTAACCTTGACGATATGGCAGATGTTGGCTGAGGAAAGCCCGTAAATCTGCCGGACCTGTTCCACGGTGTAATAACGCTCGTCGTTCACAAGGTCAGTCCTGCGGAGTTCGTCCAGATGGGACTTGGAGTAATAGGTGCGGCCGTATTCTCTTTTGGTCGGTATCCTGTGCCGGTAGGCGTATGCCCGGAGTGCGGCAGGCTTCATGCCGAACTGCTCTTCCGCTTCTTCAGTCAGGAGCCAGTCGGTAATACTGTCCATATCAACTGCAACGCCGAAGAACTCGTCAACATGCTTCTTGCTGTAATAGTTCTTTCCAGCGATGCGGCAGATGGGGATGCGGTTGCGTTTGGCGGTGGTATAGAGCCATGACTGCTTGACTTTATAAAGGGACATTACCTCTTCACCGGAATAGAAGTCCAAAATCTCATCGCCTCCCTTTTCCCTTTTTTCTTTTTTGCCCGGAAAGGAAGATGAAGCGGATTTTTTCGGTGTGGAAGTGCTGCCGGGCAGGATGCGGTGGTAGGGATTTCCCTCCAGCATCCGTTCGATGTCGGCTCTGCGGATGAATGCCATGCGGTTGCTGATGCGTGAGGCTTTCAGCTTGCCCATGGCTACAAGTTTATAGATGTACTGTCGGGAACAGCCCATGAGTATGGCTGCTTTGGAAAAGGTGAGATACTCCTGATGCTGTATCTCCATGATTGGCCGGACGGCCTTGAAGAGGTTGTTCTTCTGTGTCATTCTGGCTCGCCTGGCTTCTGCCTGACAAGCCTCGCTGCAATACCTTTGCATTCCGCTGCGGGTTACAAAGGACTTGCCGCAAAAACTGCATTTTCGGGTTGCTTTCATACTGCTTTATCGTTTACTGGTTCATTTCTTCAATCCTGTATTCCTGAAGTGGTGAACGGATGTAAACGGCAGTCAACGGTTGTCGCCTTTCTACACGATGTGACCGTCGCTGAATGTCGGGGCGGATATTGTCGCTTGTCGTAAACGGTTGTAAACCCTTGTCAACTGTCTGCACGGTGTGACAAAAAACAAGCCCCGCAAATTCTCCACGTCAGAAATACGTCTCAAAAATATGTGGAAATTTGGGAAGCATCAAAAAGCAGCCGAAAAGTGTTAATTTTTAGAATGTATTGATAATTAAATGTTTATACTTGGATATTTCTGATTGTTTTTGGTTGTTCTACGCTTCTAAATACAACCACTGAACGCATCATCTACAATGCTCGTCACGGAATTGGGAATGGTGATGTTCGTCAGGCTGGAGCAACCAGAGAACACATAACTTTCAATGCTCGTCACAGAATTGGGGATGGTTACACTCGTAAGGCCGGAGCAACTATGGAACGCACAACTTTCAATGCTCGTCACGGAATAATTTTTATCATTGTAAGTGACTTTTTCAGGAATAACCACTTCTCCAGTGTATTCATTACTCACGGAATAGTAATGAAGACCTTCATACGTCACCTCCACCGTCAAATTTGTCTCTGACGTAATGTTGTAGTAAATCCCGTCCACCTCAAAATCGTGTGCACTCACCGAAACGCTGCACAACAGCACCGCTATTGTAGCCAGCCAAAACCTGATTTTTTTCATAATAATTGATTTTTAAAGGAGACAAAAAAGGCGCAAACTATCCGTTACTCGCCTTCTAACTGGTTACCGCCAAGTGACCTTACTACAAACAAGCACGAACAGTCCACACCCTTTGCGGTGTGAACTTCCATCTGCTTGTTCTCTGTAGTTGAATGTTTGGCGGTATTCGTTAGAAGAGAACAAGAGCTAAAAGCTCAAAATCCATATTTCAAGTACCGGACAGAGACGCTTCTCTTGCCCCGAGTTAATACTATTTTTAAATCTGTGACAAATGTACCGTTTAATTTCGGCAGGAGACCACAAAAGAGGCTTAAACAATGTTAACAGAATGAAATAGTACAGACAAACTGACCTTCAATCCTAACTTTCGGTTCACATCATTTGCATGTAGGAGGGTGTCGAAATACAAATTTAAGGGAGAACATTTCAGGTACCGGTCTGCCGACAGGCAGGCAAAGTCACAGGGGTGTTTCCCGTAGGGGACTGTGTCATAATTCACTTTTTATCCGCAGATGAAGAATTAAATGGTGGCATTTTTGACACAGCTTCCTACGGGAAAACTTCTCTGTGTATCCGCTCTGTGTTTTATTATCGGTAATGTTGTTTTGTAAATATTTTACGATTTATAATGTAAAGAAAACAGAAAAAGAGCTCTTCCGTAACCATTCTTATACGGTTAATCCTTTCTTGCTTCTGAAATGGAGAAAGTTTTGTTATGTTGTTAATTGTCAATAACTTGCGGTATTATTGAGATTCCTTCATTTTTTCTGAGCAAAAGAAAAAGTTCGTCCATATACGCGATTCTCACGCGGTTTGTTCTGCATAATTATACAAATCGGGTGCATGATTATGCGTTTGGGAATTGTATGAGAGGGGATGCAAACTTTGTCCGATTACGGCTTTTGGGGCCACCTATCCTAAACGTCCGAGGAACCGCTCCTAAACGTCTGCCGAAATTCTCCTGCGCATCTTCCGATTCTCAGGTGCGCACGGGCGGATGTTCTCCTACGTTTCTTCGGATGTTTAGGATAGGTGGGGTGGAAACGTCTGTCTGCTACCGGTTTTTCAATCCGTCCTCTCTTTGCTATCATGTATATTTATGCAAGGATATGTCCGCTTTCTGGCCTTCTTTTCCAACGAAATGTGACAAGAATAGATGGTAAAAGATTTTTTACTTGTTTATGTCCGGTTATTTCTTTTTTTTGCAGAACACAGAGACGCAGAGGCACAGAGGATTTACATGTGCAATTTACCATTTACAAAGTACAAATTCCTTTTTAGAACACAGAGAAGCGGAGACACAGAGGGTTTTATAAGTTCCTGATTAGCTTGATGACAAATTTTCTCTGTGCCTCTGTGTCTCCGTGTTCTTAAAAAGAGTAGTGCCGCATGGCCCGCTATTCACTCAAAAGAAAACTCTGCGCCTCCGCGCCTCTGCGTTTTTTATCATAAAGGTCTCTGCGTTTAAAATAAAAAATAAAAGAATCGCTGAACAGTTACTTTCTTCCTGCGAAAATTGAATAATTCATAATTAATATCTATCTTTGTCCTCGCTTATGCAGAGAGTGTGAACTGAGAGAGACAATAACTTGCAAATTACTTATCATAAACTAAAAATCGTATGAAAAACAAAATCCTTATGGTGCTCGTTGCCGCCCTGTTGGCTACGGGCAGTGCGTTCGGAAAGGCCAAGCAGCCCGAGACTTTTGAGGTGGGCAAGGGTACTTTCCTGCTGAACGGCAAGCCCTTTGTGGTGAAGGCTGCCGAGATTCATTATCCGCGTATCCCCCAGGCTTATTGGGAACACCGCATCAAGATGTGCAAGGCGCTGGGGATGAATACCATCTGCCTTTACGTCTTCTGGAACATCCACGAGCAGGAGGAGGGCAAGTTTGACTTCACCGGAAACAACGACATTGCAGCCTTCTGCCGCCTGGCCCAGAAGCATGGCATGTACATCATTGTGCGCCCCGGCCCTTATGTGTGTGCCGAGTGGGAGATGGGCGGACTGCCCTGGTGGTTGCTGAAGAAGAAGGATATCCGTCTGAGAGAGAACGACCCCTATTTCCTTGAGCGGGTTGAAATCTTTGAGAAGGAGGTGGGCAAGCAGTTGGCCGACCTGCAGCTGGCCCGTGGCGGTAACATCATCATGGTGCAGGTGGAGAACGAGTATGGTTCGTATGGCACAGACAAGCCTTACGTGTCCAACATCCGCGACATTGTGCGCCGTGCCGGCTTTACGGATGTCACCCTCTTCCAGTGCGACTGGGCAAGCAACTTTACCAACAACGGATTGGACGACCTGGTGTGGACCATGAACTTCGGTACGGGGTCGAACATCGACCAGCAGTTCCGCAAGCTGAAAGAACTCCGTCCGGAATCTCCCCTGATGTGTTCGGAGTTCTGGAGCGGATGGTTCGACAAGTGGGGTGGCCGTCATGAGACCCGTTCGGCCGATGCCATGGTGGCAGGTATGCGCGAAATGTTGGAGAAAGGTATTTCGTTCAGCCTCTACATGACCCACGGAGGCACCAGCTTCGGCCATTGGGCAGGAGCCAACTCGCCCGGCTTTGCCCCCGACGTGACCTCTTACGACTATGATGCCCCCATCAATGAATATGGTCATGCCACTCCCAAATTCTATGAGTTGCGCGAGATGATGGCCGGATTCTCTGACAAGAAGCTGCCTGCCGTGCCCAAGGCATCTATGCCTCTCGTGTCGTTCCCCAAGGTGACGCTCGACCAGTTCGTCCCCATCGACCGTGGTATCCGTAACCGTGTGCAGAGCCGTGAGGTGAAGACTTTTGAAGACCTTGATATGGGATGGGGAACGGTGAAGTACTCTACCACCTTGCCCGAAATCAAGAGCCAGAGCCTCCTCACCCTGAAGGATGGGCATGACTATGCGCAGGTATATATCAATGACAAGTACATCGGCAAGCTGGACCGTGTGCTTCACGAAACTTCGCTTACGCTCCCCTCTGTGAAGCAGGGCGATGTGCTGGTTATCCTCGTCGAAGGTATGGGACGCATCAACTTCGGCCGTGCCATCAAGGACTTCAAGGGTATCACTGACAAGGTGCTCCTCACTACCGAGGTAAATGGCCATACTGCCACCTTCGACCTCAAGAACTGGGAAATGGCTACCATCCCCGATGACTATGAGACGGCTGTCAATGCCTTTGAGGGTCCGATGACACTGGAGATGCGCCACGATGCCCTGACCGGCAAGATGGGTTACTACCGCGGATACTTCAACCTCAAGAAGGTGGGCGATACCTTCATCAATATGGAGGCTTGGGGCAAAGGTCAGGTATATGTCAACGGCCATGCCATAGGCCGCTTCTGGAACATAGGTCCCCAGCAGACACTCTACATGCCCGGCTGCTGGTTGAAGAAGGGAAAGAACGAAATCATTGTGCTCGACGTGGTGGGTACTGACAACCCCGTGGTTGAGGGACTGGACAAGCCCATCATTGACAAGTTGAACAATGTGAAGCCCAAGACTCACCGCAAGGAGGGACAGACCTTGAACCTTGCAGGCGAGACTCCCGTAGCCAAGGGCGCTTTTGCTCCCGGTAACGGATGGCAGGAGGTGAAGTTCGGTGCTCCCGTCAGTGGCCGCTACGTATGCATCGAGGCCCTCGATGCTCACGATGGTAAGGAGATTGCCTGTATGGCAGAGTGCTACCTGCTCGACCAGAACGGTGAGCGCCTGAGCCGCGAGCCGTGGACAATCGCGTATGCCGACAGCGAAGAGACCAATCGTGGCAATCGTGCCGCCGACAAGCTCTACGACCTTCAGGAGTCAACCTATTGGAGCACTGTGGGCGGTGTGAAGTTCCCTCATACGGTTGTCATTGACTTGGGTAGTGTGCAGACGCTGACTGCCTTCCAGTACCTGCCCCGCATGGAGAAGGAAGTGCCCGGCGGTATCAAGAACTATCGCATCTATGTGAAGAAAGATGGCTTCAAGTATTAAGGATTAGGAGGGAGGGGGCGCTCTGAAGAGAGTGCCTTATAATCCAATCCACCTATATTTCAGGCACGGATTACGCGGATTAACACGGAAAGATTATGCCCGTTCAGGTATAAATAACCGTGTTAATCCGCGTAATCTGTGCCTGTTTTTATATCATGCGGGTCAGTCCGAAAAGTCGGTTGCAAATTATGCCGTCTCTGTCACCCTGAGTGATAGTCGAAGGGGCTCCGGGTACTGCAAAGGAAACTATAGACCGTCAGCAATGCTCCGAGACCCTTCGACTATTGCTCAGGGTGACAAGAGACATCATATAAACAATCATATATAACCGACTTTTCGGACTGTTCCTATAATGCCACACTCTCTTCTTGTTTGTGGGCATAGGGAGGACTGTGAACAAAAGCCTTTGAAGGGTGTTATCATTGTCAGATTTTCAAACAAGTAATAAGGACTTCATGGTAAATATGACAATGAGAAAGTGTGTGTTTATAGTATCCGCCATGGTCTGTGTGGCGGAGGTGAATGCCCAGATAAGTGCTTCGGACATGCCTGAGAGGTGGAGCGAAACGGATGACATATTGGTACAGGAGTTGCCGATGGAGGATGATTGGTGGCAGGCTTTTGGTGATGCCACGCTGGATTCGCTTATCAGTGTGGCCATGCAGCAGAACTTGTCGGCCGAGGCTGCCCTGAACCGTATTGAGCAGGCACGGACTAACCTCTATATCGAGCGGGGGAGTCTGCTGCCTGCTGTTGGTGTGAGTGGCGGCTGGACGCGCCAGCAGACGAGTGGCAATGTGGGGAGTAACCGTTCGTGGAGCGGGCAGTATGACCTGACGGCCTCGATGCAGTGGGAGTTGGACCTTTTCGGCAGCATCCGCCAGCGTGTGAAGGCCCGGCGCGAACAGTTGTGGGCCACGGAGGAGGAGTATCGCGGGGTGATGGTTTCGCTCTGTGCCCAGGTTGCTACGGCCTACTTCCAGTTGCGCCAGTACCAGCAGGAACAAGAGGTGCTGAACCACAACTGTGAGTCGCAGCTGGCTGTGGTCGGGCTGACCGAAGCGCGTAACCGTAGCGGGTTGGCCTCAAAGCTCGATGTGGCACAGGCGCGTCAGGTCTATTATGGGACATTGGCCCAGATGCCTGCCATCAAGGCCGGCATCACTGCTACGCTTAACCAGCTGGCAGTCCTGCTGGGGGAGTTTCCCCGACAGATGGAGGTGGCTTTGTCCGAGCCTGCCCCTTTGCCCGACTATATGGAGGTGGTGGGTGTGGATGTGCCTGCTTCCTTGTTGCGGCGCAGGCCGGATGTGCGTCAGGCCGAGCGGCAAGTGGATGCCCAGGCTGCCCTGCTTGGAGCGGCCAAGAAGGAGTGGTTGCCCCGATTCTTTCTGGATGGTTCCATTGGCTATGCTTCTGCCGAGCTGGACCGCCTGCCCCGTGCCGGGAGCATGACATGGCAGATTGCCCCTTCGATGAGTTGGACACTGACGGATGGGGGTAAGCGGTTGAACACTGTGCGCCTGAACCGCGAGCAACTGGACGAGGCGGTGACAATGTATAACCAGACTGTCCTGCAGGCTGTCCAGGAGGCTTCGACTGCCATGAGTGCCTACACCCGCTCCATCGAGCAGATTGTGGCCACGCGCCAGGCTTTCGTGCAGAGCCAGACGGCTCTTGCCCTCTCGCTCGACCTCTATAAACAGGGGCTTTCGCCCTTTCAGAATGTGCTTGATGCCCAGCGCTCGCTCCTTGGCTACGAGGAGAGTCTGGTGCAGGCACAGGCGGCTTCACTCATCAATCTGGTACGGTTGTATCAGGCGATGGGGGGAGGGTGGGAGTGAGAGGGACTTCTCAGGAGTTAAAGGAGTTAGAGGAGTTACCGACCCTTTGGGTCTGGGAGTTAAAGCCAATAGTCTGGCAAGTGGATAAGCAGCGCATTTGGCTTTAACTCCTAACGAGCGAAGCGAGTGATAACTCCTAAGCCTGAAAGGCTGATAACTCCTTTAACTCCCCCTTTCCCTCCTCTCCCCATTCGCTTTTGTAAACCATAACTACAAAGGAACCGTATAACAATCCATATCCCAATAACTTATGAAACATCCCATTCCCCTGCTCCTGCTTGCACTGGTCACCGCCCTGGCAGGATGCGGAAAGCGTGGCAGTGATTCCGCTACAAGTGCCGGAGAAGTGCTGCCCATCCAGGTGGCCCATCCCATAGTGAAGGATGTCGTCCTGACCCGTCAGTATCCCGGTTACCTGTCGGCCGATGCGGCCGTGGAGGTGATGTGCCGGGTCAGCGGACAGCTCATCCAGAGCAACGTGTCGGCCGGTCAGCGTGTGCGCAAGGGCGACGTGCTCTGGCTCATCGACCCCACTCCCTACCGCGATGCCGTGCGTCAGGCCGAGGCCACGCTGAAGACCGCCGAGGCCGAGCTGGCCTATGCCCAAAGCAGCTACGAGCGTATGCAGGAGGTAATCAAGAGCGAGGCCGTGAGCGAGATACAGCTCCTCCAGGCCGAGGCCAACGTGAAGAAGTGCGAGGCGGCCCTGCACAGTGCCGAGGCCAGTCTGAACACGGCCCGCACTGATCTGGGCTACTGCCAGATAGTGGCTCCCATCGACGGACAGATTACGAAGGGCAACTACAGCGTGGGCGCATATATCCCCGGGGGAGGAAGCCCTGTGGCCATGGCCACCATCTATAAGGACGACATCATGTATGCGAACTTCACCGTGGCCGACAACCAGTGGCTGCGCCAGCTGCTCGTCGAGGAGCTGACCAAGCACTCGGCGGACAGCACCTATTACGTCACCGTCCGTCTGGGCGAGGGGGGAGCTCTCAAGTGGCAGGCCCGGCTCGACTATCTGTCGCCCAACATATCACTGAGCACCGGCACACTGGACGTGCGTGCCGTGCTCACCGACCCGAGCCACCTGCTGAAGGCCGGCTCCTACGTCACTATCACGCTGCCCGTGGGCCGCATGTCCGATGCCCTGCTGGTGCCCGATGCCAGCATTGGTACTGACCAATTAGGAAAATACCTCTATGTGGTCTCCGACTCGGGAGTGGTGCACTACCGCCACATCGAGACGGGCGAGCTTATCGATGACACCCTGCGCATTGTGAAGGCGGGACTGAGGCCCACCGACCTCTATGTGACCCAAGCCCTGCTGAAGGTGCGCGAGGGGATGCACGTCAGCCCGGTACTGACTCGCCGAGAATGACATCCCCGACGTCACCATCAATGACATCCCCGACGTCACTATATATGAGACCGAGGTGTCACTGTGCATGAGACTACTGGTGTCATGTGGCATGAGACTACTGGTGTCATGTAGCATGAGACTACTGGTGTCATGTGGTATGAGACTACTGGTGTCACTATGCATGAGACCGAGGTGTCATTGTGCATGAGACCGAGGTGTCACGATACATGAGACCGAGGTGTCATTGACGGTGATTTTTAACCCTCTTTTATAGTATTATAAATCAGTCAGTTATGAACTTTTCCCGTTTCTTCATCCGGCGGCCCATCCTGGCCACCGTGCTGGCCCTGCTTTTCGTGGTGGCCGGCCTCCTCAGCCTGGGCGTGCTGCCCGTGGCACAGTATCCCGACATCACTCCGCCCACCGTGCAGGTGACGGCCACCTATCCGGGGGCCAATGCCAACACCGTGGCACAGACGGTGGGCATCCCCATCGAACAGCAGGTGAACGGTGTGGAGGGGATGATGTACATGGCCTCCACCTCGTCGGCCTCGGGCGAGTACCGCCTGACCGTCACCTTCGAGGTGGGCACCGATGTGGATATGGCTACCGTCATGGTGCAGAACAGGGTGAACGCGGCACTGCCCACGCTGCCCGATGCCGTGAAGCAGCAGGGAGTGGCGGTGACGAAACAGAGCACCGACATCCTGATGTTCCTCACGCTGACGGGCGACTCGCTCTACGATGGTCTCTACCTGGCCAACTACGCCCAGCTCAACCTCAGCGACCAGCTGGCCCGTGTGCCGGGTGTGGGCAGTGTGCAGGTGATGGGTGCGGGCAACTATTCGATGCGCGTATGGCTCGACCCCGAGGCTATGCGCATCCGTGGTGTCACTCCCCAAGAGGTCTATCAGGCCGTGGCGGCCCAGAACATGCAGGTGTCTGCCGGCTATGTGGGCCAGCCCGTCGGTGCGGGCGACGACAATGCCTTCCAGTATGCCCTCGCGGTGAAGGGACGTTTGGAGACTCCCGAGGAGTTCGGGCGCATCATCATCCGGGTGGAGCAGGGCGAGCGGCTGTTGCGCCTCAGTGACGTGGCCCGCATCGAAGTGGGCAGCCAGACCTACACCACCATCTCGCGCGTCAACGGACAGCCCACCGCGGCCATTGCCATCTATCAGTTGCCCGGGGCCAATGCTCTGGAGGTGGTGGAGGACGTGCGCAACCGCATGGACCAACTGGCACAGGCCCTGCCCGTCGGGGTGAGGTACGAGGTGGCACTGGACACCACGGAGGTGGTCTCGGCCTCCATCCACGAGGTGCTGAAGACCTTCATTGAAGCCACGGTGCTCGTGGTGCTGGTCATCTTCCTCTTCCTGCGCAGCTGGCGGGCGGTCATCATCCCCTGCATCACCATCCCCGTCTCGCTGATAGGCACGCTGGCCGTCATGCATCTGCTGGGCTTCTCCCTCAATATGCTCACCCTGTTCGGACTGGTGCTGGCCATTGCCATAGTCGTAGATGACGCCATCGTCGTCACCGAGAATGCCACCCGCCTGCTCTCTACCGGGCACTACCGCTCGGCCGCCGATGCCACCACCGAAGCCATGCGCGAGATTACCGGCCCCATCATAGGAGTGGTCCTCGTCATGCTTGCCGTCTTCCTGCCCACCATCTTCATTGGGGGCATCTCCGGAGAGCTGTACAAGCAGTTTGCCCTCACCATAGCGGCCTCGACGGTCATCAGCGCCATCAATTCGCTGACCCTCTCGCCAGCCTTGTGTGCCCTGCTGCTGAAAGAGCCTGCCACCTCCATTCAAAAGCCTTCGGAACAGTCAGAGTCTGCAAACTCCTTAGAGTCCTTAAAGTCCTTAGGGGCTTTAAACTCCCTAAAGTCTCCAGAGTCCTTGGAGTCTTCAGAAAGTTCTCAACCAGTTCAGGAGGGTCCCCTCTACCGCTCCTTCAATCGGGTAGTGGGCACCTTGTTGGTGCGCCCGGCCCTGACGGCCATCACCTTCCTCATCATGGCCGTGGCAGCCTTCACCCTCTACGACCGTTGGCCATCGACCTTCATTCCCGAGGAGGACGACGGGTACTTCATGGTGGCCGTGCAACTGCCTGCGGCCTCGTCGCTCACACGCACCGAGGCAGTCTGCTCCGAGGTGGAACAGATGCTGTCGGCCTATCCCGAGGTGAAGACCTGTATCAGTCTGGCCGGATTCAACCTGATGGGGGGCGGTACACAGACCAATGCGGGCACCTTCTTCGTGGTGCTGAAGGACTGGAAGGAACGTAAGGGTAGGGAGCATCATGCTGCCGCCGTGGTGGAGCGCTTCAATGCCGAGGTCTATGCCCGTGTGCAGCAGGCCCAAGTGTTTGCCATGATACCGCCGGCCATCCCGGGCTTGGGAGCTACGGGCGGCCTGCAGCTCGAGTTGGAGGACCGCCGCTCCTTAGGTGCGGCCGAGATGCAGAAAGCCGTGCAGACCCTCATGCAGGCATGGCACACCGAGCCGGCACTGGCAGGCGTGAGCAGTGTCTTCCAGGCCAATGTGCCGCAATATTTCCTTGAGATTGACCGCGACAAGGTGCAGGTCATGGGGCTGACGATGGATGCCGTCTTTCAGGCATTGGCCTACTACATGGGGCAGGCCTACGTGAACGATTACGTGCAGTTCGGCCGCACGTATCAGGTGCTCCTCTCGGCGGGTGAGCAGTCGCAGAAGCAAGCGGCCGACGTGCTTCGCCTCAGTGTGACGAACAAGGATGGGGAAGTGGTTCCCTTCAGCGCGTTCACTTGGCTGAAGGAGCAGTTGGGGATGGACCAGATTACGCGCTACAACATGTACGACGCGGCGGCCCTGACCTGCAATGTGGCAGCGGGTTACAGTTCGGGTCAGGCCATCGAGGCCATGGAGCGCCTCGTCGGGCGCGAGTTGGGCGACAGTTTCGGCTACGAGTGGACCTCCGTCGCCTATCAGGAGCAGGAGGCTCAAGGCAGTACGGCACTGGTCTTTGCCATGGCCTTGTTGGTGGCCTTCCTGGTGTTGGCGGCCCAATATGAGAGTTGGACCAGTCCCGTGGCCGCCGTCATGGGTGTGCCCATTGCCCTGCTGGGTGCTATCCTTGGCTGTTGGCTCTTCGGTCTGCCCGTCAGCATCTACTCACAGATAGGCATCGTGCTCCTCATTGCCCTCAGTGCCAAGAACGGTATCCTCATCGTGGAGTTTGCCCGCGACTATCGGGCCCAGGGCTTCGGCATCCGCCAGAGTGCCTCCGAGGCGGCCAGTGTCCGCCTGCGCCCCATCCTGATGACCTCCCTCTCGTTTGTTTTCGGAGTTATGCCTTTGCTTTTTGCCAGTGGTGCCGGTGCAGGAAGTGAACTCTCCCTTGGGGCCACCGTCGTATTCGGTATGGCACTCAACACCGTGGTTGCTACCCTCTATATCCCCAGCTGGTACGAGTGGATGCAGACGGTGGAGGAACGCTTGAGGGGTAGAGGAAAGAAAGTTTAGTGTGCTGGCAGCCTGTAGCATGTTGCCAATACAGATATAGGGAGATAAAGGGAGATAGGAGAAGGTAAAAGGGAGATAAAGGCCAATAGTATTGCTATACATTCGGCCTTTATCTCCCTTTATCTCCCCGAGGAGCGGAGCGACTATCTTCCTTTATCTCCTCTTATATATCACATTATCTTCTCCAGCACCTTCTCGCACTTCACGATGTCGTTGGGACGGATGACCACGTTGGCATTTTCCCCTTGTGCAAAGGCGTACATATACTCGATGAAGATCTCCTCCTCGGCCAGTTGGTCAAGGATACCGGCCAGTGAGCCAGCCACGTCGGGACAGGAGATACATACCACATCGGTGAGCATCACGGCGAAGTTGGCGCCGCGCAGTGCCTCCACAGCCTTCTCCACATCACTGACTATGAGTCGCAGGATGCCGAACTCGGTAGTCTCTGCCATACTGAAGGCGTGCATATTGATGCCGTTCTCGGCCAACACCTTGGTCACATTATTGATTCTTCCAGCCTTGTTCTCGAGGAACACTGATACTTGCTTGATTGTCATAGCTATAAATGGTTAAGGTTATTGCAACTTTCTATTATCTATCACATGCTTTCCCTTGCCCTGGCTACGCTCGATGCTACCAGGTTCCATCAGCTTCACGTCGGCACTGATGGAGAGGACGCTCTTCAGTTTGTCACTCAGTCCCTTCTTCATGGCAAGCATACGGCCGATATCGTCACTGAAGTAGTCGCGGCGTACCTCCACCTGTACCTGCAGGGTATCGAGGTTGTTCACACGGTCAACGATGAGCATATATTGCGGCTCGAACTCCGGCATGGTGAGGATGACGCTCTCCACCTGTGAGGGGAATACGTTGATGCCTCGGATGATGAGCATGTCGTCGCTTCTACCTACGATGCGACCCATCTTGACGGCGGTACGTCCACAGGGGCAGGGGTCATTGTAGAGGGTGCAAAGGTCCTTCGTGCGGTAGCGGAGTACGGGCATTCCTTCTTTAGTCAAGGTGGTGAACACCAGCTCGCCTTGCGTGCCATAGGGCAGTTGTTCCAATGTGTCGGGATTGATGATTTCTGGGTAGAAATGATCCTCACAGATGTGTGAGCCGTTCTGCTCCTGACATTCGTAGGAGACACCAGGCCCCATGATTTCGCTCAAACCGTAGATGTTGTAGCCTTTCAATCCGAGACGTTCTTCTATCTCCTTACGCATGTTTTCTGTCCAAGGTTCAGCCCCGAAGGCTCCGATACGTAAACCGATATCCTCTTTCGAAAGTCCCATTTTCTCCAATGTCTCAGCCAAGTAGAGGGCGTATGAGGGTGTACAAGCGATGCCTGATATTTTCAAATCGCGGATTAGTCGGATATGCTTTTCTGTATTACCCGTAGAAGTAGGGATAACAGTTGCACCGAGGTTTTCCACACCGTAGTGGGCACCCAATCCGCCAGTGAAGAGTCCGTAACCATAGGCTACAGAGAAAGTGTCATCGCGAGTCACACCGTAGGCCGTTAAGCAACGTGCCATCACCTCTGACCACACGGCCAAATCCTTACGTGTGTACCCTACGATGGTGGGATTACCTGTAGTACCACTGGAGGCATGCACACGTACAATCTCTGAAGGAGGAGCGGCCTGCAAGCCGTAGGGATAATTATCGCGCAGGTCCTGTTTTGTCGTAAAGGGCAGTTTCACAATATCATCGATGCTACGGATATCCTCAGGAGAAAGATCCATTGCCTGCATCTTGTTGCGATAGAAAGGGACGTTGTGGTAAACATACGTCACCAGTTTCTGAAGCCGCTTGCTTTGCAATGCGTGCATTTCATTGCGGCTCATACATTCTTTGTTAGGATTCCAAATCATAGTAGTATTGCTTGGACCATCCACTCCCCTCCCAAGGGAGGGGAGTGGATGGTCCGTTTAGGTTGATTATTATTATATTGTTATTGTTGTTATTGTTACTTATTGTTGTCAGTTGCTGAAGCATCCTACGCCCCTCCCTTGGGAGGGGTTGGGGGAGGGTCTCTTTATTTATGGTCCTCATGGAAGGCTTTCATGCGCTCCTCCATGACGGAGTATAATTCGTCCTTCATGCGGGAAGTACATGCCCTCACCCCCTGTTGTTCGCTACCGGTGGTCGAAAGGTTGATACTGCTCACACCGTAGTAGAGCAATTCTTTCAATAACTCGCCGCCAGTCATACCCGGATAGCCGATAGTGAAGAAGAAACCGTCGCCCACCACTTGTGTGGCATCATAGTCATAGACGATGTGGAAGCCATTATCGGTGAATATCTTTTTCATTTTTTCTGCTCTTACGGCATACTCGCGGGTGTCCTCCACAAAGTTGATTTTTCCTTCGGTAGAGAGGCGGAGCATCTCGGCATAGGCATACTGGGTAGAGGCCGTACAGCCCGAGGTTATCATGTAGAGGATGGAGGCTATGAGTGTCTGACCGAACACACCGGCATCCTTGTAGCGCTCAGCCAAGGCAGGGAAGTGCCGGTCGAATAGCCTGTCACTGATACATACGAGAGCCATGCGTTGTCCGGCATAGCTGAATATCTTTGATGAAGAGAGCATCAGGATGTAGTTGTCTGTATATTTGGCCACCGTGGGTGCATAGGGAGGTTCGAAGGGATGTCCCATGTCGCGGCGGAAGTCCATACAGAAGTAAGCCAGATCCTCCATCACAATGACGTCGTACTTTGTGGCCAGTTCGCCAATGATGGCCAGTTCCTCTTCCTCCAGACATATCCATGCCGGATTGTTCGGGTTACTATAGATGATGGCGGCAATGTCGCCTGCACCCAGCATCTCTTCCAATTTCTCTCTCAGAGCTTCACCCCGATAGGGGTAGATGTCAAACTCCACCCATTCGGCACCAATAACCCGTAATTGTGATTTCTGAATGGGGAAACCGGGGTCGATGAAGAGCACTTTGTTTTTGCCCGGTGTACGTTGTGTACAGGCAATGAACGAGCCGAACGAGCCGGCTACACTTCCTACCGTAGGCACACACGAACGGGGTGATATATCAACATTGAGGAAAGCTTTCACAAAGCGCGATGCTTCCTCCTTCAATTCTGGTACACCTGCCGCGGCCGGGTACTGCGAGCCCACACCACGGTCAAGGGCTGCCTTCTCGGCCTCTACACCATATTGGTTCACCGGCAAGCCTGGCGAACCTTGATCCATGCGTATGAAGGGAATACCCGTCTCTTTCTCCAAGTATTGTGCCACCAGCAGCACTTCGCCGATGGTAGCTCTCGACAGGTCGGCCACATGACAAGCCTGGGCCGCCTTCTCCACTAATGCTTCACTGAATATTTTCATTCCTGTTATATTCCTTGAAAGTTTTAAGCCTTGTTGCTGATTATTTTGTTGCTTCCAATCCCAAATCAAAAGCTTTCAGGTTGGCCTCCACCACTTTCTCGCCCTTGTTGGCAAAAACACGGGTAATGCTTTCGCGTAGTTGCTCGGGGGTAAGTATGTCGATGTAACGGGAAGCCATACCCAATAGGATGACATTGGCACTCTTAGGCAAGTTGTTCTCCTTGGCCACGTCTTCGATAGGTAGAGCGGCCACATGGGGCAGGTTGCCCAGTTCTTTTGTCAAAGCCTCTTCGTCGGGATAATTAGGGATATTCTTGAATGGGTGCGAAGAGGTTACCACCCATGCCTCCTTATTGAGATAGGGTATATAGCGCAACGCCTCCATGGGCTCCATAGAGATGATGAGGTCGGCCGCACCTTGTTTGATGAGGTCAGAGTGGATAAGTTCGGTCGAAAGGCGGAGGTTCGATTGTACATCTCCGCCACGCTGGCTCATACCGTGTACCTCAGCCTGCTTCAGATTGAGACCTGCGGACGTAGCCGCATCGCCTATGATGGTGGCAATAGTGAGGATTCCTTGTCCTCCCACACCAGCAAGTATGATGTCTTTTTTCATGTCTATTTAGCTACGAGTTACGAGTTACAAGCTACGAGTCATTATGTCAGTTACTTGTAGCTCATGGCTCATCACAATTTTACTTTTTCTTATTTCTCAATTTCCGTTGTAGTGTCTGCATACATTCCCTTCGTGGGATGATGACGGAGACACCTGGGTATTCAATCTCTTCACGGATGATGCGTGTAATCTCTTCCATATTCTTGGGGAGGGGCACCACCACACGGACATGTTCAGGAGCAAGGCCAAGACCGAGACAGATAGCTTCGAACTTGTTGGTGCCGGCTGAATCCTGACCACCGGTCATGGCGGTGGTGAGATTGTCCGAGATGATAACGGTAATGTTCGAATTGTCGTTGATGGCATCCAACAGACCGGTCATGCCCGAATGTGTGAAGGTCGAGTCGCCTATCACGGCAATAGCAGGGAAGAGACCGGCATCGGCGGCACCCTTGGCCATGGTGATGGAGGCTCCCATATCCACACAACTGTCGATAGCGCGGAAGGGTGGGAGAGCGCCTAAGGTGTAGCAACCTATGTCGCCGAAGATGCGTGCACCTTCGTATTCAGCAGCTACCTTATTCAGGGCATCGTACACGTCGCGGTGTCCACATCCTTGGCAAAGTGCCGGCGGACGAGGCATCACGTTTTGTGCCTGTGTGTATGGTTGCTCGATGGTCACTCCGAGGGCAGCACCCACGCTATCGGGGGTGAGCTCGCCCATACGGGGAAGGTCGCCCGTCAATCGTCCCTTGATGGTGTAGTCGGCACCAAGGAGGCTTTTCACTTGCTCTTCAACCAATGGCTGGCCGTCTTCGGCAATGAGCAATGCCTCACATTCGCTTGCCAATGCCTTGATGGCCGCTTCGGGCAGAGGGTATTGCGACACTTTCAATACGGGGATACCCAATTCTTGTGGGCGGTTCTCCATGACGTAGTTGTAGGCAATACCGCAGGCGATGACGCCCAAAGGAGCTACGTGTGACGAGCTACAAGTGACGAGTCCTTCCTCCTCATGACACTTGTCACCCGTAGCTTGTAGCTTGTAACTGTTATAGGGGGATGCTTCCGACGAGGCCAACAATTCGCCCTGTTTGCCTACAAGCGAGGCATATTGGCGACGGGCATTGGCGGGGAGGAGCACCCAATGTGTACGGTCAGTTTCCGGATGGAGGGCGTTTTGTTCCATAGGTTCACGCACCACCACACCGGCACGCGAGTGGGCCAAACGGGTGACTACGCGCATCAGCACAGGCAATTTCAGCTCCTCGGAGAGAGCATAGGCATAGGGCATCATGTCATAAGCCTCCTGTTGAGTCGATGGCTCAAGGATGGGTATCATGGCAAACTTGCCATAGAAACGTGAATCCTGCTCGTTTTGTGACGAGTGCATCGAAGGGTCATCGGCGGCCAACACCACCAATCCGCCATTCACACCCGTAATGGCAGAGTTGACGAAAGCATCAGCAGCCACGTTCATACCCACATGTTTCATGCATACCAGTGCCCTTTTTCCGGCATACGCCATACCGAGGGCGGCCTCCATAGCCGTCTTTTCATTGGTGCACCATCGGCTACGCACTTCGGGCGCATTAGCCTGAATAAATTCGGTTATCTCTGTTGAGGGCGTGCCAGGGTAGGCATACACACCGCTTATGCCGGCATGGATGGCTCCAAGCGCTATGGCTTCATCGCCCAGTAGTAGTTTTCTTGTTATCATTGGTTATTGTTTATTTTAGGGTCTCTAAAAAGACTTTAAGGATATTAAGGTCTTTAATGACTTTAAAGTCTTCATGAACAATATTTATCTGCATCGCTCAACACGGGAAACTTCTCCCTGAAAGCCTCCAGTTTCTCCATATCTATCGTGGCCGTGGCTTCGCACTCTTCGCCTGGGGCACAAGCGGCCATAGTCTTACCATAAGGGTCAATGATGACGCTTCCGCCACAATATTCACACGAAGGGTCAGTGCCCACGCGGTTCACACCGGCCACGTAGCACTGGTTCTCGATGGCGCGTGCCACGAGCAGGGCACTCCATGCCTCCACACGTGGGGTAGGCCAGCTGGCCACATAGAGTATCATGTCGTAGTCCCCCCGATTGCGTGCCCAAATGGGGAAACGCAGGTCATAGCACACCTCCAGCAGGATGCGCACACCTTTCCACTCCACGATGACACGCTCTGTGCCGGGGGTGAATCGCAGGTGCTCTCCGCCGTAGGTGAAGAGGTGTTTCTTGTCGTAGTGCGCCACCGTGCCGTCAGGTTTCACAAAGTAGAAGCGGTTGTAATATTTGCCTTCTTCCTCCGTGGCCACACTTCCTGCAATGGCGGCACCCGTCCGGGCGGCCATCTGCTTCATCCATGCAAGGGTATATCCCTCGCGCTCGGCTATGCCCTCGGGTTGGGTGCAGAAACCGGTGCTGAACATTTCGGGCAACACATAGAGGTCGGCTCCCTCATTGCTACCGATAGCCTCCTCGGCCCGTCGGCAATTTTCTGCAGGGTCAGCCCATTCAATATCGCGTTGTAAGATGACTGTTTTCATGTATATTTCTTTAAAATGGCACAAAGATAGCTAAAAAAGCAATACGCGCACATTATTGAAGTAAAAAAGCTCAATTAATTTAATATTTGATAGCGAAAACGAGCGATGAGTGACGAGTTATGAGTTTTGAGTGCTGAGTTATGAGTGCCACATGGCCACTAGTCGCTAGTCACTCGTAGCTAGTAGCTCAAAAGAAAAACTTTGTGTCTCTGTGTTTTTTCTAAAAAGAAAGAGTGCCGAACGGTCATACAACCATTCAGCACTCAAAAACTCGTAGCTCATCACTTGTAGCTAGTAGCTAGTCACTAGTCACTCATAGCTAAACTTCACCTTTCCGCGGATGTCCGTTGACGAACTTCCCACGTAGGCGGTGAACTTGCCTGCTTCGGCCTTCCAACTATGGGTAGCTTCATCGAAGAATTTCAGCATGTCGGGTGTGATGATGAAGTTCACCTGCTTGGTTTCACCTGGTGCAAGGGCAATCTTCTGGAAGTTCTTCAGTTCCTTCATGGGGCGGAGTACGGTAGCCTTGTCATCGCCAATATAGAGTTGCACCACTTCCTTACCTTCGCGTTGGCCATTGTTGGTCACGTCGATAGTGAGGGTCAGTGTGCCGTCCTTGTTCATTTCCTTGGCCGAGAGGACAGGTTTGCCATAATTGAATGTGGTATAGCTCAATCCGTGGCCGAAGGGGTAGAGGGCAGGTATCTTCTTGGTGTCGTGCCAACGGTAACCCACGAGGATGTCCTCCTTATACTCCACCTTCACGCCGTCGCCCGGATATCCGATTTCGCCAAAGGCATGAGCGCCGCAATCCTCCAACCGTGCAGGGAAGGAGAAGGGCAACTTCCCGCTGGGGTTCACCTCGCCACTGAGCACATCCACCACCGTGGGGCCCAGTTCGGAGCCTATGTACCAACTCTGTACGATGGCCGGCATACGGTCAGGGTAGGGGATACGCACGGCATTTCCACTCACCAGCACGGTCACCACGCGGGGATTCACGGCCAGCATCTCCTTGAGCAATTCGTTTTGTCCGAAGGGCAGGTCATACGTCTGACGGTCGCCATCTTCGCAATCCTGGAAGCGGTTTTTGTTGAGTCCGCCAACGAAGACAATGAGGTCGGCCTCGCGGGCAGCCTCTACGGCCTCATGACGAAGCTTGTCCATGACACTCTGCTTCACCTCCTCCACACTACCGTACATGGTTTTTCCAGCCTGATAGCCCTTGGCATAAGTGACCTTGTCACCATATTTCGCCTTCATGGCTCTGAGCACGGAGGTCTCGTGTTGCACCTTCAGCTCACTCGAACCACCACCCATACAGAGTTTGCGTGTGGCATTATCGCCTACCACGAGTATCTTCCCGTAGCGGGTCGGGTCGATGGGAAGGAGAGGTTGTTCGCCCTTCTTCGCGGGATTGTTTTGCAAGAGCACCATGCCCTCGCCACCGATGGTGCGGGCCACCTTTGAGTGAGCCGCATAATCCATATTTCCGAAGGGCTTGCGCGTGTTCATGGCCGTGCGGAAGATGAGTCGCAAGATGCGGGAGGCCTTGTCATCGAGCGCCTCTTCGCTCACTTCACCACGGCGGAGCAGTGCCAGATAGTCTTCGCCCAAGTAGCAATCCTTTGCCTTGAAGTCCTTTCCGCTGATGCCTTTGTCGGGTCGCTGGTCAGTACCCATTTCGATATCGAGTCCGTTCATGGCCGCTTCGCGGGTGTCATGGGCTCCTGCCCAGTCGCTCACTACCACTCCGTCAAATCCCCATTCGCCTTTGAGAATCTTGTTCAGGGTCAAGTCGTTGTGACAGGCATGTGTGCCCAATATCTTGTTGTAGGCACCCATGATGCTCCATGCGCCACCCTCCTGCACGGCGGCCTTGAAGCCCGGCAGGTAAATCTCATACATGGCCCGTTCGCTCACGATGACATCCACATTCCATCGTTGCTTCTCCTGATTGTTCAGCGCGTAGTGCTTCACACAGGCGGCCACGCCATTCCGTTGCAACTCCTGCACGTAGGGCACTATCATCCGGCTTGTCAGGTGTGGGTCTTCGCCCATATACTCGAAGTTGCGCCCGTTGAGTGGTGTGCGGTAAATGTTTGCACCCGGGCCCAGCAGGATGTCTTTCTCGCGGAAGCGTGCCTCCTCACCCACGGCCTTGCCGTAGAGGGCAGCCATCTCGGGATTCCATGTGGCGGCCAGACAGGTCAGGGCAGGAAAGGCCGTACACGAGTCGTTCGTCCATGCCGCGTTGCTCCACGAGCCCCACTGGATCTCTTCGCGCACACCATGAGGGCCGTCGCTCATCCACAATTCAGGTATTCCCAAGCGGGGCACACCGGGGCTGCTGAACTTGCTCTGTGCATGACACATGGCCACTTTTTCCTCCAGCGTCATACGGCCGAGGGCATCCTTCACTCGCTCCTCTATAGGTTTCGTTTCGTCCAGATAGATGGGCGTCTGTGCTACATTTGCCAAGCTCATGGCCAGGGCACATAGGGTAATGATTGTTTTTTTCATTGATACGTATAAATATGTTTTAAGTTTTTGCATGTTCAGGTCTTTTGAGAAACTTTTCCAAAAGAACCGCGCAAATATACACATTATTTATAATAAATGGCAAGATATTGTCTGACATTTTTAAGAATCCCCCATTGGTTCATCCGCCCAAAAATGAAAAATCCCATCCGTTTTCTTGGTCATACGCGGTTTTATCTGTAATTTTGTCGGCAGAAAAAGGGGGCGGAGCCGCTCACAGGCTTTCCAACTCCCAATGTATTAGAAAGATTGAGAGAATGACAACAACATTATTAGTATTAGCCGCCACTATGGGCAACCGCTATGGAGGGTTGAAACACCCCGAGAGCATAGGCCCCGGTGGTGAAACAGTACTTGACTACTCCATTTACGATGCCATACAGGCAGGATTCAATAGGGTAATATTTGTCATCAGCAGATATTTCGAAGAAGAGTTCAAAGAATCAATATCCTCCAAGTATGAGAAATTCATCGATATAGACTATGTCTATCAGGATGTCGATTCGGTCAGCGAAGAGCTTCGCAATCCCAAGCGAACCCATCTTTGGGGCTCGGCACAGGCCGTACTCATGGGAGAGCGGCTGATTGACCGCCCCTTTGGCGTCATCAATGCCGTAAACTTCTACCAGCGCCATAGTTTCGAGCTCCTCTATGCCCGGTTGCAACAGCTCGATGCCTCTGCGAGCCGCCACGCCCTCATCGGATACCGGTTGGGCAACGTGGTGCCCGAAAGCGGAGGAGCCAATCGCGGCATTTGTGAGGTGGACGAACGGGGCACCCTGCTCTCCGTCACCGACAGGCCGGGAGTGGAGCGCATCAGCGGACATCCCATGTACCTCAACGAACTCAACAAGTGGGTACAGCTCGACGAAGAGGCCATGGTCTCCATGAACATGTGGGGATTCTCGCCCACCATCTTCTCGCACATCCGCCACGACTTCGACAATTTCATCAACCAATCCGGACAAGACCTCAAGGCCTTCTTCACCATCCCCGATTTCATCAACGGCATGATAGCCGACGGACGGGGAGAGGTGGAAATCCACGAGACACCCGCCGTATGGATGGGAGTCGTCTCACCAGACGACAAGATACAGACCATCCTGCGCATCAACGAGATGATCCGTAAGGGCATCTACCCCCCGCGATTGTTCGCGCCATAACGTTGGATAAGTGACGAGTGATGAGCTACAAGCTACAAGCTACGAGTGATGAGTTACAAGCTACGAGTGGGCCATGCGGTCTCTGTCGTCCTGAGCTTGTCGACCATACCTTAATGAAAGAATCAAAAGAGGTTTTATTCACTCCGTTCATCGAAAACATCTCTCTATTTTTATCTTTAGGTATGGTCGATGAGGCAAGGCCGAATAAGGATCTCTGAGTATTGCAATATGCTAAAGACCGTCGGCAAGAATCTGAGATTCTTCGACTCCGTAAACTCCGCTCAGACGAGTTGTTGAGGAATTTGTCCGAAAAATGATAAACACACTTGAAAATCAAAAAAAAGAAATCATAAATCAAAAAAAAAAGAAATCATAAATCATAAATCGACATCCTATGAAAGAAAGAATTTTAGTGACCGGTGGTACCGGATTCATCGGTAGTCACACCGTAGTAGAGTTACAGAACAGTGGTTATGACGTAGTCATCATCGACAACCTCTCAAACAGTTCGGCCGATGTGGTTGACGGTATCGAGAAGATTACCGGCATCCGTCCCGACTTCGAGCAGCTCGATTGCCTCGACTATGAAGGGCTGGACAAAGTATTCGCCAAGTATGGCAACATCAAGTCCATCATCCACTTTGCCGCCAGCAAAGCCGTGGGCGAGAGCGTACAGAAGCCCCTGCTTTACTATCGCAACAACCTCGTTTCCCTCATCAACCTCCTCGAGCTCATGCCCAAACACGGAGTGAAGGGAATCGTATTCTCATCCAGCTGTACCGTCTATGGCCAGCCCGATGTATTGCCCGTGACCGAAAATGCCCCCATCAAGGTGGCCGAGTCACCCTACGGTAACACCAAGCAGATCAACGAAGAGATTATCCGCGACACCATCAAGAGCGGCTCGCCCATCCAGGCCATCCTGCTCCGCTATTTCAACCCCATCGGTGCACACCCCACCGCCATCATCGGCGAGATGCCCAACGGAGTACCCCAAAACCTCATTCCCTTCCTCACTCAGACGGCCATCGGTATCCGCGAGAAACTGAGCGTCTTCGGCGACGACTACAACACCCCCGACGGCTCTTGCATCCGCGACTACATCAATGTGGTTGACCTTGCCAAAGCCCACGTCGTAGCCATCGACCGCATCCTTCAGGACAAGCAGGACGAGCAAGTCGAGGTCTTCAACATCGGTACCGGCCGCGGTCTCTCCGTGCTCGAACTCATCCACGCTTTCGAAGAGTCAACCGGCGTGAAGCTCAACTACCAGATTGTAGGCCGTCGTGCCGGCGATATCGAGCAAGTATGGGCCAACCCCGATAAGGCCAACAACGTACTCGGATGGAAAGCCGAAAGCACCATCGAAGACACCCTGCGCAGCGCTTGGAAGTGGCAACAGAGACTTCGCGAAGAGGGAATACAGTGAGATTAGTGACTAGTGACGAGCTACAAGCTACGAGTGGACCGTTCGGCACTCTTTTTTTTCTTCAGAACGCAGAGACGCGGAGACGCAGAGGAGTTATGAGTTATGAGTGCTGAGCACCGCATGGCCCAACTTTCAATCCGCGTCATCCGCGTCATCTGCGGATGAAAAATTTTCCGCGCCGCATGGTCCACTCGTAGCTTGTAGCTCGTCACTAGTCACTCAAGAACTCTGCGTCATCTGCGAATGAAAAATTTTCCGCGCCGCATGGCCCACTCGTAGCTTGTAGCTCGTCACTAGTCACTCAAAAAAACTTGCAGACACCAAACAAAAACGACCCATCTGTTGTTATTCAGTACAGATAGGCCGATGCCCCACATGGTGTATGTGACATATGCAATGTTTTGGCGGTAGTTATGCCCCTCTTACCACAGGCATAGAGCAGGTCTGTCTCATAAAGATTGCATAGTAGTTTTGTCGTGTTTTATTTTGTGTTTGTGTTTTGGCTATCCCCCGACGCGATGTCGGGGGATAGTTTTGTTTCATGTGTAGAGAGAGGGTAGGGACTTTAGTGCCGCATGGCCCACTAGTCACTCGTCGCTCGTCACTCGTCGCTCGTAGCTAGTCACTAGTCACTATCTCACTCTTTCAGCCAACGGTCGAGCCAGCGGAAGAAGGTGCGTTGCCAGAGGATACCGTTTTGCGGACGGAGCACCCAGTGGTTTTCGTCGGGGAAGACGAGGAATTGGGCGGGAAGGCCGCGATAGAGGGCGGCGTTGTAGGCCGACATGGCTTGTGAGGTGACGATGCGGTAGTCCTTCTCGCCCTGGATGCAGAGGATGGGGGAGTCCCACTTATCGACGAACTTGTGGGGCGAATTGTCGAAGGTGCGGCGGATATGGGCATCGGTGTGCCAGGGTGCACCGCCAAGGTCCCAATTGGCAAACCACATCTCTTCGGTCTCGAGGTATTGCTGCTCGAGGTTGAAAATGCCGTCGTGGGCAAGGAAGCATTTGAAGCGCTTGTCGTGGTTGCCGGCCAACCAATAGACGCTGTATCCGCCAAACGAGGCGCCTACGCATCCGAGGCGGTCCTTATCGACATAGGGGAGCTGGCGGACGGCATCGTCGATGGCGCTCTTGTAGTCGTCCATGCAACGGCCGGTGTAGTTGGTGCTGATCTCTTCGAGCCACTCCATGCCGAAGCCGGGGAGGCCACGACGGTTGGGGGCGATGACGACATAGCCTTCGGAGGCCATCATCATGAAGTTCCAACGGTAGCTCCAGAACTGGCTGACGGGGCTTTGGGGACCGCCCTCACAGAAGAGCAGGGTGGGGTACTTCTTGGCGGGGTCGAAGTTGGGAGGAAGGACTACCCAGTAGTGGAGCGGCTTGCCATCGACGGCCTTGGTGTAGCGCTGATGGACGGTTCCCCAATCGATATTGTCGCGGAAGTAGCGGTTCTCGTGGGTGAGCTGGGCGACGTTCTTGGTGACGGCCTCGTTGTCGGCACTCCACTCATCGAAACCGGTAGCCGAGAGGTCGGCCTTCGCGCCTGTAGCGGTGAGGGTGGGGTCGATGAGGTAGAGCTCCAACGCCTCGCACATGGACTGGCGTCCGCAGAGGAGCTTGTCGCCACAGAGGGCAAGGCTGGTATAGTCGTACTGTCCGTCGGTGATACGGCGGATACGGCCCTCCAGGTTGGTGGCATAGACATGGGTGGTGCCGTGCCATGTGCCGATGAAATAGAGGGTATGGTTATCGGGTGCCCAAGTGAAGGCATCGACGCCGCTCTGGAAGGATTCGGTGACGTAAGATTTGTGTCCGGAGGCCAGTTCGTAGATGCAGAGGCGGGTGCGGTCGCTCTCGTATCCGTCGCGCTCCATGCTCTGCCAGGCGACGTAGCGTCCGTCGGGCGAGAACTGGGGATTCATGTCGTAGCCCACATTGTAGTCGGCCTGCTGATGGTTGACGGCCTGATGCTGGAGCGAACGTGAGTAATCGACGGCAGGAGCCACGTAGCCGGCGGGCTTGCAGAGGTTGGTGGTAGAGCCTGTGGCAAGGTCGTAGAGGAAGATGTCGGAGTCGGTGCTGACGGCATAGTCGATACCGGTCTTCTTGCGACAGGTGTAGGCTATCTTTCCCGAGCAGGGGCTCCAAGCCAGTTGCTCGATGCCTCCGAAGGGCTTCATGGGGCACTCGAAGGGCTCGTCGCCAAGGATGCGGACGGGGGCTTCGCCGGTGACGGCCTCGCCATCGTACTTATATATATAAGGTTGGGGGATGCTCTCTACCCACTCGTCCCAATGGCGGTACATGGCTTCGTCGAGCACACGGCCGGTGGTCTTCTGGAGGTCGGGGTGAAGGTCAGAGGCGCGCTGGCCGAACTTGACGGTGTGGATGATGAGCACCTTCTGTCCGTCGGGGGAGAAGGCATAGTCATCGATACCCTTGTCGAGGTGGGAAATCTGCTGGCGACCGGTGCCATCGGGGTTCATCTTCCAGAGTTGCATCACTCCGTCGGCATCGGGGGCCAGGTAAGCGATATGGCGGCCACCGTCGATGTACTTGGGTGCCACCTCGCTGGACGAGGCTTGGGTGAGGAGGGTTTCGCCCGTGCCATCGGTGCCGATGGTGTAGATGACGTTGTGGCTCTTGTTATGCTCCACGCTATAGTAGGCCACGTTGTAGGCTATCTGCCGGGCATCGGGGGAGACATCGGCTCCTCCAATGCGACCCATGGCCCACAGGGCTTCGGGGGTCAGCTGGTGGTCGGTAATCTTGAACTCGGTTTGTCGCCCGATGAAGGGGGCTGATTCGTCATTGCCTTTCGTATTGTCCGTAGCACACGAGGCAAGGAGTAGGGCGGTTGCCATAGTGAATGTTGCGATTGATGTTTTCATGTTTTTCCTTTATAGTAATAAAATAGGCGCGGATTACACGGATTACACAGATAAATTATAAATTGCGGATATTGAACAGCTTTAAAATCCGTGTTCATCCGTGTAATCCGTGCCTAAATCTTTCCGCGTAATCCGTGCCTAAAAAAGTTATCGCTTGTTATTCCGGTTCTGTTGCTGTTGTTGCTGGAGGCGTTGTTGCTCTTCGAGCTGCTTCTGGAGGGCTTCCAACTTGGCGGCCATGCCGGTCATCTTGCGCGGTTTGTTCTTGTTGGCCTCCATGCGGGCTTCGAGTTTGGCAAGGAGCGCCTTGTCATCGGTGGTCTTGCGCAGGACAATCATGATGAGCATACCAAGGAGACCAGAGATGAAGTAGTAATAGTTCAAACCTGCCGAATAGCTGTTGAAGAAGAAGATGAACATGATGGGCATGGCGTACATCATAATCTTCATACCGGGCATCTGTTGTTGTCCTGCCATGGTATCCTTCTGCTGGCGCATGGTGTACCAGGTGTTGAGGATGTTGGTGACACTGAAGAGGAGGCAGAAGAGGCTCAGGTGGTCGCCAAGCAACCAGATGTCGGTGCCCCAATTGATGACATCGTCATAGGTCGAGAGGTCCTTGGCCCAAAGGAAACTCTGTCCGCGAAGCTCGATGGCGTTAGGCACAAAGTTGAAGAGGGCGATGAAGACGGGCATCTGGATGAGCATGGGCAAGCATCCTCCCATGGGGCTCACACCGTAGCGGCTATAGAGGGCCATGGTCTCCTGTTGCTTCTTCATGGCATCCTCGGGGTTGGGGTATTTCTTGTTGATTTCCTCCACATAAGGACGGAGCACGCGCATCTTGGCCGATGACATGTAGGACTTGTAGGTGGTGGGATATACGACAATCTTCACGATGATGGTCATCAGGAGGAGTACGATACCCATGTTGAGTCCCCATCCGCTGAGCCAGTCGAAGACATTGATGGTGAACCAGCGGTTGATCCAACGGATGAGCGGCCAGCCGAGGTAAACGAGGTTTTCAAGCTCGGGATCCTTGTCATCGCCAAGCACATAGTCGTTGGTGGCTTGGAGAGTCTTGAAGTGGTTGGGGCCGAAGTAGAGCTGGAAATTGGTGCTCTCCTGACCTGTAGGGTCGAAGAAGGCTTGGGTGTCGGCATTGTACTTCTTCAGGTATCCGCTTCCCTCCTTTTGGGGGACAGACTTGAATGCGGCCTCTTCGAAATCCTGCTCGGCAATGACTACGCTGGAGAAGAACTGATTCTTGAAGGCTACCCAGTTGACGGTGCCTTCGGCCTCCTCCTTGTCCTCGCCCTGCTCGTTGAGGTGCTCGGTGTCGTCATTGTTGATGCGATAGGTGAGGGAAGAGAACTGTTGCTCGAAGCTGTATCCCTTCTCCAACTGACGGGTACGCTGGTACCAGTTGAAGTCCATCGTCTTGGTGCTGGGGGTGAAGAAGTTCTGCATCCCCTGGGCATGGATGGAGAGGTTGGCCATATAGAGGTCAGTCGGGAGGAAATAGTTGAAGTCGATGTATTGGCCTTCGCCCACATTGAGACGCATGGTGACGGTGCTGTCCGATGCATTCAGGGGTTGGAAGTAGAGGTTTTCGGTCAGGATATTCTCATTCTTTCCGCTGAAGGCAAAATTCATGCGCATCTCCTCGTCACCATCGAAAAGCACGATGGGGTTTCCGTCCTGTCCCTTATAGTCGGCAAGGGTGGCTTTGCTCACGGTTCCTCCCTTGGTAGAGAGTTGGAGCTCGACGAGACTGTTTTTCAGTGTCACGAAAGATTCTTCGCCCTGTGTAGCAGAAAATAGGGCAGAAGTGGAGTCGGGCATATAGGCTTGAGCCTTTTGTTGCTCTTCGGCCAATCCGGCCGCTTCGAGAGCCGCCTGCTCCTGCATGACTTGTTGGATAGAATCTTGATAGTGCTGGATTCGGGCCATCTCTTCCTCAGTAGGACGGTTGTAGATGCTGAAACCAATCAGCACCAAACCGATAAGGGCGAATCCGATTAAGGTGTTTTTGTCCATTAATTGATTTGTGATTTATGAATTACTATTTATGATTTGTCAGAATACAGAGACACAGAGATACGGAGTTTTTTGAGCTTTTAAAAAAGAAACTCTGTGTCTCCGTGTCTCTGTGTCCCACATTTATGTCATTTGCAGATAGCAGCCTTCACGAATGCCAGGAAGAGGGGGTGCGGCTTGAGCACCGTGCTTCCGTATTCGGGATGGAACTGTACGCCCACATACCACTTGAGCGAAGGTATCTCCATGATTTCCACCAAGTCGCTTTCGGGGTTCACACCCACGCAGGTCATACCGTTCTTCTCGAACTCGGCCTTGTAGGCATTGTTGAACTCATAGCGGTGGCGATGGCGCTCCTGGATGTGCTCCTTGCCATAGGCCTCGAACACCTTGTTTCCTTGGCTGAGCACACACTCGTAAGAGCCGAGACGCATGTTCTCCTTCATGTCGAGGACGGACTTCTGCTCCTCCATCAGGTCGATGATGGGGTGGGTGGTCTTCTCGTCCATCTCCTTGGAATGTGCATCGGCATAGCCCAACACATTGCGTGCAAACTCTACCGCCATCATCTGGAGACCAAGACCGAGACCGAGAGTGGGTATGTTGTGTTCGCGGCAATACTTGGCAGTGATGAGCTTCCCTTCGATTCCACGGTTGCCGAATCCCGGACAGATGACTACACCATCCATGCCTTCGAGCAACTCCTGTACGTTGTCCTCGTTGATGTTTTCTGAATAGATGAAATTCACTTTGGCCTTACGGTCGTTGTAAGTAGCGGCTTGCGAGAGTGACTCCATGATGGATTTGTAGGCATCTTGCAAGTCGTACTTGCCGACAATGGCAATGTTCACCACTTCGGTGGCATTGTAGCGGCGGTTCAAGAAATCGCGCCAAGGGCCAAGAGATGGTGTCTCTCCAACGGGCAGACCTACCTTTTCGAGGATAGTTGCATCCAATCCCTGCTCCTGCATCTTCAAAGGCACTTCGTAGATGGTAGGCACATCCATGGATTGGACCACAGCCTTCTTGTCAACATTACAGAAAAGAGCCACCTTGTCGCGCATGTCCTGAGGAATCTCGTGCTCGGTGCGGAGTACAAGGATATCGGGTTGCACACCCAATGATTGCAACTTCTGGACACTATGCTGGGTTGGTTTGCTCTTCAATTCGCCGGCGGCAGAGAGGTAAGGCACGTAAGTAAGGTGTACGCTCACGGCATTGCGGCCCAATTCCCACTTCAACTGACGGATGCTCTCGATGTAGGGGAGAGACTCGATGTCGCCCACCGTACCACCAATCTCGGTAATCACGAAGTCATACTTGTATTTCGTGCCCATCAGCTTCACGTTGCGTTTGATTTCATCGGTGATATGAGGAACTACCTGTACGGTCTTGCCCAAGTAGTCGCCACGGCGCTCCTTGTCAATGACTCCTTTATATATGCGTCCGCTGGTGATGTTGTTGGCCTTGGTAGCTTCGATGCTGAGAAAACGCTCGTAGTGACCGAGGTCAAGGTCTGCCATGTGTCCATCAACCGTCACGTAGCACTCGCCATGCTCATGGGGGTTCAATGTACCCGGGTCAATATTGATGTACGGGTCGAACTTCTGGATGGTTACGTTGTAGCCACGTGCTTGCAACAACTTTCCGATAGATGCTGAAATGATTCCTTTACCCAGTGACGAGGCAACTCCTCCCGTCACAAAGATGTACTTAGTTTCTGCCACAGTTGTACGTATTAAAAAGTTATACCTATTGTTCGTCTAATCATCTGTTTCTAACAAAAAACAAATAACGCGCAAAGGTACATAAAAAAGTCATACTATTGTTCGTTTTAAGGCAAATTTAGGCTAAAAAAAATCGAATGTATCAGAATCTGCAGATGAATTGGATTTTTGTGGACGTAAAAGTAAGAATTTTGGAATAAAAGGCGTACCTTTGTCGCCCCAATAAACTATGCAAATTGATTTTGTTATGAAGAAAAGTCTCATCTTGTCCATTTTTTGTGTGTATGGAGGGTTGTTTGTCGTACAGGCACAAACGGTTTCTAACCCCTCGTTGTCCGAAAGAGTGAAAAAAATGGAACAGATTGCCCTTCAATACGAAGATTCGTTGTTGGTTTTGGCTACTGAGAATCAAAAGGACACAGAGGCGTTGCCAACCGATGGGATGAATCCGCGTTATTACCGCCTTTTTGCCAAGCCTACGTTGTATGCATCGTGTGTCAGCAATGCATTGGAAATGAGTGATGAAAACCTGGAGGGGTATGCAGTATCAGAACCCGAATATCTGGAGTTGTCGCCAAATAGTGATGTAAATCATTCCGATAAGATTGAGCATGAGATTGATCGAACAATTTTGGCTACCAGTCTCAGTTCTCCTGAATTGTTTGCATATACTGAAGACCAGATTATGGCCGAACAGGTGGTGACTACGGATGCGGTGGCTCAATTGGCTCCTACGGCTAATATCATCACAAGGCAGGAAGTTCTGGATGACGAAGTGGTGGCTATGAATATTGAGGTGAAGCGTCCGAATTTCTGGAAGACATCGGGGAGCGCCTCTTTGCAATTCACCCAAAACTATATTTCCGAGAACTGGTATAAAGGTGGTGAGAGTACAAACACTCTTGTGTCCGAACTTATCTTGAAAGCCAACTATAACGATCAGCAGCATATCCAATGGGATAACACACTTGAGGCGAAACTCGGATTTACTACGGCTCCTTCGGACACGATGCATAAATATCGTACAAATACGGATCTTCTGCGTCTTTCGTCCAAACTTGGAGTCAAGGCTTTCAAGTCGTGGTTTTACACTATTGAGGTGGAGTCGAAAACTCAGATGTTGAAGAACTATAAAGTGAATAGTGACATCTTGCAATCGGCCTTTACCGCTCCGTTAGAGACAACGGTCGGCATAGGTATGGATTATAAGAAGGATTTGAAGAATTTCAATATCTCCGTCAACCTTGCCCCATTGGCCTACCGTTGGGTTTATGTTGGAAACGATGAAGTTGACGAAACTAAGTTCGGAGTGGAAAAAGATGAAAAGTCTTTGCAGGAGTACGGTTCGTCCATGAAAGTGAAATCTACATGGACAATCATTAAGAATGTGACATGGACAAGCCGTCTGGAAGCCTTTACCAATTATGAAAAAGTACAGGCCGAATGGGAAAATACGTTTGATTTTGCTATCAGCAGATACCTCTCTACCAAGTTGTTCTTGCACGGAAGGTTTGACGATGGCGTGCCAAGAATGGAGGACCATTCATACTTCCAATTCAAGGAGTTCCTCAGTTTCGGACTTTCGTACAAGTGGTAATCGTAGAAAAAACATGGCAAAAAGTTTGGTCGTGTCGGACAAAAGCAGTACTTTTGCACCCGCAAACAAGGATGGTTCAGTAGCTCAGCTGGATAGAGCAACGCCCTTCTAAGGCGTGGGTCGTGGGTTCGAATCCCGCCTGAATCACTACTTTTGTCAAATATAAAATTGTATTTTAGGTTTTGTGGTTGTGTCATCTTTGTATGATACAACCTTTTTTTATTTCTTTTTCCGCCACCTGAAGAGGTCGGCCCAATTGGTGAAATCGCGTTTGTAGATAAGGCCCACACCTTGGGTGTTCAGTGTCTGTTTGGCAAAGTAACGGTCGTTGGTCATGTTGTACAATTTTACACGTACTTCCCCACTTTGGTTCAGCAACCATTGCAAGTCGAAGTCTCCAACAAAGTTACTTTTTTTCAATTGGTCTTCCCTGTATCCCAAATTTCCGTTGAAAAGCAGGCGGTTGTCCAGCATTCGTCCGCTAAGTATTCCTTCTACTTCCAGGTCGCTCCATCCCTCCTGTCCGGTGGAGAAATTGCTGGAGAAGTTCCAATTGCTCATGTTCAGTGCTTGGGATAGGATGTTGTTAAGCTGTCCTGATAAGGTAGAACTGAGCAGTGAAGTCATGGTGTTGCTTGAAGTCCGGTTGTCGGTGTTTGCATAGTCAAACGTGTAGAATTTGCCGACTCCGAGCAGGTATATGATTTGTGTACGCATCTGTTCATCGGTGGTGATGGCCGAGCGTACGAGTTGGCGTTCTTCATCGTTGACGGTTGGCAGGTCAAGGTCAAAATCAAGTACGGGTGCGGCCAGTTTTCCGGTCATGTTGATGATGCAATTGACTTTTACCGTATTGTTGTTGAATGTTGCATCGGGCACGAGGTCCAAGAGTGAAGCCGAGTTTACGGTGTGTATGGCTTTCAGGTTCAGGTCAGCATCGCCTCCTTCGCCTGTGAAGGTTACTTCAGAGCCCTCTTCCAATTGGAAATCCTTACGGATGACATCCTGCATACTCATTTTGTAAACACCTCCATCCACGATGTATGTGCCTCGCAAGTCGGTACTTTCATTTGTGTATGCCACGTTGATAGTACCGGTTCCTTGTGCCTCGACATAGTCGCCCGAGCGTGAATCCATAATGACCCGTACGGTAGCATCGGGGGTGACGTCAATGGCTGCATTGATGGCCACTTGCAGAGGTTGTCCGTCGTCCTCCTCGGCTTTTTCATTTCGGGATTGGAAAAGGCGTAATCCTTCAATTTGTAGATTGTGTCGTGGGGTTTTGTCAACGAAGGTGACAAAGCTATTATCCTTGATTGACTCTGGTGTTGACAGGTTATATACAAATACGGAGTTTCGGTTGGTTTCAATGTTGGCATTGAGGTTCAGCTGATCTCCGCCTCCCCATAGTGTCACCATGCCCGATCCGTAGAATCGTCCGTAAAATGGCATATTTCCGAAATCGTTTGTGTCGTAAAAACGGAAGTTGTCCATATTGAATCGGAAATTGTATCCGATATTCTTGAAGTACTTGTACGAGAGTTTGCCATTAGTGGCGACGGCATTTCCTTCGGGGTCTCGCACGGTTATGTTGGGGAACTCTATGCCTGTGTCGGTCAAGTGGAGTGAGTCGTTTTGTAGTATAATAGGGGTGTTCAGTATTTTCACATGCGCCTGTGCGCTGGCGCGTGCGTCTCCTTCAAGTACCAGTTCCTTGAATGGGCCGTGCAGGTGTATGGGACCACTGACTCTTCCTTCCACGTTGTCAAAGATGCTTCCTACGAACGAGTTGAGAAACTCCAAATTGGTGTTTTGCGCACCGATTTGCAGATTTAGTCCGCCTTGTTGTGGGCTGACGTATCCCTTTACAGTTGTCCGTCCTTTGTCTCCCTCCCGGATGTCAGCATCCAACATTACCCCTATCTCGTTGTCCCACCATCCGGTTACGTCCATATCGCCCATCAGGCCATCATTGAAACGGAAAGTTTCGACGTGCAGGTCTGTATGTGCCTTGATTTCTCCGTGCGGATTGCTGACTATGGCTTTTCCGGTAGCTTTTCCTTTGAAGCTTACGGCGTCAAATTGCACAATGTTCAAGATGTATTCGACGGCTATTCTTTTCAAGTCCACCACGAGTGAGTCATCCGGATTTTCCGATATCCGTCCGTTTATGATAAGGTGTTGCTTTTCGTGACCGATGTCCAGATTGTTTATTTCAATGCTTTCGGGGTGTATGTATATTTGTGCGGGCGATACATTCCAAATGGTGTCGTTGATGATAAGTTCCGATTTGTCAAGGTGGATGTCGGCTTTGATTTTGTCTGTATCCTTTTGTCGTGGTGCGATGTGTGCGTGTGCTATGATTGTGCCTGCGTTTGTCACCTCAGTGTCGTTTCCCCATGCGAGTTGTGTGGTGAGTGTGTCGGCTTTGGCTTGTGCGTCAAACATCAGTGTCAGGTGTTCGCCGTTTTCCTGATGTTTTGTGATGTTGAAGTTTGTATTTATCTGTTTTTCGTCATTTCCAAGAATCAGGTTTCCCCCCTCATACTTTTCTCCATTATATATAAGGTGGGGTGTATGTATGGCCATTTCCAACCGTTTTGTCGAGTCGTTGATGTATCCCTTCATAGTGGCCGTAGGGTGAATGTTGAAGGGGATTCCGAGTATATAGGAATAGAAATTGCTTTCGTCCAGTTTCAGGTTAAAGTCGAAGCGGTTTCCGTTGTCCTTTCTCTTTTTCTGGACGTGCGACGGGATTATGGAAGGCATGTGGTGTGCGACAATGTGGCTGAAACTTGTGAGCAATGTGCTATACGAATAGTCGCCGTCCAGTTGGGCCTTCATGAAGTCGGCTTCTATCTTCAATTGCTTTTGTCCGTTTTCCATGGTTTTTGCCACCAGAGCAATGGGTGTTGTTTCAAAGGTGTCGCCCGGTACGATGGCTCTCAGGCTATCCACGTTGACGAATCCCTCCACATTGTCAATGTTGTTTCCTCGCACGTGTGCCGTCAGTTTCAGGCCGTATTGGTGTCCGCTCCGCTCGTTGGTCAGTTTCAGGTCGTACGGACGGAAATGGTCTATTTGCATTTCCAGGTTGAAGGTTGGTACTTTTTTCACGATACCCATCCTTCCGTTGATTACAAATGCTATGTTCGGGTCGTCCAAGGCCAGCAATCCATTGAAGCCCTCTTCGTTGAATGTGCCGTCCATGTTGATGTTCTGATATTCGTATCCGCTGTATTGCAAGGTGGGTATTTCTCCTTTCAGATAGAGCGAGGATGTCCCCTCTTTGGGGCTTGCGCCGTTGAACTCCAGGTTGAAGGATACGGTCCCTATTTTTTGCTCTTCGCCCAACAGCTGGTCAAGTGCCAGTCCTTCGCTACCTACAAAGCCTTTGTATTCCCGCTTCCCGTCGGGTGTCAGGGTCATGGTGGCATTTGTCTGTATGGCTCCTATGCCGCTTTCCATCAGGCCGTGTGCATTCAGGTTGTCTGTCGTGCCCGAAATATCTCCGATGAATTGCAGGAATCCAGCATTCTGCAACTCTTCCGGTAGTGGAGCCTCTTTGCCTTTCAGGTTTTCCCACATCAGCCTGATGCCTTCCTTGTTGGCGCGCAATTCTTCCAGTTTTGCCTTTATGTAGGGCGGTTGGTTGTTTTGCCACTTTGCCATGAAGTCAGTAGCCCGCAGGCTGACTTCCCTCTTCAGGGAGTGTATGTCCAGTTCTGGGATTCTGACCCGTGTTGAATCTGTCCGGAAACGGGCTTTTATGTAAAAGGGCTCGTCGAAATGGGTGAAGATGGGGACAAAGGCTGCGAGGTCGGACGGCGTCAGGTACGATTGCCGGTCAATCTCTGTCCGCATGCTTCTGATGGGCATTTGCCCGTGTTCCTCCTCGTAATCAGAGAAATCCACTTGCATCGTTTCCATTTTCAAATGGCTGGCCGGAAGTTTCAGGTCAAAGCCGTCAAGCAAGATTTTTTCGTGGTTTGCTTTGAGTTGCAATTGCAATCCTTTCAGGACAAACCCGCTTTGCTCTTTGAAGTCCATTCTCCGTATGGTGGCATTGATGGAATCTTGGCTGATGGATTTCAGATTGATGGTGGCATTGATGTTTTCCACGGCCAGGTGGGCGGGATTGAATTTTCCGTAGGTCTTTGCTTCCGATTCGACATCGTACTTGAGGCTTCCTCTGCGCACAAGCAGGCTGTTTATGCGGAGGTTCAGGGGGGAGGCCGATCGGGTGGTGTCGGTCGAGGCGAAGGCGTCGAGGAGGAACTGGTAGTTAGGTTCGTCCTTGGGTGTCTTGCGCCTCAGATGGGCATGAAATCCGAACATCTGCATGGTGTGCATGGACAGACGCCCTTCCGTCAGCAGGGGCATCCATTCCATTTTTGCCGAAAAGCGGGCCGCTTTCAGCATTTGTTCTCCCGATTTGTCGTTTACAATCAGGTCGTCCACTATAAAGCGGTTGGGATAACCTATGGTGATGTGGCCGATTCTTACCTCTGTGCCTATAAGACTGGTCAGTTGCTCTTGTGCCACTGAGGTGAACCACCTCTGTACGGGCGGTATCTCCACCATTATGGCGCAAACTCCGTATAGGACAATCAGCCCTATCAGGAAGTTCCGGATTATAATGAGCAGCTTTCTTTTCATTTTTGGTTCAAAGTTTAAAGTTCAAGGTTCAAGGAACCAAGCCTGTCACTTACAGGTCTCCGACACTCGGTGAAAAACTGTGCAAAGATAAGAAAAATCCTCATACTTTTTTGGATGTGACGGATTTTATTACGTCCTTTGCCGTAATTTTCTTTTTGTGGGGATTGAAGGAGGTTTCTTTGAAAGAATTAAAGGAACTGATGGGTAGAATTTGTGTAACTGTTCAGCGAAAGAACTTTATGATAAAAAACGCAGAGACGCAGAGTCGCAGAGGATCTTGAGTTCTGAGTTTTGAGTGCTGAGTTATGAGTGCTGAGTTTTGAGTTATGAGTGCTGAGCCCGCATGGCCCAACTTTCAATCCGCGTTATCTGCGTCATCTGCGGATGAAAAATTTTCCGCGCCGCATGGCTCACTCGTAGCTCATCACTCGTAGCTCGTAGCTCGTAACTCGTCACTAGTCACTCAAAAGAAAACTCTGCGCCTCCGCGCCTCTGCGTTTGAAATGAAAGAATCGCTGAATTAAATAAGTAAGAATTAAAAAAAATTGAAAGGCTTTAAAACTTTAAACAAAAATATGACAGTATGAAAAAGAACATTGCTCTGACAATCCTTTTGGCCGCTTCGCTCGGCACATCTGCCCAGCAGGGGGGCATAACTTCTGAGATGCTTGACCGGATAACTTCTGTTTATGAGGGTACGCCTACCGACCGTGCGCTGATGAATGCCATTGCGGCCAATGATGTCCGCACCCTTGCCCTCAGCCAGGAGAATCTCCGTGGCGGGCTCGACACTCATTTCAGTCACCGCGTGGAGTCGCGTGGTATCACCGACCAGCAGTCTTCCGGCCGTTGTTGGCTCTTCACGGGATTCAATGTGCTGCGTGCCAAGGCTATGGCCCGTCATGGGTGGCCTTCGTGCGAGTTTTCCCAAGGGTACTCTTTCTTTTGGGACCAGTTGGAGAAGTCCAACCTCTTCCTGCAAGGCATCATCGACACTCGCGAACGTCCGCTCACCGACCAGATGGTGGAGTGGCTCATGAAGCATCCCCTGAGCGATGGCGGTACCTATACCGGAGTGGCCGACCTCGTAGCCAAGTATGGTATTGTGCCTGCCGAAGTGATGCCCGAGACTTTCAATACCAACAACACCGCGCGTGTCACTTCCATCATCAAGCAGAAACTTCGCGAATTTGCTCTCCAGTTGCGCGATGCCAAGGGCGGCAAGAAGGAGCTTGAGAACCTGAAGACCGAGATGCTCGGCACCATCTACCGCATGCTTGTCCTCTCTATGGGCGAACCGGTGAAGGAGTTCGCTTGGGCTCCCAAGGATGCCAGCGGAAAGCCTCTCTCCGAGGTGAAGACATACACCCCACAAAGTTTTTACAAAGAGTGGATCGGTGAAGACCTCAATGCCGACTACGTCATGCTGATGAACGACCCCAGCCGCGACTACTGGAAGGTGTATGAAATTGACTTTGACCGCCATGTCTATGATGGGCATAACTGGCTCTATGTCAACCTTCCCATCGAAGAAATCAAGCAGATGGCCTTGGCCAGCATCAAGGACAGCACCATGATGTATTTCTCGTGCGATGTGGCCAAACAACTCGACTCCAAACGTGGCCTCCTTGATATGAAAAATTATGACTATGAGTCGCTTTTCGGCATCACCCTCGGCATGGACAAGAAGCAGCGCATACAGACCTTCGACAGTGGCTCTTCGCATGCCATGACCCTGATGGCTGTCGATGTGGCCGAGGACGGCACGTTCAAGAAGTGGATGGTCGAAAACAGCTGGGGCGCCTCCAGCGGCTATCGTGGCCACCTTATCATGACCGATGAGTGGTTTGACGAGTACATGTTCCGCCTTGTGGTGAACAAGAAGTACGTCCCCGCCAACGTGCTTGATGTTCTCAAACAGAAGCCTGTCCGCCTGCCTGCCTGGGACCCCATGTTTGCCGAAGAGGAGTGATTGTCAGTTACTAGTTACTAGCTACGAGTGAATACACAAAGGGCACCCCGGACATGGGATGCCCTTTTTCGTGTGTAGAGAGGGTAGGGGATTTCGCGCCGCATGGCCCACTAGTCACTAGTAACTCGTCACTCGTAACTCGTAACTCGTAACTCGTCACTCGTAGCTCGTAGCTCATCACTCGTAGCTAGTCACTATCTCACACACAACTGATCACTCCCAGGCTCGTGCCGATGGCCGTCAGTACGGTGATCAGCGTCTGAATCACGATTTTCCAGATATCACGTTTTTCCATAATTTCATTTACAATTTACAAGGTACAATTTTTTAGAACGCAGAGGCGCAGAGACACAGAGGAGTTTTGAGCAACTACATTTACAAATTACAATTTACAAGGTACAATTTATGGTTTTGAGTGCTGAGCGCCGCATGGCCCAACTTTCAATCCGCGTCATCCGCGTCATCTGCGTCTGAAAAATTTTCCGCGCCGCATGGCCCACTCGTAGCTCGTAGCTCGTCACTAGTCACTCAAGAACTCTGCGTCATCTGCGGATGAAAAATTTTCCGCGCCGCATGGCCACTCAGCACTCAGCACTCCCCCACTTACAACGGATTATTATCCTCCCCCGTGTTGGAGCCTCCGCCACCGGTGTTGGGGTCTTCGGGGTCCTCCACGGCCGCATCGTCGTCGCTGGTCACCTGCTTGATCACCTTTCCGTCGCGGTCGTAGCAAGTGATGTTGATGGAGGTCTCCGCCAGCTCGTTCTTGATGTCGGTGGAAGGAGTGAAGATTACCCGTCGGCTGGTGATGAGCGAGCTGCTCACGTCCGCCACATCCGCCACACTCGTCGCACGCACACCGAAGCGCATCGTCCCGAGTCCCGGCACCGCTACGGAGTGGCCCTCCGTGGCCCAAGCCTTGATCACCTCGCCGATGGCCGCCCAGGCCGCGTTGATGGTGCCCTGACTGATGCCGCTACGCATGGCCGCCTCGGCCAGCACCTTGCGCTCCGTCAGCTTGTTGTACAGTTCGGTTGTCATCACAAAGCGGTACTGCCCCGCATACTTGCCCACATACTGGAGCTGCTCTTTTGCTTTCAGTTTGATTGCCATAGTTGATTTATGATTTTTGATTTTTGATTTATGACTGCGAAGCTGATGGGAGTCACGCTCGAACTAATTTTGATTTTCCCCTTTGCCTTTGCTCCCTTTGCTTGTTGTGCCGGCTTCAACAATTGCCGGGTCAGGAGTGTCAAGTTCTGCAGCACTATCTACTCCTTCCCCCTGGGGAAGGCTGGGATGGGGTCTCCCATTGTTCGCATTGCAAATATACCATTCTGTGCCCTGGGATGTCAAGAGGGTGGGGCGGAGTGGCGGAGATTTAACATCAGCTACGAGTTGCGAGCTATCAGCTACGAGTTGATTTTCATCTGAATGTACTTGTAGCCTGTAGCTCATCACTCGTAGCTCTTTAACACTTGGTTTTTGGGGATTTGTAAGGAAAAATCATGGAGTGCAGAGTTTTTTTCAAAAGTTCAAGGTTCAAGGTTCAAAGTTCAAACCATCTCCCTTTTGAACTTTAAACTTTGAACTTTAAACCTTCTCAAAAGGAGGAGCGCCGCATGGCCACTTTTCAATCCGCGTCATCCGCGTCATCTGCGGATGAAAAATTTTCCGCGCCGCATGGCCCACTCGTAGCTTGTAGCTCGTAGCTCGTAACTCGTAGCTAGTCACTCATCACTTTTTCCTCTCCCGTGTGCGAGAAAAATTTCTCGGGTGAGGGAGAAATTTCGGAGAGGAAAAAGGGTGGGGATTCGAGAGAAGATGGGGGAAAAGGGGCAGTCAGTTAAGTCAGATAGTCAGTTATTTTTTTGCTCCATCGAGATGAGAAATATTATGTAATAATATTTTATTATATATATTTATATATATAATAATTTCTATTTCCACTATTTTTTTTGATTTACCCCTCCCAAAAATAACTGACTTATCTGACTTAACTGACTGCATTTTGCGGGGGGGGAGCATAAGTTCATTTTCCATTTGCAAGACGGGATAGG
>JAFQBB010000030.1 GCA_017416805.1 Bacteroidaceae bacterium
ACCCTACACCCTACACCCTACACCTTACACCTTACACCCAACGTCTCATTACACTTCTTCCACCCTTTTGGGGGATTGAGGGGAGCTTTATTTATCCATGAAATTCTGTTCTTCAACATATTCCTATGAAATAATCATAATTCATAATTGCTAATTCATAATTAAATTGTATTTTTGTCCTGTTTCTTGCGCCGAAGCCTTAATAAAGGCGGACAGGGTGGGGAACGACATATATAGGAAAAGGCGTTTACTTTACGCTTTGTTCTTGGCATACAGGAACTTCGCAAACTCCAGACATACAGCCATGAACATTGCAGCGGTAGATAGCTCAGGGGTATGTTTATACCCTCATTGTATCTATGCACTCTCTCGGTGTATAGATACTTTTGAGGCATATATATACGTATCGGCGCGGGGCTTTCTTTCGTTGCTCGTTCAGACTGTATGGGCAATGCGAAGGCCTCTGTATGCGGGACGAGTTACGGTAAGAAGCTCCCCGCTTTTTTTTGTATGTATGTGGAAAGAGAGAAGATACCATAAGAACTGTTCAGTATGGGGAGCTTGCGGACAAAATTATTTTATAGCAAAAATGATTGAAACTATTTGTCTTACTATTTCTGCAATTTGTTTTATTTCATCCTATGGTTGTCACATGATATTATACAAAATGTATGAATCTTATATTGATAACGGAAGTGATTTGTGGTTAGACCTTCCGGGTTATTTAGAGAATCCCTTTCTTTGTAATATCCCAATAATTAGCGGATTAATTCTTGCTGTTATACCAGAATGTTTCCTTTTTAATTTGTCTTGGTATTGGGTTACCATTTTGAATATAGTAGTAATATTTATTTTGGGACCATTGATTACAAAATTATATTTATTTTTGATGGCTAGTGAAAAGGGGCTTGGATATGATGTGTTAAATTCTCTCTTAATCGGAATTATATCTTTCATTTTAGGAATAATAATTTAAACTATATAATTAAACTTATGGATAAAAAATTAGAACGGGCAATAACCTATATTCTCCGTTATGCCATTGCAGAAGGAGGAAGAGCATATTATAATCCTTGTATGTATAATCTCGGATTTGCTGATAATATTCCACCTTCTGATGAATTTAATAGAGAATTATGCAAATTCGGACGAGTTCATTACGAACGATATTTTGACTATGAAATGGATGAATTTTATTATGATGATGCATGGGATTATTTTGAAATCAATGAAAATGGAAGAAATTTTATAGTCCAAAAAGAACGGAAAATGAATGGTCCTTTAGGTTTGTTCAAAATCCTTAGATATATTTCATCCGCAATATTTACAATTATTCAATTCGTTTGTGTTATTGAAGGATGGATTTCATATTTTTTGAATTTGATTTTAAAATCTATTAGTTCCATATTATTTTTCTTGTCTATCATATCATTCGTATGGTGGCCATTAGATATGTTATGTGCTTTTATTTGGATGGGGTGTGACTACATTAAGCATAAAATATGGGATAAAGGATTCAAATGGGAAGCATCAAGTAAAAGATGGATAAATCATTTTCCTGAATTATGATTGTTAAATTACTATAATATAATAATATGTTGATAAATATTTTACGTTGGATTTTACTTATACCAATTACAACTTTATGTTTTTTACTTTTGCCATATGTAATAGAGTGGGTATTTAATATCATACATTTTATCACAACATTTGGTACATGGTATTACAACAACGGAGAAGTTAGATTTTTGATTGTAACAAAAATTCTAAGTTATCTTATTACAGGAGGATTAACAGGAGCCATTGGTGGATATATAGCCCCAACAGGAAATTCAAAAGTGACAAGTTGGTTGGTAGGACTTACAACTGTAACCCTTTCTGCATTAGGAATTATTGGCAATTGGAATTCTGTAGAATGGTTCGTTAGTTTGTCATATGTGATTGTTTTCTTAATTTCAAGTGCTATAGCTATAGGTATGGCAAATTTAATACAACAAAGAAAAAATACTGATTCAGAAATATCATGAACAAACTTCTCCTCATCCTTGCCTTTGCTCTATTGGCTTGCTTGTTACCCATGCCATATGGTTATTTCATGTTGGTAAGGTTTGCGGCTATGATAATATTTGGCCTTATGGCATTGATTTACTATCAAGAACAAAAAGAAGGTATGGCCATCTTCTTTGGAGCGATGGCTTTACTCTTTCAACCCATCATCAAGATTTCGTTGGGACGGACGATGTGGAATGTGGTGGATGTAGTGATGGCCATTATATTATTGGCAATCTGGTATAAAAACAAACAAAAATGCTAAAGTTATGAAAAGGTTATTTCTATTAGTTATTATTATCATGGGTACTATAGTATCCCATGGACAAAAACAAGCAAATGAATTTAAAGACTTGGAAAAAATCAAGGCAGATGCCAATAAAGGGAATGTAGATGCACAAAATATTTTAGGGTATTATTACTTGACAGGAACAGAAGGTGTTTCTGCTAACCCTGAAATGGCATTCTATCTATTCATGCAATCTGCCAATCAAGGGAATGCTATAGGCGAATATTATGTAGGAATGTGCTATTTGTATGGTGATGGTACGAAAAAGAATGATCAAAAGGCATTCGAATACATTAAAAAGTCTGCTCTTCAAGGAAATGAAGATGCACAGTATTGGTTGGGGGTAGCTTATGAATATGGAAATGGGACTTCCATTGACGAAAAGCAGGCTTTTGAATGGTATCAGAAAAGTGCCGCACAGGAAAATCCGAGAGCTTTATTCCGAATAGGTCATGCTTATTTGTTCGGTTGGATGACTGAGGTTAACAAAGAAAAAGCTGTGGATTATCTGTTTAAATCTGCATCGAAAGGGGATGATGAAGCACAAGCATATTTGGGTGCTTCATTCTTGGTGGGAGATTTTACAGAAGTTGATTACAACAAAGCTTTCTATTGGCTTTCAACTTCTGTCAGTATAAATAAAAACAGCAGAATGGCATTGTTCTATCTCGGTCTATGTTATCGATATGGATTCGGGGTTGCTAAAAATGAACAGCAAGCATTTGACTATATTAAAAACGCTGCAGAATTGGAATATCCTTTAGCCCAATCAAGTCTAAGTATTTACTATTATACCGGTTTTGATGAAATGGAAAGCAATCCTTCGCTTGCTTTTGAATGGGCAATGAAAGCTGCAGCACAAAATGATAAAGAAGGAATCCATTTGTTAGGAATATACCACAAAGAAGGTGTTGGAACTGAAAAAAACGAAAAACTTGCTTATGAATATTTTACAAAAGCTGCGGAAATGGGATATATAGCATCCATGTACCAATTGGGCTTGTGGCATGGTGAGGATGGAGTTAATCCTGACGAAAAGGAGTTCTTTTATTGGATGATGAAAGCCGCAGTGAATGGTCATTCATCAGCACAATACAGTGTGGCTTATTGTTATGCCAATGGTAACGGAGTCAAACAAGACTATGTTGTAGCCGTGAAATGGTATCGTGAAGCAATGGATAATGGAAATGCCTTGGCATACAATAATATGGCATACCTATACATGGCAGGAAAAGGAGTGGAGAAGAGTGTAGATAAAGCATTCGAGATGGTTGATATTGCAATCAGTCTTGAACCTGAAAACGTAAACTACTATGATACCAAAGGAGAACTTTATTCCATGATTGGTAATAAAAATGGTGCATTTGAAATGTGGGAAAAGATTCTATCAATCAATCCTGAGTTTTCGGAAGATACTCCATTCGTGCAATATATTAAAGCCAACGAAAGGGAATGGAATGAGTACACTAATAAAAAAGAAAATAAACAAACCGTTGGAGTAGAAATATGGCAAGTTGTGGATGAAATGCCAGAATATTACGGAGGTATGAATGGCTTAATGACATATCTCTCTGAAAATGTTAAATATCCCATTAAAGCATATCAAGAAGGACGCGAAGGAAAAGTAGTTGTGCAATTTGTAATAAACAGAGATGGAAGTGTTGTCGAGGCAAAAATTCTCAATTCTGTATATCCTGATTTGGATGAAGAAGCATTACGAGTTGTAAACTGTATGCCTAAATGGAAACCAGGAAAACATAAGGGGAAATTCGTAAGAGTGAAATATACTCTGCCTATCAACTTTAAGATACCAAATGAAGAATAGAAGTTAGATGAATCATTGTCCTAAGTTATAGTTAATATGAAAAATGAAGATAGTTATTCTGACATTGACAAATCCTCCCCTTGTATTATAATTTGGACAATCCACTTTATTGTATTGGGGATTGTGGTATTCTTTTATATCGATTATGTTTTTGGAATAGTTTTATGCCTTCTTTCATTGATACCAGGAGGTATTTTAGGATATTTGTCTTATCTATTAGCAACATATATAAATGAGGCCACTTTTGATAAAAAGAGTGGAATAAAATTATATTTTACAGCTTTTATTGCTTACCTACGAGTCCTTATAATATGGATTCTTTTGATATTCATTTATTCATCCTGTAATAATTCTTCTTCTGATTATGAAGAAGATTATTATTGGGATATTAAAGCACGTCCGAGTAATTAGCAACATTACGAATAAATAACTCTTAATAAAAAAATATGTTACCAGATAATCCAAGGGTATTGACCTGTCCCAAGTGTAAAGGTCAAAAAGAGGTAATGACACTTATGTCAGGTAATACATTTGGGGCGACTTTTTGGTCTGACACCAAACGTGAGGCCCCGATGCTTCCTGAAGTTTCCGCAGTTCAAAAATGTCCTCATTGTGGATATTATTACTTTACCAATAAACAATCGTACAAAACTTCTAAAAAAGGGTACTCGTCTGAATTGGGGACCTTGTCATTCGATGATTGTAAAGAGGCTTTGGCGCAATTTTTGAATGAATCGTTGGATTCCAAAGATGAAAGGACCTTGAGAATGTATACGCTGTTCGCATTCAATGACAAGTATTATCGGCATGCTAAAGATGCTAAGCCGAACGATGATTCTAAATTCAAGGATGATTTCCTTTATTTCAAAGTTAATGCTTTGAGGTTAATCGAACTGTATGAAAATGATGATAAAACGGTGTTGTTCAGAGCCGAACTCTATCGCGAAATCGAGATGTACAAAGAATGCTTGAAACTAATCGATAGTATTAAAGCGGAGAATGAACGTATTTCTGCAATAAAAAATGCGATGAAGGAACGTGCAGAGATGGAAGATAATGCAGTGTTCAGAATCTAATAAAAGTTGTCGGAAGAGCCATGGAGCCATTAATGAAAAGAATATATTATAGGTTTGATTATGACGGAGTGTTGGATTCGTGGGGAAGAACTCAAGAAGGAGAGTATGAGGACTTATTTATTCGTGAGCACAGAAAATACGACAGACATATTGCCCATAAAGCATTTTCGGATGCTATCATAAGAAATGATATGTCAATAATCAGACCTTATCTGACCAATCCGATATCTTTCTCTTGTTACTGTTATCGCTATCCAATGATTCGTCATGAAGAATATAACTTGATTGACAAAGAGGATTTTATAAAAATATTCTCGGAATATTTCGAAAATTTGGATGTCTATTCGACATCAATCATTCCTACGGGATTTAGACAGTATTACGGTTATGCAGATGTGTTGGTCAAAACTTCGGATATGAAGTTGGAGGTACATATTAAAACATTTCTGAATAGTGTTTATAATGTCTATGTATTTGAGAATCCGAATCCGATGTGGTGAATCGGATAAAATAATTACCTTTGCCAAAGATGACAATTGAATATGAAAAAGATTTCCTCTACGACTGATAAAAATATCTCGGCTAAAGACTGAATTTTCGTCAAAGCAAATTTATAGAACCCACCTAAATAAACTCATCCTCTTGGTGGTTTGAACAGATTTGTCTATTTTTGTATGCCAATTTGAAAAACTTATGAATAACGAAATATCAACAGAGATTCCTTTGGGATTCAACTTGCCTAAAGACAAGACGGAGAATATCATCAAGGTGATAGGTGTCGGCGGTGGTGGAGGTAATGCTGTGACGAACATGTACAAACGGGGTATTTGCAATGTGGCTTTTGCGGTATGTAACACTGATAGTCAGGCATTGGCAAAGTGTGAAGTGCCCGTAAGGGTGCAACTCGGTGAATCTGGCTTAGGCACCGGCGGACATCCGGAAAAGGGAAAGCAAGAGGCTGAAGAGGACTTGGCAAAGATTGAAAAACTTTTTCAGGATGAAACCCAAATGGTGTTTGTCACGGCTGGTATGGGTGGGGGTACGGGTACCGGAGCTGGACCTGTGATTGCCCGTGTGGCCAAAGAGCGTGGCATATTGACTGTGGGTATTGTGACCATTCCCTTCCGGTTTGAAGGAAAACTACGCATCAAGAAAGCATTGCAGGGAGTAGAGGAGATGAGAAAGAATGTGGACGCTCTGCTCGTCATTAACAACGAACGGCTGATAGACTTGTATGGTGGCGAAATGATGGATACGGTGGAGGCGCTGGCTAAAGCGGATGAGGTTCTGACCATATCGACCAAAAGTATTGCTGAAATCATTACCGTGAAGGGTATCATCAATCGGGACTTCTGCGATGTACAGACGGTCATGAAGAATGGAGGGACGAGCCTGATATCTGTAGGTGAAGCGAGTGGTGAACACCGTATCGAGAAGGCTTTCATGAAGGCCTTGGATTCCCCTCTGTTGAGCAACATGCATGTGGAAAGGGCTGAGAAGTTGCTTTATATCATCTACTCATGCGACGAACATCCGGTGGGCATCAGCGAATTGGGTGAAATAACTGAGTTGATGGAGGACTTTGAACAAGATGTTGAGGTGTTATGGGGACTCTATCGCGACAACTCGTTGGGAGAAAATGTAAAGGTGGCTATCATTGCTTCGGGATTGGATGAAAAGAAGGATGCTCATTCTTCCGACCACATGGAGGACGAGGAGTTTAACGAAAAAATGGAATTGTATTATGGAGTAAGAAAAGAGAGAAGCTCCATCCCGTATCAACCGGATGTTGTAGAGAGTGAAGAAACAAGACCGTTTGACAATGATGAAAGTTCCGAACCGGATACAAAGATTCAATCTGAAGGAACAAACTTGTTCAAGAAAATGAAAGAACAACTTTCCATCTTGATAGAGAAGATTGTGGAAGAGTAACAGAGACGGCGGTAAACAGTTAACTCCGTTCCCGAACCGGACGAATACGGTTCCTGAACGGAGTTAATTCTGTTTATTCGAGGAGTGTAATTACCTGTTACAGATTCTGGCAAAGTCGCAGAAGGTGCAACGTTTGCTGACGGTGGTCTGGCAGAAACGGTTGTTGGCAGAGAATATTTTGCTCAAGAGGTTGTTCAACTCTTCGGTGTATTCCTTACGGAGGGGAGTGAAATCATCCACGGCCTGTTTGCTCATCTTTACGGTAGGTGAGTAGTCGGCTGAGGCTGCCTTTTGGATGTAGAAGAGGGCAGGGGTAATGGGTTTGTCGGTCTCTTCTGACAGCAGGGTGGCATAGAGGAAGGTCTGGAATATGTGGTACGGCCTCTCCTTTTCTGACGTATTGAAGAGTTGCTCCATGTCACGTGCTTCCTGAATGTGGGTTCCTGTCTTGTAGTCAATGATTCGCAAATAGCCATCTTTTTCATCCATGCGGTCAATGCTTCCACCCATGGTGATTGTGAATGGAGTGGTGCCGTCGGTAGGGGTTACGGTAATCTCTTTCCTGATTGGATATTCGGCAGCGACGAAGGTGAATGGGGCATGTTCTGCATCGCGAAGCAGCAATTGGTGTATGTAGGTGATGATAACCTCCTTGTTCAGCAGTTGGAGACCATCGTAGTCGGCTTTGGTGTTTGCCGGAATCTTGAAGAACTCTTCATTGAAGGCTCTGTTTACGGTTTCCCGGATAGTGAGTTCCCCTTCTTTCAACAGGCGTTCAATGTCTTCACGGCGGATGATATTCCCTCGGCTTGCCAAAATTTCTTTGTAGATAATTTCCGTCGTTTTGTGGAAAATGTTTCCAAAGACTGAGGAGTCTATGTCTGTTGTCACTTCATCGGCCTTGTAGAGCTTGCATACGTAGCGGAAGTAGAATTTCAACGGACAATCCAGATAGACGTTCAGCGCGGATGGGGAGAGGAAACTTCTGCCTTTACCGAAATGTTGGCGGAGGTAGCTGGAGATTTCTTCAGACCCTTGTACTTCGATGCCGGGATGTTGGCTTATTCCCTGGTCAGGCAGAAGACTGTACCGGCGAATGTCTGTCTGATTGCTTTCTATCAGGTATTGTAGCATGAAACGTGACATTTCTCCACGGTTCAGTCCTTCCGATGAGGTGTTGTATAGCATTGTCACCCGTTCGGCCCGTTGGATAAGGCGGTAGAAGTAATAGGCATATACGGCATTCTTGTGTTCGATGGTGGTCATTCCAAAGGCTCTGCGCAGGTTGTAGGGGATGAATGAAGAATCTCCCTCTTGTTTGGGCAGTTGGCCTTCGTTGACGCTCAGCATCATGACGTGGCGGAAATCCAAGTTGCGTGTTTCCAGTACGCCCATGATTTGCAGACCGATAGCCGGCTCGCCATGGAAGGGGACTGAAAGGCTGGCAAGAAGATTCTTTATCAATCGTGCCAACGTGGAAATGCCTACTGTAAGGACCTTTTCATCAATCAGGCTGCCCAGACGGCTTATGCGGGTGTAGCTCCTGAACAGTGTTTCTTGGTTGAGTTGGCCTTCAGTAGAGTTGGCAGCATCTTCTTCATTGCGATAAAGCGATGCCACTAATCTGATGATTTCAAGAAGTTTGTCGCAACAACTCTTTTCGTCAACAATTCCTTTTGTGGGGAATAGTTGTGTCAGAACCTCGTCTGTCTGTAATTCTGTGGATAGGGGAAAGAAACGGTTTTGCTCCGTCAACTTCTTTTCCAAAGTTTCGGCTTGGGGTGAGAGACGCCTGACGTAGGGGTGTTTCAATACTGCAGAAACGTATCGGTATGTATATTTGTCTGTTTCGTAGTTGTATCCGTCAGTATAGAGGTCGGTCAGTGCTGTAAGCAGGCTGAATACCGGGGTACTGGAGAGCGGGTATCCCATGGTGATGTTCAAGGCTTTTACCTTGTCGGTCGGGAGTGCATGAAGAACAGGTTGCAGCAGTGATTCGTTGCAGAGTACAATGGCTGTTTCGCTCTCTTTGGGGGTCAGGTTGTCTGCCAACCATTGTGGGACATATCGGGCTTGTGCATTCTCGGTTGAGGCTGCAATGTATTCAATCTTCTTGGGATGTTTCAGATTGTTGAAAAGTTCCTTGTCTGTCAGTTCGTTGGCGAAGTCATTCAGGTTCCGCCGCAGGAACTCACCGGCTTCATGGCCTTGTGGCATGTATGATTCGTCATAGTCCCAATAGAACATGGCTTTGCCTTGTGCCTGCAGTAGGCTGAACAGCTTGTGTTCAACCCGGTTCAGCACATTGAACCCTACGAAGACATAACGTTCGTAGGGCAGTTTGTCGAAGTTGGCTTGTTCGGTAACGCTCCGGTAAAGTTGTCCTTCGTAAGCCAACCCGGATTGTGCCAACGTCTCTTTGAAGCGGCAGTAGATGTTTCCCAAAGCATCCCATAGGGTAATGAATTTCTCTTTCTGCTCTGTCTTCTTTTCGATAGGGAAATTGTGAAAGAAAAGTGCCAATGCTTCTCTTTGTTCTTCTGTCAGGTAACTATGGTCATCTATGATGCGGCGCAGATCCCTCAGATTCTGGAATATCTGGTCGGCATCTACTAAGTTCTTGTCCAAATCATCAAAGTCGGCAATCAGCATTTCACCCCAGAAATAAAAGTTGTCCAAGGTCTCTTCTTCATTTCCTGTTTCCTGACAAAAAATGGGGTATAGGGTGCAGACCAGTCTGATAGGGTCGGCTATTTGCAGGTCTCCCAATTCTCTGAAAAGCTCGCTGATGGTCAGGTAAGTGGGTGTCCAAAGGGGTTTTTCGGTACATCCTGTCAGCCACTCATTGAAGAATAGGCCTGCTCGTTTGTTGGGGAAGACAACGGCTGTGCGTGAAAGGTCTCCGTTGACCTTATTATAAAGGTCTTCTGCTACTGCTTTCAGGAATGGGGTCATTTATATATAAGGTTTAGGGTTTAGGGTTTAGGGCTTAAGGTTTAGGGTTCAAGGTTTAGGGTTCAAGGTTTAGGGTTTAAGGTTCAAAGTTTATTCAGTTGCCAAGTTTACAAATAGGGAATATTATCGGCTAACAGAGAAAAACAGAATGGGGGAGAGAAGTGTGGAGGGAGAACAAGTGGAGCGGCAAACGGGGCTCGAACCCGCGACCCTCAGCTTGGGAAGCTGATGCTCTACCAACTGAGCTACTGCCGCATGATTTCTTTCTTTGATGGGTGCAAAAGTACAAAATATTGGATAACCTGACAATGTAAACCATAAAAATGTATCTAAAATTAAGTTATTTTTCATTCTCGTTCTTCTTTATTGTGAGTTGAATCTCCTATCTTTGCCGTGTTTTAGTGATGTGTAAAAAATAAGGCGCATCAGTTTAAAAGTTATTTTTAGCATATTTTCTTCTTTTGAAGAGGGAGCATAGCGGGCTATGTGACTGATGAAAAAGGAGAAAAGATGCAAAAATAACTTGTTATGATAGCATTATTACACGTCACTAAAATGATGCGTATTATTTTTATACATCACTTAGCAAATAAAATAGTTATGATTAAGAAAATTGGAATGATGGCCTTGATGATGCTGATAGGCCTGACAGTTGTGATGGCCGAAGATAAGGCAGAACTAACGTTTGAGAAAACAACTCATGATTTCGGTACATTTTCAGAGAATGATCCGGTAGTGACGTGTGTCTTTACATTCAAGAATACGGGTAAATCACCACTTATCATTCATCAGGCAGTGGCTTCGTGTGGCTGTACTGTGCCCGAATATACGAAAGAACCGATAAAACCGGGTGAAGGAGGTAAGATAACTGTTACATACAATGGCGCAGGCCGGTTTCCCGGACGCTTCAGAAAAACCATCAGTGTACACAGTAATGCAGACAATGAATTGGTGCGTCTCTATATAAAAGGCGAGATGACAGCCAAGGACATTGATTTGCAGAAGGCAATAGAAAAGGCTGCAAAGGAAGAAAAAGAGCTGGACATTCAATAGAGAGGGTCAGTCCGAAAAGTCGATTGTAAATTATGCAGTCTCTGTTCATTCTGAGCTTGTCGAAGAATCTCAGAGGTTTACTGACGGTCTCTATGCTATATACTCAGAGACCCTTCGACTGCGCTCAGGGTGACAAAACGGCATGAACCTAAAGTCTGAATGGCCGTAAAAGTTATAGCGGATACTAATAATATACAACCGGTTTTTCGAATTGCCCCTGTTTTTATGCAAATAAAAACATAGAATGCACACCTTCATCTGCAAGATTTATAGAATCTCCTTTGAAGGGGGAAGAGCTGTCAAGATTACTATTTCAGTATCTTGGCAGCTTTTTTTATGGCTTTCTTGTAGGCTTTTTCCCAGTCGGTATTGAGACTGAATGGAGTCAGACTGTCTTTTTCATTGACGAAAGCATGTGTCTTTTCCGTTTCCTTATCCTTGAATAGTGGAGTGTTGAGTGTGGCATTGATATAAGCTATCACCACCTTTTGCTGGTTTTCAGCAGACATCTGGCGGGCCTGGCTAAGGTGTTTGAAAAAAGAGGTTACGAATTCGGACAGGTAATAGGCCTGTGTGTCAAGGAATGTGGTTGTCACCTCTTTCATCTGTTCGCTTGACTCACTTTTCAGGTAATTGAGTGCTGTTACATAAAAGTGATTCAACTTCACTTCGCTTTCTGGCGATTCCGGATTGTTGGTCACTTGAATGGCCGATTCATAAATTCTATTGTATATTTCTTGTGCCTGGCCGCACATACAGCTTCCTATAAGCAGGGAGATAAATAATATTTTCTTCATTTGTCTTTGTCGCTTTTTTGAGTATAGCCACAAAGGTACCTCATTTTATTGGTTTACACAAAGAAATGCACAATAATTAGCATTGGTGATTTGTGATTTATGATTTATGATTTATGAATTATGAATTATGAATATATGATTTATGATTATGCCAGCTCTCATCAGCTTCGCAGTCATGAATCACAAATCATAAATCACAAATCATAAATCACAAATCGCATCTCTAATGTATTCCGACACCAATTTCCATTGTTTTTTTCATAACATTGAAATCTTGCAGGAAGTCTTGCAATTCTTGCTCGTGTGCTTCCTCTTCGGCCAGGATTCGTTTGGCTATGTCGCAAGTGGTGAAGTCTATGCTATGGGTATATTGTGCTATTTCGTGATAGCGTATGATAGCACAGCGCTCGGCCTTCACGTTCTGGTTTAGCAGAAGTATGGAATCGGGGTTTAAAGGAGGTTCGTATTTGCATCGCGAAAGCAAGGGCCATTGTACAGGGTCAAGTACAGGTACACCTCCTAACTGGGTGATTCGTTTGGCAAGCATTTCGGCGTGGGCAGCCTCTTCGCGTGCATGTTCTTCAAATTCCTTCTGTACTTCCGAACGCATGATTCCTTCAACCACTTGGGCACCAATCCAATATTGGTAATGGGCTAACCATTCTTCGGCCAGTGCAGCATTCAATTGTTCAAGCAGTTTGGTTATGTTCAGACCGCTTTTTATCAGTGAGATACTTTCCTTTGACATTTCTTCGTCTTTTTATTGGGGTTAAACATCAGACGAAGAAACATCAAGGAAAAATTTTGGTTCAAGGTTCAAGGCAATTGCATGTACAATTTATAATATATAAATTTCTTTTTTGGAACACAGAGACACAGAAGCACAGAGCTTTTACATGTACAATATACCATTTACAAAGTACAATTCGTGCAAGGGTCAAAGTTCAGAGTGGTTACTATTTATTTATGATTTGCTTATTTGGCTATTTGCACCGCATGGTCACTCATCACCAGTCGCCAGTCACTAGTCACTAGTAGCTAGTAGCTAGTCACTAGTAGCTAGTAGCCAGTCACTAGTAGCTAGTATTGTTCTTTCTCGTTCGGGAAGTCGTTGCTTTTTACATCTTCAATGTATCGGCCTATAGCACTGGTCATCACTTCATGCAGGTTGGCATATAGACGAAGGAATCGTGGGCGGAAACCATTGGTCATACCCAACATGTCTGAAACTACCAGAACCTGACCGTCAACACCGCCTCCTGCACCAATTCCGATAACGGGGATGGTAAGTTCATTGGCCACGCGTGTAGCCAAATCTGCTGGAATCTTTTCCAATACAAGTCCGAAACAACCGGCTTCTTCAAGCAGGTGTGCATCCCGAATAAGCTTTTCGGCTTCGGCCTCTTCTTTAGCACGCACGGTATAGGTGCCGTATTTGTTGATGGATTGTGGCATCAGTCCCAAATGTCCCATTACAGGAATTCCTGCTGAAATGATACGTTTCACAGTGCCTATAATTTCTTCTCCACCTTCCATTTTCAATGCATCGGCATGGCTTTCTTTCATGATGCGGATGGCCGATGAGAGACCTTCCAGCTCATTGCCTTGATAAGAGCCGAAGGGCATATCGACCACTACCAATGCACGCTTTACACCGCGCACAACAGATTTGCCATGATATATCATTTGGTCAAGGGTGATGGGCAATGTTGTCACGTTGCCTGCCATTACGTTTGAAGCTGAATCGCCTACAAGGATTACATCGATGCCTGCTCCATCTACAATCTGTGCCGTAGTATAGTCATACGAGGTAAGCATGGAAATTTTTTCGCCACGCTGTTTCATTTCAATCAACCGGTGAGTTGTCACCTTGCGATTATCGCTTGATATGTATCCTGCCATATTATATTGGTTATTACTGTTTTTTAATGATTTGTCTATTTCTCTCCGGATTTGGAGAGGGGCTTTCCTGCGCTCCTTTAATTTTTACTTATCTGCTTGTCTGTGAAATCCAGCCAAACTTCGTCTGCCAGATGGATTATGTGCTCGGCTGACAGAGTCGTTGATAGTCCAATTACCCGCATACCGGCACTTCTGCCTGCTTGCAAGCCATGAAGCGAGTCCTCGAAAACAATGCACTCCTTAGGAGTACATCCTAATTTTGAAGCGGCCGTAAGGAAACAGTCCGGATTAGGTTTGGAATGGGTGAACATATCTGCCGTGAGGATAAGGTCGAACAGTTCTTTCAATTCGGGATGTTCGCGATAGGCATTTTCCATCTTCTGATTGTTAGAACTGGTGACTATTGCTGTTTTTACTCCATGCTTACGAAGTTGCATGACGTATTCTTTGGCTCCGCGTATGTAGTCGAAATGCATATTCTTTTCAAACAGGTTGAGTTCTTCTATGATGCAATTCTGCACATCCGTCATGCCGGCAAAGTGTCTGTCAAAGATTTGTCCCAATGTCTGTCCTTTTATAATGCGGTCGAAATTGGCTATTTCAGGATGATATTTCCTGCCTTGTTCTCCCCAAAAAATGCTGTATTGAGGTTCTGTATCGACAAGAGTTCCATCGAAATCGAACAAAGCGGCTTTGTAAATTGATATATCCATTATCTCCTTTATTATGGTCTCTCCAAATTCGGCTGCAAAGTTCTATATAATGTTTGATTTTGAGTGTTAAATAAATGAAAAAAAATGTTTCAATTCCTTATACTCTCCCATTCAATGTCTATATTTGTACATAGAATAGTAAAAACTTTATAGAACCCACCTATAGCTAAGATGGGTTTTATAAATACTTCAAGTTTAGTTCGAGCTAAGCTCTCATCAGTTTCACAGTCGCATGTAGATTTACCATGCCGTCTCTGTCACCCTGAGCTTGTCGAAGGGTCTCAGAGTACCGAATGGAGGTAGAAATTGCAGACCTCTGTGATGTTCCGAGGCCCTTATCGGCCTTGCCTCATCGACCATACCTAAAGATAAAAATAGAGAGATGTTTTCGATGAACGGAGTGAATAAAACCTCTTTTGATTCTTTTATTATTAAGGTGTGGTCGAGACAAACTCTGGGTGAAAAGATCCTGTCAAAATAGCTGATATACAGGTTGTTCTGCTTAAGAAAATTAAATAAATACCATCTTTACTCGTTATCCATATCGTGGCAAACTTAAATATATATAAAGCATCGGCCGGTTCGGGCAAGACGTTTACACTAGCGGTAGAGTATATCAAGTTGTTGATACAGAATCCTACGGCATATAGGAATATTCTGGCTGTGACCTTTACCAACAAGGCTACGACAGAGATGAAGGAGCGTATCCTTACCCAATTGTACGGTATATCCAAAGGTGACGCAGGCTCGAAAGCCTATCTGGACAAGATATGTACGGAGTTGGGAATGGATGCAGAAGCTGTCCGTAAGGGGGCAAAAAAGGCTCTTTTCTGTCTGATTCATGATTACAGCCATTTTCAAGTGACGACCATTGACTCTTTTTTCCAGACTGTGGTACGTGGATTGGCTCGTGAGTTGGACCTCGGAACCAGCATGAATATAGAACTTGACACACTTGGAGTGCTCAGTTCGGCTGTCGATGAATTGGTGGGGAAATTGGATGCCAATTCACCGGTTTTCATTCATCTGCTGGCGTACATACGCGAACTTATTTCGGAGGACAGAACCTGGAAGATTATTGATTCCATCAAAGAGTTCGGCAAAAACATTTTCAATGAGGAGTTTCTGAGACGGCGCGAATCGTTGCGTGAGAAATTAAACAACCCCTTGTTTATTCATACATATAAAAGGCTGTTACAGGAAACTTCGCGCAAGGCAGAGGCTCCGTTGAAAGAGATTGTTGACCGGTTCTTCTCCCGTTTGGAACAAGTCGGACTTGACCATACAGCCTTCAAGGGTAAAGACAGGGGGATAGGCAGTTACTTCAAAAAACTGCGCGACCGCAGATATTCTGACGACAACATACGTAATGCCACTGTAGAGAAATGTCTGGCAGATATTGGGGCATGGCGTGGTAAGGATGCCTCTCCGCTTCTTACTGATGAGTTTGTGGAACAGATGCGCCTTCTGCTTGTACGGGCAGAAGAACTTCGGCCGGAAGTTGCCCGCACTATCAATTCGTGTACTTTGTCGTTGGAGGATATTGACAAGGTGGGATTGTTGGCTGATATCGACCGTGAAGTGCGCGAACAGAATTGGCGGAAAAACCGTTTCTTGCTGGCCGAAACCAACATTCTGCTGCATAAAATGATGCAGGAGGAGAGCAACCCTTCTTTTGTGTTCGAGAAGATAGGGGCTAATGTCCGTCATGTTATGATTGACGAATTCCAGGATACATCGCGCTTGCAGTGGAACAATTTCCGGACACTCCTTCTCGAAGGACTCTCGCAAGACGCGGACAGCCTTATTGTTGGGGATGTGAAACAGGCTATTTACCGTTGGCGCAATGGTGATTGGAGTATCTTGAATAATGATTTGCGTAAGACTATAGGAACTTTCCCTATCGTAGAAAAGAGTCTGACCACTAATCGGCGAAGTGAGGAAGAAGTTATCCTTTTCAATAATCATTTTTTTACTTCTGCTGTCCAGGAATTGAACGAGCGGCATAAGGAAGAGCAGCATACGGATTGTCACTCCTTGATTGAGGCATACGCCGATGTCTGTCAGGAGTTTCCTGACAATAAGCAAAAAGGACATGGATACGTGAAAGTGTCATTTCCCGATGGAGCAGACGGACAGAGCTATGAAGAGGCCACATTGGAGGCTTTGGCCGATGAAGTGTCGGCATTGCTTGAACAGGGAGTCCGTCCCGGAGATATAGCTATTCTTGTCCGGAAGAATAAATATATACCTTTGATTGCCGATTATTTCGAGGCGGTCCTTCCTCAGGTTACTGTCGTATCAAACGAAGCCTATCGTTTTGATGCATCGTCGGCATTGGTGACATTGATTCAATCACTTCGTGTCTTGGCTCGCCCTGACGATATGATAGCACGGGCTCATTTGGCAGCTCTTTGTCATACCGGTGAGGAACCGTTTCAGTGGAACCGTCATGATATCTCATCTTCTGACAAACTTCTTCCTGCTGGATTCATTGACGGCATAGAACAGTTACGCCTTCTTCCGCTATATGAATTGTTGGAACGTCTGGTTGCCTTGTTCGGGCTTCACCGGTTGAAAGGGCAAGAAGCTTATCTGCTCGCCTTTTTTGATGCTGTTGCCGAATATCTGAAGCTTGGGTCGGCAGATTATGACAGCTTCCTTCATTATTGGGACGAACGTTTGTGCTCCAAAACGATTCCTGCAGGAAACGTTGATGGATTACATATCTATTCTATACATAACTCCAAGGGATTGGAGTTTCACACGGTTCTTGTTCCTTTCTGTTGTTGGAACATGGAGAATGAAAAGACTGTGCAGAGTGTCTGGTGTACGGCACCGGAACAACCTTATGACCACGTGGACCTTCTTCCTATCCGTTATGGTAAGAGTATGGATAAGTCTGTTTATCATGATGCGTTCTTGAAGGAACGTCTGGAGTTGTGGGTTGACAATCTGAATATACTTTACGTGGCGTTTACCCGTGCTACGGCCAATCTTATCGTCATGGGGCGTAGGAAAGAACGTGGGTTTGGCATATCCACGCTGATGCAGGCTGCGTTGGGGAGAATGGCAGGCCAATACGATGCCGATACTCCGTATGAACAAGGATGTATGGCAGTTCCGAAACAAAAGGAAGAGCGTACGGTCACTAACCTGTTGCAGCAGCAAGCTGTCAACCTGCCCGTACGTTTTGAGAGTTATGGACGCACGTTGGAGTTTCGTCAAAGTAACAGTTCGGCAGCATTTGTTTCGGACGAGGCTGATGGGGATGAAGGTGGCAATCGGGAGCAACTGTATCTCAGCCGGGGGCGTTTGCTTCATCACATAATTGCAGCTATCCGCACAGCCGATGATGTTGGACCAATCCTGCAACGTATGGAGATGGAAGGTCTTTTCAATAGCCAACTTCCTGTGGATGATGTGCGCAGTATTATAGCCCGTGTTCTTGGACACCCTCAAGGTGCCGATTGGTTTACTGCCAAATGGAGATTGTTCAACGAATGTGCCATCATTTGTCGGGATGAGGTGGGGAAGACAGTCCTGCGCCGTCCCGACCGTGTCATGACGGATGCTGATGGAAAACAGGTCATTGTCGTCGATTTCAAATTTGGAAAACCACGTCCCCAATACACTGATCAGGTACAAGAATATATGCAGCTGCTTTCCCGCATGGGATATTCTCAAGTCAAGGGCTATCTGTGGTACGTCTATTCAGGCAGAATCGAAGAGGTATTTGTGTGAAAGAGAAACTTTATTCGGTCATTTATGTGGCATTTTGTCACCTCGCTTCTCCTCGTTAAAAGGTCAATTCTTGCATAATTATACAGAAGTTTATTCTGTTCTTGCAAGAATATACGGAAAAAGACGGTTTCTGAGCTTCTTGTTCTCGTTGAAATAGCCTTAAAAGAGACTGAAAAATGGAACAAATAGGGGCTGGAGATGACAAATTCCTTGCCAATGTGTGGCCAATGTTCTATGAAAGAGAAAAAATGCGCCTTGCTTTTTTTCAGATGCGCCTTACTGTTGGTGCAAATGTGACTTGCTTTTCAAAATATGTAAGCCGCATTTGGGAAAAAGTAAGGCGCATTTTGACAAGTGTGCCTGACACAGGCTATAATCTATTCGTATCATCTGCGATATCTGCGTCATCTGCGGATGAAAAATTCAATTCTACATTTTTTAGGCGGCAATATTTTCAGGTGAAATCCCTCGTATCGTATAGTAAATCAGTACGATATGTGAATTTTAGGTCGATAAGAATCGCGTATTCCCATCCGCTTTTCTTTTCGGACGGAAATACGCGATTCCCGTGAAGCGAATATACAATTTGACAAAATGTCAAAAAGGCAGGTGCATTGTTCTATTGCTTTTTATTGTTCTCCTCCTTAATCTTTCCGGGGAAGATAAAAAAACTGAAGCTGTGTCAAAAATGCCACCATTTAATTCTTCATCCGCAGATTGCGCAGATGACGCAGATAAATTATAACCTATCGGGTATAATAGGAAGGAATAATCTGCGTCATCTGCGTCATCTGCGGATGAAAAGTGAATTATGACACAGTCCCCTTGTTGGTGTCCGAAAATGTGATGCTGACATATCCCCGGAGGCTTACCCCGAACCTCCCTTAAATACCTTACTTACTCCCCCCGGAACAGATGATTCTTTCATAATTATGGTATATTTTTTGTTATAGACGGATGCATATGTAATGGATTTCTTTTGAATACGTCTCTTTTTTTGCCGATAAATATCTCAATAGGTAAAACCTTTGTGTATGTTCCTTTAAAAATGTGTACCTTTGTGAAGTGTTTTTTTATCAGATAAAGATATGATCCTTCAATCAACCCTTCGTCAATGCGTCTCCCTGTGGGCGCTGATGGCCGTGGTGGGCATGACTACCCTTGCTTCGTGTTGTGAGAAACAAGTGACCGGTGAGCCGAATCCTAATAACCTGTTCGCTTCGCTGTTGGGCAAGAGCGAAGTCGAGGTGCAGGCGCGTATGGACAGTCTGTGGAACCATTTTTTCACTCCTGGTGACTTGAGCCGCTACGAGGCCGATGGTGAAACCTCCGTCTATTACGAAGTGGGTGATTCGATGGGCATCATCCTCGACACGGGCAATAACGATGTACGTTCAGAGGGCATGTCATACGGCATGATGATAAGCGTGCAACTGGACAAACGCGATGTGTTTGACCGCCTGTGGCGTTGGGCTAAGCATTATATGGCCTATCCGGTCGGTAGCGATTGGGACGGATACTTCTGCTGGCAATGCGGCATTGACGGTTCACAGATAGGTACCAGTAATGCTTCGGATGGAGAGATATACTTTGCCACCGCACTCTATATCGCTGCCGAGAAGTGGAGTGAACCGCGCTATGCCCGTGAGGCAGACGAACTGTTGCGCAAAGCCCAGTCTAAGGATGGTCTGCGGACAGGTGTCTATAACCTCTATGATGTAGAGACAAAGCTCGTCACCTTCGTTCCCAACGAAGAGGTGCATTGGTATAGCGATCCTTCGTATTGTCTGCCTGCTTTCCTGGAGTTATGGGCAGAGAGAGCCGATATGAACAATGCCTTTTGGCGTGAAGCGGCCGATCGTGCCCGTTGGTTGCTCTTTGCTTCGGCAGACTCAGTGACCGGTCTTTTCCCCGATTATTGCCTATTTGACGGTACGCCCTACGAGCGTCCGGAGTTTTTCTATAACACCTCCCGTTACCAGTACGATGCCATCCGTTGTGCCATGAATGTAGGTATGGACTATTACCTCACCGGAAAGGACAAGGAGCGTCAGCGTACCATGATGCGCCGGCTCCTCAGCTTCTTCAAAAACGACAGTTTCCGTCATGGGCAGTTCAATCTCGACGGTTCGGGAGCCGCCGATGTATATACCGAGGGGATGGCCGGAGCCAATGCCGTGGGAGCCTTCGCTTTAGCCGACAGCCCGTGTGAGGAGGACAGAGCCTTGGCCCGCGAATATGTGCAACGTCTTTGGGATGTCCGTCCACCCACCGGCAAGTGGCGCTATTATGTCGGCATGGTCTATTTCCTCTCCAACCTCCATGTGGCGGGAGAGTTTGAAATGAATGGCCGCATCTTGAAATGATACCATTAATGATCAACGTCTCAACGTCATAACGAATAAATGAGCAATATTATGCTAACGTCGCATAGGGCTGTGCGATTAGTCGTGTGGAGCGGAGACATTAGTGTCATTGCAGGTTGCGAATAATGTCTTATTTTTACTCTGTCAGGTGCTCCTAAAAATGTAGCTGGCTGCATCGGGCAATGCAGTCAACTGTGTGGCCTAATCCAACTGACTGTGTAAGCCGATGCAGCAGGCTGTGTGAAAAAGGAAAGTGTGTCAAAACAAATTTAGGCACGGATTTGTGCCTAAATTTGTTTTTGTTGTTTTTTGTCAGTTCCATTATTCTTGGATGAAACTGCGGAAGTATTTGGTGCAGACCTCTTGCCATTCGCGGGCATCGATGAGTTGGGTGGTGAGGCGGTCGTTCACCTCCTGCCAACGTTGGGCATCGATGTATGGTTTGGCCTGTTGCCATGTGGCGATGAAGTCTATCACCTCGTTGACTCCACGCTGATAGCGGAAATCCAATTCGTCGAAGAGTGTACGGCCACTCTTCATCTTATGCGTCCAGGGCACGTGGTGGAACCAGAGGAGGTACTCCTCGGGACAAGTGGACAAATCGTTATACAAAGTGCGATATGGTTCGGGATATTGCAACGTGGCACCACTGCCTTGTGAGGTGCGGTCGAAGCCTACGCCTTGTTTGTCAGCTCTATGGTAATAGACGGGACACCATTCGAGCGGATAGCTGGCAATGAAACCGTCGGGTTGGGGGCCGTAGTGGTGATCAAACTTGAATATATGATGCAGGCCGATGGGCATCATGTAGTCCACACAGGCTTCGCGGCTACGGAGCATCATGTCGATCAGTGACGCATAGACATCCTTGAAGGGAGTACGTCTGATACGTCTTTGCTGGCTGCCGTTTTCTTTGCGGAATCGTCTTTCGTTTCCTTTTACCTCTTCACCCTTCACACTTAATTTCTCGTTTACGAAGCTCAGCTTCAACCACTCGTCGGCAATCTGTTTGGAGGGCATCTTGGGATTCCAGGCCAGACGTCCGAAAGCATACCAGTTGGCTTGTGCAAAATGGTGTCCGCACCAGTTGGTGTCGAGCCCGATGTTGGCCACTCCGGCAATGCCCTTCAGTTTGGAAGGGGCAACAAATGAGAAGAACTCTTCCCACATGGGAGCCAAGAAGACTAATTGTTGGCTGTGTCCCAAGTACTCTTGGGTAATCTGTAACTCGGCCATCTGGTGGGTATTCTTCATCTGATCGAAGATGGGAGCGTATGGCTCGCGGGGTTGGAAGTCGAGCGGACCATTCTTGGATTGGAGGATGACATTGTCGCGGAACTCGCCATCGTGGGGTTTGAATTCGGACACAGCCTGCATCACACGGTCTTCATCCTTGTGCTTGGCCCCATAGACAAAGCTGCGCCACATGACGATACCTCCGTGGGGCTTCAATGCATCGGCCAGCATGTTGGCACCATCGGCATGGGTACGTCCGTAGTCGAATGGGCCAGGCTGTCCTTCGGAGTTGGCTTTCACGAGGAATCCGCCAAAGTCGGGGATAACCTTGTAAATATCGGCTACCTTCTGTTTCCACCAACGGCGTACTTTCTTGTTCAGTGGGTCTGCCGTATCTAGGTCGCCTAAAGCCTTAGGCGATCCGAAGTTGACAGAGATATAGACCCGTATGCCCCAGGGGCGAAGGAGGTCGGCAATCTCGCGTACCTTATTTATATATAAGGCTGTCAGCATCTTGGGCGAAGCATTCACGTTGTTGAGCACTGTGCCGTTGATACCAATGGAGGCATTGGCCATGGCGTAGGTCTCTATCAGGTGCGGGTCAATCTCCAGACGGTCGTTCCAGAAGATACTCTCGCCGGCATAGCCACGTTCGATGGATCCGTCGAGATTGTCCCAGTGATTGAGCAGGCGCAGGCCGAAGTAGGGAGCAGAACTTCCGCTCTCGCCACGTAGCAGGGCAAAGGCACCGTAGAGGAGTCCTGCTTCAGTGCGGGCACTGATTGTGGCCTTCTCTTTGTCACCGGAGATGGTATATCCGTCGTTATCAGGCATGCTGGTATCGAGATTCAGCGCCACTTGCTTGCCGTCATAGTATAGTTCAAGAACTTCCGAAGCTTTGCCTTCGGCACCTGTCACCTGGGCGGTACGCAGGGTGTCATAGCGCAACCAAAGTCTGCTGCCATCCTCGGCCATAGCTATGAGGACGGTCAGCAGACCTATTATTATGAAGAAAAGTTTTTTCATTGTTCTATTAGTTTTTTAGCTACTAGTGACTAGCTACTAGCTACAAGTTACTAGTAAGCCATGCGGCACGCCACTTATTGCTCATCATTCATCACTCGTAGCTTGTAGCTCATCACTCGTAGCTTGTAGCTCATCACTCATCACTTTGTAAAAAGATTGAGGTCAACTATGTTGCCCATAGCCTCGTAACCCTTGGCATTGGGGTGGAGATAATCGTTTTCGAAGAGGAATTCAGGATTCATGCTGAGGGTGTCTTGTGGGTCGCGTACAGCATGCTCCATCTCGATGACACCATCCAGCAGGGGGGTGGTGCGCATCCAACTGTTCAGGTGCTGGCGTCCGGCTTCGTGGTCTTCGGTGTAATAACCATTGTTCTTGAATGGGGTGATAGTGCCACCGAATACATGGATTCCCTTAGCATGGGCCTCGTTGATAATCTTTGTGTAGAGGTCGATGATGGCATTGGCTGACCACATTCCGTCGCGTGCCCAACCCAAGTCGTTGACAGCTTCGAAGAGGATAATCCATTTCACACCAGGTTGTTCCAACAGGTCTGCCGTATAGCGGTCCTTACCGGCGGGGCCAAGGCCACCGCCTAACATGCAGTTGCCACCGATACCCATGTTGAGTACAGCCACGTTCTTGGTGGCCTCGTTGGCCAACAGACGGTCAGAGAGGATGTCCGGCCAGCGGTTCTGATGGTTGGTGGTCGAACCGCGTCCATCTGTGATGGAGTTGCCCAAGATGGCTACAGCACCTGTCTCCAGACTTGCCAATACGTCAATACCCCGGATGTTGTACCAGTGCTCGGTGCGTATGGCATTGCTAAAATCACAGGTATTGCCTGTGGCCAGATAGGAGGTGGTACGTGAACTGGGATGACCTGTCACGCTGGTGGATGAGGCATGACCGTAGTGGATGGTGATGGCTACACTCTGGCGGGGACTCATCGGGAACTTGATGGGGTCAGAGGTAGCTGTTGCACCAGCAGTCATGGTGACACCCGGCTTGCCGTCAAAGGTGAGGCTGACAGTGGTGTTCTCGTCAATCTCATAGCTGGCACCTTCAGTCTTGGCGTGGGCCATCTCGATGGCCAGTATTTCGGTTGAGTCGGTGCTGAACTCGTTGGAGAGTCTCAGGCGGGCAGTCTCGCCACCGATGGATACTTGTACAATTTGGCGGAAAGAGTTTCCTTCCAGTCCTGGTGCGGGCGGATTGTTGTGAGGTTCCACCAGTTGGCGGGCTGCTCCCCATGTGCCCACCCAATGGGTAGGAGTGGATTCTGTACATGATGTGATGGCGAGGAGAGCCAGCAACGCTCCTGTCCATTGTATGTTCTTGAAAATCTTGTTCATATCAGTTCTGTCATTTGATGATAACTTTTTCGCTTTTCCGTTGCCCGTCGGCCAACAAAGTCTGGCGGATATAGATGCCTGACTGGGGAACCTGAGTCTTCACACCATTCAGATTGTAATAGGCACTTTGTATAGCTTTTACATGACTATCCGCGTGGTGGATGGCATTGGGCTTATCAGCGCTTCCGCCCATACCCATGGGAGCGGTGGTACTGGTGGTGATGAAGAGTTTGTCCATCATGGCCCCATCCTCGCGACATCCGATGGTGAAGATGTGTTCGCCGGTTGTCAGATTACCCGTGAATATACTTTTCCACTCCCACATGTTTCCGCATTGGAGACCGTTTGCGAATGAAAAATTTCCATTGTCCATCTTTGTCCAATAGCTGTCATCGTCCCAGGTAGGGCATTGTACACGGGCATAGATGTTATAGGTCCCTGCTGTCTCGATATTGAAACGTACCGCCAACAGATCGGCACTGTCGGCTGGAGCACCACTGGTGATGTTTTTCTCGGAATAGAGGTAGCTTCCTTTGGAGGCGGCAAGGTCGTCCTTCTTCACAAAACCGTATCCGCAGGTGGGGGTGACAAGGTCCTCGGCTTCTATCCATTGGCCAACGAGTCCTTCGTCATCGTCCTCCTCATCTTCTCCCAACGGTTTGTCGGTAGTGAAGAGGCTGAGGTCAACAATGTTTCCCATGGCCTCGTAACCCTTAGCATTGGGGTGGAGGTAGTCATTCTCGAAAAGATACTCTTTGTTCATGCAGATGGTATCCTGCGGGTCGCGTACGGCATGTTCAAATTCAATCACACCGTCCAGCATCTTGGTCGTACGCATCCATGAGTTGAGGCGTTGGCGGCCCTTTTCATGATCCTCGCTGTAGTAGCCGTTGTTCTTGAACGGGGTGATAGTACCGCCGAATACATAGATTCCCTTGGCATGGGCTTCGCGTATAATCTGCTTATAGACTTCGATGATGTTGTTGGCCGTCTGCATACCGTTGCGGCTGCCGCCGAGGTCGTTCACGGCTTCGAATAGGATAATCCATTTCACACCAGCCTGCTCCAACAGGTCACGACGATAGCGGCTGCTACCTGTGGGGCCGAGGCCACCAGAAAGCATACAGTTACCACCAATACCCATATTGAGCACTGCCACATTCTTGGTTGCTTCATTAGCCAACAGCCGGCGTGAGAGAACATCGGCCCAACGGTTCTGTTGGTTGGTGGTCGAACCACGTCCGTCGGTGATGGAGTTACCCAAGATGGCTACAGCACCAGCTTCGGCATCGGCCAACACATCGATGCCCTTGATGTTGTACCAATGGTCGGTGCGGGTGGCATTGCTGAAGTCGTTGGTATTTCCTGTTGCAATGTACGAGGTGGTGCGTGAGCCCGGATGGCCTGATACGCTCGTAGATGAGGCATTGCCGTAGTGGATGGTGATGGCCACATTCTGGCGGGGTCCCATGGGGAACTTCACCGGATCAGAAATGGCGGTAGTACCTGCTGCCATCGTCACACCAGGTTTGCCGTCAAAGGTGAGGCTGACAGTTGTCGTTTCGTCAATTTCGCTACTACTGCCTGCCGTCTTGGCATGAGCCAACTCTACGGCCAGAATTTCGGTCGTGGCATTGCTGAACTCGTTGGTCAGTTGCAGGCGGGCAGTTTCGCCACCGATGGATACTTGTACTATTTGGCGGAAGGAGTTGTTGCCCAATCCTGGAGAGGGTGGATTGTTGTGCGACTCGGCCAACTGTCCGGCCGTTCCCCATGTGCCTACCCAATGTTCTTGGGCAGAGAGGGTGCATGAAGTGAATGCCAGGAACAAAAGGAGAGTTCCTATGGATTTGAAGTTTTGAACGGATTTATTCATAGATATAATGTGTCTTATTATAACGAACGAGCTACAAGCTTACATGTGGCGATACTTGTAACTTGTAGCTCGTAACTGGTCAATGTTTAATCATTCTTCACCTTCTGGATAGTGCCGTCCTCGTTGTAGTACAGCTTCTGCACCTTCAACGAGCGGAGCCAAGTGGTGTCGTTAGAGGGTACACAGTCGTGGTAGAACAGGTACCATTCGCCCTTGTACTCTACGATGCTGTGGTGAGTGGTCCAGCCCACAACGGGGTCGAGGATGACACCTTGGAACTTGAATGGTCCATAAGGTGTGTCACCGATGGCATAGCAGAGGTAATGGCTGTCTCCGGTGGAGTATGAGAAATAGTATTTGCCCTTATACTTGTGCATCCATGATGCCTCGAAGAAACGGTGCGGGTCTCCTGCTTTCATAGGCTCACCATTTTCGTCGAGGATAACTACTGCGTGGGGCGCTTCGGCAAATTGCAGAACATCATCGCTCATGCGGACAACCATGGAAGGTACGGCCGGAGCATCGGCTGGCAGGAAGAGAGGAGTCTTCTTGTCGGCAGCAGGACCCATCACTACGCAGCCTTCCTCATTATCAGTTGCGGCAGGAGTGAGGGTGTACCACTGCAACTGTCCGCCCCACAGGCCACCGAAGTAGCAATAGATTTGTCCGTCATCGTCCTTGAAGACACAAGGGTCGATACTGAACGAACCGCGGATGGGATGGGGCTCTGGAATGAAGGGGCCTTCGGGTCTGTCGGCTACAGCCACACCGAGGTGGAACACACCGTTGGGGTCTTTGGCGGAGAAGATGAGGTAGTATTTGCCATTCTTTTCCACTACATCATTGTCCCACATCTGACGCTCGGCCCAAGGTACTTGCTCTACATCGAGTACCATGCCGTGGTCTGTCACTTCGCCATTCTCCACATCGGTCAGAGAGAGTACGTGGTAGTCTTTCATCTGGAAATGGCCTCCGTCGTCATCAAAAGCCTCACCGCTGTCACGGTCGTGGCTGGGGAAGATGTAAAGGCGGTCGCCAAACACGTTGGCCGAAGGATCAGCCATATAGTCACTCGGGAAAAGATATCTGGGAGTTTTCATAATGTTGTTATTTTGTTATTGGTTATTGTTTCTTTGTTCAATTTCGCGGTTAATTTTGTCAATCACTTCGTCACTCAATTCATATTTCGAAATGATGAACATGGCCAACAGTAACAAGATGGCGGGGATTACGCAAACCAACCACAGGATGCCCTGTTCGGCTAAGGCGGTCTGTTGGGGAAGTTCGGCATTGAAACCAACCCAAGCCAATACCAATCCGGGAACTACACCACCTAGAGCCATACCAGCTTTGAAGAAGATTCCAGTCAAAGCATTCACAATGCCAGCAATGCGTCTGCCAGAAGTATATTCACCATAAGAAACAACTTCGGGAACGAGTACCCACATGTAGCCTGTGGCAACAATAATACCAGTACTTTTTACGAACTGTGCTATGCATAGCAAATCGAAACGCTTTAAGGTTTCTACTTGTACGAACACGTACATCATGGCCATACCCACGATGGCTGTACCAAGGAAGAGGTAGAACATTCCCTTCTTGCCAATAGCACGCTTGATGGCTGGTACCAAAGGCATGAAGATAAAGGCAGGAATGGTTCCCAACCACATGAAGGCTGTGGTCATTAGGGGAGTAGCACCTACGTTGTAGCTCATGAAATAAGCATCGGCAGCGTTACCCACACTCATCATGGCAAAGGCGGTAACGAAGAAGAAGGCCAATACGCGCAAAGGCTTGTTGCGAAGGAACTCGGTCCACAGGTCGCTTACTTTTACGTTTTCAGACTCTTTCTGATCCATTACTACACGTTCTTTACACTGTGCAAAACAGAAAATAAGCAGAGCCAAACCTGCCAAACAGAATATAGTCATAGTGATGAACCAGGCGGGAGCAGCCTCGGGTGTGTTAGTAATCGCTTCGCCATCAGCTCCTATAGGAGCAAATATTGCAATTACCATGGGGAGTGATTTTACGATAAGAGCACCCAAGTTGGCCATGAACATACGTGTGGAGGTGAGGATGGTAATTTCTTCTGTGTCACGTGTCAGCGAAGAATTTAGTGCTCCATAAGGAACATTCACCAATGTATAGCACATACTCATACCAACGTAGGTGATGTAGGCATAGATTACAGAACCGCTGAATCCATTCCAAAAACAGAGTATGGCTAAACCAACCAATGGGATACCGCCTAAAATGAGCCATGAACGGTACTTACCCCATTTCGGATTTCCTTTATCGACAAAAGCACCTACCAAAGGATCCCAAAGAACATCAACCAAACGTACGATAAGGAACATCAAAGCTGCTGTCCCTGGGTCGAGCCCATAAACATTGGTGTAGAAAAACAATAGCCAAATGCTGACAGTTTGATAAATCAAATTTTGGGCCATGTCACCCGATCCGAATCCGATGCGCTGTAGCCATGACAGCTTGTAGAATCCTTTCTGTTCTTGTTCTGAATTGCTCATGATTATGATTAGTTTAAATTAATATTTCATTGATTCTTTCTTACTTATTTTGGTTTGAAACAGATCAAAAACGTATAGAACTGTCATATTTTGAAACATAGTTTATCGACTAGAACTTATGTTCATGTTTTTCTACTCAAACTAGAATAACTCAACTTTATCGATGCAAAAATACATTTTTTGTCTTGTATCTATAGGTTTGTCATGTTGCATATACTTTCAAATATGTTTCATAACTAAGTAAAATTAGGATAATTCTATTCTTTAAATTAGATTCTATGTCTTCTGGTAGATTCTATTTTGCAAAATAGGGTATTGGTGTTCGATAAAAATAGAAAGAGAATATGTTAAGTGAAAAGTTTAGGCACAGATTACACGGATTAACAGATAGGTTATAATATATATCTGTGTAATCTGTGCCTAAAAATGATAAAAATGTTTTGGCGTTTCCTCTTTTGAAGGAATAAGAGCATTTATTTGTTGATTTCTCTCAGCCACTTGGACAGTTCATTTGTCCACTGTTCTTTGTAAATGAAACTGTCGCGGAATCCCCATCCGTGTCCACCGGTAGGGTAGAGGTGCATGGTGACGGGAACTTTGTTGGCTACCAGAGCGCGATAATAGCGGAGACTGTTCTCTACCGGTACGGCACGGTCATCGCTGGAGTGCATGATGAAGGCTTTGGGAGTACGTTCGGTCACCTGCAGTTCGTTGCAATAGAGGCGTACTGTCTCTTCATCAGGATTCTTGCCAAGAAGCCATGTGCGGGTACCCTGGTGGGTAATCTCGTTGTCGAGCGAAACAACAGGATAGAAGAGTATCTGGAAATCAGGACGTACAGTCTCTTCTGTATCGAAGTGTGTAGCGGCTGTTGCAGCCAAATGTCCTCCGGCTGATGAACCTTGGATACCAATCTTATTGGGACTTACTCCCCACTCGGCACCTCGTTGACGCATGATGCGGATGGCTTGTTGGGCATCGCTCAGGGGAATCTCTTTATGCATGTTGGGCAGACGATAGACAAGCACGGCAAAAGTGATGCCTTGTGCATTGTACCAAGCGGCTTGGTCATGTCCTTCGTGTGCTGTGGCCAGGTGGCTGTATCCTCCACCCGGACAGGCTATGACGGCCATGCCTGTATTGCGTCCCTTGGGTGCAGGATAGACGGTGAGGGTGGCTTCATGATACATCTTGTCACCTTCTTTCAGTTCATTACTGTTGGGGGCACCTTGCTCCCAAAGTTTCAGTTCGATGGTGCCTTTCTGTTGTGCAGAGGCTCCGAATACGGTTGCTAATGCGGCCATTGCGGCGATGATGATTTTTTTCATGTGTAATAAAGACCCTCCCCCTTGCCCCTCCACAAGGGAGGGGAGTGGGTACTTTTTTCTCAGACGGGTCAGTTCTTCTTTTAATTAGAGTTATATAGATTATCTTTCTCTCTTCGTTTATGTGGGAGCACTATTTACTCCCCTCCCTTGTGGAGGGGTTGGGGGTGGGGCCGCTCATACTTGCTTTAATAAAATACCAAATCAGTGCGACATAAGCCACCAGGGCGGCCACTTCGCTCCATGAATTGCTGATCCATTCGGTGCTCATCAGATCAATGCCACCGAATCGCATGGCTGCGCTGACTACTCCCATCAAGGCTCCACCGGCAATGAAACCTGAGGCAAGCAGGGTTCCCTTTTCACCACGTTCAGTATTGATGGTGGTATCTTTACTACGGGTAGTGACGTACCAGTTGATGGCTCCACCGACAAGCAACGGAGTGTTCAGTTCGAGGGGAATGAACATACCCAAGGCAAAGGCAAGGGCAGGCACACCACACCAAGTGAGAATGATGGCGAGCAAAGCACCGATGCCATAGAGTAACCAAGGTGCACCTACACCACTCATCAGCGGTTCGATAACGGCTGCCATAGCATTAGCTTGCGGAGCAGCAAGTTGTCCGCTGGTGAAGCCGTATGTCTGATTCAGAATCATGATGACACCACCTACCGTGGCTGCTGACACAAGGGTTCCGAGGAATTTCCAACCCTCTTGCTTCTGAGGTGTTGTACCTACCCAGTAGCCAATCTTGAGGTCGGTGATGAAACCACCTGCCATAGAGAGAGCGGTACATACCACACCACCCATGATGAGGGCGGCTACCATACCGGTAGTTCCTTCAAGACCCACAGCTACCATGATGACAGAGGCAAGGATGAGGGTCATCAGCGTCATACCCGAAACGGGGTTACTTCCTACAATGGCAATGGCATTGGCTGCTACAGTGGTAAAGAGGAAGGCAATGATGGCTACGAGCAAAATGCCTACTACAGCATGAAGCACGTTGCCTTGCATCACGTCGAGGTAGAAGAAGAGGAACACGAGCAACAAGGTGATGATAGAGCCAAAAGCGATAATCTTCATTGAAAGGTCGCGTTGGGTGCGGGGTTGGGCAGAAGCGTCACCTCCCTTACCCTTCATCTCTTTGGCAGCAAGGCCAACGGCACTTTTGATGATACCCCATGAACGGATGATACCAATGATACCGGCCATGGCAATGCCACCGATACCGATGCTCTTGGCATAAGCTGTAAATATCTGTTCAGGAGACATTTCGCCTACTGTCTGTGTGATTTCCGGATTCCATTGGTTGAGCACCACATCGCCCCAAATGAGTGACATGCCGGGAATAATAATCCACCATACGGCCAACGAGCCGAAACAGATGATGGCTGCATACTTCAACCCTACGATATAACCGAGACCAAGCACTGCCGCACCGGTGTTGATTTTGAATACCAATTTGGCTTTGTCGGCAATGGCTTCGCCCCATCCGCAGATGCGTGTGGTGAAGTTCTCATTCCACCATCCGAAAGTGGCTACGATGAAGTCGTAGAGACCACCTACAAGGCCGGCAATCAATAGAGGCTTGGCTTGGTTTCCACTCTTTTCACCCGAAATGAGCACCTGTGTGGTAGCTGTCGCTTCGGGGAAAGGATACTTGCCATGCATATCGCTCACAAAATATTTGCGGAAGGGGATGAGGAAAAGGATACCCAACACACCACCCAGCAACGAGCTGATGAACACCTGGAAGAAGTTCACCGTCATTTCGGGGTACTTGGCCTGCAGAATGTAAAGCGCAGGTAATGTGAAGATGGCACCTGCTACGATGACGCCCGAGCAGGCACCGATGCTTTGAATGATGACATTCTCGCCCAGTGCATTCTTGCGTTTGGCTGCACCCGATACACCTACAGCAATGATGGCAATGGGAATGGCTGCCTCAAATACTTGTCCCACTTTCAAGCCCAAATAAGCGGCGGCAGCTGAAAATAATACAGCCATACCGATTCCCCAAAGTACCGACCACAAGTTGACCTCGGGGTAGCTTTTCTTAGGTGACAGGATGGGTTCATACTTCTCACCTTCCTTCAATTCACGGAAGGCATTTTCGGGAAGTCCCGTAAATTGTTCGTCTTGTTTTTCCATGTCTGTTAATTATCGATTTCTGAATTTGTCAGTTTGAAAGTCTTTCAGATAATTCTTCTAAGAGAATTTAAAGTCCGTGCAAAAATAAGATATTTCATTGGAAGGGGCAACTATTTTGAGTAATTAAGTGATGTATAAAAAATAACTTGCTTAATTTTTTGTATTGAAAAGTCTGTTTCTTTTTGCGTTCTTTCTGCATCTTTTATCCTTGTTCATCGGGTCACATAGCTCGCTATGTTCCCTCCTCACAGGAATAAAATACATCAGAAATAACTTAAAAATTAACCAACTTCTTTTTTATACATCACTAAAAAAGTGAAAAATAAAGAACCGTGATTGAAAACGTTGAATCCTTTACTTTTCACTCTTTATCCTTTACCTTCGAAGAAAGGTTATAGGCACGGTATCTTTTCGATACGACGTGCATGACGACCACCTTCGAAAGGTGTGTTGAAATATTTGTTCAGAATGCTGTCTGCTACAGTATTGGTAACGAACCGACCTGGCATAACCAGAACGTTGGCATTGTTGTGTTGGCGGGCCAACTCTGCAATTTCGGGACACCAGCAGAGAGCTGCACGGATACCTTGATGCTTGTTCAGCGTCATATTGATACCATTTCCACTTCCACAGATGGCAATACCGCGTTCGTGTTCACCCGCTTCAATGGCTGATGCCAAAGGGTGAGCCACATCGGCATAGTCCATACTCTCAGGAGCATAGCAACCATAATCCTTGTAAGCATATCCCTTCTCCTCCAACCATTGGAGAACATATTTCTTCAATTCAAATCCTGCGTGGTCGCAGCAAATTCCAATTGTTTCCATAATTGTATAAAAATATAGACCCACCAGAATCTTCCCTATGAGGGAGGACTTGAAAATACTATTGCCATTGATTGACAGGAGAAGTCAAGCCCCCTCCCTCACAGGGAGGGATGGGGTGGGTCAGGTTTGTTTCTTACAGCATTGCTTTCACCTGATTATATACATTCTCTGCTGTGAAGCCGAGTTTCTCATCAAGTACTTTGTAAGGAGCACTGAAGCCGAAGCTTTCGAGACCCCATACCTTACCCTCGTGAGCAGGAACAAGACCTTGCAGGTTGACGGGAAGACCGGCAGTAAGACCGAACTTCTTCACACCTGCGGGCAATACCTGAGCCTGATACTCGGGGCACTGGCTGCGGAAGAGTCCTTCAGAAGGAACGCTCACGATAGAGCACTTCACACCATCCTTGCGGAGCAACTCGGCACCGGCAACGAGGGTAGAAACTTCTGAACCAGAGGCTACGAGGATAACGTCAGCGTCAGCATCAGAACCGGCTACGATGTAAGCTCCCTTAGCAGCCTGGGCATAGTCGTTGCCTGCGGGCAGATCGGCAATGTTCTGACGGCTGAGGATGAGGGCAGTAGGAGTGGCTGTGTTGGCCATTGCGAGTGCCCAAGCCTCGGTAGTTTCCTTGGCATCAGCAGGACGGAGCACGAGGGTAGAGTTGTGACCCTTATGATTTTTCAGTTTCTCCATCAAGCGGATCTGTGCCTCTTGTTCAACGGGTTCGTGAGTAGGACCGTCTTCACCTACGCGGAAGGCATCGTGTGTCCAGATGAACTTCACGGGCAATTCCATGAGGGCTGCCATACGAACGGCGGGTTTCATGTAGTCAGAGAATACGAAGAAGGTACCGCAAGCGGGGATAACACCACCGTGGAGAGCCATACCGATGCAGCAGCAGGCCATTGTCAACTCGGCTACACCTGCCTGGAAGAATGCACCGCTGAAGTCGCCCTTGGCAAGAGCCTTGGTCTTCTTCAAGAAACCGTCGGTCTTGTCAGAGTTAGAGAGGTCGGCAGAGGCACAAATCATGTTGGGTACCTGCTCTGCAAGGGCAGAGAGACATGCGGCAGAAGCATTACGGGTAGCGTCGCCCGCCTTCTGTTCAACCTTGCTCCAGTCAATCTGGGGAGCCTTGTTGGCAAACCAGTCAGCCTGTGCAGCAGCCTTCTCGGGATTAGCAGCAGCCCATTCAGCCTCTTCGGCATAGCGGGCAGCGCAGATAGCCTTCAACTCTTCAGCACGCTTGGCATAGAGTTCCTTCACGTCGTCGAAGATTTGGAAAGGATTCTCGGGATCGCCACCGAGGTTCTTCACTGTGTTGGTGAAAGCGTCGCCACCGAGAGGAGCACCGTGAGTCTTGCAGTTGCGCTCGTAAGAAGAGCCGTCGGCCTTCAAAGCACCCTTACCCATGATACACTTACCGATGATGAGGGCGGGCTTGCCTTCAACAGCCTTGGCTGCTTCGATAGCTTTGCGGATTTCAGCAGCGTCGTTACCATTAATTTCAATCACTTCCCAACCGAGGGCACGATACTTGGCAGCAGTGTCTTCGTTCATAACTTCAGCAGTCTCGGTAGAGAGCTGGATGTCGTTAGAGTCGTAGAACATGATGAGGTTGTCCAATCCCAATACACCAGCTACGCGGGCTGCACCCTGAGAAATCTCCTCCTGAATACCACCGTCAGAGATATAAGCGTAGATGGTTTCTTTTGCGAAAGTGGGGTTGCCTGTGTGGGCAGCCAAGAACTTGGCAGCGATGGCAGCACCTACGGCAAAGGTGTGACCTTGACCAAGGGGACCTGATGTATTTTCGATACCACGGGCAATTTCAAACTCGGGGTGACCGGTAGTGGGAGAGCCCCACTGACGGAGTTGGGCAATCTCTTCAAGGCTGAACTTGCCGATGAGAGCCAACTGGGCATAGAGCATAGGAGCCATGTGACCGGGGTCGAGGAAGAAACGGTCGCGACCTACCCACGTGGGGTTTTCGGGGTCGTAGTTGAGGTACTCAGAATAGAGCACGTTGATGAAATCGGCACCACCCATAGCACCACCGGGGTGACCTGATTTTGCTTTCTCTACAGAAGCGGCAGCCAAGATACGGATATTGTCGGCTGCGTGGTTCAATACTTTAATGTCGTTCATAAATTTATTTACAATTTACAATTTACAAATTACGATTTATTAGATTCCATTTTTTACTCTTTACCAATTACAAGTTACTGATATATAGCATGTGCTTACCTTGTAAATTGTACATGGTAAATTGTACATGTACTTATTTCTTGCAATTTACAGCAGCTTCCTCAATGCAGAGACAAGCCTTGTAATTCTCGATGTATGTGTTGAATCCTGCTACATCTTCCTTAGTAGGAGCAATCTCTTCACCGGTATTGCCTGCAAATACAACTTCCTCAAGATAATCTTCGAGGGAAAGTTTCTTGTCGTTATTTACAAGGTAAGAACCCAGAAGTGCCATACCCCAAGCTCCTCCTTCTCCTGCTGTCTCCATCACTGAAATAGGTGAGTTGATTGCAGCTGCGAGGATGCGTTGTCCTACACCTTTGGTCTTGAACAAACCACCGTGACCAGTGATGCGGTCTACACGAATTTTCTCTTCATTAAAGAGTATGTCGTTACCAATCTTGAGTACACCTACAGAAGCATGGAGGTGGGCACGCATGAAGTTCGCGAGATTGAACTTATCGTTAGCTGAACGTACAAATAAGGGACGTCCCTCTTCCATTCCTGTAATGGGCTCACCAGAAATATAGTTGTAAGATATAAGACCACCACAGTCTGTGCTACCAGTAAGGGCATGGTTGTATAGTTTGCTGTAAATTTCATTCATATCTACAGGGATACCCATGAGTTCTTGATATTCCTTGAAGAGGTTTACCCAAGCATTTAGGTCGGAAGTACAGTTGTTACAATGTACCATAGCTACGAGACTGCCATCAGGGGTCGTTACCATATCTATCATCTCGTAAGGTTTGGAAAGGTCTTTCTCCAACACAATCATAGAGAATGAGGAGGTTCCTGCTGATACATTACCTGTACGCTGCCTTACAGCATTGGTGGCAACCATTCCAGTACCAGCATCGCCCTCGGGTGGACATACGGGAATTCCAGCTTTGAGATGACCTGACACATCGAGTTTTTTTGCTCCTTCAGGGGTTAGGAATCCTGCATTCTCACCTGCGAGCAATACCTTGGGTAGAATATCGGACAGTTTCCAGTTAAAACCTTTAGGTGCTACAAGTTTGTCAAACTTATCGACCATTTCGGTAGAATAGTTTTTGGTTTCAGGATTAATAGGTATCATACCTGATGCATCACCGATACCGAGTACTTTGCTACCGGTTACTTGCCAATGTACATAACCTGCAAGGGTAGTGAGAAAATCTATATCCTTCACATGCTCCTCATTATTGAGAATTGCTTGATAGAGATGTGAAATGCTCCAGCGCAAGGGTATGTTGTAGACAAATAGTTCTGATAATGTGGCAGCGGCCTGACCTGTATTGGTGTTGCGCCATGTGCGGAAGGGTACAAGAATTTTCTCGTTTTTGTCGAAGGCCATATATCCGTGCATCATGGCACTGAAACCTATGGCAGAAAGGACCTCTATTTCGGTGTCGTACAAATCGTTGACATTTTTGCGTAGGTCGGCATAGCAATCTTGTAGACCATACCAGATAGCTTCTACACTATAGGTCCAGAGACCGTCAACCAACTGGTTTTCCCATGTGTGGCTACCTTGTGCGATAGGCTTGTTTTCTTCGTCTATCAAAACAGCTTTGATTCGTGTAGAACCAAATTCAATACCGAGGATGGCTTTGCCCGATTCGATGGTTTGTTTTGCTGTTAAACTCATAATTGATTATTTTAGTCTGTTAGTAGTATAGGAGGTTGGAGCGTCACTCCTTCCTCCTAATACTCCTGTATTATTATTTAGCAAAGTGATTTATTCAGCATGTAATATATTTCGTTCATGCGAAGTTCCTGCTTGAATGAGCTGATAGTGGTGTCTTTGTTGATTTTTACATATTCGATACCAACAATCTCTGCAAAGTCTTCCCAGTACTCCTCGGTAATGTCATAAGAGAATGCACTGTGGTGTGTTCCGCCTGCAAGAATCCATGCTCCGGCACCAATCTCAAATGTGGGCTGTGGAATCCAGAGAGCAGATGCAACTGGAAGGTTAGGCATTGGCTTCGGTTCGATACATTCAACCTCCTGAGAGATAAGACGGAAACGGTTACCAAGGTCAACAACAGTAGCTTTGATACCACGACCTACCTTAGAGGTGAATACGAGACGGGCAGTCTGCTGCTTGCGGATACCGATGCCGAGGAAGTGAACTTCGAGTTTGGGCTTGTCAACTGCGATGAGCGGACAAATCTCGAGCATATGGCTCTGGAGACAAGAAGACTGGGCACCAGCGAAGTTGAGGGTGTAGTCTTCGAGGAATGAGCATCCGATAGGCATTCCATGTTGGATAACCCAGAGTGTACGGCAGAGACATGCTGTCTTCCAGTCACCTTCAGCACCGAAACCGATACCTTCGGCCATGAGACGCTGAGAAGCAAGACCCGGAATCTGGTCGAAGCCTACGAAGTTGGGATCGTTGATGTCTGCATCGCCGAGGTCATCGAAGTTGGTTGTGAACGCTGTAGCTCCTTCGTCGGCCAATACGCGACGCAATGCAATTTCTGCCTTGGCTGCATTCTTAACTTTTTCCCAATAAACTTCTTCGCCACTCTCGTCAATCTTGATTTCGTACTCTTTCTTGTACTCCTCAACAAGTGCGTCGGCTTCTTCGTCAGTTACCTTCTTGAGGTAATCCATCAAAGAAGAAACTGGGTAGTAGTCAACATGATAACCCATGCGTTGTTCGAATTCTACACGGTCACCATCGGTAACGGCAACATTGTTCATGTTCATACCGAACATAAGGCAACGAGTGTTTTTGGCATCAGCAACACCTGCAGCTACACGTGCCCATACGGCAATCTTCTCCTGTACTTCTTCGTTCTTCCAGTAGCCACAAACAACTTTGCGGGGTACACGCATACGAGTGCAGATATGACCGAACTCTATATCGCCGTGAGCTGACTGGTTGAGGTTCATGAAGTCCATGTCGATGGTTTCCCAAGGAATTTCGGCATTGTACTGAGTGTGGAAGTGGAGAAGCGGCTTCTGTAATGTCTGAAGAGCCTTAATCCACATCTTGGCAGGTGAGAAGGTGTGCATCCAAGTGATTACACCAATACACTTCTCATCGTTGTTGGCAGCTTTCATTACAGCTTCGGCCTCTTTGGAAGAGTTGGCTGTACCTTTATAAACTACCTTGATAGGGAGTTTGCCACTATTGTTAAGACCCTCAACCATCTCTTTTGAGTGTCCATCTACTATCTTGACTGTTTTGCCGCCATAGAGCAACTGGGCACCTGTGACCCACCAAATTTCATACTGTTCAAAAATGTTTGCCATAATTCTTTATAGTTTTAATGTTAATGAATATACTTGATAATGTTTTTAATGCTTTTGTCCTTTTTGTCCGTAGTAGGCATTAGGGCCATGCTTGCGGTTGTAATGTTTCTCAACCAAAAGGGGATTCATGGTTGTTTCTGGGTTGAGCGTGAATGAGATGTAAGCCATCTTGGCACACTGTTCCATCACCTTGGCATTATAAACGGCATTAGCAGGACTTGTACCCCATGAGAACGGACCATGATTCTTTACAAGAACACCAGGTGTGTGGTCTGGGTTGATGCCTTCAAAACGTTTAACTATTACATTTCCTGTTTCCAATTCATATTCGCCTTCCACTTCAGCCTTGGTCATGTCGTCGGTACATGGGATGGCTTTGTAGAAATAGTCTGCATGAGTGGTACCGATGTTTGGAATATCTTTACCTGCCTGTGCCCATGCTGTAGCATAAGTAGAGTGGGTGTGGACTACTCCTTGGATATTGGGGAATGCACGATAGAGAACAAGGTGGGTAGGAGTATCAGATGAAGGATTCAAATCACCTTCAACCACCTTTCCTGTATGGAGATCTACCACTACCATATCAGACGCTTTCATGTCATCGTAACTTACTCCACTGGGCTTGATAACAACCAGTCCTTTTTCACGGTCGATACCTGACACATTACCCCAAGTGAATATTACCAATCCTTGTTTGACAAGGTCGAGGTTGGCTTGGAATACTTTTTCTTTGAGTTCTTCGAGCATAATATTTAATATTTAAAGTTAGTATATTACCTTATTTATATATATATGTCATAACTTGAATCTTGGGTCGCGGTTATATGCCTTATTGTTGAATTTGTACAGATAGGCACCTCGGCGCGAACCGGATTTGTCAATCATTTCTGTCTTTTCTATGTAATCCATCTCAGCCACTTTCTTGCGAAAGTTACGCTTGTCGATGGGCTCTCCTTGAATAGTCTCATAAAGGGATTGCATTTGGCTTAGCGTGAAGAGACGGGGGAGAAGATTGAGGCCAATAGGCTCAAGTGATGCTTTGCGGCACATCAGTTCTCTGGCTTTTTGAATCATGGCTGGATGATCAAAACCCAGATTAGGCAATTGGTGGATATTTATCCACTGTGCATTGTGTTTTTCTACTAATTTACGGTCGTACTCATCAATATTGATAAGTGCATAGTAGGCAACGGATATAACCCGTTCGCCTGGGTCGCGGTCAACTTCGCCAAAGGCTCCTACCTGTTCCATATACACATTTTCGAGACCGGTCAGTTCTTTCAATACGCGTTTGGCGGCAGCATCTACGCTTTCATTTTGTTGTACAAAACCACCCATCAACGACCATTTGCCCTTTTCTGGTTCAAAATTACGTTTCAGCAGGAGCAGACTGAGTTCACCTTCGTTCAAGCCGAAGATGATGCAATCTACCGAAACGTAGAACTGAGGGTTGATGTTGTAATAGGCGGTCACTTGTCAAATTATGAATTGTGAATTATGAATTATGAGAGCTACAAGCTACGAGGTGCGATATTCACTCGTCACTCGTAGCTTGTCATTTATTTACCAGAGGCAGATATAAAGCAATGCAGTGATTGCACAAATACCGAACGAACCCCAAGTGTAACCACGAGTGGTGGCAAACAGGCTGAGGTTGATAGGCAAGGCCTTCGGATCTTTCACTGTGTCGATAGAGTTGCTATAGAGCCATACAGCGTTGCAACCAACCAATACACCGAAGAAAATGAATGCCTGGAAGCCGATGTCATTCAGGTAAGCTGACCATGAAGTTGAAGTTCCAAAAGCAACAACTACAAGAGCGGCAATGATGAAGAATGCACCTACGCATCCGATAATCTTTGACCACTTCAACATCTGAGCCTTGTCGGCAGCACTGACTTCTTCAGCCTTCACAAACTTCTTGTCAAGGTAAGAGATAAGGATGAAGAATGTTACCAAAATAATGAAGATGTAACCGGCACGGAGCTGGAAAGCCACATCGGGCAAACAAATCTTGAAGATAACACCCATCGGGATGGTAAGGATTGAAGTCCAAATGGCTGCGGTAGAAGAAGCACGCTTCCAAAGCAGACCTAAACCGAATACGGTGATGATACCCGGATAGATGAAGCCAGAATATTCCTGAATGTACTGGAAGGCCTGGTCAAGACCACCGAGCAAAGGCTTAACGGCAACAGCAGCGATAATCAATGCGGCAAGGGCTGTCAGACGACCTACGTTCACCAACTTCTTGTCAGAAGCACCCTTGTTGATGTACTTCTTGTAGATATCCATTGTGAAGAGGGTTGAGGTTGAGTTGAACATAGATGCCAATGAAGAGATGATGGCAGCTGTCAATGCGGCAAATGACAATCCCTTGATACCAGTTGGAGTAAAGTTACGGATTAACCAAGGATAAGCATCGTCTGAACGGTTGATGGCACCTTGGAGGTTCAAACTTTCAAAAGCATCAGGATTCTGCATGATATAGAATGCACAAATACCGGGAATAACAACGATGAACGGGATAAGAATCTTCAAGAAACCTGCGAAGATAAGACCTTTCTTGGCTTCATCGATACTCTTGGCTGCAAGACCTTTCTGGATGATATACTGGTTGAAACCCCAGTAACCCAAGTTGGTCAACCATACACCACCTACAACGGCTACGATACCCGGCACATTAGCATAAGCTTCGGGGTCGTGGCTCTCCTGAATAATCAGGTGGAAGTGAGGATCGGTCAAGTATTTGCCTGTTGTCAGATCCTCGAAAATTTGTCCGAATGCACTAAAAGCACCATCAGCTCCCATTACTACACCCATCTGGTCAAGAGCTACATAGGCTGTTACAAGACCACCACCAACAAGGAATGTTACCTGCATAACGTCTGTCCATGCAACAGAGGCCAAACCACCGTATATTGAATAAATACCGGCAACAACAAACAAACCGATGATGATGATCATCTGCATAGAGATTTCATATCCCCAAATGCTGACCATTACACCTTGTACACCCAAAATCTGTTCGATGGCAAGGGCACCTAACCATGCTACAGAAGTCAAGTTTACAAATACATAGAGGAACAACCACAAGATAGAGAAGGCAAGACCTACACCGTCGTTATAGCGTTCGTGCAAGAACTGTGGGATGGTGAAAATCTTACGGTCAATCATGATTGGCAACAAGAACTTACCGATAACAATCAGCGTTACGGCTGCCATAATTTCGTAAGCAGCGATAGCAATACCGTCAGCATAACCGGTACCTGACATACCGATGAACTGTTCGGCTGAAATGTTGGCAGCAATCAATGATGCACCCACGGCCCACCATGTCAAGGTGTTACCTGCCAAGAAGTAGTCATTGGCACTTTTCTCTTTTCCGTCTTTGTCGCGGCTGAGGAAAAGACCCAATGCCACGAGGACTACAATGTACACACCAAAGATGATAAAATCAATGGTTTCAAATCCTGATGAACTCATTTTACTTTGTTACTATTTTAAGTGATTAATAAATTATTTCTCTACACCGAATTTGAAGATACAACGGCTGTTGTATGTCTCTCCCGGCTCAAGGGTTGCAGTAGGCCAACCTTCGAGATCAGATTTGTTGGGAGTGTCGGGATATTTCTGAGTTTCCAGACAAAGACCTGTACGTTTGTTATATACAATGCCCTTCTTACCGGTTACTGTGCCATCAAGGAAATTACCGCTGTAAACCTGGATACCGGGTTCATTCGTGTAAACTTCCAATGTGATACCTGTGATGGGGCTTACAGCCTTTGCAGCAAGCTGATTCAAATCTCCATTAGTATTCAAGCACCAGTTGTGGTCGAAACCGTTTCCATTCTTAACTTGCTCAAAGTCAAAAGCATCAATATCCTTTCCAACCACTTTGGCTGTAGTGAAGTCCATAGGAGTTCCTGTTACAGGAGCTATTTCACCTGTTGTCATGTAAGTGGTGTCAACCGGAGTATAGTTGGATGCATTTACATAAAGAATGTGGTCGGTGATTTTTAAGTTAGGATTACCTGAAAGATTGAAGTATGAATGGTTGGTCATGTTAATGACAGTCTTCTTGTCTGTGGTGGCTTTGTAGTCAATGTCGATAGCATTGTCTGAGGTGAGGGTATATGTAACTGTAGCTGTTACATTACCGGGGAAGTTGGCATCACCATCGGGAGAATTCATAACCAATACAACTGTGCTGTCATTGGGTTGCGAACCTTCATAAACTTGGTATTGCCATCCGTTGGGGCCTCCGTGCAAGCAGTGGCCGAAGTTGTTTTGAGGCAATTGGATTTCAGTTCCGTCAACAACAATCTTTCCTTGGTTGATACGATTGGCATAACGGCCGATAGAAGCGCCAAAGTCTGTCTGGTTGTTTTCAGGAAGATAGGCTCCTACGCTGTCCAGACCCAATACTACGTCTTGCATTTTGCCATTCTTGTCTGGAACCATAACAGAAACGATGCGTCCACCGTAATTCGTTACGCATACTTCCATGCCAGAGGCATTCTTCAACACGTAGAGGTCAGTTTGTTTGCCGTTAACCTCTTTCTTGAAGTTTTCAGGGTTTAAGCCTGAAAGTGTCAACTCCTGCTTGGGCTGTTGAGGAGTGCAAGCAGCTAATAATGACAGGACTACGCCTGTACCCAAAATACTTTTCATGTACTTCATGACAGTTTTTCTAATAGGTTTAAAAATTAAAATTCGAATTTGGGTGTAAAAGTAACACTTATTTCCCGTGTAGAGCACATATCATTATATGTTATATAACATAAAAAGGCATTATTCAGCTTTTTTATATAGTGTTTGCGAGCACGAAATATTGTTCGTAAGTTCTTGCCGATACAGAGGAGGTTTTCTGCCAAGCCAATTGTAGTTCACTGCCAAGCCGATTGTAGTACACTGCCAAGCCGGTTGTAGTACACTGCCAAGCTGATTGTAGTTCACTGCCAAGCTGATGGCAGAGCCGGTGGCAGTATTTTGTCACGGCGTTACTGTGATTATGGGATTGTATGTTTGTGAGTTAAGATGCGTTTTCTGTAGGCCAAACAATTTAAAGGGGAGCGGGAGGGAAATAGTTGGTTGTAGAAAAATGAAAAAGGGCGTGTTATTTTTTTAACACACCCTTTTGCTGTTTATTGTCAAGTATTAGGCCAACTTGCGTGAACCGTCACCGATGACAACGTCAATGATGATAGGATCTTTGCCGTATTTTTCCTTATATTTGGTCTTTACGGTTTCTACGAAAGGACCATAAAGAGCGTCTTCCACGAGGTTGATAGTGCAACCGCCAAAGCCTCCACCCATGATACGTGAACCTGTCACACCGCAATCTTTGGCAATGTCGTTCAGGTAGTCCAGCTCTTCGCAGCTAACTTCGTAATCCTTGCTCAAACCGGCATGAGTTTCATACATCATCTGGCCTACAGTCTCGTAGTCACCCTTCTGGAGAGCGTCGCAAACGGCCAATACACGGTCTGTTTCACCGATAGCGTAAGTGGCACGACGGATATCCTCTTCGCTGCATTCAGCCTTAACCTCTTCCAACATTTCCCAAGTACAGTCACGCAAAGTCTCAATGCCATCGTGACGCTTGGCAATAGCGGCTACCACGTTTTCGCAACTTTGGCGACGATCGTTGTAAGGTGAACCTACCAATTCGTGCTTTACGCAAGAGTTTACGAGTACCAACTTGTATCCTTGCGGATTCCATGGGAAGTATTCGAACTCTCCGCTTCGGCAATCAAGACGCATCAGATAGCCAGCTTTACCGTGAACAGAAGCGAACTGGTCCATGATACCACATTTGCAACCGAGGTAGTTGTGCTCTGTTGCCTGACCAACTTTGGCAAGAGTCATCTTGTCTATCTTGTTGTCACCGAACAGGTCGTTGATGGCGAAAGCAAAACAACTTTCGAGAGCAGCAGATGAAGACATACCGGCACCGAGGGGTACGTCACCGGCAAAAGCTGTGTCAAAACCTTCTACGGGTACACCCAACTTCATCATTTCACGAACCACACCGAACACATAGCGGAAATGGCTTGCGTTAGGGCCTTTCTCGTCATCGATGTTGAACTCGTCATAATCCTTCAAGTCGATAGAGTAGGCACGTACGGTACGTGTCCCGTTAGGCTTGATTTCGGCAATCATACCCTGCTGTACAGCACCGGGGAATACGAATCCGCCATTATAATCGGTATGCTCACCAATCAGGTTGATACGACCTGGAGAAGCATAAACAGAACCTTCTGCATTGTTGAAGTGCTTTTTGAAGCGACTTCTTACGTCATCAATAGTAAGTCTCATATGTTTTAAATTTAAAAGGTTTGATAATAATAATATTTCATTTATTTGTGTAAAGGATGGCGGTAAACCGTTGAGGGTAAACCGCTATCCTTGTTTGGTTTCATTATTTGCTCAATCCGATTTTAGAACCCTTCCAGCAGAACCAGAGTACGTAGATGTAGTAGATGAACATCATGGCGATGGCATAACCTACACCGAGAGCAGGATTGTCAACTACGATACCCATGAGTGGAGTCAAGGTAGCAGCACCTACTACACCCAAGTTGATGATACCGGAAGCAGATTTTGTGTGAGGACCAAGCTCCTGGAGACCCAAGTTGAATACCAAAGGCCACATTACAGAATGGAACAGACCAGCTGCCAGCATGCAATATACTGATGCCATACCTGAAAGCAGGAAGCTGGTTCCTACGCAGATTGCACCACCAGCAATACAGAATGTCAGGATAACGCGAGGCTGGAACTTGCTAAGCACGGCTGCTCCGATGAAACGGCCTACCATCATACCACCCCAATACATCCAAAGGTATTCTGTCGCAGTTCCGGGAAGGTTCGGGTCAGCCTTGAAATAAGCGGGAAGCATAGAGGGGATACCAATCTCAAGACCCATGTACATAAAGATACCGAGAGCACCTAACCATACATGAGGATATTTGAACACACTGCTCTTATATTCCTTTACTTCACCTGTAGATTCTGCAGCCTGTTCTTCTTCTTTGATTTCAGGAAGTTTCAAGAATACGAGGATCACACAGAGCAGCAGAGTAAAGATACCCAATCCCAAATATGGAGCAGGTACAGCTGCGGGGGTAGGAATCTGGTTACCGATAATTACAGAACCGATGAAAATAGGTGCCAATGTGGTTGCTACAGAGTTGAGTGCTTGTGACAATGTCATGCGGAATGCACCTTTCTCAGGAGCACCAAGTACCATCACGTAAGGGTTGGCTACGAGTTGCAACATCACGATACCTAATGCAACCACAAACATGCTACCCAAGAAATATGAGTAAACAACGGCTGTGCTGGCTTCAAGGTTAGATGAAATCGCAGCCCAATTGATGATGAATCCAAGACCCACAACGGCAAGACCTAAAATAAGGGTCTTCTTATATCCGATTTTACTCATCATGAATCCGAAGGGGATAGACATGATGTAGGCACCGTAGAAGGCAGTGTTTACCAATTGTCCTTGAGTATCACTGAGATTGAATGCAGTTTTGCAGAATTCAATCATTGAATTGTTCATTGTGGTAACGAAACCTATGAGGAAACATACCGCAATCACAATGATAAGTGCGAACGTGTAGTTCGGTGTTTGTTTTTGACTCATTTTGTTTATAGTTTTAGTGATTAATAATTTCTCCGTTATTGTTATTTTTCTACACCGAACTTGTAGATAGTACGTTGTGTATAAGTTTCACCCGGATTCAGTACCACACTGGGGAAGTGTCCCTTGTTAGGGGTGTCGGGGAAATGCTGTGCTTCGAAGCAGATGGCCGAGCGGGCAGGGAAGGTGGCACCGTGTGCGCCTTCGAATCCGTTGTGCCAGTTTGCTGTATATACCTGAACACCAGGTTCTGTGGTGTAAACTTCCATCACGCGGCCGCTGATAGGTTCTACACATTTGGCAGCAAAGGTCAGTTCGCCCGGCTCTTTCTTGTTCAGCACGTAGCAGTGGTCATATCCTACACCATAAATCAACTGTTGGAACTTCTCGTCGATACGGCTTCCTACAGTGTGTGGTGTGCGGAAATCCATCGGTGTGCCTTCTACTGGAGCAATTTCACCGGTAGGGATAGACACTTCGTCAACTGGTGTGTACCAGTCGGCATTGATGGTGACGATGTTGTTATCTACGGTAGCTGTTGGGTTGGCTAATCCCGAAAGACTGAAAAAGCCGTGGTGTGTCATGTTGACGATTGTCTTCTTGTCTGTGGTTCCCTTGTAGTCAATGATGAGTTCGTTTTCATCAGTGAATGTGAAGGTTACAGTCATCTGCAGGTTGCCGGGGAATCCCTCTTCACCATCGGCTGACAAGTAGTTCATCACTACGGTCTGTGCATCTGTCTGTTCGGCATCCCACACACGGGCATGATATCCGGTCGGGCCTCCGTGCAGGTGGTTGGGACCGTTGTTCACTGCCAGTTGGTATTCCTTGCCGTCGAGGTTGAATTTACCGCCTGCGATACGGTTACCATAGCGGCCAATCAATGTGCTGAGGAAAGGCTCGTGGCTGTTCACTACATGATCGATAGAGTCATGTCCTTGTACCACATTGGCATGTTTGCCATTTTTATCAGGCACCATGATACTTAAAAGGGCACCGCCATAATTGGTCAATGCCACTTCATTGCCACATTTGTTCTTCAAGATGAACAAATCGGTCTTCTTGCCTGCTATCTCTTTTTGGAAATCTTCGCGCTTCAAGCCCGAGAGATTGTTTTCTACAAAGTATTCCATGATCGGTTAATTTTATAGGTTTTTGAAATTTCATGCAAATAAAATCAAAAACATTGGTATGAGCAAACGTTTCAATGGAAATTTGTAGCAATTGAGATTATTTTTTTTCTATTTTGCCATTTTATGATATGTTTGGATTCAACTTGTCTTTTTGGCTGAGCAGGTCGGCTACGATGAAACTGCTTCCGCCTACAAATATCAAATCATCCTCTTCGGCTTCTTCGAGGGCTGTTTTTGTGGCTGTCACCACATCGGTATAGCTTCTTCCTTGCAGGAGGTGTTCTTTCCCCAGTGCTTCCAGTTGTTTTTCATCCATAGCCCGTTTGACCGATGCTTTGGTGAAATAATAGATGGCATCTTTGGGTAGCATTGCCAAGACACCGTTTACGTCCTTGTCATTGACCATACCCATCACGATGCGGAGATTTCTGTATGACTGCTGCTCCAGTTGGTTGACAATATAACTTATTCCTCCCACATTGTGTCCTGTGTCACATATCAGGGTGGGGGATTCGTTCAGCTTTTGCCAGCGTCCCATCAGGCCTGTCAGAGCACACACGTTGGCAAAGCCTTTGCGGACATTCTCTTCGCTCAGGTTGTATCCCAATTGGTTCAGCTGGGCTACAGCCGTCAGTATCGTGTTCGTATTCTTCTCTTGACAGAGACCGCTTAACTCCCCACATAGCTCCTTGTAAGGTTTGGTATTGTAAATCCTTTTATTGTTAATTGTTGATTCTGATGATATTACAAGGTTTTCTTCATCTGATAATGTAATTGGGGCATTGACATCTTTGGCTTGTTTGATGAAGACGGGACGTGTTTCATCCGTACATTCTCCTATCACTACGGGAACACCTTTTTTGATGATTCCGGCCTTCTCCGAAGCAATTTTTGCCAGTGTGTTTCCTAAGAATTGTGTGTGGTCAAAACTGATGTTGGTGATGATGCTCAGGTCAGGTGTAATGATGTTGGTGCAGTCCAATCGGCCACCCAATCCGACTTCGATGACGGCTACATCCACTTTGCTTTCTGCAAAATAGTTGAAAGCCATAGCCGTAGTCAGTTCAAAGAATGAGGGGTGTAGCGGTTCAAAAAAGTTCCGATGCTCTTCAACGAAGCGGATTACATACTCTTGCGGAACCATCTCTCCATTCACCCGTATGCGTTCACGGAAGTCCACAAGGTGAGGCGAAGTATAAAGGCCTACATTGTATCCTGCCGATTGGAGAATTGCGGCTAAAGTGTGTGAACATGAACCTTTTCCATTGGTTCCACCCACATGGATGGTGCGGAAGTTACGGTGTGGATGTCCGAAGTATTCATCAAGTTTGTGTGTATTTGATAATCCTTCCTTGTAAGCATCGCCTCCTATGTTTTGGAAAAGCGGTGCACTGTTGAACAGGTATTCAATGGTTTCTTGGTAAGTCATGTATCCTTCTATTGTTTAGGTACGGATTACGCGGATTACACGGATTCGTCTTTAGACAATAGATATTCTTAGAGTCTATTATGCAAAAGGAAAAAGCTACTTATATCCTTATACCCTTATGCTCTTGTTTTTCTTAAATCTGTGTAATCCGCGTAATCCGTGCCAGATATCTGTAGTCTTTACTTAAAGCTTTTATTCAAAATAACTTTTGAACTTTCTGAAAATCTTTTCTTTAATGCTCAGATTGGGAGTGAAATTGTCAGAACTTTGCATCTTTTCGATGGCATTCTTTTCATCCTTAGACAATGTTTCGGGTACATATACGCTGATGTTTACCAAAAGGTCTCCCATGCCATAACCATTTACATTAGGTAATCCTTTGGCGCGCAGGCGCAGAACTTTTCCTGGTTGTGTACCTGGTTCTATCTTTACTTTTACTTTTCCATCGATGGTGGGGATTTCTACGGCTCCTCCCAATGCGGCAGTGGGGAAACTTAAAAGCAAATTGTATATAAGGTCATCTTCTTGACGGATAAGTTCCTGGTTGGGTTCTTCTTCTATCTGAATCAGTAAGTCGCCGGGTACACCATTGTGTTTTCCTGCATTTCCTTTACCGCTCATTGAAAGTTGCATACCTTCAGCCACCCCTTTGGGAATTTTTACTTCTACCACTTCTTCGCCATATACGATACCTTCACCTCCACAATGCTTGCATTTGTTTTTGATGATTTTTCCTTCACCTCCACATTGTGGGCAAACGCTTTGTGTCTGCATCATGCCAAAGATACTTTGTTGGGTACGTGTCACACTTCCTGTACCATGGCAAGTGGGACATGTTTCCGTACCTCCGCTTCCCTCTGCTCCACTTCCATGACAATGGTCGCAGGTGACGTACTTCTTCAGTTTGAATTTTTTCTCAGACCCGGTAAGAATTTCTTTCAGGTTGAGCCGTACTTTTACGCGCAAATCAGAGCCTCTGTATCTGCGTTGGCGTTGCTGGCCGCCACCGCCAAATCCGCCAAATCCGCCGAAGCCTCCACGCCCTCCGAATACATCTCCGAACATGGAGAATATATCGTCCATGGACATGCCTTGCCCGTTGAATCCGCCAAATCCACCGGCTCCTCCTACGGCATCAAATCCTCCCTGATCGTATCGTGCACGTTTTTGTGGGTCGTGCAAGACATCGTAGGCTTCTGCTGCTTCCTTGAACTTCTCTTCGGCATCCTTGTCATCAGGGTTACGGTCAGGATGGTATTTGATAGCCAACTTTTTGTAGGCTTTCTTTATTTCGTCTTCAGTGGCGGTTTTGCTTACACCTAATACTTCGTAGTAATCTCTTTTTGCCATTTTTTTTGAAGATTATTTGTTTTTATGGATTTAAAGGGGTTATCGCTTCGCAAGGAGTTATCGGCCCGATGAGCTTAGGAGTTAGAGCTAAATGTGCTGCTTGCATGATAGCTTTACTATTGGTTAGCAGGCTTTGCCTGCGATAACTCCTAACGAGCAAAGCGAGTGATAACTTCTTTAACTCCTTTGTTTCACTGTCCCACCACAACCTTTGCATGGCGGATAACCTTGTCATTCAACTGGTATCCGGTTTGCACGCAATCCAGAATTTTGCCTTTCAGTTCATCTGTCGGTGCCGGTACTAAGGCTATAGCTTCATGAAAGTCTGTGTTGAAATCTGCTTCTTGGGTTTCAATTTTGTTTAATCCTTCTTGTTGCAGGGTCTTCAGGAATTTGTTGTATATCAGTTCTACTCCATCCTTTAGAGCGCAAATTTCTTCGTTGTCGCTTTTCATGTTTTGCAGTGCCCGCTCCAAGTCATCAATAATGGGTAGAATAGCGGAAATGGTCTTTTCACCTCCGTTCTTGATGAGTTCTGCTTTCTCTTTCAACGTGCGTTTGCGGTAATTGTCAAATTCAGCAGCTTGACGCAGAATCTGGTCTTGTTGGGCTGCAATTTTTTCTTCGCAGGCAATCAGTTGTTGTTGCATCTGCTCTTCAGGTGTCAGTTCTTTCTTTTCGGTTTCCTCGGTAGCTTCCTTGTCTGTCAGGTTTTCACCTGCTACAGTTTCCTCGGTAGCTTGTTCGTTCAGTTCCTCCTGTTGCACCTTTTTTTCCTCTGTCTGATTCATGCTATGAGAATTCTTTTTGTTGTTCTTATGTCTCTTTTTCATTGTGGGGTGGATTTTATAAGTTATTTTTTATCTAACAAATCCTTTGCCATAATGTTCTTCTCGTCAAAATGGATGCAAAATTACTCATTTTCTGCCATACTGGCAATATCGTATGACAAGTTTTCCTCTTTTTCTCCTTTCCTTTTCGCTTTTTAGTTGTATCTTTGCAAACTGAATGGTAGGTGTGTTTTAATGCACCTCTATTTCTCCTTTCAAGAAACAAAAGAATATATATATAATAAGGTATAAAAGAAACATGATTACAGTATCGGATCTTGCTATCCAATTCGGAAAAAGAGTGTTGTATAAGGATGTCAATCTGAAGTTCACTAACGGTAATATCTATGGTGTCATCGGAGCCAATGGTGCTGGTAAATCCACCTTCCTACGTGCCATCAGTGGTGAATTGGAGCCTACCAAGGGAAGTGTCACCCTTGGCCCAGGCGAGCGCTTGTCTGTCCTCAGTCAGGACCACTTCAAGTGGGATCAGTACACCGTTATCAATACTGTGCTCATGGGTCATACTGTGCTTTGGGACATCATGAACCAGCGCGATGCCCTTTATGCTAAAGCTGATTTCAGTGACGAGGATGGTATCAAGGTGGCCGAGTTAGAGGAGAAGTTTGCCGAGCTTGACGGATGGAATGCCGAGAGCGATGCGGCAGCACTGCTCAGTGGCTTGGGCATCAAGGAGGACAAGCACTATCTGCTGATGGCTGAACTCAGCGGTAAGGAGAAAGTGCGTGTCATGTTGGCACAGGCCCTCTTTGGTAATCCCGACAACTTGTTGCTCGACGAGCCTACCAACGACCTCGATATGGAGACCGTAACTTGGTTAGAGGAGTATCTCTCCAACTTCGAGCATACAGTCCTTGTAGTAAGTCATGACCGCCACTTCCTCGATTCTGTATGTACCCATACTGTAGATATTGATTTCGGTAAGGTCAATCTTTTTGCCGGAAACTACAGTTTCTGGTACGAGAGTTCCCAATTGGCTCTCCGTCAGGCGCAAAACCAGAAAGCTAAGGCCGAAGAGAAGCGTAAGGAGTTGGAGGAGTTCATTCGCCGCTTCAGTGCCAATGTGGCCAAGAGCAAGCAGACTACCAGCCGTAAGAAAATGTTGGAGAAGCTCAATGTCGATGACATCCAGCCCTCTTCACGTAAGTATCCTGGTATTATTTTTACTCCCGAACGCGAACCCGGTAATCAGATTCTCGAAGTCAATGGCCTTCGTGCCGAAATGGAGGATGGCACCGTACTTTTCAACGATGTCAACTTCAATGTCGAGAAGGGCGATAAGATTGTCTTCCTCAGTCGCGATCCACGTGCTATGACCGCTCTCTTCGAGATTATCAACGGCAACCGCAGGCCTCATGCCGGAAAGTTCAATTGGGGGATCACCATCACTACCGCTTACCTGCCGTTGGACAATACTACTTTCTTTGATACCGATCTCAATCTGGTGGATTGGCTCAGTCAGTTTGGCGAGGGTAACGAAGTTTATTTCAAGAGTTTCCTTGGCCGTATGCTTTTTAGTGGTGAAGAAGTGCTGAAAAAGGCCAACGTCCTCTCTGGAGGCGAGAAGATGCGTTGTATGATAGCCCGTATGCAACTGCGCAATGCCAACTGTCTTATCCTCGATACGCCTACCAACCACCTCGACCTCGAGAGTATCCAGGCGTTCAACAATAACCTCAAGTTGTATAAAGGTAACATTCTCTTCTCCTCACACGACCATGAGTTCATCCAGACCGTGGCCAACCGTATCATTGAGTTGACCCCAAACGGTATTATCGACAAGATGATGGAGTACGACGAGTACATCACAAGCGATCATATCAAGGAAATGCGTGCCCGTATGTATGGGGATAAATAAAACTCTGAGCAAAACTGAATTATGCAAACCAATAAAGAAGTAATAGCCGCTAATAAAGGCAAATTCATTGAACTTTTACAATCTACCGGACGTAAGGGAGTAGATAAAGTCATAACGGTGTTGGAAGAAACGGGCTTTTTCGAGGCTCCGGCTTCTACCCGCTTCCATTTGTCGTACGAGGGAGGATTGCTTGAGCACTCTTTAGGAGTATGCCGGATAGCATTGATGGTTCGCAAACAGGTATTGTTGGTAAGACCGGAATTGGAATCCCAACTTTCTACGGAAAGTGTTATTATGACCACCCTTTTGCACGATGTATGTAAAGCAGAAATATACAAACGGGCAATTAAGCGACGCAAAAATGAACAAGGTTTTTGGGAGGATTATGAAGGATATGACGTTGATTATTCCAATTTTCCTGTAGGGCATGGCGAAAAATCGGTAATTGTATTGCTCCAAGCAGGATTGGAACTGACAAAAGAGGAAATTTTGGCTATCCGTTGGCACATGTCGGCATGGGATCTGCCTTTTCAAAGCTACGAATTGATGGGGTCTCTCAATGCGGCACGCGAAAAAACTCCTTTAATAGGCATTTTGCAAGCGGCTGATGGACTTGCTGCCAATGTGTTGGAAACCACAAAATGACAAATGTCGGTTTTTGCCACTTTCCTTAAAGATTTACGATAGCTTTCTTTACCTGTTCATTGCCATAGGTCAGCAGGTCTATGTCTATGCGTACAATTCCCTGTGCTTTCTCTTCAGGGAGTCGTCCGCATTCACGCTCGACTTTCTTAAAACATTGGCAGATTTCGTCCCGATTCTTTTGTGTGTGAAAGGTAGCCTGTTGATTCAGGAATAAAGTTGGATAAGGGAAGTTTACAGGTTCAGTCCATTTGGCTTCTCCCCAACTGATATCAGGTAATAATGCAGTAAGCATTTTGCGTGCCTTCTCCACATTCTTTTCGGCTTCAGTGTTGCTTCCTAAGCATAGCGTGCAACAGATGCTTTCCATGTCTTTACATTGGGATTTTGAGAGAGAACAGGTTGTTTGGAGGGAGGATACCGATATTCTCAAAAAAAAGTCTTATAGGTTCAAATGTAAAGTATCTTAAGATAAATGGCCAATTAACTTAAGATATATGGTCGATTATCTTAAGATACTTTTTTAAGGGGCTGTAGTCCTTATTCTGCTCCCTCTTCAACCTGTTCCTCTTCAGTAGGTTCATCAAAGTTGTCCAACCCGTTGTTTACAAGTATATTGTACCAAGTGATGAGTTTCTTGATATCGTTGTTATAGACGCGGTCACGGTCATAGTTGGGAAGTACTGCGGCCATGTATTCATGCAGGTCATTGGCGCTGGCTTTCTTTGTATCAATGGTTGCAGGTTTACCTTCTTCTTTGGCTTTTACATTGGCAAAAACTTGACGGAGGGGAACTTCTTCATCGTCAGTGTACATGGCTATGTCTCCCAATGAAATGACCTTGTCTGTACCGTGTACGGGCAGACGCTTCTTGGTGTTGTCAACAGTTTCTACAATCAGCATGTTTTTGCCGCGTGAAATTAACTTATATAATCCGGACTTGCCGGAGATAGACAGAATAGTACGTAACATAATGTCGTTTTCTAAAATAATTTAGTTGTTTTATTAAAAATGTGTATATCGTCCGCAAAAGTAACATTCAGCGGGGAATCTTACAAAGTAAATTAGCTAAAATATCCAAAATTTGTGGAAGAATAGGATGTTTGTCATCATTGATGATTGTGTAGGCGGCCCGTGCTCTCTTTTCTTCGTCGGGCATTTGGCGTTCCATCCGTTGGCGGATGGCGTCAGCGGATGTGTGGTCGCGTTTTGATGCACGTTTGATTTTCACTTCTTGGGGCGCATATACCGCAATTACTTTATCTGTCAGGTGGTCAAATCCGCTTTCGTATAAGATGGCAGATTCAATAGCCACCCATGGGGATTCTTGTCTTTGTTTCCATTGTAAGAAATCTTCTTCGACGTATGGGTGAATGATGGCATTGACCAGTTTTGTATGCTGTTCGTCCTCAAAAAGATAGCTTGCAAGTAATGGCTTGTTCAAGTATCCTTCTTCTGTATAAACTTTTTCTCCAACCAATATTTTCAAGGCCTTCCGGATAGCCGGATGTGTGTTGTTCAATCGTTTGGCTTCGTTGTCGGTATTGTATATGGGAATATCCATATTATACAAACATTGTGCCACGACAGATTTGCCGCTGCCTATGCCTCCTGTGATGCCTAAGACTTGTGGATTCATCTTTTTCTGTAATCAAAAGTTGATATCTTCTATCAGATATTCAACATCCTTTGGGGTTATACGGGCATGGTTGATTACGGCAGGTTTTCTTGTGATGCGTAATGGAATCCTGTCCGATTTCAGTTCTTCCAACTCATTATAGGAAATTTCGATAGCGAAATCTTCGGCATTGATTTGCTTGAATTGGTGTCTGCCGACTTGAAAAGTGATATTCGCTTTAGTGGGGAAAGTCTTTAAGGTTTTGTTGGAAGGGAAATTGACTCCTCGGATTGGTACAGAAACGGTTTTCTCTGTAAGGATATCTGCGTAGAAGTCTATATTGACTTGGGAAGGAATGAACTTCACTCCTTTAATAGCCTTTATTTGAGCCGTATGGTGTATGGTGTCTATAACGGATGTAAGTCTTAATTTTTCAGTGTATGCAACCTTTATAGTGTCAAGAATGTGTTGTGGGGCATAGGCCGTAACGGAGTCAGGGGTAATGCTTTTTCCTGCTATATAGTATTGTTTTTCAGCGGTCACATCACCTTGGATTTGCACAGGGATTTTCTTCCATATCCCTTCTGTATAAATCAATTCAAGTGTGTCAGGAGTAATTTCCTTCAATTTGGTAGAGGTGGAGAGTTGGCTTAGGATTTTCTTTTCCAGATTGCTTGAAAGAATCCGGATGTGATTCCCTTTTTGTTGGTAATCATTAAAATCGAGGGTAAGTGGGACAAAACCCTGTCCAAAAAGATAGTTGACAAGTACCGTCCCACGATCTTCAATGCGAAGATTGAGGTGTGATGGTATTTCGTTGGTCATCACTACATTCTCGGGAATATTCTTCATTTTCAGAGGGATTGAAACCTCGGTTTCGTAATTGTCATTTAAAGTATGAAGGGTCCAAAATGTCAGTGCTATGACTACGAAGAAAAGAAAAAGCAGGAACTCTCTGCTTTGGGGGCTTTTCAGAAAGTTCCTGACGGTATCTTTAACCAAAGGGTATAATTCCTGTATCTTTTTAATAGGGAATTTCATTTTGGCTTAGTTGTTGGCTCCATTTTGTTGTGCATTGGCATAAATGGAATTGCGGTCAATCTTGATTTTTACACCAGAGGCAATTTCCAATGTTACTGTTGTAACGTCCAATTCCTTGATTTTTCCATAAATGCCGCCAGCGGTAATCACCTCTTGACCTATAGTCAGGTTGTTGCGGAAGTTCATAATCTCTTTTTGCTTCTTTTGTTGTGGGCGAATCATGAAAAAATACATGATAGCAAAAATGGCTATCATCATAACAATCATGGACATACCACCGCCACCGGCGTTGGCTTGAAGTAGAACTGCAAGAACGTTCATAGTTTTGATATTTTTTTTATTAGGTTAGGAAAAAATTTTTTCTCTGTAGGATAGCAAAAATCAAGCTGTTAATTCTTCATGAGTTTGCCCTCTTTTTGCAACTGCTTGACTATAGTGTCCAATATTCCGTTGATGAAGCCTGGGCTTTTCGGTGTACTGTAAAGTCTGGATATATCCAAGAACTCGTTGAGGGTGACACTGATGGGGATGTTGGGGAATGAAGTGATTTCGGCTAAAGCTATCTGCATGATGAGAATGTCCATGAATGTCACTCGCTTCAGTTCCCAATTGCGCGTGTTTTCGCTCATCAGGTGGCGGTAATAATCCGCATTCAGGATAGCTCTGCGGAACAGGCGGCGGGCATAGTCGCGATCCTCTTCATCCTTGAATTCGGGCAACAGTTCCTGCTTTGAGCCGTTTGCTTCGTCAAACCGTTTGATGGTTTTCAGAACGAACGTGTCAACAATCTCTTTGTCGTCATTCCAATAGAGACTCTGCTCTTCCAATAACTGGTCAAGTTCCTCGTTGTTGAATATCAGGTTCTTGTATATTTTTCGCCATACTTCGCGGTCTTCAGCATAGCTACTTGTATCTGCTTCCATATATTCCTTATATATGTTGCTTTCTACAATTTTGGTGTACATTTTCTTGATGAATTCTTCTTCGTTGTCCCACGTCTTCTTTTGATTTTCAACAAAGAAGTTCAATTGTTTGTTCACCTCCAATTGGGCGATGAAACGATTTTCTACGAATTTCATGTTAGGAGCCAATTCCTCTTTAGTGGGGCGTAGTTTGGCTTTTCCCATCTCTATTCGTTTGTGGGCATATCGGGTCACGGCTACCATCAGGAGCAGCAGGTAATTATAAAGGTCGTATGCTTTTGACAGGCTGAAGAACAATTCCTTTTCGGCGGTATCCAGATTTTTGCCTCCGTTTTGGTAATATGCGTAGAGAATTTGTACAATCTTCAGTCGGATGAGAATTCTGTTAATCATAATATCAATATGTATATATCCTAAAATTTTATAGCTTTATCAAAATTGAGTTGCAAAAATATATATTATAATTGATACGGCAAACTTCTTTCGCTGTTTTTTTAGTAAAAGAGGCAACCTTTGGGACTATTTGCATCATATTGGATAAAGTTTTCTTCTATTTTCTTTGCTTTTTGAGAAAAAATGAGCAATTTTGGCACCGATTTGAAAGTTAAGTGGGTTAATATCCCTATTGTTGTTGATAATTTATGGGTATGTTTATGCCTGATTAAAGAAAAGTGTAGTATGGAAAATTTCAAAAAAAGGAACTTGCAAGCCGAGGATGGAGATAAGGATATCGTCTTCTCAAAGTCCATTAAGGCAGGAAAGCGCATCTATTATTTGGATGTAAAGAAGAATCGTAAGGATGAAATGTATCTGGCCATTACGGAAAGCAAAAAGATTGTTTCAGGCGAGGGTGAGAATGTACAGGTAAATTTCGAGAAACATAAAATCTTTCTCTATCAAGAAGATTTCAGCAAATTTATAACCGGTTTGGACGAAGTTGTCCGTTTTATCGTGAACGAACAAGGGCCTTGTCCTTCTCGCGAAGAAGAGGGAAAAGTGGAGGCAAAAGATACAGAAGGAGAGACTCCGATCAATATTGATATTGAATTTTAGCCTGACAAGTTTGGTCAAGTGGAAAAATAGTGCTACCTTTGCGCCCGCTTTTGAAGCATCGTAGGGTGGTAGCACCCCCGTGTGATGGTGAATTAAGCAAAAAGAAAACTTAATTTAGAGTAACACAATTAATTTAAAAAAACAATGAGAACTATTGAAGTTAAAGGTACTGCGAGACCTGTAGTTGGCAAGAAGTCAACTCGCGAAATCCGCAAGGCTGACAGCATCCCCGCTGTATTGTATGGTGTTGAACGTGGCGAAAACAATCTCCCCGTAGCTACTCACTTCACCGTGACTAACGATGAAGTTCGCAACCTCATCTATTCTCCCCACATCTATTCTGTTGACCTCGTTATCGATGGCAAGGCTTGCAAGGCTGTATTGAAGGACATCCAGTTCCATCCTGTTACAGACCGTATCCTCCACATCGATTTCTATCAGATTACTGATGAGAAGCCCATCGTTATGGAGGTACCCGTTGCCCTCGAAGGTTTGGCAGAAGGTGTACGTGCCGGTGGTAAGCTCCAGCTCCAGATGCGCAAGCTGAAAGTTCGTGCTACATACGACAAGATTCCTGAGAAGCTGGTAGTTGACGTAACTCCCCTTGGTCTTGGCAAGACTATCAAGGTTGGTGAGTTGAACTTCGAAGGCCTTGAGCTGGTTAACGCTAAGGAGGTTGTGGTTTGCGCCGTTCAGTTGACTCGTGCTGCTCGTGGTGCAAGAGCTCAGCAGGGATAAGACTTTCTCTCTTTGAGAAATTAATAATTAATTGAAGAATGAAGGAATGAAAGTTGCTTTTGGCACTTCATTCTTTCATTCTTTTTTCATTTTTTCATCCTTATAATTCTTTCATTGAAACAGTGAAGTACTTGATAGTCGGACTGGGTAACATTGGCGATGAATACCGCGATACCCGCCATAACATAGGATTCAACGTTGTGGATGCCTTGGCCAAAGATGCCGGGGTCTCGTTTGCCGACCGCCGTTACGGCTTTGTGGCCAACATGTCCATCAAAGGCCGCCAACTGGTGCTGCTCAAACCCTCCACCTATATGAACCTCAGCGGTAATGCCGTGCGCTATTGGATGCAGCAGGAGAAGATTCCTTTGGAGAATGTGCTGATTGTAGTGGATGACTTGGCCCTTCCATTCGGTGCTTTGCGCTTGAAACCGAAAGGAAGCGATGCCGGACACAATGGATTGAAGCATATAGCCGCCACATTGGGTACTCAGGATTATGCCCGCCTTCGTTTCGGTATAGGCAATGACTTCCCACGCGGGCATCAGATAGACTTTGTCCTTGGTCACTTCACGGATGAAGACATGAAAACGATGTCCGAACGTGTGGCCGTAGCTGTGGATATTATCAAGAGTTTCTGTCTGGCAGGTATGGCCATCACAATGAATCAGTTTAATAAAAAATAAATTCATTTACAATGTACAATTTACAAAGTACAATTTGTAAGTTGCAATCTACATTCATCATATAGTTCGGAATGTGCCGTATAAGGCTATAATTGGTAAATTGCACATTGTAAATGGTAAATGAAATTGAAATAAATTGTACATTGTACATTGTAATTTGTAATTGAAACTGTGTCCAAGATAGAAGCCCGAATTGATAAATGGCTATGGGCCGTGCGTGTTTTTAAGACGCGTACCATAGCTGCCGATGCCTGCAAGAAAGGCCGTGTAATGATGGGTGGTGTTCAGGTCAAACCCTCTCGCGTGGTTCGTCCAGGCGACGTAGTGGAAGTGCGCAAGCCCCCAATTACCTATTCCTTCAAGGTTTTGCAAGCCATAGAGAACCGTGTCGGTGCCAAACTTGTGCCCGAAGTGATGGAGAATGTCACTCCAGCCTCCCAGTATGAATTGTTGGAGATGAGCCGCATCAGTGGCTTTGTTGACCGTGCCCGTGGCACCGGTCGTCCCACCAAGAAGGACCGTCGGGCCATGGATGAGTTCGTAGCCCCATCCTTTGATGCCGACTTCGATTCCGCTTGGGACGAGGAGTACGAGGAGGATTAGATTGCGAAACATTATTTCTCTTCCCATTAATGGAGGCATAACTCTTTTTATAAAACATATCACTCCTTTTTTAGGGTAAAAACACTTCATTTCTTTTGTCAGGATTCTCCATAAAGGCGATAAAACCGGTGTAGCGAATAAGCGTAAGCCCCTTGTAATTTGTAAATGAATTTATGGGTCTCCTCCAAACTGCTATATATAATAACTAAGGTACGCGCGTACCTTATTACATATAAGGGAGAAATTCTTTTAGTAAGACCTGCCAGCCTCCTTTTTATGGACTTTCGGAGAGGCTTTCGGGCGGGATGCGGATGAACCGGTTTGCGGCTTGTCGGGTGGATTGCTTACGACTTGTCGGGTGAACTGTTTACGGCTTGTCAAGTGAATAACTTACGGCTTACCCAAGTGAATAACTTACGGCTACCCCAAGTGAACAGTTAACGGCTTGGGAAGTGAACTATAAGCGGCTCGACAAGTGAATAACAGTTCACTTGAGAAGCCCCCAAAAACTCATTTGAAAAGGCTCTTACACTCCAAATTTTCTGCCAATTATTGGCTATGAATTATGCTACTAAACAACTGGACAAAGATAGATAATACCGGCTACTTGGCCAGACAGTCTCTTGCATTATTCCCTTTTTTTAGAGAAATAGAATATTATTGTTTGTATCCTTGTTTTTGAAGTATATGAAAGGAATAGGCCAATAAACCTGTGTGGTGATACGGATGTGAAACGATATGAAACAACCTTTAAAACTCATTTGTTCCCATTCTTATAATTTTGCATATCAATTTAAACTATTTAGCTTAACACATAAATTAAAAAAGAGATGAGAACAATAAGTAGAAAAATCTCCCTATGCATGACATTGCTCATGCTGGTAATGGGGAGTGCGGATGCTGCAACAGAGAAGGTGTATGCGAAACTTGATGGTGCTGTTCCGCGTGGTTCCAGTGCGAGCACTTGGAATGTGGAAACTAATGTTTTTGAATGGCAGGAAAGATCCAATAATGCCATCACGAATCTAAGTTTGCCAACGGGAGACATTACGGGATACGAGAAGTTGGTTATTGATTGCGAATTCTTGACAGGTGATAATTCCCAGTTTCGCATCCTTTTCTATAAGGAAGGTGATACTAATAACTCAAAAATTCTTACGGTTGATAGCGAGGGAGAAACTACGTTCGTTCTTAGCGAACTTTCTGATGATTGGAAAGAATATTTGGAGAATTCTTCAGAGATATGCCTTTCAGGTTCAGGTTGGGGGGGAGGTAAAGCTCCGGATAGTGTGAAAGTGAACTACTTGTATTTGGAAGGACCTGACCGCGGATTTGCCTATTCGTTGGATTATTCAAGTACGAGTGAAGGACAATTTCCTGCAGGTTGGAGAACTGTTGATGGGACGACAATACAGCAATACCCTGATACGAAATACAGTGGCCCTCGTACATTTGTAGGCTTTACGGGCTATCAAGGAAAAGGACTCTATTGGCGTGGAAGTAGTGGAACAGAAATTGGATGGGCAGTTTATGGTATGCAGGATGATTATCCTCTCACACTTGAAAAGGGGAAATACTGCTTGCGTTATGCTATAGCTGCTTGGAAAAATAGTCCTGCATTCAAGGTCGCTATAGCAAAAAAGAATGGAGAAGAGATAGGAGACATTATAGTTGAGTCAGAGGTGCATACGGCACAACCTGCTGCTGGTGGTAGTAAAACTGCAGACTTATCTACGACTCAATTGCGCCAGTTGGAATTTGAGATTCCCGAAGAGGGCGATTATGTTATTCATTTTAAAAAAAATGGGAAAGACGGTTATGATGAATATTTGCTTCTTGCTTGTGACATCCTTGACGGAAAATTGGCAGTAACGGATGGTGAGGATTTAAATACTCAATTCGAAGCTTATGCTTGCGCCACCTATATTCCTTCTATCACAGCAAACAAATACGGCACAATCTGTCTTCCCTTCGCACCTGATGCCGCGGCCTATAATTTCTATGAACTCACAGCTTCTAACATTGAAGGAATCGAGGGTAGCGTAACCTTCACCAAGGTGGATGTCCCCAAGGCTAACAAACCGTACATCTATCGTCTGGCTGATGGAGCAGAAGAAGGAACACCAATCACCTGCGGAGCTACCGAGGTTTCTGTAACTCCTGAAACAACAATCATCAGCGGTTGGCAGATGGTAGGTTCGTTCACTAACCAAACCGTAGATTGCACGAACAAGGCCATCTATGCTCTCAACAGTACAGGTCAGAATTTGATGAAGGTGACAAAGACACTTACCGTACCTCCTTATCGTGCCTACATCGAGGGAACAAGCAGTCAGCTTGACCTCCAGATGCTTACCGTACGCATCAGTGGTCCTACAGGCATCGAGCAGATTTCTGCCGCTGATGTAGAGGGACTTCTTCCTGCCACCTCCATCTACGACCTGATGGGCCGTCCCGTGCAGAATCCGCAGAAGGGACACCTCTACATCCAAGGGGGAAAGAAGGTGGTATATTAAAAAAAAGACCCTCCCCCTGTCCCTCCCAGAGGAGGGGAGTAAATGCTTTACAGAACTATCTCCTCCTTCCTCTTGGGGAAGGTGAGGGATGGGACTCGAAACAAAAAAACAAATTAAAAACTTAACTGATATGGAAAAAATGACTGAAAAATATGTAGCACCCGAGGTGCTGGTAGTAGAATGCCAAGTAGAAAAAGGATTTGCAACAACTGGTGACACTTTCTCACTCGGTGTTCAGGAAGAGATAGAAACCGGTACTGCCAGCAGCCGCGGTTGGAGCCACGGATGGTAATAGGGACAATCCTATTTGCGCGGCCAATAAAAAATAAGAGAACTGTATCAGTACAGTCCTCTTATTTTTTTTGTAATATAATGGCATTGCAATTCAGTTGAAATCAGGGATAAATAGGGAACATAAGTTCAAAGGTTCATGAACATATGTTCATCGCCACTTGAACATATGTTCATTGCCACTTGAACATATGTTCATTTTTTAGTTCTTTCTACCATCACAAAGAATGTGACGAAAATATTTTCAACCGAATTAAAAATGCATTACAATATGGTTTGCTCACTTACGATAGTTTGCCAACTTCTTGGTGTTGAACTTGCGTATGAAGTTGAAGTGTTTCTCCACTTCGCTTTCAGCATAGTTGACATACACCTCCAATGACTTGCCGAACATGTCGGGGGCCTTGGTGGCATCTTGCAAGAGCAGGTGACACATCACGTTCACTGCTGCCATTTCGTAGAGACGACGGGCAAGGAAGTCGAGTGTCTCCTGGTCGTTCATCTCCTTCACGGCGTTGGTGCAGGCGGCAAACTTGTTGGTCATCTCCTTGATACGGTTCATGTAGCCATCGTACTCGGGCAGGGTGGGGAGGAGTTCATAGTCTCTCAGCGTTGCCAGGTAGCTTCCGTTGGTCACATAACGGATGGCGGCTACGGTCTGCAACTGGGTTGTACCCTCGTAGATGCTGGTAATGCGTGCGTCGCGATAGATGCGCTGGCAAGCATATTCAAGCATGAAACCTGAACCTCCGTGAATTTGGATACAGTCGTAGGCATTTTGGTTGCAATATTCTGAGTTCATACCTTTTGCCAATGGAGTGAAGGCATCGGCCAACTTGGCATACTTCTTCTGCTCCTGACGCTCCTCGGGAGTGAGCTTACGCTCGCGGGCAATGTCATCGAGTGCCTTGTAGATGTCCACATAGCGTGAAGTCTGATAAAGCAATGCACGTCCGGCATCGAGTTTGGCCTTCATGATAGCCAGCATGTCATATACAGCGGGGAATTCGATGATTGCCTTGCCGAACTGCTTACGATCCTTGGCATAAGCAAGACCTTCGTTGTAAGCGGCTTGTGAAAGACCAACAGATTGAGCGGCAATACCCAAACGGGCACCGTTCATCAAAGCCATCACATACTTGATAAGACCCAACTTACGATCGCCACAAAGTTCGCACTTGGCATTCTTGTACACCAATTCACAGGTGGGGCTTCCGTGAATACCCAACTTGTTTTCAATGCGACGAACATCCACGCCACCATCGCGCTTGTCGTAGATGAACATGGAGAGGCCACGGCCATCCTTGGTTCCCTCTTCTGAACGGGCAAGTACCAGATGGAGGTCTGCATCACCGTTAGTGATGAATCTCTTCACACCATTCAAGCGCCAGCAGTTGTTCTCCTCGTCGAAGGTAGCCTTCAACATTACACTCTGCAGGTCAGAGCCTGCATCGGGCTCTGTCAAGTCCATAGACATGGTTTCACCAGCACAGATGCGGGGGATGAAACGGCTATGTTGGTCTTCGTTACCGAACTCATAGAGAGTCTCGATACAATCCTGAAGTGACCAGATGTTGCCAAATCCTGCATCAGCGGCAGCTACAACCTCGGCACACATGGTGTAGGGAGTGATGGGGAAGTTCAAGCCACCATAACGGCGGGGCATGGTCATACCGTTCAAGCCGGCCTTTACCATGGCATCGAGATTCTGACTTGTGCCACTGGCATAGCGTACACGGCCATTCTCGCAATGAGGACCTTCTGCATCTACACCCTCAGCATTAGGTGCGATGATGTCGCCGGTAATTTCACCGGTAATCTCTAATACTTTGTCGTAAGAATCCATTGCGTCGGCATAGTCTTCGGGCGCATAGTCATACTTACCTTTATCTTCATATCCACGTTCCTTCAGTTCGCAGATGCGCTCCATCATGGGGTTGTTCAGATGGAACTTCAGTTCGGGAACTTCGCTATAATAATTTGCCATAAGTCTTTTTTTTAGGAGTTAGAGGAGTTAAAGGAGTTATCACTCACTTTGTTCGTTAGGAGTTAAAGCTAATAGTCTTGTCAATCATCGAACCTGTTGGTCGTTATTCCCTTACTATAAGCATTCAACAAACGGCTAACATCCTCTATGCTCGTTGTTAATTCTTTATTATTGTCTTCACTGATGTAATTGAGATCCTTTGAGAGAAGAATATAATATCTGCACTCTTCTAATGAGCCTTGTGCAACATTCAAGAATCTAAGTTTGTCCGCTTTGCTTAATTTCCTGTATCCTTCTGCAATGTTTGCAGGGATGGAAACCGCTGCTCGTTGAAACTGGGAGCAAAGTCCAAAACGTTCTTCTACAGGGAAAGTACGTGTAAACTTATAGACAAGTAGCACAAATTGGTGTGCTCTTTGCCAAGCTACAATATCTTTGAAACTCTGTGTCATACTGGTTAGAAGAACTTTTGGCTTATCTGGATTCATCGTAGTCAAAGCTATTGGCTTTAACTCCTAGGCTCGAAGAGCCGATAACTCCTTTAACTCCTTTAACTCCTGAAATTTCTATCTCCCTTTATCTCCTCTAAATATTACTTCGAATTACTCTTATAATACTTAATCATCTTAGGAATCACCTCTTCCACAGTGCCGTTGATGACGTAGTCGGCAATGGTGTTGATGGGGGCGTTCGGGTCGTTGTTGATAGAGATGATGATGCCTGCCTCCTGCATACCGGCAATGTGCTGGATTTGTCCGCTGATGCCGCATGCAATGTAGAGTTTCGGACGAACGGTGACACCTGTCTGACCAATCTGACGATCATGGTCGCAGAAGCCTGCATCCACGGCGGCACGGCTGGCACCTACTTCAGCGTGAAGTTCCTTGGCAAGGTCGAACAACATGTCGAAGCCTTCCTTGCTTCCCATACCATATCCACCGGCAATCACGATGGGAGCACCCTTGAGGTTGTGCTTTGCCTTCTCTACGTGACGGTCGATAACCTTTACCACATAGTCGGTCTCGGGTACATACTTGGCCACGTCGTGACGGATAACTTCGCCCTTATAGTTGGGATCGAGGATTTCCTTCTTCATCACACCCTCACGCACGGTAGCCATTTGAGGACGGTTGTCGGGGTTCACGATAGTAGCTACGATGTTACCACCGAAGGCAGGACGAATCTGATAGAGCAGGTTTTCATACACTTTGCCAGCCTTCTTGTCTTCGTACTCACCAATTTCGAGTGAAGTACAGTCGGCGGTCAATCCGCTGAACAGGGCTGAAGAGACGCGAGGACCGAGGTCGCGACCGATAACGGTAGCACCCATCAGACAGATTTGGGGTTTCTCTTCCTTGAACAGATTTACCAGCACTGAGGTGTGAGGTAATGAAGTATAGGGGAACAAGCCCTCTGCATCGAACACATGGAGAGTGTCCACACCATAGGGCATCACTTGCTTTTCTACGCCGTCCAATCCGCTTCCCACGGCTACGGCTTCCAGCTGGCAACCCAATTGGTTGGCCAACTTGCGACCTTTGGTCAGGAGTTCGAGGCTCACGTCGGCAACGGTCTGGCCTTCAATCTCCAAATATACATATACGTTATTCATATTTCTTATTTATTGTGGAGTTAGAGGAGTTATCGCTTCGCTAGAAGTTACCACTTCGCTTTGCTCGTTAGGAGTTAAAGCCAAATGTATTGCTTACATAATTTGCCAAACTATTGGCTCTAACTCCTAGGCTCGTCAGAGCCGATAACTTCTTTAACTTCTTTTTATCTCCTTTTAAAACTTTATCCAATCGTATGATTCTCCAGCAGTTCAACAATCAGTCCTTCGATGTCTGCATCGCTTCCGGTGAGAGTCTTGCTCTCTTTGGCTTGGAAGGAGATGTTTTGGATAGCCTTCACCTTGGTGGGCGAGCCAGAGAGACCGCATTGCTTCAAGTCGCCATCCACATCGGCCACACTCCATTCGGTAATGTTCAGGTAGGGCAACTTGTCGTACAATTCAGCATAGGGCAGGGCTGCACCTTCCTTAGTGATGGCTGCTTTCTCCTGTGCGCCGAGTGCACGTTTGTATTTCATTACTAACTTGGCATTGCGTGGACGGCAGGGAGCTGCACTTCCGTTTACGGTGATGACGATGGGCAGAGGACCTTCTACGGTTTCTACACCACCATCGATATGGCGCTTCACGGTGATACGTTTGGCATTCAAGTCAACGTTCAAGATTTCCTCAGCATATGTAATCTGTGTCAATCCCAATTTCTCAGCAACCTGAGGACCTACCTGGGCAGTATCGCCATCGATAGCTTGGCGGCCGCCGATGATGATGTCATACTCTCCAATCTTCTTGATGGCCGTAGCCAAAGCATACGAAGTAGCCAAAGTGTCTGCACCGGCAAACGCGCGGTCGGTCAACAGATAACCGGTATCTGCTCCGCGGAAAAGACCTTCGCGAATCACTTCAGCGGCACGTCCGGGACCCATGGTCAGGATGGTCACGGTAGAACCCGGGTGAGCATCTTTCAGTCTCAGAGCCTGCTCGAGTGCGTTCAGGTCTTCGGGATTGAAGATGGCAGGCAGGGCGGCACGGTTTACGGTACCCTCTGCGGTCATGGCATCTTTCCCCACATTGCGTGTGTCGGGTACTTGCTTCGCCAATACTACAATTTTCAAACTCATCTTACTTATTAGTTTTAAAATTAATGTTTGTTTATATTCAACTTTGGTCAAGCCTTATGTCTGTACCGTCAGGGCACAATTCAGGCTATCAGTTGGCAAATGTACGCAAATCACTTTAACTGACAAAGAAAATGGATGGAAAATTGCACACTTTTGGCAAATTTGAGCAAAAGAATGCTCTTGTTGATATCATTATTGATAACTCATAGTACACTTGTTTCTTTTATGATGAGGATTTGTAGGAATTACCATAAAAATCTCTCTCTATTTTTATGGATTTGGATGAATATTATTTTTTTCCTGTCTGAGAAAAATATCTTTCAGGTAGGGGAAAAATAGTTGATAGGTAATAGAGAAATATTTCTTAGGTAGTAGAGTGGATTTTTTGTCTTAATTTTTTGGCATTTTATTTAAAAACATGTACTTTTGTCAACAATGAATAAAATAGTATATCGTCATGAAGATACTGCTTGTTGAAGACGAACCTGCTTTGCAGGAGGTGGTGCGTACTTCGTTGGAGAAGGAGCGCTACGTGGTGGAGGTGGCCGACACGTGCCTGGCAGCCATGCGCAAGGTGAATGCCTATGCCTACGATTGCATCCTGCTTGACATCATGTTGCCCGATGGTAGCGGCTTGCAACTGCTCGAGCACTTGAAGAAGCTGCAGAAACAGGAGAGTGTCATTATCATTTCGGCCAAAGATTCGTTGGACGATAAGGTGGCCGGCCTTGAACTGGGAGCTGATGACTATCTGCCCAAACCTTTCCATCTGGCAGAACTTCATGCCCGCATCCGTAGTGTCATCCGACGTGGACAACGGGGTGGTGACTTGAATATTAGCATAGAAAATCTTACCATTAATCCTGACAAACATCACGTCAGTGTAAATGGGCAAGTGCTCGACTTAGGGCGCAAGGAGTATGACATTCTTCTCTATTTTGTCAATCGGCGTGGTCATCTCGTCAAGAAAGAGGTATTGGCCGAAGCTGTTTGGGGAGACGATATGGATCAGGCAGATAACTACGACTTCATCTATGCCCAACTGAAGAACTTGCGTCGGAAACTCTCTGCCGCAGGTGCTGAGGTTGAAATAAAGACAGTGTATGGATTTGGATATAAATTGATATGAACAGGAGTAAAAGGAGTTTCTTTTTAAGGAGTTAAAGGAGTTAAAGGAGTTATCACTCGCTTTGCTCGTTAGGAGTTATCGCAGGCAAGGCCTGCTAGCCAATAGTAAAGCTATCATGCAAGCAGCACATTCGGCTTTAACTCCTTTAACTCCTAGCGAAGCGATAACTCCTTTAACTCCTCCTAAAACAACTCCTTCAAAGAAAACTCCCTTTAATTCCTCCAAAAATAAAGTTTTATGACCCTCACATCCCGTATCATCCGCCGTGTATCGGCTTTTCTGTTCGTAATACTCACTTTATGGTCCGTACTTTTCTATCTCGTCATGATGGATGAAATCACAGATGAGGTGGACGACGCCATTGACCTCTATGCCGAAAACGTCATTACCCGTTATCTGGCCGGAAAGGAATTGCCCGATACGGACAATGGGACAAACAATAGCTACCACATCAATCGGGTGACGGAGGAGTATGCCCGTACACATCCGCATTTCTCATATACAGACGAGACACTATATATTGCAGATAAGCACGAGGCTGAGCCGGCCCGTGTGATGAAGACTATTTTCCGCAATTCCATAGGGGAGTGGATGGAGCTTACCGTCATTACCCCCACCATTGAAAAGAAAGATTTGATGGAGTCAATTGCCTATTGGATATTGGGTCTGTATCTGGCCGTTGTGATCACTATCATTGTGGTGAATGCTTGGGTCATACGTCGCTCTATGCGTCCGCTTTACCGTTTGCTCGGCTGGCTTGACCGTTACAATATCAATGAGCAGGCGGATCCGATTGACAATCCTACAACGGTGACCGAATTTCAAACACTGAACGATGCTATCCAACGTTTTTCGCAAAGGAATCATGAATTGTTTGAACAACAGAAGCGCTTTATCGGTGATGCTTCGCACGAACTCCAGACACCCATTGCCATTTGTCTGAATCGTCTCGAGATGCTTTGCGATACAGATCTTGGCGAAGAGCAGATGGGAGAGGTCATCAAAACCCTTCAGACACTGGAGCACATGTCAGAGTTGAATCGCTCGCTTCTGCTTCTCTCCAAGATAGACAATCATCAATATCTTGATACTGTACCTGTGGACATGGCCGCTTTGGTGCATCAGACACAGAATGAATACCGCCGTATGGCCGCAGAGCGGAAAGTGAAAGTGACTATTGAAGAAACCTGTCACCTTGTGTGGACAATGAATCCGACTTTGGCCAAGATACTCGTCCATAACCTTTATCGCAATGCTCTTGTTCACAATTTGGCAGAGGGCGATGGAGAACTACATATATATATAGGTACGCGCGAAATGGCATTTAGTAATACCGGAGCCCCCGTGGCTCTTGATGAGGAGCATATCTTTGACCGCTTCTACAAGGAGGGTGGGCGCGAAGGGTCCAGTGGACTTGGTCTTGCCATTGTGAAAGCTATTTGTGATACAAGCGACCTGTCTGTAGGTTATGATTTTGTGGAAAGAAAGCATAGGTTTGTGGTGGGATTCTTTAAAAGAAGTTAGAGGAGGGCTCCTTCTATCTCCCTTTATTTCCCTCAGTAAAGTGAAAAACTCCCCCTCTCCTCAAAAAAAATCGCAAAAATATTCTTTTTTCAGATTCTTTTCAGATTGTCCTGATATCTTTGCATCAGAAACATTGAACAAAGAGTATTAACTAATAAAAAAGTAAGATTATGAAAAAGGTATTATTTGCTATCGTATGTTTGTTTGCACTGAGTACTCAAACTTTCGCTGACCGTCCCGTAGAGAAGTCACAACTTCCCGTTAAGGTGCAGGAGTTTATAAAGCAACACTTCTCCAATGTAGAGATTTCGTATGCCAAGCAGGACAATGATTGGTTCGAACGTGACTATACCGTAGTGTTGACCAATGGTGACAAGTTGGAATTCACTAGCAAAGGCGAATGGAAAGATGTGGATTGCGAGCACAACCAAGTGCCAGAGGCCATTATACCAACTGCCATCCGTAAGTATTTGAACGAAAATCAGAAAGGACACCGTGTGGTGGAAATCAAGAAAGAGCGCCGTCATTATGATGTAAAATTGAGCAATAAGTTGGAGATGGAGTTCAGCCTCGATGGCAAGTTGTTGCGGTATGATTGAAATTTGAGGAGTTAGAGGAGTTAAAGGAGTTATCGGCTCTTCGAGCCTAAGGAGTTATCGCAGGCTTAGGCCTGCTGGCCAATAGTTTTGCTGGCATGTGTTCATTGAGATTATTCATAGTCGAAACTATCGGCTTTTAACTCCTAACGAGCGCAGCGAGTGATAACTCCCTTTAACTCCTTAAAAAATCCCCCTAAAAATTTCTTCAATTGAAAACTTTCCTCTATCTTCGCACAATCAATTTAATTTTAACTTTAAAAACTTTAGAATATTATGAGCAAGAGTTTGAAAGGAACACAGACAGAGAAGAACCTCGGCATTTCATTTGCCGGTGAGTCACAAGCACGTATGCGTTATACATATTTTGCCAGCGCTGCCAAGAAAGAAGGTTATGAGCAGATTGCTGCCATCTTCCAGGAGACAGCCGACCAGGAGAAGGAGCATGCCAAGCGTATGTTCAAGTGGTTGGAAGGCGGCATGGTAGAAATCACTGCTAGCTATCCCTCAGGTGTGATTGGCACCACGTTGGAAAATCTGAAAGCTGCTGCTGCCGGTGAAAACGAAGAGTGGACAATGGACTATCCCAAGTTTGCCGACATTGCCGACGAAGAAGGTTTCCCCGCCATCGCCAAGATGTATCGCGAAATTGCCAAGGCAGAGAAGGGACACGAAGAGCGCTACCTCGCCCTGGCCAAGAACGTAGAAGAAGGCAAAGTATTTGTCAAGGACGAAGAAGTTACATGGCAGTGCCGTAATTGTGGCTACATCCACACCGGCAAGGAAGCTCCCAAGACATGTCCCGCCTGCGCACATCCTCAGGCATACTTCGAAGTAATGAAAACCAACTATTGATACAGAAAATGTGAAATGATAAAAGAGAGGGACTGTTTGAAGAATGGTTCCTCTCTTTAAATTATGAGCCAGTCTTAATGGATCGTTCAGTTTGATTCGGAAGTGGATTGGATATTTTTTGATTGGCAGATTTAACAAAACCTTTCCATCCTTTGCCACTTCAAGAGAAAAGGTGTATTTTTGTGGCAGAAATGATTGACCAAGCTACCATAGACCGGATATTGGACGCGGCACAGATTGTGGACGTAGTGTCAGAGTTCGTCACGCTGAAAAGAGCGGGGGTGAACTATAAGGGATTGTGTCCGTTTCATAACGAGAAGACACCGTCGTTTGTGGTGTCTCCTTCCAAAGGGCTGTGCAAATGTTTCTCCTGCGGAAAGGGAGGAAATGTGGTGCACTTCATCATGGAGCATGAGCAGCTCAACTACTACGAAGCGCTGAAGTGGCTGGCCAGCAAATATCATATCGAAGTGAAGGAGCGCGAACTGAGCGCTGAAGAGAAGCAGGTACAGAACGACCGCGAAAGTATGTTTGTGGTGAACGACTTTGCCAACAGTTATTTCCAGAACCTCCTTCACAACCACATTGACGGGCAGAGCATCGGCTTGGCTTATTTCCGCCAACGCGGTTTTCGCGACGACATCATCCGCAAGTTCCAGTTGGGTTACAGCCTCAATGAGCGCGATGCCTTGGCTAAGGAGGCCAAGCGCAAGGGCTTCAAGGAGGAGTTCTTGGAGAAGACCGGTCTCTGTTACCGACGTGACAACGACAATCAGTTACGTGACCGTTTTTGGGGGCGTGTGATGTTTCCCGTGCATACGCTCAGCGGTAAGGTGATTGCCTTTGGCGGGCGTGTGTTGAAGACCGATGGCAAGGTGGCGAAGTACGTCAACTCCCCCGAGTCGGAAATCTATCACAAGAGCAACGAACTCTACGGCATCTACTTTGCCAAGCAGGCCATCGTGAGGGACGACCGTTGCTTCCTCGTGGAGGGATACACCGATGTTATTTCCATGCATCAAGCGGGTATCGAAAATGTGGTGGCTTCGTCGGGTACGTCACTCACCTCCGGGCAAATCCGTCTGATACACCGTTTTACGAACAATATCACTGTGCTTTACGATGGCGACGGCGCCGGCATCAAGGCTTCTATCCGAGGCATCGACATGTTGTTGGAGGAGGGTATGAACATCAAGGTGGTGCTCCTCCCTGATGGAGAAGACCCCGACAGTTTTGCCCGAAAGCACAATGCTACCGACTACAAGGCATACATTAACGCACACGAAGTTGATTTTATCCGTTTCAAGACCAATCTGCTCCTTGAAGAGGTAGGCAACGACCCCATCAAGCGAGCCGGACTTATTGGTGACATCGTGCGGAGCATCTCCGTCATCCCCGAAAACATCGTGCGCTCAGTCTATATCCGCGAGTGCAGCCAGCTGCTTCAGGTAGAGGAAAAACTGCTGGTGCAGGAGGTGAACAAACTGATGATGCGCACCAAGGAAGAGAAGCAGGCTGCTGCCGAGAAACAGCGCCAGCGCGAAGCGGCTAAGGTTGAAAGGGCACAACAAGATATCCCTATGCCCGATGGTGCGCCCGCACCTGAGCTATTACCTGAAGCAGTCGGTGAAATGCCTCCGGCTGGATTCCCTCCAACAGAGATTCCTCCAATGGAAGAGGTTGGTGATTCGCCTATGCCACCACCCGCACCTTTCCCTGGAGAGGGAAACACGCAAACAGCAACTCTTCCCCCACAAGCAGACTATTCCGGTTTGATTCCTTCGCAAAACAAACAGAAGAAGGCCTACCACGACAAAGAAGTGTTGCTGATGCAACAAGTGGTCCGTTATGGCGAACGGGTGATGTATGCCGAAGAGGACGAGGAGGGTAATACCCATGAAGTGAAGGTCGCCGAGCATGTGGTTGCTGACTTGGCAATAGATAATCTGGAGTTGCAGGATCCCATGCACCGCCGTATGTTAGACGAGGTGATGCAACGGATACATAACGACGGTTTTGTAGCTTCGCGCTATTTCTTTTCTCACCCTGACCCACAGGTAGCACGCTTGGCGGCCGACCTTAGTAGCGACCGCTATCAACTCAGCAAGTATCATTCACGTTCACAAAAGGTGATTACAGATGAAGAACGTCTCCACGAATTGGTACCCCATCTGCTCACCGACCTTAAGTTGGCCATTGTGGAAGATGAATTGAAACAGGTGCTCACCGCTCTGCAAGATCGTACCATCATGACCGATGCCGCCCGCTACATGGAGGTGATGAAGCGCTACAAGGACCTTTCCGAGGTACAACGTACCATTGCCAAACGTGCTGGTGACCGTGTGGTGTTGTCGTGAAAACGAATTTAAAAAATCCAAGAACCATCATCACGATGCCCCTTGGATTCAATACTCATTTCTTACTATAATCAATTGACTGGTATCCCAATTCCGCTTGTCCTCTTTGCCCATTATCCAAATACTTTTTTAGGACATGTTTCAATCCTGCACCACGCAAGGACACCCCACGTTCTGCAATAGTTCCGTCGGGAGCAAAGAGAATCATCTCGGGAATACCTTCTATGCCATAATCCTTTTGTACTGAGGTCTCGGCGACAATCTGAGGCCAGGTGATATTCAGTTCCTTCATGCAGGGAGCAAGATTCTCGGCTTTGTCCCACACGAAGATGCCCACTACACTCAATCCTTTGTCCTTGAACTCACGATAGTTTTCTGCAATGTTAGGCACTTCGGCTTTGCAGGGGGCGCACCAACTGGACCACATGTCGATGAGCACATAGTTCCCCTTCCCGATGAAGTCGGACAGAGCGATGTCCTTGCCGTTGGCATCTTTTCCCTTGATGTCAATATAAGGTGTCCCCGGCTGGGACTTTTTCAACCGGCGCAATTTCCGTAACTTCTCTTGTGCCAAGTCGGTCTGCAGGATACTGGGGCCTGCGGATTCAATGACTTCAATCTGGTCGTCAAGGCTCAATCCGTTCAGGAAAGCAGAATAAAGCAGCGTGTAGCCAATCACATCGTCCCGATGGGCGGCAAACAACTCTTTGGCTTGAGCCGTCATCTTTTGGTGCAGTTCCTTCACGAGGGGTTGTGCCGCCTTTATAAGTTTCTGTTCATCAGGATATATTTGGCGAAGGCTGTCTATCCGATCGTTGTGATGAGCATATGCCTCATCTGCAAGCAAGTGTATGCGGGCATATTCCTCGTTCCCAGGTGTGCCGGTGGCAAATGGTTGTCGACCAAAAACATTGATGTTCACCATCTTCACGTTGATATGTCCATTCTCCAATATCAGGTTACTATAGAGCCTTGGGCCGACTTCGATACGGCAATAGTCGGCTGAGTCTGCCACTCCGGTGAAGGTGAAACGGTTCCCTTCCACTTTAGTCACTCCCATGGTCTTCCCGTCGGTGTAGCGCTGCATGTAGATCTGTTCCCCATGAAATGAAGAGTCGGGCAGTGTGCCTTCCACCACAAACGACGTAGGCGCTTGTGGCGCATTGCTACAATTGGCAAAGATAATGGTTGCAGCAATGAGATAGAATGCTTTCTTTATCATAATGAATCGTTTTTAGGTTTAGGTGGGAATTTATAGAACCCACCTTATGCATCTCATTCCTTCCAATCCCCTTCTTCCAATTCGAAGATGTCGTTCACGGGAGTGTTGAAGATGGCCGACATGCGCAGGGCCAGCACCGTCGAGGGGTTGAATTTCCCCTGTTCGATGGCCACGATGGTCTGTCGGCTCACGTGTACACGGTCGGCCAGGTCCTGTTGCGTCATGCGCAGCTTGGCACGTTCTACTCGCAGGTTATTCTTCATGGCTCAAGTGTTTTAATTGATAAAGTTCGTATTCGAATCTTCCGATGTAGAGCACGAAGATGCTGAACAGGCAGAAAATGATGAAATACAGGTAGAGACCACCGAAGATTATCCATGTGCCCACAATCAGTAGCACCGCATTGATTTTGACGGCCCATGCGAAGGATTGGAAGCGGAGGGCGGTTATCATCTCATCCTCTTCGCGTTCGCGGGAGAAGGAAATGAATAGCAGCGACACCATCAGCAGGGCTAAACTCAATTCCATCAGCATTCCTTGGCTCTCCCATGTAATGCCACTGTTTTGGGTCGTGTATTTGTCAAGGGAGAAACACAGTGTGGGGAAGGAGAGAAGGTAATCATCAATCACATCACCAAGGGTCAATACGTAAAGGACCAGCGAGGGGATAAGCAGTATCCAACCAATCCGCTTGCAGATGGGTGGAAATAAAAAATTCTTCTTCATACGTCTTTCTTTTTTTGTGGTTATACTTCCTCTTCATACTTCAGACTACGGTTCTCCTTCCAAAGGAAGAACTTGAACAATAGGACATAGATTAGGACGGGCTTTAAGAATATACCCTTGATTGTACTAATTTCTGCATAAGCAAGAGGGCTGAAGATATGAGACAGGAGGATATTTGCCAATGGATTCAAGATTACCAATGCGGCATAAATGATGGCCGTGATACCCAGTGTGTTCATACGGATGCTACGGATGCGTTCGTCCTCATACTCCTCCTGTGCAAAGGCCATGATGAGGAATGCTATGGTCCATAGAATTACACCTATTACCCATTGTTCGCAGACAAGGAATGATTCTTTATGCGTATCCAGAAAGAATCCCCAAAGCATCATACCTGCACCCATTCCGGCAATTGTCCAACCGGCCGTTTGCCACCCGTGTGGCAATAATTTGAATGTTTTCATGTTACTTGTTTGTTTTTAAGTTATACATTACACATAGTAGTGCGTCTGTCGAGAAAATCTGCAGTCTTTCCTCTAATGACGCTGCAAATGTAATGTAAACACGACATCCAAACAAGTAAACACGACAAAAAGTAGTGATTTGTTAGCACTAATTAACTTTAAAGGTAAATAAACAATAATGTCCTAAGGCTTTTTACCGGACACCATTCAAACCTTTAGTGGTTCACTCTGCAATTGTCATTTCTTCGATAAGGTGGTTGCAGTTGCCAAACTTGTCAAGGATGAAAAGGATATAGCGGATGTCCACGACGATGCAACGCTGTTTTCCATTGTCGAAATTGATGTCTCCGCTGAGCGATTCCCAATTGCCGTCGAAGGCAGTTCCGATAAGTTGCCCGTAGGCATTCATGACCGGACTTCCACTGTTTCCGCCGGTAATGTCATTAGTCGTGATGAAACATACGGGAAGTTGCCCGTTAGCATCTGCATAGCGGCCATATTCTTTCTTTTTGTACAACTCTTTAAGTTTTGTCGGTACTATGAAATCAGAGTTTGTAGAATCTTCTTTTTCCATAACACCTTCGAGGGTTGTATAGTAGTCATACTGAACACCGTTTCGTGGCGAGTATGTCTTTATATTTCCGTAAGTAAGCCGGATGGTGAAGTTTGCATCAGGGGCTTTCGGGGTAGGGGCATACATCTCGCAAAGACCGCGTACATAGGTCTTGTGGAGCAGATTCAGTTCGTCTTTGATGGGGAGCATTCTCTTGCTGACATTGCGATAGAAGTCCCATTTTGCACGCGAATAGGCTGTGGCCAAATCCCGATTGATGGCTTTTATTGTCGGTCTTTTGAGAAATTTCTCCAACTTTTCTTCACTGCTGGTGATGGAATTATTGTACAGGTCATCAATATACCGGTCAGTATCCCCTTTATATTTTTTTTCAATAGTCTGATAGAAGTCGGGCATTTCTTTTGTCAGGGTTGCATAGAGTGGAATGAGGGCCTTGGCGACTTTACGGTCCACTTCATGGTTGTAGTCTTTATTGTGAATGTTGTAGAAGGCTGTACGGATGGCGAAGGTCCATTTTTCAACCGCTGCTTTGTCTTTCTGTCCGAGAGCCTTTTTCAGGCTGTCCATCATGGCATAGGGGGCGCCGAACTCAATGGCGTTCATAAACGTTTCGCGGAAGGCTGTGTTCAGCAATACGGTGGAGTTGCTTCTCTTTACGGTTTCATCAATACCATCCACTACATTCTGATATTCAGAGTTTCCGCAGGAGTCTGCAAATGTCATGAAAAGGGCTTCTTGTTTGCTTTTTGCTTCGCGCACTTTATTGTCAATGATGGCTTTGTTCATGCCGATGGAGTTCTTCCAATAGTTGCTGCTTTGTGCATATTTGCTGGCATATTGTATGCGTACTTTATGATCGGCAGCCATGGCTTCTTTCAATATAGTCTGGCGGGCTTCGCGAATCTTGATGCGTGGAGTGTTCACACAATCCATGCGTTGTTGCACTTCACTGCGGGTCAGGAAGCGTTCGGTACTTCCCGGAAAACCCATAATCATGGCATAGTCACCTTCTTGCAGGTCGCCAAGTGATATAGTCAGATGATTAGGGGTCTTTAACGGTACGTTTGTATCGCTGTATTCGGCAGGTTCTCCAATGCTGTCGGCATAAATGCGGAAAATGGAGAAATCGCACGTATGTCGGGGCCACATCCAATTGTCCGTTTCCCCACCAAACTTGCCGATGGACGAGGGAGGGGCAGCTACCATGCGTACGTCGGGATAGACTTTCTTGTAGAATAAGTAATAACGGTTACCTGCAAAAAAAGGCAAACATTGTGCTTCAATGCCGGGTTGGCCGTGATAATTGCTGGAAGCTAACTGGCGGTCGGCAAACCTTTGTAGAAACACTTGACTGAACGAACCATATTCCGTTATTTCTTTCCTGTTGATGCATGCACGGATGCTATCTGTCACATCAATGATTTTTTCGATAAAGGTAAAGGTCAATCCCGGTGTAGGCAATTCTTCCTCGCGGTTCATAGCCCAAAAACCATTGGCCAGATAGTCGTTTTCTTCACTGCTATGTTGCTGGATAGCTCCATATCCACAATGATGGTTGGTAAGAATCAGGCCTTCTCCTGAAATGATTTCGCCAGTACACCCACGTCCGAATATGCCTACTGCATCTTTCAATGACGGTTGTTCGGCATTGTAGAGGCTGTCAGTTTCCAATTTCAATCCCTGTTGTTTCATTTTATCGGTCAGATGCTGCTCTTTCATCATTTGCAGTAACCACATTCCTTCATCGGCCTGTGCAGTGTTTAGTGTCAGCATAGCCAACCATACTGTCATACAAAACTTTATCGTCTTCATTTTCCTAATTTATGTTCAAATTGTGGCGCAAAAGTACATAAAATCTATATAAAAAACACTAACACCTGCGGCTTTTCATTGTGCTTATTAATTATAGATTGTAATTTTGTGGCCATGAAAAAGAACTTTTTCTTACTTCATCTGTTTATATTGCTTGCCACTGCCTGTTCTACATATAGGGTAGAGGGGGTCTCCTCTGTCCCGTCGCTTGATGGTCAGCGGCTCTATCTGAAAGTTGTTGATGAAGATTCTGTCATTGACTTGGATTCGTGTGAGATAGTACACGGAACTTTCTGTATGAAGGGAGAAATTGATTCTGTCATGTTGGCATCGCTATATTTGGGCGGAGAGATGCTGATGCCTTTTGTGCTTGAAAAAGGAAAAATAAAAATCACGATTGAAAACAAAGGGCTTGAAGCTGGTGGTACCTATTTGAACAATCAACTTTATGATTTTATCAGACAGAAAAATGACCTTGAACAACGGCTTGCAGACATTTCACACAAGCAGATGCAGTTGATAATGAATGGAGTATCAGCTGATGAGGCTGAGCGTCGTACCACACAAGATACAGATACTTTAGTGGCAGAAATGAATCGTTTGGTGGCCGATTTTGTTATTGTAAACTCTGACAATGTGCTTGGTCTTCAGATATTCACCATCTATTGTCAAAGTTTTCCTCGCCCTGTCATGACCCCTACGATACGCGAGATTATAGAAGAAGCCTCAACTTCTTTCATGGAAACTCCTTTTGTGAAAGATTATCTCCAGAAAGCCGGAAAGTAAAGATAAACAAGCTATAGCTGTACTATTTTTTTGATAAGAGGGAAGGAGTTTCTTCGTTTATGTATGGAATAATTTGTATTTTTGCTCCCGAATTGTCAGTTTTTTAGTAATAAATTAATTTGAATACATGAAAAAACATTATTGTATTTTGGGAGTTTTCTGCTTTGCCGGATGGTGCATCCCTGTTTCCGCAGAAGAGAGTGAGCAGAAAGAGATAACCTCGGAGTATATCACTAACGCTTCATTTGAGAGCGATAATCCTGCTAACCTGACAGTCGTGAACAATAGTGCTGACGGGTTGCGTGGATATACATTGGCTCAACCTGTAGGGTGGAGTGTGGAGGGAACGGGGGTTACCCAATTGCTTGTTACACCAGAATGTTATGCTGATAACAATTTCGGACTCATCACTCAAGTAAGCGATGGGAATCAAGCCTATTATTTGCGTATGGGATGGAGTACGGGAACCACAACGGTGAAACAAACGGTAAAGAATCTGCCTGCAGGGAATTATCTGCTCACAGTCGCTCATCGTACCGGATATGTCAACAATGCTACTTCATCAATAAATATCTCTGTCGGCAGCGAAGAAATTACAGAGAGTTTCAATCAAGGAAGTACAGGCTTTTTTACTACTGCAAAGTGGAATACCACGGCTCTGCCTTTTGTGGTAGATGTTGATGGTGATGTGGAATTGGCTTTCAGCATCAATTGGCTTTCTGGAGGCAGTTGCATAATGATTGATAATGTACGATTGTATAAATTGGAGGGTGAATACGTAGCTCCCGAAGACCCCACAGAGGCTGACTTGAGTAGTCCTACTGAAGGGGTGATTACTCATGACTTTGTGGATGAAGCAAAAATGAAAGCCGACCTCATGCAGATGTTGGCAGATTTTTCGCTTTGGATGAAGAATGATTTCCAACTTTGTACATATCCGAACAGCATTGGGGAAGATTGTGGTTGCTTTAAAGGTGAAAGCACAATGAACGCGAATGAACAAGGAGTCCGTCCTAATGCAGATTTGTCAATGATATGTGCGTTTTTGGTAAAATATGGGCAAGGTAAAGTGGAGTTGCCAGAAGGAGTAACGTGGGAAGATTTGAAGACCTTGGCAAAGAAATCGTTGATTTTTGCATACTCCACCCATAAGGCCAATAAACTGAAAGTATGTTCAAATGGAGGATATTGGGGATCTATCTCCAATGATGATCATGTGTGGGAATCAAGTCTGTGGGCTATGTCAGTTGCTTATTCGGCTTTCTTTCAATGGGAAACATTGAGTGAGGAACAACGGGGATACATACAGGCTATGCTTGTTGCTGAATGTAACTATGAGTTGCAACGTAATATTCCTACCGGATATTCAGGTGATACGAAGGCTGAAGAAAATGGATGGGAGACAAATGTGTTGGCTGCAACTTTAGGACTTTTTCCTAATCATGAATTGGCTTCCCAATGGTTTGACCGGTTGCGTGAATTTGCAATCAATTGCTATTCGCATCCGTCAGATGCTACCGATAATACTGTTATTGATCCGGAATATGACCAGAAAACAGTGGCTGATTTCTATAAAGGACAGAATTTATACAATGATTATACACTTCAAAACCATAATCTTTTCCATACCAGTTATCAAAATGTTGTGATGCAAGAGTTGGGAGAATCGGCTTTGGCATTGAAACTGTTTCAGTTGGGCCTGCATGGAACCGAGAAATGGAAAACAAATGCCTTGATGCATAACAATGAAGAGGTCATGGAAGAGGTACTTGATTGGTTGGCCTTGGCTGATGGAGAATTGGCCATGCCGAATGGAAATGATTGGAGCCTGTTCTTGTACGACCAGATTACATCGTACACGACTATGGCATGTTTCATGCACGACGAAGATGCTCTTATGCTGGAAAATATGGCATATAAATATATTCAGGCCAGACAAAAAACAACGACAGATGGAGCATGGCTGTTGCGTGCGGATGTGGGAGCCCGCCGTATGGGAGTGGAGGCTCACCGTGTAATGATGACTTGGCTGATGCACGAAATGCTGCCAACAGAAAATTTGATACCAACTGATTGGACCGATTTTAATTCCCGACATGCAGGAGCTAAGATCTTGGAGAGCCAAAATGTGGTGCGCGCATCTACCGATGACCGTTTCACATGTTTCTCGTGGAGTACGGGATTGAGTAGCTATACTGGTTATTTTGCGGCAAACAATCCTGACAAGAATAAAATCGTTGTGCCTTATCGTGCCAATAACACAGGAAATTTCTTGGGATGGTACACCGTTAATGGGAGAGCAACAAATGCAACTCCTATAGTAAAAGGTAATTATGAACTTTGTGGAAATGCTTGGATTATGAATGGAGAGTTGAATACCAATGATGCTGCATTAAATAATCGTTTTGCTATTTATTCTACTCCAGGAAACGCTATTATATATGTGGATTATGTGCGTGCAAAGTCAGCCGTAACCATTGCTAAGGAACAAGGCGGATTGATGGCCGTCAGTGTTGATGAATTTACCCGTACTGCTCGTACTCTTTATACAAAGAGTGTAGAGAAGGATAAAATAATTCATAAGCAACTTGATGGTTCTAAGTTTGCTACATTTGATACCGATTGGATTAATATAGACAATGAGGTTGGTATTCTCTCTCGTGGCGATAAGCAGATGGCTTTTGGCGATAAGAGTAACAACAATTCTGTCATGACGGCCAAATTATATCCATTGTATTCAGATGAAAGTCGTTCTTTCAATGCTACTGATGTAGTTGATAAGCGAAATGTCATTTATTATAGTAATGTATCGGCAGAGCAGACGGATTCTTTGAATGCACGGCTGATTCTGCTTACAGATTCGCTTCCGCGTGGATGGAATGGATTGATAGCTCCTGATCCTGACGGAAGTTATTACATGTTGTTGTCAAATTTTGTCGGAATATCAAGTTGTACCATTGGTAATATTAAGTGTCAATATGGCGCACCAGTTTTCTCTGTTCCGACAACTATTGTTGATGGTGGTGCATCTGCTACTTATACATCGAAAGTAAACCATTCGGTGGGTGACATTCTGAAAATATTTGTGAAAGGAACCGATTTGACGGCTATGCAGGTAGAAGGAGACTCCTGTGCCGCATATTTGTTGAATGTACAAGATGAAGAGATTAAGTCTGAGGTAAGTATAATATCAGAAGGGGAAGTGCTTTCAGCAAGAGTTCCTATTGCATCAAGAGCATGTGTGAAAGTTTATGTTGGACAAGGTGAGTTGCGTTGGGAAGATAGTGTGATTCCTGAGGCCTTATTACCCAATATGGTTGAGATGAATCATCTGCAGGAGACAAAAAGTTCGGAATGGGTAGATGTGTATAGTCTTGATGGAATGAGAATACGCAACCATGTTGCTATAAAGTCTGCAATATTGGGGCTTCCAAAGGGGGTATATGTTATAGAAGGCAAAAAAGTAATAGTAGAATAAAGAGTTAATCCAAAATATAATTTTCGACCGCTATTCAAATGATGTTGGAATAGCGGTCGAATTGTTTTTTTCTGAGTTCATTCTTGATTTGTCTTGTTCTTGTTGTGGTGGTTGCGACCACCTCGATGTGATCGTCTTTTCTTAGAACCCTTTTCTGAGGTATTTGTTCCTTCTTTAGAAACGGGACTCTCTGGCCGGGTATCGGTTGTGGACTTGCATTGTTCTTCCTTTGCTTTTGCTTTATTGCTCTTCCTGTCGGGCTTGTGTCCACGATTTTTCCTGCCATATTTCCCTTCACGTTTTTGGCCTCGTGGGTTGTTGGGCTTGTATTCGGGAGCTTCACCAAGTTCTTCGGGAACAGGAAGTTTCTCCACATCTTTTTCAATAAACTCTTCAATAGTCCGGAAGCGTGTCTGGTCTTTAGGGCCTACGAATGTGATGGCACGTCCTTCGTTACCTGCACGGGCGGTTCGACCGATTCTATGTACGTAATCTTCGCAATCGTGTGGCACATCGAAGTTGATGACCATCGTGATATCGTCTATATCAATGCCTCGTGCTACGATATCTGTGGCAACGAGAATGTCTATACGGTCATTCTTGAACTCATACATTACGGCATCGCGTTGGGATTGGTCAAGGTCGCTATGCATTTCACCGACATTGAGTTTCATACGTTGAAGTGCTTTGGTCACCTCTTTTACTTTCAGTTTGGATGATGCAAATATAATGACACGCTTAGCCGGCTCTTCTTTGAAAAGGTGTTGGATAATGCCGAGTTTCTGTGGTTCGGTACAGATGTAGGCTCCTTGCTGGATTTTTTCTGCAGGTTTGCTGACCGCAAGTTTTACCTCCACTGGATTTTTGAGTATAGAACGAGCCAATTGCCGAATCTTTTCAGGCATAGTTGCACTGAACATAATGGTTTGGCGTGTGTCAGGCAATAATTTGGCAATCTGCATAATGTCGTCGGAGAAACCCATGTCGAGCATCCTGTCTGCTTCATCTAAGATAAAGAAACTGACCCGTGAAAGATCTACATATCCCATGTTGATATGAGCCAATAAACGGCCAGGGGTAGCAATTACTACATCTGCTCCGAGGGTGAGTCCTTTTTGCTCTTGGGCAAATCGGATACCATCGTTTCCTCCATAGACGGCAACACTACTGCTATTGGTAAAGTAGCTGAAAGCCTCCATCTGTTGGTCGATTTGTTGGGCCAGTTCGCGAGTCGGCGACATGATGATACAATTGATGGCATCTTCGGGATATCCACCTTTGCTAAGCTGGTTAAGAACAGGGAGAAGGAAAGCGGCTGTTTTTCCCGTACCAGTTTGTGCCACTCCTATAAGGTCGTGTCCTGCAAGAATTGGGGGGATTGTATGTTCCTGTACAGGAGTGCACTCTTCGAAGTTCATCGCATCAAGTGCATCGAGTATGTTGTCTTCTAAATCAAGTTCGTCGAAATACATTAATTTAAATTATGATTTATGAATTATGAATTATTTGGGTGCCTTTATGTAAAGGTACACGGCAATGATGGCATAGAGTATGTTTGGTATCCACACTGCTAACATGGGAGGTACGTTACCATTGACGGCAAAGGTTGACGAAACGGTTTGGAAAAGGATATATGAGAAACTGAGTCCAAGTCCTACACCAAGGTTCAGTCCCATTCCTCCCTTTGTCTTTTTGCATGAAAGGGTAAGTCCGATGGTCGTAAGAATGAAGGCGGCAAAAGCCATGGCAATGCGCTTGTGGTATTCGATTTCAAATTCCTTGATGTTAGCTATGCCTCGAGCCTTTTGTTTGGTGATATAGGCCTGTAGCTGAGGGCTGGTCATCGTTTCCTGCTGGTTCTTCATAATGAGGAAGTCGGCAGGCTCCATGGCGATGATGGTGTCCATAGACTTTCCACTGGTGATGATTTCGCGTTGTCCTTCCAGATTACGTATCATGTAATCTTTCAGTTTCCATTTGTTTTGAGCACCTCCTACCGTGTCGTATGTAATGGAGCGAGCCGTGAGGTGTGAAACAAGTTTCTTGTCTTCAAATTTGTCGAGGGAAAATCGGTATCCTGTTTTGTTGAAATCTTCGTATCTTTCTATATAGGCTATTACGTCGGGTTCTACGGCCATTTGTACATTTCGCGCATAATCCACTTTTTTCTTTTTGCGGTATTGGTCTTCAAATTCCAATCGCTCAAGGCTTCCACGAGGGATGACGTATGAACTTAGTCCGTAGGAAAGGCAAGCAATCACGGCGGCTGATATCATGTAAGGGCGCATCAGTCGTTTGAGGCTCATACCACATGAGAACATGGCGATGATTTCAGAATTCTCGGCCAGTTTTGAGGTGAAGAAAATTACTGCAATGAAAACGAACAATGCACTGAAAAGATTGGCAAAATAGGGGATAAAGTTGAAGTAGTAATCAAAGATTACGGCTTTCACAGGTGCATTGTGCTCAACGAAATTGTCAATGTTCTCGTTGAGGTCGAATACAACTGCAATACTTAAAATCAGGGCAATGGAGAAGAAATATGTGCCCAAGAATTTGCCTATGATATAACGGTCAAGCCGAGTGAGTATTTTTAGTTTCATGTTAATAATAGGGCTTTCCATTTGTCTCTCTACGGGGTGGGAGACGTGGATAGATATTTTTGTCAGAGGTATTTTATCTTTAACTTTTAATTTCTTTATAGTCTTGTCGAAATCCGTTTCATCATCATGGGTTTCCATGTGGAGAAGTCTCCTGCGATAATGTGGCATCGTGCTTCGCCTACGAGCCAGAGGTAGAAGGCCAAATTGTGTACGGAAGCAATTTGCATGGCAAGCAACTCCTGAGCATGGAAGAGGTGGCGAAGATAAGCCTTTGTGTAGAGTGTATCTACGGCCGAAGCGCCGTCTGCTTCGATAGGAGAGAAGTCATATTCCCATTTCTTGTTCTTCATATTGATGATTCCGTCTTTGGTAAAGAGCATACCGTTTCGTCCATTGCGGGTTGGCATTACGCAATCGAACATATCCACTCCGCGTTCGATACCTTCGAGCAGGTTCATGGGAGTTCCTACCCCCATCAGGTAGCGTGGTTTGTCGGTAGGGAGGATTTCATTGACGACTTCAATCATTTCGTACATTTTCTCGGTGGGTTCACCTACGGCAAGTCCTCCGATTGCATTTCCTTCAGCACCTTTGGATGCGATGAATTCGGCTGAACGGCGGCGCAGGTCAGGATAGATACAGCCTTGCACAATGGGGAAGAGTGACTGGTGGTAGCCATATTTTGGCTCTGTTTCATTGAAGCGGGTGATGCATCTGTCTAACCAGCGGTGGGTGCGCTCCATGGATGTTTTGGCATAATCGTAGTCGGCCGTACCTGGAGTGCATTCATCGAAGGCCATCATGATGTCTGCACCAATTGTCCGTTCGATATCCATTACCCGCTCAGGGGTAAAGAGGTGTTTTGAGCCATCAATGTGTGAGCGGAATTCTACACCTTCTTCCTTCATCTTTCGGATGCCTGAGAGCGAAAAGACTTGAAATCCACCGCTATCGGTGAGCATAGGGCGGTCGAAACCGTTGAACTTGTGTAAGCCTCCAGCCTTCTCCAGCACATCGAGCCCCGGGCGTAGATAGAGGTGATAGGTATTTCCCAAGATAATCTGTGCCTTGATGTCCTCTTTCAGTTCGGTGAGATGGACACCTTTTACACTGCCCAATGTTCCTACGGGCATAAAGATTGGGGTCTCTATCTGTCCGTGGTCGGTAGTGATAAGGCCGGCACGGGCATTGCTTTTAGGGTCGGTATGTTGAAGTTCAAATTTCATATAATTATTTTCATGCCTGAGAGTTTTTTCTTCCCCGTTGGAAAAAATTTTTTTTCAGGTAGGGAAGAAAAAACTCTCATATTTGACTATTGATTCTGTTCTTTTTTCTCTTCGATAGAGAAGTCTATGGGGTTGTCCACTTTTTCTTTGAGCAGGGCAATGTCCAGCACCTCTTTGACGTTGGTCACGTAATGGAAAGTGAGTCCTTTGAGGTATATTTCAGGTATTTCTTCTATGTTCTTACGATTCTCCTGACAAAGGATAATCTCTTTGATACCGGCACGCTTGGCCGCCAAAATCTTTTCCTTGATACCACCTACAGGAAGAACTTTCCCACGTAAGGTTATTTCGCCAGTCATGGCCAAGTTGGCTTTTACCTTGCGTTGGGTGAGAGCCGATGCCAGAGAAGTGGCCATAGTGATACCTGCCGACGGGCCATCTTTAGGGATTGCTCCTTCGGGTACATGGATGTGGATATTCCAATTTTCAAAGATGTTGTTGTCGATATCCAACAGATGGCTATGTGCTTTCAGGTATTCGAGGGCCAACATGGCTGATTCCTTCATCACATCGCCCAAATTACCGGTCAGGGTGAGCTTGCCACCCTTTCCTTTACTGAGACTGGTTTCTACGAAAAGTATTTCACCACCTACGGCCGTCCAGGCAAGACCTGTCACTACGCCGGCATATTCGTTGCCCTGGTAGATGTCACGGCTATATTCGGGCACACCCAACAATTCGCGTACATCGGCAGGCTTGATGTCACGATAAATGGTGTATCCTTGTGTGGCAATGTCTTTGGCAATGCGGCGCATCAGTTTGCTTATTTTCTTGCTTAATTCGCGTACACCACTTTCGCGTGTATAGTTCTCGATGAGGTATTCGATGGCGGCTTTGTTCAACTTGATGTCGCCCTTCTTCAATCCTACATTCTCCATCTCCTTGGGGATGAGGTGGCGCTTGGCTATTTCAATCTTCTCTTCGGTGATGTATCCGCTCACTTCGATAAGCTCCATACGGTCGAGTAGGGGGCCGGGGATGGTGTTCAGGTTGTTGGCCGTGGCTATGAACATCACTTTGGACAGGTCATAATCCACCTCGAGAAAATTGTCGTGGAAGGCATTATTCTGCTCAGGGTCGAGCACCTCGAGCAAAGCTGATGATGGGTCTCCCTGATGGGTCATCTGAGCAATCTTGTCAATTTCATCGAGGATGAAGACGGGGTTTGAAGAACCCGCTTTGCTGATGCTCTTGATGATACGTCCGGGCATGGCACCTATATAAGTACGGCGGTGTCCGCGGATTTCGGCTTCGTCATGAAGACCACCGAGCGACACGCGTACATATTTGCGCTTCAAAGCCTCTGCAATGCTTTTGCCGAGCGATGTCTTTCCTACACCCGGAGGGCCATAAAGGCAGAGAATGGGTGATTTCAAATCGCCGCGCATTTTCAGCACGGCCAAATATTCAAGGATACGCTCCTTCACCTTTTCCAATCCGTAATGGTCACGGTTAAGTGTCTTTTCCGCATTCACCAAGTTCAGGTTGTCTGTCGTATAATCTCCCCAAGGCAGGTTGAGCATTGTCTCCAGATAATTGAGCTGGACGTTATAGTCGGGCGATTGTGGATTGATGCGCTCCAGCTTGCTTTTTTCCTTGTCGAATATGGCACGCACTTCGGCCGGCCAGTTCTTCTTGTTTGCACGCTTGGTCAGCTCATTCATGTCCTGATCCTCACGCGAGCCTCCCAACTCATCTTGTATGTTCTTGATCTGTTGTTGCAGGAAGTACTCTTTCTGTTGCTGGTCAATATCCTCGCGTGTACGCATTTGGATATTGGCCTTCAGACGTGCCAATTGCACTTCGCGGTTGAGGACGGTCAGCAACTCGTATGCACGGGCTATCAGTGATGGCTCACACAGGAGCTTGGCTTTGTCGGCCACGGATACAACCAGGTTTGTAGCGATGAAATTAATCACGAACATCTTGTTTGTGATATTCTTGATGGCAAAAACTGATTGTACGGGATAGTCGGACAATTTCAAGAAATCAATGGCCAGATCCTTGCAGCTGTCCACTACGGCTTCGTATTCCTTGTTGTGCTTGTCGGGCAATTCCTCTGGCAATTTTTCTACCCGACCGCGCAAATAGGGAGTGTGCGCAGTAACCTCTATGATTCTCAAACGCGACATACCTTGTAGGATAACGGTTGTCGTATTGTCCGGCATTTCCAGAATACGGATTATCTTGGCCGCGGTTCCTATCGGGTATAAATCCTGTTGGTCAGGTTCGTCTATTTCAGAATGGATTTGTGTAAAAGCCGCTACATTTGTATGATTCTTCATGGCCTGCTTTACCAACTTGAGGGAAGATTTTCTCCCGATGGTTACAGGTAAGACCACCCCCGGAAACAAAACCATGTTGCGCAGAGGCAGAATCGGTAAATTGTCATCAATGGCTTCTTGAAATATTTGTTCTTCATTGCCTTCAAAGTCAGCAATCAATGAAAATGAGTTTTCACTTTCGGTCATCTCTTCTATCTCACTGAATATTCTTCTTCTCATCTTTGTCTAAGTTCATAAAAATTAAAGCCCCTTTTGAAGGGCGCAAAAATGCGGGCGCAAAGTTAATCATTCCTTTTTAAATAAGGTATGCTTTTATGTTGAAAATATGAAAGAATAAGGAAAAAATGGAATAATTAGCATGAATGAACGAAAAGATAGTGTATCTTTGTGGCGTCTTTGGTAAATATCCTTCTTGAATAGAGAGTGTGTAATGGCAAATCCTTTTTTTCGTTTCAAGCAGTTCACCGTGTGGCACGACCGTTGTGCCATGAAAGTGGGTACTGATGCCGTATTGTTGGGAAGTTGGGTAAACGTGGATGGCGCAAAGCGCCTTCTTGACATAGGTTGTGGGTGCGGATTGATAGCTTTGATGGTGGCCCAACGGTGTGAAGGTCAGGTTGTAGCTATCGAAATTGATTCGGAAGCCTCATCCCAAGCGGCCGAAAATGTTTCCCGTTCACCGTGGAGTGAACGCATGGAAGTGATAAATGCCGATATCCGTACGTTTGTTGATGATGAGAAATTTGATGTGATTTTCTCCAATCCGCCATATTTTATGGAGTCTTTGAAATGTCCTGACAGAAAACGGTCAGATGCCCGGCATACGGATTCGCTCAGTTTTGATGACTTGATGAAAAGTGCTTCATCTTTATTGAAGCAAACAGGAGAGTTTTCCGTAGTGATACCGGCTTCTGCTTTTGAAGCAATGAATGCTTCTGCCGTTTCTCATAAACTTTATCTGACGCGTCATACATGGGTGTTTACCAAGAAAGGGACTCCGGCAAAGCGGGTTTTGTTGACATATTCTCCCAAGATGCCAGCTTTTCAAGTGAACCCTCATGAGCTGGTTATAGAAAAGTCCCCCAAGGTGTATGGTGATGAGTTTGCTGATATGGTAAAGGATTTTTATCTTTAAGGGAGGTTCTATAAATTGTCTTGTGAGGATTTGCTTCGGATTTTTGAGCATTTTTCTTCTTATCTGCGAAGAAGCGTAGCGGGGGCTATTAAGATTATTTTCTAAGCCTTCTCAACAATTCTTTATTCAATACAAGAAGCCGCTTGTTGCGGGTAGTTATTTCTTCTACAAAGGCTTCGCTGATAGGTTTCAACTCATTGAAAATATCCAAAACGCTTTGCATGATGTTGAATCCTACTTGTGAATTCTTTTCGTCAAACTTTCCGATGATCACATTTAAACCTTTTTCTATGATTTCTACGGTCAAATCAGCCTCGGCCATTACGGGGTCTCCATCGTAGTGGATTACTCCTGGTTTGCTCCGATGAATCCGTAACCGTTTGCATCTTAGAGTTTTGATTTTGCTGTTTTGGTCAAGCGTGCCGTTCATCATCTGGAATGAAATGGCCGGTGCGTCCAGCATGGTGAAAGGTTCCATGATGATGACATCCATCAAGCCATCGCAAAGTGAAGCGTTGGGCGCTATGTAAAAATTATTTCCATATTGTGAAGCGTTGGCGCAGGTGATAAGGAAGGCTTTATGGTGCATAGTGCCGTCCTCGTTTTCGATTTCGTATGTTTCCGGTTCGTAACGTAATCCTTCTCGCAATGTGTTTTCGATATAGGTTGCAATTCCTCGTTTTCCTGCTTGTGCAAATTTCATGCTGATAAAAGCATCAAATCCAACCCCACAAGTACAAAAATAAGGTATGTCATTGATGCGGCCATAATCAATCTGTTCAATGGTGCCGTTATTGATGATATCAATGGCCTTCTTGACATCCATAGGGATTTGCAGATGGCGTGCCAATCCGTTTCCTGAGCCACAAGGGATAATGCCTAATGTCGTTTGGGTATGCACCAATGCACGTGCCGTTTCATTGATAGTGCCATCGCCTCCCACGGCTACAACCAGGTCTATCTCTTCAGCTACGGCTTGGGCGGCAATCTCCGTAGCATGTCCGGCGTGTTGTGTGGGTATGATGCGATAATCATACTTGTCCTTATCCAAGTATTTGTTTATTTTCTCGGTTACATTCTTTTTGTTTTGCGTACCCGAAATGGGATTTACAATGATGATGGCACTTCGTTTTTTGTTCATGAAATTCACGCATTAGGCGAGTTTGACCGGACAAAGATAATCTTTTCTTTTTGAATAATCCCTATTTCTTTCTTACTTTTCCCTCCTTCTTCTTTTTTTTGCTCATTTGCTCGTTCATTATTGGAAATATTGTTATCTTTGCGGCCTATTTTGCATATTAATATCAGGTAGAGTAAAAACAAAAAACCGACAAACTGGTTTTTGAAAAAAAGATATATGAATATTTTAAAAGAAAGATTAGCAAAGTACACCCTGCCTCAGCAATACATGGCAATGGGCGTATATCCTTATTTTCGAACAATAAACAGCCATCAGGACACAGAGGTGGAGATGGATGGCAAGAGAATTCTCATGTTTGGTTCGAATGCGTATTTGGGACTCACCTATGATCGCCGTATCATGGATGCCGCCATTGCCGCTACCGAGAAATATGGCACGGGATGTGCAGGTTCGCGTTTCCTCAATGGCACACTTGACATTCATGTCCAGTTGGAAAAAGAGTTGGCAGCTTTTGTAGGCAAGGATGAATCCCTCTGTTTCTCTACAGGTTTTACGGTGAACGAAGGTATTATCCCTGCATTGGTGGGACGTAACGACTATATCATTTGTGATGACCGCGATCATGCATCAATCGTTGATGGTCGTCGCCTTTCTGCGGCCACCCAACTCAAATATAAGCACAACGATATGGAGGACCTTGAAAAGAAACTCCGTCGGTGCGAACCCGATGCGGTGAAACTTATCGTCGTGGATGGTGTGTTCTCTATGGAAGGAGATTTGGCCAATTTGCCCGAAATTGTCCGCCTGAAAAAGAAATACAATGCTTCTATCTACGTGGACGAGGCACACGGCTTGGGTGTTTTTGGAAAGAATGGACGAGGCGTATGCGACCATTTTGGCGTCACTGAGGATATAGACCTTATCATGGGTACGTTCAGCAAGTCTTTGGCCAGCATTGGCGGATTTGTAGCAGGCGACAAGGAGATTATCAATTGGCTCCGTCATACCGCACGCAGCTATATTTTTCAGGCCAGTAGCACACCTGCCGCTACCGCTTCGGCTATCGAAGCCTTGCATATCCTCCAGTCAGAACCTGAGCGGATAAAGGCTCTTTGGGATATTACCAATTATGCGCTCGAACGTTTCCGTGAAGCCGGATTTGAAATTGGAGAAACAGAATCGCCCATCATTCCGCTTTATGTACGCGATGAAGAGAAAACCTTCATTGTGACTAAAATGGCTTTTGATGAGGGAATCTTCATCAATCCCGTCATTCCGCCGGCTTGTGCCCCGGACGACACACTGGTACGTGTTGCTTTAATGGCTACCCACACTCGTGAACAAGTGGATTTTGCCGTAGAGAAACTTACCAAATGTTTCAGAGAATTGGGAATCTTGAAATCATAAAAAATCAATGGCGAGGGTATGTTAAGAATAAACTGCACTTAAAGTGGGAATTTGTAGGGCCCGCCTTAAAATTATTCTTGACATACCCTCTTCGTTTTTACTATATCGTATTGCCATGAAAAAGTTCTTTTCTATCGATAATCCTCCAGCCAATTATGGCCATTGCATGAATCATGGTTGTCCCCGTTCTGCCACTTGTTTGAGGTACATGTTGGGCAAGTTGCCCCATAGTGCGAATCCTTTTGTGAGTTGCCTTCATCCTTCACATTACCCCGCAGGTGTCCAGTGCCCCTACTACCGCTCTTCACAGAAGGTCAGAGTTGCGTGGGGTGTCCGTTATCTTTGGGATGATGTCCCCTATAAATTGGCCGTACAAATGAAGCAGACCCTTATCAGATATTTTGGTCGAGGTGTTTACTATTCCTATTACCGTAAAGAAGTACCTCTCTTCCCAGAGGAACAGGAGGTGATACGTAAACTCTTTGCAGAAAATGGAGTAACTTCCGAACCCGTATTCGAGTCGTATAGCGAAGAATATGAATGGTAAAGATTGAAAGTGGAACATAAAAATGATTTCAATATGAAGAGAATGCTATTTTTCCTGTTTGTGGCCGTTGTAAGCATGAATGGGCTTGCACAAAAGTTCGTAGGATATAGTGATCGGACAACAGTTTATGAGAAATACCAGCCTGCCCGAATAACCCTGTACAACGGTAAGGTAATCATGCAGAAAGAAGCAAATGTCTTTCTGAAAAACGGCCGTTTGCTTTTCAAGAAAGGCATGTTCGACATGGTGGCCGATATGGCACCGATTCAAACCGTCGAGTTCGCGGACAGGCAATATGTGAAAGTGGACACCATATTGGCTACCGTCATTGACACATTGGGCGGCAACAGGGTGCTTTGTACAACCACCATAGACATGGCTGCATACAATAGCCGTGCTGTAAACGATCGTGTAATAACCAGTCTTCAATTTAGTGCTGACCAAATGGGCACTACAGACATTGACCTGTCGGCCGGAAACAAACAATACCCCTTGGTAAACAACTATTTTTTTGAGATAGATGGGAAGATTGTGGAGCTCCACGAACGTACAATCAGGCGTCTGCTCCCCAAGAAAAAGAGAGAAAGATTTGATTTCTACCTCCAAATGCCAGAGTTTGATTGGTTCGATAAGAGTTCATTGCACAAAATCCTTGAACTGTTTGTTGAAGAATAAGTGCAGAATTATTGAATTCCATACCTATTATTATATATTTATCAACAGAACTTGATTCCTACCTTAAATTACAGATATGATAAAGCATGTTAGATTTAAGACATTGCAGGCCTTTTTGGCCGGGATGTTAGTTGGCACCTCCCAACTCGTAGCGCAAGAGGATTACACCAGTTACTTGAAGAATCCCTCATTCGAGACCGATGGCCTTTCCGGATGGACAGTGAAAAACATGGCAACTCAAAGCAATTCTGTCTTTTCCATCAAGAATGGCACCTATTATATTGGTCGTGGGTCAGTATTGGAAGTCATATTGGTGATGCTTCTGTGTGTCAGACTTTGACAGGATTGCCCACAGGCCAATACAAACTGACGGCTTCAGCCCTGCATATCCAGCAAAGTGGAAGCGGTAGTACCACCAATAATGGAGCCGAGCAGACGGGAGCCTGCATCTATGCCGGAATGAATAAAGTCCCCGTGACGGCAATGAAACAATACGAAGTCACATTTTCTGTAATAGATGAGGGAGACAATATCGAGATAGGACTGAAGGCAGAAGGGGCAACCGGCAATTACCTCTGTTTGGACAATTTTAAGCTCCAATATGTCGGGGCCGTATCAATTACGGCCTATGCACAGGAAGTGGAGCTGATGTGCAACCAAGGACAAGAATTCTTGGATAAGGGAATTCAGCAAACCGTTGCCGAGACTCTTACCGCGGCTATAGGTAAGGCAAAAACTGCTTTACAGGGCACAGGAACCGCCGAAGATGGAAGCATCATATATGACCAGAAAGCATTGAGCGAAGCTAAAAACTTGTTAGCCGATGCCTTGGACGCAGCAAAAGCATCCCGTCTCCTTTATGACAATTTGCAGACACGTATTGACTATGCCCGCAAAGTGTTGGTTTGGTGGGAAGGTACGGAGCAGAAAGCCAATCAGCTGAATAATCTGAAAAGCGAAATAGACTCAGCTGCTCAGAAATATACCGATTACACCTTGACGTCCGATGAAATCAGTGACGCCATCAAGTCCTTGAACACACGGATAAGCCTTGTTGACAAGAAGATTTATTGTAGCGGTAGTGCTTGTGGTACAGAAACTGAGCTTAACAATCCTGCCAGTCATTGGAGCTTTGAGCGCAGCTTGCAATCCAAGCATTGGATACTTTTTTGGGAAGCCGGATACGGTACGGATGTCCCAGTGTCTGTAGAATCCATACTTGACAGAGCCGATCAGATATTTGAATTTTATGCCGATAGCCTTAAGTTCATCACCATTAATCAAGGAAAGTCAAAAACTGACACCTACAAGATGATTATCCGCTTGCGCTATACCGAAGAGTGGGAGGCAAGTGGTAGCGGTATAGACAATACCATCGGACTGCTCACCCTTTCGCGTTGGGCATACACATCGCGCGATGGACAGACCGTGGCGCACGAGATAGGGCATTGCTTCCAATACCAGACCCATTGTGACAATAATGATCAGAATGGATGGATGTACAACTGGGGGAGTGGCAACTACAATGTCTTTTGGGAAATGTGTGCACAATGGCAGGCCTACAAATATTATCCGGCCATGCAATTCAACAATGAGTGGTTGACCAATACCCTCAACGGGTTGCATAAACATCCGCTGGCCGTCGATTTGCGATACAACAACTACTTTATCCAAGACTATTTCTGTCATAAACATGGTATGGACATCATAGGACGGTTGTGGAACGAGTCCAAAAGTCCCGAAGACCCCTTGCAGGCCTATATGCGTCTCACTATGAGCTCCAAATTGAGTACAGCTGAGAAGTTGGAGCAATTGAACAATGAAATGTGGGAATATGGCGCCCGCATGACCACTTTCGATATGGACCCTATCCGTGAATTGGGAAAGAATACCATTGGCAAGCGCAATCAGACCAGTCTGACTAAGGACGATGAAGGCTTTTGGAGTCCTACCGTTGATAACTGTATCGAGAATTTTGGTCACAATGCCATCCGGTTGAATACGCCAACCAAGGCCAAAACCGTATATGCCGAATTTGTGGGCGAAGTCGGGAAGAGCGGTTACACGCTTTACAATAAGATTAAGGCAGGATGGAAAATGGGATTTGTTGCCATGTTGAAAGATGGGACAAGAGTCTATGGAGATATAAGCACAGCTTTGTTCAAGACCGACCTCAAGAACCCCGAAATACTTGTCGAGTTTGAGTGTCCAGATAACTGTTCTCATCTTTGGTTTGTTGTCAGTGGAGCACCAACAAGCTATTGGACACGCGATTGGATAGACTGGGATGGTTTGGAAGGCAAAAAAGAGCAATGGCCCTATAAGGTGAAATTCTATCAGACCAATGTACAGGGAAAGGCCAACAATAATACCTATCCCAATGCAATAGAACATATCCTGCCTGATTGTAATTTGCCGGTAGCTACGGATGGTGTATATTCCATTACAGGAACCCTTCTGCGTAAAGGCACTACCTCACTCGAAGGATTGCCCCATGGAATCTATATTGTCAATGGCAAAAAAGTAGTCTGGTAATTTGGTACGGAAAGACAAGCTGTATTTGCTCTACCTTACGGGGGGCATGTTGCAATAGGTTGTCCGTCTGAACAGTTTGCTCCGCTCGCGCACCGGGTTTGTTCGGTTCGCGAGCGGAGTCTTTTTTTTTATTGATGTCCGATATACAGCTATAATGTCTTGCATTTATAACAGGTATAATATTTTATCGGGCACCAATAATGAACTTATGTATAATAACCTGTGAATTAGTGTTATAAATTATCTGAAATTATATACCTTCTATATTTTGAACCACGAAATATATATTTCGTGGTTCAAAATAATTATTCTGTGGTTGGAAATATTTATTTTGTGCTTTAAAATATAGAAGGTATTGAGTTGGAAATGGTTTGTAACCGAATTGCCCGACTCAATAAATATAATAATAACGTGAGTTCGACGAATTCAAAATAGAGTAAGCTGTGTATCCAATGTCCTTTGTACATTGATGCACGGCTTTTTCGGAAACATACAATATGCAGCAATAGATCCCAACATGTTTACGATAAAATTGTGTCTTTTCCTGATTTCAGTAGATGGTTGATGTTGAATCTTTCTTCAAGTTTTTTTATTATATGTTTGTTGTTTGGGAAGAATTGAGTACTTTTGCATGGATAATTCCGACCAAATGAACTACGAACAATTCATACTCACTGTCAACTCGTCCAGCGTCATCCTGTTGGTCATGCTGGCCTTGGTGCTGCTCCATGCTACTGGTTTCCGAAAGGGAAACGGCTATGCCGCCGCCATCATCGTGGTGCCTACGGTGCCTGTATACCTTTATAACATGAGCCGCATGTTGGGGTGGAGTGACTTCAGCCTCTTCATGCTTCCCATATCCTGTTCGGTGAATACGTTGCAGCTCCCTTTGCTGTGGATATTCACCAAGCACAGTTTTGACAGGAGTTATCGCCTGTTCCATTACAAGAATCTGATTCACTTCCTGCCCATGCTTTTCTTTCTGGTGCTCTGTCTCGCCATGCCGGCGGAGGAGCGGATGCAGACCATCGTACACGAAATGCAGGGGACTGACACGTGGCTGGGCAATCTCAACACCACGGTCGTGGCCGTACAGTTGCTGCTCTACTATGCACTCATCTTCCGTTTCCTTCGCCGTGTCCGCCGCAAGGTTGGCGACACGTTGAGCGATTCCGAGTGGGCGGAAAAAGTCTATATTGTCCGTTTCATGACACTGTATGGTGTGTTCTTCATTGCCGTGATGGTGTTTTACGCCATCTGGCCTCGTACCGATGCCTGGCTCATACAGATACTCAACGTGATAGCCATGCTCTATCTGGTACACCACGCCATCGCCAACCCTGCGATGGACAAACCGTTGATGGACATGGCGGAATTGGATACGTTGTCGGTCATGACGTTTTCTGCAGACTCTTCCCACGAGCCTGCCATGCAGGCCGAGGAGATGCAGACAGTGTGTGAACGTGCCATTCACTACCTGTCCGAGACGAAGGCTTACCTGCGGCCCGACATCTCATTGCCCGTCTTTGCCAAGGAGTTGGACATTCCCCAACGTACCCTTTCGCGCAGCATCAACGGACATCTGCACTGCAACTTTTTCACCTTCATCAACGGAATGCGGGTGGAGGAGGCCAAGCGCTGCCTGCTGAGGCTTGAGACTTCGGGTTTCAACATCGACAGCATCTATAGCGAGTGTGGCTTCCGTTCGCGCTCCACCTTCTTCATGGTCTTCAAGAAAATTGAAGGGAAAAGCCCCGCAGCTTGGCTTGAACAGGTCAGGAATTGCGGATAAAACCAATAAAAAAATCCCCATCTCATCGGTGGATTCACCTCAGTCAGTACATAAGTCAGTCCAACAATCCGATGTTTGGACTGCTTCTCCCGTTTTTTTCTTGTACCCTTGAAAACTTCTTCCCACCTTTGCAACCGAGAAAACGTTGCAAGGGAGCCTTCAAACTTTCCGAACGCGACAGAGCGGAACCGAAAAGCTGAAAATAGAGTAGGACTAATCTTCTAAAAAAATCTATGTGTTATGAAGAAGTTTGTATTATTTGTGATGGCAGTGTTGTGTATGGCGGTAGGACAAGCCCAAGTGAAGGGCGACATGGCCGCAGGTGTAAACCTCAACATGGGATTCGGCTACGATGGAGATTATGACAACATGGGTATTGGTGCCAAATTCCAATACTCAGTGACCGACCAGATTCGTGTGGAACCTGCATTCGTTTACTATTTCGAGAAGAACTATTTATCCATGACTGAGTTCATAGTCAATGCCCACTACCTGTTCCCCATGTTGGACGGAAAACTGAATGCTTATCCCTTGGCAGGACTTGGTCTGGTGACATCGAAAGTGGAGATATTCGGATTCTCTGAATCGGAGAGCAACTTCGGAATCGACTTGGGTGGCGGTGCCGAGTACAAATTGACTGACAACTTCTCTTTGGGTGCAGAACTGAAATATTACATAGTCGGCGACTGGAACCACATCGGCTTGCAATTCGGAGTGACCTATGCGTTCTGAATGGAGAGTAGAGAGAACATAGATAATTAGTATAAACGCTTAACAGACAACAACAATGAAGACAATGAAGAAACTGATGGCCATGCTGATGATGGCCGGTATGGTGTTCGCATTCCCCGCTTGTGGAGGCGACGATGATGACGAGAAGATACAAGACCCCAATACCAATTATGACAATGTGATCACTGAAGGCCAGTGGTCCGAGAGTGGGAACAAGCTGATATATACCCACAGTTTTGCTTCTTCCGAGTATCAGGAAAAGTGGATTTTCACTATGACCAACGGTGTTTGCACCGCTATGGAGGCTCAAGTCACTTGCGGTTCGGACCAGATTGCCGAGATGGTGTACCAAGGATACATTCAGGAACCGACAGAAGGTGTGCAAGTGTCCAGAGACGGCAAGGTGATTATTGTCAAGTATGTAGGCGAGGATACCCAACCTTACATCGGTCTGACCAAGGAGGAAATCAAGAGCCTCATTGATATGACATTCGGAGGCTGAACTACGTAAACTTTGGATGACAGACTCTAAAACAATGGAGAGGGTGGGCCCGCACGGGCACACCCTCTCCGATATGTTTTCATACTTTTGGGATTGTGTGTCGTAATAAACTGTCTGATTTCCTTTATTCCTTTCCCCATTCCTGTTTTAATGTCATCGCTTCTATGTAGGGAACTTCGTTCTTCTTTATACTTAAGATTACATCAAGAATTATGAAGCCGATTAAAAGTCCTACGGTGGAAACCATAAAAGATATTATTCCCATCAGAGGGTCTGACAAGTAGCCTGTAACAATGCTGCCAATAAGAATTTGCCCCAAACCTTGTCCCAATATCAGATACAGTCCCATCAAACGCCATTTGAGCAACATAAAATATCCGGCTATACCAACAAGCGAAAGTAGGGTACTGATTCCTGCTATAGCAACTAACAAGCCAAAAGAGATATTGTGTAAAAACAATACTACCATTTTGTCAAAACTGTATATTTTGTTATGCGAGAATTGCGTATTTGCGGGTAGAGAAGCGGGCGGAAGCTTATGCGTCAAGGATTTTAGTTAAGAAATCTTTAATCGTCAGATGGACAGATAGATAGGCCTGATTCGGACTTTTTGAAATAGAAAATCTGGGGCATAGGTTCATGGACGGAAGTAGGAATGAGAAGGAGGGGGAAGAAGTGACGATGTAGGGTAAAAGTCCAAGTTCTCCTGCGGTCGCGCAGATGCTTAGGAGAACTTCCGCATGACCTCTCCTACGGACCGGATTGATGCTTAGGAGAACTTCGGCGGAAGTTTAGGAGAGCTTCAGCGGATGTTTAGGATTGGTGAATTGCTTCCTTCGGAGACGGATGATGGGAGATGAGGTGACTGCTTGGATGCCGAAAAGGATATTTCCTGCATCTTTTGCAGGTGAATAGCTTCAGGAAGCATTCTGATAGAGCTTGCCGTCCTGTATAAATATACAAAAATGAAGATGGGGAGTACCGGAATTTGCATGTTTATTTATTTCCGATAGAGAAATATACATTTCAGAATTGACAAAATGTAAGGTTGTGTATCTGATGTGTGCGTGTACCTTATATTATATATGACTATTCGGTGAGATACTTTCATTTTCTGATGCGATGTCTTGCCGTAGCGGGCAAATAGTCTTCTCCATATAGCCGGTGAGTAGAATATTTCTTGTATCTTTGCCTGCTCAAAACAGAATTGCTTTTTTGAAATAACGGAAAGGAATATCCGCATGGGAAATAAGAAAATTGTGAGAAATTGGCGAGTGCCGAAGGGGCAGGAGTTGACCGAATTGGACAAGAAGGTGCTCTATTTTCAGGAGAGAGGTTGTCTGGTTCCGAAGCGTAGTTTGATAAAGACTCCGGAGCAGATTGAGGGGATTCGTCGTAGTGGAGTGGTGAATACGGGAGTGCTGGACTTGATAGCCAGCGAAATACGGGCAGGCATGAGTACGGCCGAGATTGACCGTCTGGTATATGACTATACGGTAGCACATGGAGCTATTCCTGCACCATTGAACTATGAGGGATTCCCCAAAAGTGTCTGTACTTCCATAAATGAAGTGGTGTGTCATGGTATTCCGTCGGAAGATGAAGTGTTGGAGGAGGGGGATATAGTGAATGTGGATGTGTCAACCATCCTTGACGGATTCTATAGTGACGCTTCGCGTATGTTCGTAATAGGCAAGACAACTCCAAAGAAACAACGTCTTGTAGATGTGGCGCGTGAGTGTCTGGAGATTGGCATGCAGGCAGCTAAACCCTTCGGGTTTGTTGGCGACATTGGCAATGCTATTCAGAAACATGCACATAAAAACGGCTTTTCTGTAGTGAGAGACCTGTGTGGGCATGGAGTAGGGTTGGAGTTTCACGAAGACCCTGAGGTGGAACATTTCGGTCGCAAGGGAACAGGTATGCTGCTTGTGCCTGGTATGGTGTTCACTATCGAACCAATGATAAACATGGGCACTTACGAGGTGTTTGTAGATGAGGAAGACGGGTGGACTGTAGTGACAGAGGATGAACTTCCATCTGCTCAATGGGAACATACCTTCCTGATGACGGAAAATGGAGTGGAAATCCTTACTTATTGATAATTAATTAGATGTAAGGATTCTTATTCTTTATATGAAGTGTTTTATGTGGAAATAGAACCTGTTTTTATTGTATGGAACAGGCAGGATTGTGGTTTGTATCTCATATTGTACTCCATGCAATAAATGAAATGTTCCATAGCTTTTTTAGTATCGGTGCATTGCGTGTGTATTATAATAAGGTATATATGGCGAGAGAAAAATCTCTTTTTATAGCATGGGTGAAGTGAAATATTTCTTGTATCTTTGCGCCGCGTTAGCACTGCATATTTATGTAACATGGCTTTTTAAGTCTGTTTTTTGAGTAGGTAAAAGATGAAAGATACTATTATATTAGGAATAGAATCATCGTGCGACGACACCTCGGCAGCAGTTATCCGTAACGGTATATTGCTTTCCAATGTGGTGGCCGGACAGGCTGTGCATGAATCGTATGGTGGGGTAGTGCCGGAACTGGCAAGTCGTGCTCATCAGCAAAATGTGGTCCCCGTTGTACATGAAGCTTTTAAGCGGGCCGGCGTGGAAAAAGAGCAATTGAGTGCCATTGCTTTTACGCGAGGACCCGGATTGATGGGTTCGCTGCTTGTCGGAGTATCGTTTGCAAAAGGAATGGCTCGTTCTCTTGGAATTCCGATGGTTGATGTGAACCATTTGCACGCTCATGTGTTAGCACATTTTATCAGGGAAGAAGGTGAGGAGAAGAAGCAGCCGGAATTTCCTTTCCTTTGTTTGCTGGTGTCGGGCGGAAATTCACAGATTGTACTTGTGAAAGCTTATAACCAAATGGAGATTATTGGCCAGACTATAGACGATGCCGCTGGCGAGGCGATAGATAAGTGCTCGAAAGTGATGGGATTAGGATATCCCGGCGGGCCGATTATAGACAGGCTGGCCCGGCAGGGGAATCCCAAAGCGTACACCTTTGCCAAGCCGCATATTTCCGGTTATGATTACAGCTTCAGTGGGTTGAAGACGTCGTTTCTTTATTCTTTGCGTGATTGGATGAAGGAGGATCCGGATTTTATAGCGCATCATCAAGAAGACTTGGCCGCTTCGCTCGAAGCTACGGTTGTGGATATTCTGATGAATAAACTCCGTAAGGCTGCCAAGGATTTAAAGATTAAGGAAGTGGCAGTGGCTGGAGGTGTATCGGCCAATACAGGATTGCGGACCGCATTTTGTGATTATGCCAAACGGTATGGTTGGAATGTGTATATTCCTAAATTCGGTTACACGACAGATAATGCCGCTATGGTGGCGATGACTGGCTATTTTAAATATCAGGATAAAGAGTTTTGCTCGATAGATATGCCAGCCTATTCACGTGTTGCTTTTTAACTTTAATATATGATTTTATGTTGTTAGAAACCAGATTTATAAGTAGAGAAATTAGTGAACTGATGTGGAAAGATGGAATTACTTTGGCTACAGCGGAAAGTTGTACGGCAGGTAATTTGGCCGCAGCTATCACAGCCATTCCTGGCAGTTCGCATTATTATAAAGGTGGCGTAGTGGCTTATGCCAATCAGGTGAAAGAAAATTTGCTGAATGTGAATACGGCAACCATTGAAACCTATGGGGTGGTGAGCGAAGAGACAGTATGTGAAATGGTAAGAGGTGCTATGGAAACATTGAAAACGGATTATGCAATTGCCACATCAGGAGTAGCCGGTCCTGGAGGGGGTACCCATGAACTGCCAGTTGGTACAATTTGGATTGCAGCCGGTAGCCGCAACAAAATTGTCACTATGAAGTTGGAAGGTGATGATGGGCGTGACCAAAATATTGCAAAAGCGACGAATTCTGCCCTTCATTTGGTGCGAGATTTGCTAAAAGAAGAACAAAATCAAGACTAAATGATGAATTAATTGCCAAAAATGTTGGTAGTTAGGAATAAAAGTTGTTACTTTGCACCCTGTTTGAGATAAACATGTAAGAAAAACGTAAAAAGTGAGATAGAAATGTCGAAGATTTGTCAAATTACCGGAAAGAAAGCCATGGTTGGCAACAATGTTTCACACTCAAAGAGAAGAACTAAGAGAGTCTTTGATGTGAACTTGTTTAACAAGAAGTTCTACTATGTAGAGCAGGATTGCTGGATTAGCCTGAAAATTTGTGCTGCTGGTCTGCGCGTGATTAATAAGAAAGGTCTGGATGCTGCATTGAACGATGCTGTAGCAAAGGGCTATTGTGATTGGAAAACGATTAAAGTAATCGCTTAAAAAGAAGAGGAGATTGAAGTATGGCAAAGAAGGCAAAAGGTAATAGAGTACAAGTTATCCTTGAATGTACTGAGATGAAGGAGAGTGGTCTCCCTGGAACTTCTCGTTATATCACTACGAAGAATAGAAAGAACACCACTGAAAGATTGGAATTGAAGAAGTATAACCCCATCTTGAAGAGAGTGACAGTTCATAAAGAAATCAAATAAAAGAAGTATAACTCATGGCAAAGAAAACAGTTGCAACCCTTCAGACTGGTAAAGAAGGACGTTCATATACAAAGGTAATCAAGATGGTTAAGTCACCTAAGACTGGTGCTTACACTTTTGATGAGCAAATGGTTCCCAATGACAAAGTTCAGGACTTCTTTAAGAAATAAGAAAGCCGAAATTTGAATATAAGATTTCTAAAAGTTCCCTTCATTGAAGAATGAGGGGAACTTTTTTTTGTTAAATAGTTGATTTGTCGTATCTTTGTGCCTGAAATTGGTAAAGTGTAAATTATGGGATTTTTTAGTTTTTTCTCGAAAGAAAAGAAAGAGACTCTGGATAAGGGATTGTCGAAGACCAAAGAAAGTGTATTTGGCAAGATTGCTCGTGCTATTGCAGGAAAATCAAAGGTCGATGACGAAGTGCTGGATAACCTTGAAGAGGTGTTGATAACTTCGGATGTAGGTGTTGAAACTACTTTGACTATCATCAAACGGATAGAAGAGCGCGTAGCAAAGGACAAGTATGTGAATACGGAAGAACTGAACAGTATTTTGCGCGATGAAATAGCATCGTTGCTGACCGAGAGTAATTCTGGTGATACCGGCGGATATGAAATACCGGAAGGAAAGAAGCCTTATGTGATTATGGTTGTAGGTGTGAATGGCGTAGGAAAGACTACTACTATCGGAAAATTGGCTTATCAGTTCAAGAATGCCGGTAAGTCTGTATTCTTAGGTGCAGCTGATACATTCCGGGCTGCTGCGGTAGAGCAGTTGTGTATCTGGGGTGAACGGGTAGGAGTTCCAGTCGTGAAGCAGCAGATGGGTGCAGATCCTGCTTCGGTAGCTTACGATACTCTCAGTTCGGCTATAGCCGGTGGAGCAGATGTGGTTATTATTGATACGGCAGGCCGTTTGCACAACAAAATCGGGTTGATGAATGAATTGACCAAAATAAAGAATGTGATGCGGAAACTGATGCCGGATGCTCCGCATGAAGTCCTGTTGGTATTGGATGGCTCTACGGGACAGAATGCGTTTGAGCAGGCCAAGCAGTTTACCAAAGCCACAGAAGTGTCGGCTATGGCCATTACCAAATTGGATGGAACAGCTAAAGGAGGAGTGGTAATCGGTATTAGTGACCAGTTCAAAATACCTGTAAAATACATCGGATTGGGCGAAGGTATAGAAGATTTGCAGGCATTTGATAAAAAGGAATTTGTCGATTCTTTATTTGGTGAAGGTAAATGAAACGAAATGTCATTGATATTATAACCTTGGGGTGTTCGAAGAATCTTGTTGATTCAGAGAAATTGATGCGTCAATTGCAAGCCAACGGTTATGAGGTAACACATGATAGTGCTTCTCCGGAAGGGGAAATAGCTGTAATAAATACGTGCGGATTTATTGGAGATGCCAAGGAGGAGTCCATTAATACTATATTGGAGTTTTGTCAGGCAAAAGAAGAGGGACGCCTGAAAAAGGTTTATGTAATGGGATGCCTGTCTGAGCGGTATATGAAGGATTTGGAGGAAGAAATTCCCCAAGTTGACAAATTCTATGGCAAGTTTGATTGGGCTCAGTTATTGGATGATTTGGGTAAAGCGTACCAACCGGAATATGCTATTGAACGTTGTCTGACCACTCCTTCTCATTATGCTTATCTGAAAATTTCTGAAGGGTGTGATCGTCGGTGTGCTTATTGTGCCATCCCTATCATTACGGGGAAGCATGTGTCCCGTCCTATGGAAGAAATTCTGGATGAAGTGCAAAGGCTGGTTGCACAAGGAGTGAAAGAGTTCCAAGTGATAGCTCAGGAGTTGACCTATTATGGTGTAGATTTGTACAAGAAACAGGCTTTACCGGAGCTGATAGAGAGGATAGCCGAGGTTCCGGGTGTTGAATGGGTACGTTTGCACTATGCTTATCCTGCAAATTTTCCAGCAGATTTGTTTCGGGTAATGCGTGAGCATGGTAATGTGTGCCGATACATGGATATTGCTTTGCAGCATGTGAGTGACCACATGTTGGAACGGATGCATCGGCATGTTACCAAAGCGGAGACGTATGAATTGATAAGGCGGTTCCGTGAAGAGGTCCCTGGCATACATCTTAGGACGACTTTTATGGTTGGATTTCCTGGTGAGACGGAGCAGGATTTTGAGGAATTGAAAGAGTTTGTCCGTTGGGCAAGGTTTGACCGTATGGGGGCTTTTGCCTATTCAGAAGAAGAAGGCACCTATTCCGCCAATCATTATGAGGATAATATTCCAGAGGAGATGAAGCAACGCAGGTTGGATGAATTGATGGCCATCCAACAGTGTATTTCTCTGGAACTGAACGAACAAAAAGTTGGAGAGAGGATGAAGATTGTCATTGATCGTCTGGAAGGAGATTATTACATAGGCCGGACGGAGTTTGACTCGCCTGAGGTTGATTTGGAAGTGCTGGTTGATGCCCATGAAGGTGAAGCTTTGGAAATAGGCGGGTTTTATCAGGTAGAGATAACTGCAGCCGAGGAATTTGACCTCTATGCAAAGGTCGTTTCCAGTTGTAACTCGTGATGAAAACATGGATTTGTCTGATTATAGACAGGTTGAATATCGTGTTTTTAACGAACATAAGTTCATTGTTTACCCTAATTTTTTCAATTAAAGTTCATGAACAATAAGGATTTTATGAAGATGCTATCCAAAGAACTTGGGCGGACGGTAGAGGAAACCTCAATTCTTGCAGGTAAACTGGTTTCACAGATGGTTTGTGAGTTGCAGGAGCAAAAGAGTGTCTGTATTCAGGAACTTGGTACATTTGAAGTGAAAAAAAAGATGGAGCGTGTGTCTGTCATCCCATCTACGGGACAACGCATTTTGGTTCCTCCTAAATTGGTGTTGGGATTTCGTCCGTCGGTGTCACTCAAAGATAAAGTAAAATATGGCAGAGAGAATAACTAAAGAGGATTTGGCTCTATCCCTACGGCGAGAGACCTCGATGTCTGAAAATGAAGCATTGGAGTTTGTACAGAAATTCTTTGGGCTGATTGGAAAGACTTTAGAGGAAGAACGCTATGTGAAGATTAAAGGGCTGGGGACTTTCAAATTGATAAGCGTTGATTCCCGGCGTAGTGTGAATGTGAATACAGGCGAGGAAATAGAGATTCCCAGTCATCATAAAGTCTCTTTTACTGCAGAGGCAACATTGAAAGATCTGATCAACAAGCCATTCTCACATTTTGAAGCGGTGGAATTGAAAGAGGGTGTACCTTTTGATGCTTTGCCGGATGAAAGCCAAGAGGACCATGAGGTAGGGACAGAGATTGTAAACAATCAGATTGATGATAATGCAGAGGCAGAACAGCCGGAAAAAGCAATAGTACCAGATATAGAGTCTTCTGAAAAAGAAAGTAGAGTGATGGATAAGGAGGAACGGAAAAGCCGTTTGGCCTTTGGTATGATTGTCGTATTGATATTCTTCTTTATCTTGGCTGGAATGTTGTTCCTGTTTGCTCCGGAATTCTTGGAAAAACTCATTTATGGTTGATTTCCTATGTTATAGGGTAGTTGTAAGGAATGTTAACGGATTGGAATCTGTAGCTGTCAATTGCAAATACTCTTAAAATCTAAATAAAAGGAATCTTTTTTAGCAAAAATTAGTTGTTATAGTTAATTATAAATACTACTTTTGGGCCACAAAAAAAACGAAAGTAAAATAATACATTGTAAAATTATGGCAGAAACAATTGATATTCGCGAATTGAACGAACGAATCGAGAAGCAAAGTGCATTTGTGACGAATCTGATTGCAGGAATGGATCAGGTTATTGTTGGACAGAAACATTTGGTGGAGTCTCTTTTGATAGGCTTGTTGTCTGATGGACATGTGCTGTTGGAAGGTGTTCCCGGCTTGGCAAAGACTTTAGCAATCAAGACTCTCGCTTCGTTGGTTGATGCTAAATACAGTCGCATTCAGTTTACTCCGGATTTGCTTCCTGCAGATGTGGTGGGAACAATGATTTATAGCCAGAAAGAAGAACATTTTATAGCCAACAAAGGACCTGTTTTTGCTAACTTTGTGTTGGCTGATGAAATTAACCGTGCTCCGGCCAAGGTACAGAGTGCTTTGTTGGAGGCTATGCAGGAGCGTCAGGTCACATTAAGTAAGAATACATTCCTTTTGCCTGAGCCTTTCTTGGTATTGGCAACGCAAAACCCTATCGAACAGGAAGGTACTTATCCGCTTCCCGAGGCACAGGTTGACCGTTTTATGCTGAAGGTGGTTATTGATTATCCTAAATTGGAGGAGGAGAAGAAGATTATCCGACAGAACATCTCGGGCGAGAAAATGGAAGTACGTCCTATTATGAAAGCAGAAGAAATTCTGGAAGCCCGCAAGGTGGTGCGTCAAGTTTATCTGGACGAGAAGATAGAGCAGTATATTGCTGATATTGTATTTGCTACTCGTTATCCGCAAAAGTATGATTTGAAAGAGATTAAAGGCTTGATTGCATTTGGCGGTTCTCCTCGTGCATCAATCAATCTGGCATTGGCTGCCCGTGCGTATGCATTCATCAAGCGTAGAGGATATGTGGTTCCTGAAGATGTGCGTGCCGTAGCCCATGATGTGCTTCGTCATCGTATCGGACTTACTTATGAGGCTGAAGCAAGCAATGTCTCTTCCGATGAGATTGTCAGCAAGATTCTCAATAAGGTTGAAGTGCCCTAATGTTTCACATTGATAGATTAAGTAAATAAAGCAGTTAGTAGCCATTCACTAGTCATTAGTCGCTAGTAGCTATTCACTAGTCACTAAATAATATGGAAGCGAACGAGTTGATAGAGCGTGTCCGTAGGATTGAGATTAAGGCGCGTGGACTTTCCAGCAATCTTTTTGCCGGTCAGTATCATTCTGCCTTCAAGGGGAGAGGTATGGCCTTTTCGGAAGTCCGTGAGTATCAATATGGAGACGATGTGCGCGATATTGATTGGAACGTGACGGCCCGTATGAGCAAGCCTTATATCAAGGTGTTTGAAGAGGAACGTGAGATGACGGTAATGCTCATGGTGGATGTATCAGCCAGTCTTGATTTCGGTACGGTAAGGCAGATGAAGAAAGAGATGGAGACAGAGATTGCTGCCACACTTGCCTTTTCTGCCATTCAAAATAACGATAAGATTGGAGTGATATTTTTTTCAGACAGGATAGAAAAATTTATTCCGCCAAAGAAAGGAAAAAAACATATTTTGTATATTATCCGGGAATTGTTGGATTTTAAGCCCGAAAGCAGAAGGACAGATGTAAAGATGGCTATTGAATATCTGACCAATGTGTTGAAAAAGCGTTGTACGGCATTTGTTCTTAGCGATTTTATTGACAAGAATGATTTTACTGATGCATTGACTATTGCCAACAGGAAGCATGATGTGGTGGCTATCCAGGTGTATGACCGGCGTGTGGCAGAGTTGCCTGATGTGGGATTGATGAAAGTACGTGATGCAGAAACTGGTCATGAACAATATATTGACACTTCGTCCAAAGCACTCAGGATAGCTCATCGTGAGTGGTGGCTTGAGAAGCAGGAGCGTATGAATATTGCTTTTACAAAAAGTCGTGTTGATTCTGTTTCAATCCGGACAGATGAGGATTATGTGAAAGCTCTTTTAGCCTTGTTTGCCAAAAGACGATGATTTAAAGTGGTTGTTTAATGGAAAGATTTAAGATTTTGATAAATAACAGATTATATATAACTGTTTTTTCTATTCTTTTTCTCTTCTCTTTGAGAGGATGGGCACAAAGTGTGACCGTAGATGCCAGTATTGATTCACTGCAACGGTTTATCGGCCAGCAGGCCCGAATCAAGTTGGAGGTTAGTTGTGATGCCGGAAAAAAGGTACAACTACCATTTTTTGCAGACACTTTGGTGACAGGGATTGAAATAGTAAGTGCATCCCAACCCGATACAACCTATCTTAATAATAGTGAGCGGATATTGCTCTCTCAAGAGTATGTTGTGACATCCTTTGATTCTGCATCGTATTATATACCGCCATTTGAAGTGATGGTAGATGGTGTGCCACATCGTTCCCAGAGTCTGGCAATGATGGTATATCCTATGCAGATTGATGAAGAGAATCCCGAGGCTATATTTGGCCATAAAGGTATTATGCAAATCTCCCTGACATGGGAAGATTGGACGCCATTATTATGGAAATTCCCTCTTATTGTTGTATTTCTTATTGCCATGCTTTATCTGTTGCTCCGTTATTGGGACAACAAGCCTATTATCCGTAAGGTAAAGGTAAAGCCCAAATTACCTCCTCACGAACAAGCCATGATGGAGATAGCCCGTATTAAAGAGGAGAAGAGTTGGCAGAAAGGTGATCCGAAAGAGTATTATACCGAGCTGACAGATGTCGTACGCATATATATTCATGAGCGTTTTGGTTTCAATGCTATGGAGAAGACATCGGCCGAAATCATTGATTATCTGCAGGAAAGTAAAGATAAGGAGGCTATCGAAGATTTAAGGCAGTTGTTCATGACCGCAGATCTTGTAAAGTTTGCCAAGTATGCTCCGATGTTGAATGAGAACGATATGAACCTGGTGACTGCCATAGAGTTCATTAATCGTACCAAAATGGAGCCAGACCCTGATGCGAAACCTCTTCCTACAGAGATTACTATCGAAGAGAAACGGTCGCGCCGTACTAAGATAGCTTTGATTGCTGGCGTTGTCTTATTGTCGGTAGCAGTATTGTTCTTGCTTTATCTGGTGGGTACGGATCTTTACAATTTATTCTTTTAATGTTGTGTGTTTGAATTACTGAAGAAGAAAATAATAGTATGGTTTTTGAAAATATAGAATACCTCTTTTTACTTCTGCTGCTCATACCTTATATAATATGGTATGTAGTGAGCAGGAAGAAAAGTGAGCCGACATTGCAGGTGTCAAGCACATGGGCTTATCAGGCTGTCCCTCGTAGTTATAAAGTTTATCTGATGCATCTGCCTTTTTTGTTGCGTATAGTTGCATTGACAATGTTAGTCTTTGTCATTGCCCGTCCTCAGACTACAGACAATTGGCAGAATACAGAGATTGAGGGTATTGACATCATGATGGCAGTCGATGTCTCTACCAGTATGCTTGCTCAGGATTTGAAGCCAAACCGTATAGAAGCAGCGAAGACTGTAGCGGCCGAGTTTATCAATGGCCGGCCGAACGATAATATTGGTCTCACCATCTTTGCAGGTGAGAGTTTTACCCAATGTCCTTTGACAATCGACCATGCGGTATTGCTCAATCTTTTTAGGGATATAGATTGTTCCATAGCCCAGCGTGGTATGATAGATGATGGTACAGCAATCGGAATGGGTATAGCCAATGCGGTTTCAAGATTAAAGGATAGCAAGGCCAAGTCGAAAGTCGTTATTCTGCTTACTGATGGTTCTAACAATAGGGGAGACATATCCCCCTTGACGGCAGCTGAAATTGCTAAAAGTTTTGGTGTCAGGGTATATACTGTAGGAGTAGGAACCAATGGCACGGCACCATATCCTGTGCAAACCCCGATGGGCACTCAATATCTGAACCAACCGGTGGAAATAGACGAAACGACTTTGACTCAGATAGCTTCTACCTCAGGTGGTAGCTATTTCAGAGCAAAAGATGAGGATGAACTCCGACAGATTTATGCCGAGATAGACAAATTGGAGAAGACAAAATTGAATGTCAAAGAGTTCAGTAAGCGTGAAGAGGAATATCAACTCTTTGCATGGATAGCCTTGGCTTGTATCTTGTTGGAAGTGTTGTTGAGAAATTCCGTTTTGAAGAGGATTCCCTAAAAAAGAGTAGATTGTTATGTTTAGATTTGGAGAACCAGCTTGTTTGTATTTACTGATAATATTGCCTCTTATAGCAATCTTTTATTTGTATTCAAACTTCCGTCGCCGCAAACGTATCCGTAAGTATGGCGACCCGGGTATGTTGTCTCAGTTGATGCCTATGGTTTCACCTTACCGCATGCATCTGAAGTTCTGGTTGCAGTTTACGGCTATTGCACTGATTATTTTTGTCTTGGCTCGTCCACAATTCGGTTCCAAGATGGAGACGGTGAAACGTAGTGGTATCGAGACTGTCATAGCACTTGATATCTCAAATTCTATGTTGGCCGAGGATGTTGTCCCTAACCGTTTGGAAAAGTCCAAACGGTTGGTCAGCAAACTGATGGATAGCTTTACCAATGACAAAGTAGGAATGATAGTTTTTGCCGGACAGGCTTTTACCCAGTTGCCAATTACCAGCGACTATATTTCAGCCAAGATGTTCTTGGACGCCATTGACCCTACACTCATAGCCAGTCAAGGAACGGATATTGGCGGAGCTTTGAATCTGGCCATGAAGAGTTTCACTCCGAAGGAAGAGGTTGGACGTGCTATCATCATCATTACCGATGGCGAGAATCATGAAGGTGGAGCCGAAGAGGCAGCCCGTGCAGCGGCTGAGAAGGGGATGCAGGTATTTGTGCTTGGAGTCGGTTCGCCCGAAGGTTCACCCATACCGTCAGGTACACGAGCAAACGATTTTCGCAAAGATAAGGACGGAAATGTTATCGTCACCCGGCTGAATGAACAGATGTGTCAATCCATAGCTCAAGCAGGCAAGGGTATGTACATCCGTGTGGACAATTCCAATTCTGCCCAGCGATTGTTACAAAGTGAAATAGACAAATTGGCCAAGGCTGATGTGGAGACAACAATCTTCACGGAGTTTGACGAACAGTTTATGGTGATAGCCTGGATGGCATTGATAGTATTGGTGCTGGATATTTTGGTCTTGGAACGTAAGAATCCGTTATTTAAGAATCTTAGATTGTTCGATAAAAAGGAATAGGATGAATAAGTTTGATATGAGATATTTGTTGCTGCTTGTTGCAACCTGTATGGTCGCGGTGGGCGGGTTTGCCCAACGGACAGAACGGGATTTTATCCGTCGGGGCAATAAACTTTACGAAGATAGCCTTTTTATAAAGGCAGAAGTGGAGTACAGACGTGCACTTGACGCTAATCCACAGTCAATGGCGGCCATGTATAATTTGGGTAATGCCCTTTTGGAGCAGCAGAAAGCTGAAGAAGCCTTGAAACAGTATCAGGCTGCAGCGGCCGCTATTCCTGCTGGGAGGCGAAACATTGCTTTAAATGAAACAGATAGAGAGAAACTGGCCGGTGTATATCACAACATGGGGGTTCTGCTCCAGAGTGCCAAGCAACTGGATGCTTGTATTGAGGCATATAAGAGTTCATTACGGAATAATCCTCATGACCATCAGACCCGATATAACCTGACGGTTGCAATGAAGCAAAAGAAAGAACAAGAACAACAGCAACAAGAACAACAGCAACAGCAA
>JAFQBB010000031.1 GCA_017416805.1 Bacteroidaceae bacterium
AACAATGTGCGAAGTCAGTTCCATAATGACAGGGAGCGTGAAGAGTGTCACGATGCTGCTCACGGCCGTGAGTGTCACCGACAGGGCCACATCGCCCTTGGCCAGCATGGAAAACACATTCGACGAACTTCCTCCGGGACAACAGGCTATCAGCACCAAGCCCATAAAATATACAGGGGGAACCTCCAATAGCCACGCAAGGGCAAAAGCAATGGCGGGCAGCAGGACTACCTGCCCCGTCATTCCCAACGCGACCGCCTTGGGGTGGCGGGCCACATTTACAAAAGCCTCCTTATTGAGTTCTGTCCCCAGCAGGAACATCAGCACAATAAGAATTGGCATTACTATCCAAATCGTATTCATCAGTCAACCTCCTTTTTTTGCGACTGCAAAATTAGTCATAAATGTTGATTCTGCCGATAGGGAACGGCTGTTTTCTTTAGGTTAAAAGATTGAGAGACGAAGCAAATAAATAAAAATAGGCAAAACGTTCCTTAGATAGAGTTTTTTCTTCAGAATATTTCATTTGCATTATTATCCTTGAAAAGAAAAATTAAAGAAAATGATTGGAAATAGAGCATAAAAGGGAAAAATATACTACATTTGCGATATTAATGCCATGCATACATATTGGGATGAAACTGAAAAACATTGTAACTATCCTTTTTGCCTGCATTATCCTTGGGGCGTGTCAACCTCAGCCTTGGGATGAAGTCGGTTCATCCTTGAGCTATTGTCACCATCAAGTTGAGCGAACTCTGTCCGAGTTGAAAAGCCGCGAATCAGGCATTGACTACACGCTTATGCCCCGTAATATAGCCGATACTGCCAGCGTGTGGCATCTTCGGAAAGCGAGTAAAGAGGAGTGGTGCGCAGGCTTTTGGCCGGGTGTGCTGTGGTACGACTATGAACACACCACCGACCCGGCTATCCGCGAAGAAGCGGAAAAGTTTACAGCTTCGCTGGAGTTCCTTGCCCGCACACCGGCATACGACCACGACCTTGGTTTCCTTGTCTTCTGTAGCTATGAGAATGGTTATCGTCTGACAAACAATTCCGCATACAAGCAAGTGATATTAGATACAGCTGATACGTTGGCTACGCTGTTTAACCCTGCGGTAGGTGCCCTGCTCTCGTGGCCGCGCCATGTGAAGGACTATGGTGGGCACAATGTTATTATGGACAACATGATGAATTTGGAAATGCTCTTTTGGGCAGCCCAAAATGGTGGTGGCAGGCACTTGTACGATATAGCAGTATCGCATGCAGACAAGACGATGAAGAACCATTTCCGACCGGATTATACATCGTATCACGTAGCTGTGTACGACACACTGACGGGCAAACGCATCAATGCCCTCACTCATCAAGGATATGCCGACGAAAGTTTATGGGCACGCGGACAGGCATGGGCCATCTATGGCTTTACGGTTGTTTATCGCGAGACGAAGGATGAAACATACCTCGATTTTGTACAGAAGGTGACCGATGCTTACTTGGCCCGTTTGCCTGAAGATGCTATTCCCTATTGGGATTTTGATGATCCGCGCATCCCTCAAGCACCACGTGATGCTTCGGCTGCCTGTGTGGTAGCTTCAGCGTTGGCAGAACTTCATACTTATTTGCCAACAGAGAAAGGAACGTATTACAAAGAGATGGCATTGAAAATGTTGCAAAGTCTCGGCAGTGATACTTATCGTGCGGGAGAGGCGAAACCCTCATTCCTGTTGCACTCAACGGGAAACTTGCCCGCTGGCTCGGAAATAGATGCCAGCATCATTTATGCTGACTATTACTACATCGAAGCATTGCTGAGGTGGCAAAAACTTTTGATGGACAACTAAAAACAATAAATATGAATAGGACAACTTTATTGACATGGATGCTGATGCTGGTCGGATGGACAGCATGGGCACAAACAGAGAATGTGAAGATGCGTTTTGATTTCAAAAACGTGTCGGGGACTGATGTGACGGACAATGTGTCTGGTATCACTGCTAAATTGAATGGTTCGGCCAAAGTGACGACAATGGGCGATTACAGTATTCTCGACTTGGGGAGCGGTGCGGGGTATCTGAACTTGACGACCGAGGCGGGAAAGGTGTTCGCCGCGTGTGACAATTATACCATATCAGTCTATTACCGTGTGAACGAACAGGCTTCACTCTCAGGTAATGGTTATTTCCTTTGGGCATTCTCAACAGCTGAAGCATGTACTTCCAATGGAGGCGTTTATTCTGCCTATCGTCTGAATGCCCAACGCATAGCGTCCAGTACGGGCGGATATAGTAATGAGACAGGATATTCCGCAGGCGGTGAATCGGCCAAGGGAGAATGGATACATGTTGCTTATACGCAAGAGGGGAGAACAGGCAAACTCTATATCAATGGAGCAATGAAGAGAAGTATCACAAACATGCCACTGAACAGCGCTCTTTATGCTTCGGCCAATCCTACCGCCTGCTGGATAGGACGTGCCCCCTTCTCGGGCGACAATTATTTGGCACAGACACTCATCACAGATTTCAGTTTTTATGACCGAGCCTTGTCGGCTGACGAGGTGACGACCTTGGCTTCCGAGATATCAGCATTGGAGGAGGCTTATCTCTATGGCACAACGGGGGATGTCAGTCAGTTGAAAACCTCCATTGCCGAGGCGAAACAGTTGGCAGGGAGTACAGCCTCTTATCTGCCCGATGCATTGGCTGATTTGAACGGAATGATAACTATGGCTGAGAATGTAGCCGCAGGAGAGTATAGTCAGACTTATATTGACAAGATATGTGCACAACTGAAACAGGTCGTTGCTCAGGTAAAATCTACGGCTAATGTAGTCCTTCCTACTGTGGGCGATGCAACCGAGGCATACGATACAGACCGTGGGTTCACTCATCCGGGAGGATTGCATACGCAAGCAGACTTTGACCGCGTGCGTCGCCAGTTGGCGGAAGGAAACGAAAAAGTGAAAGCGGCTTACGAGATATTGAAAAAGGCGGAATATGCCCAGCCGGGTGTGCAGACTTGGCCGGTTGAGACCATCGTACGCGGTGGTGGAGTGGGGGAAAACTATATCAATGCTGCACGTGGAGCCACGATGGCTTATCAGAATGCCCTGCGATGGAAGATTGAGGACAATAAGGCTTGTGCCGATGCGGCTGTACGTATCCTGATGGCATGGGCAAATACGACCAAAGCCATTGGCGGAGACAGTAACTATGCACTGGCAGCCGGTCTTTACGGCTATCAGTTTGCCCAAGCGGCCGAGCTGATGCGTGATTATGAGGGGTGGAACCGCAAGGAGTTCAATACATTCAAACAATGGATGCTCTCTGTGTGGTACCCCAGTGCTATAGGTTTTCTGCGTGGACGTAATGGGACGTGGGAAAATACTGGCAAATGGTGGCAGGCACCGGGACACTATTGGTCGAATTGGGGACTTTGCAATGTCATGTGCGTCATCAGCATCGGAATCTTGTGTGACGATGTCTATATCTACAATCAGGGAATGTCTTACTTCAAGTATGACCAGGTGGGCAATTTCCATGACCCGCGTACGGATAATCCCATTAAGAATGACGGGTTGACTGAATACCTCGGTAATCTGGTGGTCACCTATGTGGACAGCGAACTTGAAACAGGAGCTTATGGCAAGCTGGGGCAGATGAACGAAAGCGGACGCGATACAGGCCATTCGGCTATGGCATTGGGATTGGCTATTGATGTGGCTAAAGTCGGATGGAATCAAGGTGATGATCTCTTTGCCTATATGGATCACCGTTTGGCTGCCGGTATTGAATACGTGGCTGCACAGACGCAGAGTGTGGCCAACCTGCCTTGGACAAACTACATATATGGCAGCAGCGGATATTACTACTCGGACAGCCGTGCATGGGTGATGACTGGTCCTGCCCTTGGAGCGCAGATGCGTCCATATTGGGGCACTGTCATTGGCATTTATGAAGGAGTGAAGGGCGTGAAAATGCCTTTCTCGGAAAATTCCTACAATAGCATGGGTATAGATGCAGGTGGCATGGGTACGACCAGTGGCGGATATGACCACATGGGATATAGCGTATTGATGAATACGCGTGATGTACAGTTGGCATCTGCTGATCAAGTTCCCACGGAATTGTCGCCTCGTATGGAGTATAGCGGTACGCTTACAGCCAATATCATTCCCAGTATTGGTGTAGAACAGAATTTGGGGAACGTCAGTGGTAAGCAGATTGCACATAGTGAATTAGGAGGGTTGGTAAATACATTTGCAGTCAATAACCAGACTTGTGTGCCCCGTGGAGAAACTGTGAGACTGATACCCCAATTGCCCGAAGGGGAGGAGGATACAGGACTTTGGCAATGGGAAACGGGTGAGCAGACACGTGAAATTACAGTAACAACAGACCGAAGTCATGTCTATCGTGTGACATATACTAACGGAAAGGGGGTGAAAAGCCAACAGTGTTTCTCTATTGCCGCAGAGAATGATTGCAATCCGACAATGCTCACTCCCAGCGTGACTTACAATGGCCAGACTATTACAGGGACAGATACCATCAATGTGGTTTATGGCGAAAGTGTCACCCTGACAGCAGTTCCTTCTTGTGGATGGGGAACATATCAGTGGTCAACAGGACAGACTACGCAAAGCATCACTACCACTCCTGTCGTAGCTCCGCGTACCTATACCTTATATTATATAAACCAAGGCTCTGCCGTCAGCGCCTGCACTTTCCATGTGAATGTAATGGCTGCCTCACCTTATATTGAGAAAGCGGGTGAAACAATACAAGCATCAGAATGTATTGTCAATGCAGGTGAAGAAGTGACTCTCGGACTAAACCTTTCGCCAACAGTGCTGGCAAACAGTGTCACTTGGAGTACGGGAGAACAAGGTAGCAAGATTACTGTCAGCAATCTGCAAACTAGTGGAACATATACTGCCACGTTCGACTTTGAAGGAGAAACCGTCAATATTGACTTCAACGTACTAGTCAAATCATCTTCAGCCGTCACGCTTGCTCCCGGACTCTACCTTATCTGCCATGCTGAGACGGGAGAACTGATGACAGGGCATGCGCTCAACGAACTTGTCACCTTTGAACCAAGCGACACTCTACAACCTGCCGCCAACCAAATTTGGGACATAAGCAACAGTTACAGCCGTCATCGCATCATGTCCCTACCAGACAGTCTGCGCCTCTACACCAATTCAAAAACGGGAGCCATTGATATGTACAGCTTCGGCTTCGAACAGGCCATTGGTTCTGACCGCACTGCTATCCGCACAGGCTTGTCTGAAACATCCTTCAAGTATTGGACTGTGGAGGCTGACGGAACTGTCAATACGGCAAATACTGAATTTCAGGGGTATCCTTTCCGACTCATCCCCGTTTCCCCCGCTCTTGGAATCAAGGAGACGTCCAACAATAAGGGTATGGCAGAAAGCTATGTTGTTTACGATTTGCAAGGACGCCGCATAACGACACCCAACCTGCAAAAGGGCATCTATATCATTAATGGAAAGAAAGTGGTCCGATGATGAAATACATTGTTTCAATCCTTCTTGGTTTGTTCTTGCCGATCGAGAGTCTTCTGGCTCAAGCCGATTATCAAATGGCCGGTCCTTACGAAGTGATTGCTCGCGACGGACAATACCGCCACTCTAAAGGTGGGAGTGAACGCGATATGAAAGCGGCATTTGAGTGTGCTCAAAAGGGATATGGAGAAAAGGCATTGGAAATTATCAATGCATACGCCGCAACGTTGCAACGACTCGACGGGCACGACGCCCCACTTTGTGCCATCCAGTGCTATGATCTTGTAAAAGCAATGACACTGATGAAGGAACACCGTACTGTCCAATGGGATGAGATGGTGCGTCGTGCTTTGCTTCCCATGCTGGACAAGTTTGAGGCAGACAGTCCATACGCCAATGGGAATTGGGGAGCCATCGTCAACCGCTTGCGTATGGCATGTGGAATTTTCCTTGAAGATACTACTGTCTATCGTGCTGCTGTCAATTACCATTTAGCAGCCAATGATAACGGCTCTTTACTTAACTATATAAGCGAAACGGGGCAATGTCAGGAAAGCGGTCGTGACCAGAATCATGCCCAGTTGGGTCTTGAAGCTCTTGCGCACATCTGCGAAATGGCTTGGGAACAAGGCGATGATTTGTGGGGTGCATTGGACAATCGTCTGATGAAGGGATTTGAATATACTGCCCGATACAATCTTGGATATGATGTTCCCTTTAAGACATGGACAGATTGCACTGGTCTGTACAATGATTGGGTAATACCTGGCGAAATGGGTCGTGGACGTTTGTGGGATATCTACGAACTTCCTTACAAGCACTATGTAGAGAGGAAAGGCATGAAAATGCCCTACGTCAAGAAAGTGCTCGTCCTGCAAGCTAAAGCCGAAAAGCGTGGCGAAAACCGCGAAACGCGTGCGCCAGGCGTAAAAGAGGGAGCCAAGTTGCACTCCATAGTCACCTATCCGGCTCCTGAAGGGGCACCTTTGAAGGGCGACTACGATGTATTCATTCGCCCGCGTGGTGTGGACGAATGGACACGCATCGATACCTATATGGCCAAAGTGAATGCACCCATTGGAAACAACAAGCATAAAATCTCTGAAATATCATACGCTTTCTTCGACTTCACAGGTGATGTCTATGTACGCGTGGTGTGCAAGAACAAGAAGTTCAGCGAGGCACGTATCCGTCCCGATTACCGCGGAGTGATAGCCAATGTGCAAAACGATTCAACTGTACAGTTTTTGCTCTTTCAGCCGGAGAATGTGAGTGTGGAGTTTGATGACTGTATTACAGATAATCTCTTGTTGTTTACTTCCAAACCGCCTGTTGCTCAAAAGGTGGCAGAGAAGCAGGCCCGCAAAGAGGGGCGCGGATTTGTGGCATACGAACCGGGGCTTTATACCCAAGATACCATCCGGGTGCCTTCCAATACCTCTGTTTATCTGGCAGGGGGAAGCTACTTTACTGGCACTTTCGCCATAGAAGATGCCGAAAATGTGAGCATCTTGGGCCGTGGTGTGGCTCGTCCGCCTCGTGGCTATGAAGGATGTCATGTGCATCGTAGCCGCAATGTCCTTATTGATGGTCTTATCCTCAATACCTGCCCAGTAGGTGGAAGCGATGGAGTGACTTTGCATGATGTACGGAGCATTTCGCATCCTTCGTGGGGAGACGGCCTGAATGTCTTCGCTTCCAGTAATGTGCTTTACGACAGGGTGTTTTGTCGCACCTCCGATGATTGCACTACCGCTTATGCCACACGCAAAGGCTTCAACGGCTCTGTCTATAATGTGCGCATGACCAACTCTACCTTGTGGGCAGATGTGGCTCATCCTATCTTTATCGGCATACATGGAAACTCTGATGTACAGGATAGTATCGTGGGGCTTGTCTATGAAAACATCGACATCCTTTGCCAAAGCGAGCCTCAGGTGGACTATCAAGGATGCATGGCCATCAACTGTGGAGACAACAATTATGTGAAGAATGTGCTGTTTGACAACATACGTATCGAACAGATTCATCAAGGTTGTCTATTCCATGTAAAAGTCGGCTATAATCAAAAATATTGTACAGCCCCTGGTCGTGGTGTGGAGAATGTTACCTTCCGCAATATCCGCTACTACGGTGCGCAACCTTACATGTCTGTCATAAACGGATACAACGAGGAACGCCGGGTAAAGAATATCACCTTTGAGGGGCTGAAGATAAATGGCCGTACCATTTACGATGAAATGCCAGACAAACCCCGTTGGTACAGTACAGCCGATTTTGTCCCGGCATTCATAGGGAACCATGTGGATGGCGTGACGTTCAAGAAATAACGTAATAGAATTTTAGGGTTCAAGGTTTAAGGTTCAAGGGTCAAACCACCTCCTTTTTGAACTTTAAACTTTGAACCCTTGAACTTTAAACTTTGAACTTTAAACTTTATTTATCCAATTTCCAAACTTGATGGGAATATGTTGGTAATTCACGATTAATCCGTATATTTGCGCTCGCAAATAGCGAATAATTACAATCTGAAACAATTTGAAAAACAGAATGAAGACCTTGAAAAGACTGACACTGAGTGCGGTAATAGCAATGCTTGCTGCCGTAGTCCCCACTTTTGCGTGTACTAACTTGATAGTGACACCTGGAGCCAGTACGGATGGTTCGTCGCTGGTGTCATACAGTGCCGACTCATACGGCATGTTCGGACATTTGTGCCACTATCCTGCCGCCACGTCCCCCAAAGGAAGTATGCGCCCCATTTACGATTGGGACACGGGCAAACTGTTGGGCGAAATAGCTGAAGCGGAACAGACCTACAACGTCATTGGAAACATAAACGAACATCAGGTGACTATTGCCGAGACCACCTTCACAGGGCGTGAGGAACTGATTGACACAACTGGCATCATGGATTATGGCAGCCTTATCTACGTAGCCCTGCAACGTTCGCGCACTGCCCGCGAAGCCATTCAGGTGATGACCGACTTGGTGGCTGAATATGGTTACTACAGCAGCGGCGAAAGCTTCACCATTGCCGACCCACGCGAAGTGTGGATTATGGAGATGATAGGAAAAGGCCCACGTTTGAAAGGTGCCGTATGGGTAGCCATCCGCATACCTGACGGATGCATCGCAGCCCATGCCAATCAGGCACGTATCCATAACTTTCCTCTCAACGACAAGGAGAATTGCATCTATTCGCCCGATGTCATCACTTTTGCAAGAAAACAAAAATATTTCAATGGGAAAAATGAAGAGTTCAGCTTTGCCAAAGCATACGCACCTCTTGATTTTGGAGCACGCCGCTATTGTGAAGCACGCGTATGGGCTTTTTACAATATGTTCAACAAGGAAGTGGGAGAGAAGTATCTTTCCTATATCACGGAGCAGAGCGATGAGCCGTTGCCCCTTTACATCCGTCCTGACCGCAAACTCTCCATGCGCAATCTTCAACTGGCAATGCGCGACCATTACGAAGGCACCCCGCTGGACATCACTCAAGACCTCGGATCCGGAGCTTGGCAAATGCCATACCGTCCCTCACCACTCACCTTCAAGGTTGGCAGCAAAGAGTTCTTCAATGAGCGCCCTATCAGTACCCAACAGACGGCATGGGTATTTGTCAGCCAAATGAGACAATCCATGCCTGCCTCTGTGGGAGGTGTCCTGTGGTTCGGCACAGACGATGCCAATCTCACCGTCTTCACCCCCATTTATTGTTGCACCACCACCGTACCTGAATGCTATAGCGACAAGACTGCCGATGGTGTCACCTTCTCATGGAAATCCTCATTTTGGGTATTCAATTGGGTGGCAAATATGACCTACATGCGATACAGCCAGATGATTGACGATGTACGTGCCAGACAGAATCACCTTGAAGAGAGTTTCCTCAAGTCCCAAAAGGATATAGAACGGCGCGCCACAGAACTTTACGCACAAAGCCCTGAAGAAGCTGGCAAATACCTGACAGGATATTCCATCGCATGTGCCCAACAAGCGCTTACCGAATGGCGCAAGTTAGGGGAGTACCTAATTGTACGCTACAATGATATGGTCATCAAGCAGGTTAACCCTGACGGTTCGTTTAAAGTCACTCCCGAAGGGCAATGTGCCCCTGTAAAGCGCCCCGGCTATCCTGAAGAATTCAACAAGCGTGTAGCCGATGAGACAGGAGAACGATACCTGATAAAGAAAGAGGCTACCCATTAAATTTTGTTAAACATTGCATCCCTTCTATTTATTTGCTTAATTTTGCCCTGTTTGTAAGATTAGAACCAAATTACCAATAAAAAATAAACCCGAATTATGGAAAATGAAAAACTGATTCAAGAGGTAACAGCGAAGGCACAAAAATGGCTTTCGCCTGCCTATGACGCCGAAACTCAAGCCGAGGTAAGACGTATGCTTGAGAATGAAGACAAGACCGAACTCATCGAATGTTTCTACAAAGACTTGGAGTTTGGAACCGGAGGTTTGCGTGGCATCATGGGAGTGGGAAGCAACCGCATGAATATATACACCGTAGGAGCAGCCACACAAGGTCTCTCCAACTACCTGAACAAGAATTTTGCCGAATTGGAACAGATATCTGTCTGCATCGGACACGATTGCCGCAACAACAGCCGCCTGTTTGCAGAAATCTCTGCCGATATTTTCTCTGCAAACGGAATCAAAGTATATCTGTTTGATGACATGCGTCCCACACCTGAAATGTCATTTGCCATCCGCCACCTTGGCTGCCAGAGCGGTATCATCCTGACCGCCAGCCACAATCCGAAGGAATACAACGGATACAAAGCCTATTGGGACGATGGTGCACAAGTGCTTGCCCCACATGACAAGGGCATCATCGATGAAGTGAACAAGATTGCTTCAGCTGCCGATATCAAGTTCCAAGGCAATAAGGAACTTATCCAAATCATTGGAGAAGATGTGGACAGCGTCTATTTGGATAAAGTGCAGAGCATCTCTATCGACCCCGAGGTTATCAAACGCCAGAAAGACCTCAGCATTGTCTTCACGCCTATCCATGGCACAGGCATGATGCTGGTACCCCGTGCATTGAAGCAGTGGGGATTCGAGAACGTACATTGCGTACCCGAACAAATGGTGAAGAGTGGAGATTTCCCCACAGTAATTTCTCCCAATCCTGAAAATGCCGAAGCCCTCTCAATGGCCATCGAGTTGGCCAAGAAGATTGATGCCGATATCGTGATGGCTACCGACCCCGATGCTGACCGTGTAGGCATGGCATGCAAGAACGACAAGGGCGAATGGGTGCTGATAAACGGCAACCAGACAGCTCTCATCTTCCTCTACTACATCATCAAGAACCGCAAGGCCATGGGCAAGATGAAGGACACGGACTTTATCGTAAAGACCATCGTGACTACAGAACTCATCAAGACCGTTGCCGACAGGAACAACATCGAGATGCGCGACTGCTACACAGGGTTCAAATGGATTGCACGCGAAATCCGACTGAGTGAAGGAAAACAGCAATATATCGGTGGTGGCGAAGAGAGCTACGGATTCTTGGCCGAAGACTTCGTACGCGATAAGGATGCCGTCAGCGCTTGTACCCTGCTTGCAGAAATCTGTGCATGGGCCAAGGACCAAGGCAAGACCCTTTACGACGTACTGATGGAGATCTATGTAGAATACGGATTCTCCAAAGAATGTGCCATCAGTGTGACCAAGCCCGGCAAGAGCGGTGCCGAAGAAATCAAAGCCATGATGGAGAACTTCCGTGCCAATCCACCCAAAGAACTGGGAGGCTCGAAAGTGGTGCTTGCCAAGGACTTCAAGACCCTGAAAGCTACCGATGGCGAAGGCAACGTGACCGACCTTGTAATGCCCGAAACAAGCAACGTGCTGCAATATTTCACTGAAGACGGAAGCAAAGTCAGCGTACGTCCTTCGGGCACAGAACCAAAAATCAAGTTCTATATGGAGGCCAAGGGCGAAATGGGGTGCGCCAAGTGCTATGCCAGTGCAGGTGCTGCTGCCGATGCCAAATTTGAAGCTATCAAGAAGTCGTTAGGCATCTGAATACAGGTAAAATAAGAACTAAACTCAATCATAAATAAGGTTGTCTTTGTACAACCCCTTTACATTTAAGGTTAATAATTGGAGAGAGCGGGTGCGTGAGCATCTGCTCTTTTTATTGACATTTGTTTGCATTATTCAGAAATATATCGTTTCTTTGCATCATCTTAAGAACTATAGTATATATACTGAATCACATTTTATGAAAGGAATCGTATTGGCCGGTGGTAGTGGCACCCGTCTTTATCCTATCACCAAAGGTGTCAGCAAACAGTTGATACCCATCTATGACAAACCGATGATTTATTACCCCATATCGGTTCTGATGCTGGCCGGCATCCGCGAAATTTTGATTATCTCCACCCCTCACGACCTCCCCGGTTTCAAACGCCTGTTGGGCGATGGCAGTGACTATGGTGTCCGTTTCGAATATGCCGAACAGCCCAGCCCCGACGGACTGGCCCAGGCCTTCATCATCGGAGAAGAGTTTATAGGCAATGACTCTGCTTGCCTTGTCCTTGGCGACAACATTTTCCACGGACGTGGTTTCACCGGCATGTTGCGCGAAGCTGTACGTACAGCCGAGGAAGAGAAGAAAGCCACCGTTTTCGGCTATTGGGTCAGCGACCCCGAACGTTACGGAGTGGCAGAATTCGACAAGGAAGGCAACTGCCTGAGCATTGAAGAAAAACCTGCCCAACCTAAGAGCAACTATGCTGTCGTAGGACTCTATTTCTATCCGAACAAAGTTGTGGAGGTAGCCAAAAACATCAAGCCATCGCCTCGTGGAGAATTGGAGATCACCACCGTCAACCAGCAGTTCCTTGACGATAAGGAATTGAAGGTGCAGACCCTCGGTCGCGGTTTTGCCTGGCTTGATACAGGCACACACGACTCATTGAGCGAAGCATCCACCTTCATCGAAGTCATCGAGAAGCGTCAAGGCCTGAAAGTGGCCTGCTTGGAAGGAATAGCCTACCGCCAAGGATGGATTGATGAAACCAAAATGCGCGAACTTGCACAGCCCATGCTGAAGAACCAGTATGGCCAGTATCTGCTGAAAGTAATAGACGAATTGAAGAAATGAATGTAATAAAAACAGCCATTGAAGGCGTGGTCATCATAGAGCCACGCATTTTCACCGATGCACGCGGATACTTTTTCGAATCGTTCAGCCAACGCATGTTCGACGAAAAAGTGCGCACCATACACTTTGTTCAGGACAACGAAAGCAAATCAAGCTACGGAGTGCTCCGTGGACTCCATTTCCAGAAGCCCCCTTATGCACAGAGCAAACTCGTGCGCTGCGTAAAGGGAGCCGTACTCGATGTTGCCGTAGATATACGCAAAGGGTCACCCACTTACGGACAGTGGGTCAGTTGCGAACTTACCGAAGAGAACCATCGCCAATTCTTCGTACCCCGAGGCTTTGCCCACGGATTCAGTGTGCTTAGCGATGAAGTCATCTTCCAATACAAGTGCGACAACTTCTATGCCCCACAAGCCGAAGGCGCCCTTGCCTGGGACGACCCCACACTCGGCATCGATTGGCGCATCCCAGCCGACAAGGTTATCCTCAGCGAAAAAGATGCCCATCATCCCCGACTGGAAGACTTCGATTCACCCTTTGACATAAGTATGGAATTGTATTAACATAATGAGGAGGAGATAAATGGGGATTAAAGTTTAAAGTTTAAAGTTCAAGGTTAAAAAGGAGGTGGTTTGAACCTTAAACCTTAAACCTTGAACTTTGAACCTTCGAACCTTTGAATCTTGAACTCCCTTTATCCTCTCACGAATTGAACGAAAACTTTTTTACTCCCTAAACAACAATGAAGAATATCATCATCACCGGCGGAGCCGGATTCATAGGCAGCCACGTAGTGCGCCTTTTTGTGAACAAATACCCCGATTACCGCATAATCAACCTTGACAAGTTGACCTATGCCGGCAATCTGGCCAACCTGAAGGACATTGAGGACCGTCCTAACTACACCTTTGTGAAAGGCGACATCTGCGACTTCGACCTCATGCTCAAACTGATGCAGCAGTACGAAGTGGATGGCATCATCCACCTGGCAGCCGAAAGCCACGTTGACCGTTCCATCAAAGACCCCTTCACCTTTGCACGAACCAATGTGATGGGTACACTCGCCCTCCTGCAAGCCGCTAAAATCTATTGGGAATCACGTCCTGAAAAGTACGAAGGCAAACGCTTCTACCACATCTCTACTGACGAGGTGTATGGAGCACTTGAACTGACCCATCCTGAAGGCATCGAACCTCCCTTCACCACCACAGCTTCATCGGGCGAACACCACTTGGCCTACGGCAAAGACTTCTTTTACGAAACGACCAAGTACAATCCCCACTCCCCCTATAGCGCCTCCAAGGCAAGCAGCGACCATTTCGTACGTGCTTACCACGACACTTACGGAATGCCCACCATCGTGACAAACTGCTCGAACAATTACGGTCCTTACCAGTTCCCCGAAAAGTTGATACCCCTCTTCATCAACAACATCCGCCAGCGCAAACCCCTTCCTGTTTATGGCAAAGGCGAAAACGTGCGCGACTGGCTCTATGTCGTTGACCATGCACGTGCCATCGATGTAATTTTCCACGAAGGAAAGATAGCCGAAACATATAATATCGGAGGATTCAACGAATGGAAAAACATTGACATCATCCACGTAATAATCCGCACCGTTGACCGCCTGTTGGGCAACCCCGAAGGCCATTCATTGGAACTCATCACCTACGTCACCGACCGTCTTGGCCACGACATGCGCTATGCCATCGACTCTACCAAACTGCAGAAAGAGTTGGGGTGGGAGCCAAGCCTGCAATTCGAAGAAGGCATCGAAAAGACCGTCCGCTGGTATCTTGACAATCAGGAGTGGATGGACAACGTCACCAGTGGCGACTATCAGAAGTACTACGAAGGCATGTATAAGGACCGCTAAACGGAACTCTAGTGATATTCAGTTGACAAGTTAACGAGGACCATACGGCACTATTCCTTGTTAACTTGTCAACTCGTATCTTGTCAACTTGAAAAAAGACTCTGTGTCTCTGTGTCTCCGTGTTCTAAAAAAAGAAGGAGCACCGCATGGGCCTAAAGTAGCCTGTCACTCGTAACTACCGTTTCCCAATCTTTAATTCTTTCATTATTAATTCAAAAGATTGCCCCTTGCAATTTGTGTAAATGAATTTAATGATCTCCTCCAAACAGCAACAAAGCAACATAAACTCTGCCAAATCTCATTTTTTAAACCATTTTTGGCTGAGTTTTGAAGTGGAATTTGTATAATATATATAAGGTACGCGCGTACCTTAATATAATATGCAAGGTGGTGGGGAGGAGTTCTTTCAGAATCCGACAATATGGGGCAATCCAAACGGACAGTCTGTGACTGCCGGAACGGATAACTTACGGCTTTGCAAATGAACAGTTATTGGCTACCCAAGTGAACAGTTATTGGCTTACCCAAGTGAATAACTTACGGCTACCCCAAGTGAACTATAAGCGGCTTGGGAAGTGAACTATAAGCGGCTTGACAAGTGAACTATAAGCGGCTTGACAAGTGAATAATAGTTCACTTGAGAAGGCACTGAAACTCCACATTTCCTGCCAATTATTGGTTATGCATTGTACAACTAAAAGATGGAATCTTAACGCTTCAACATCGAATACTCTTGAACTTTGAACCTTGAACGACTTTAAACCTTGAACATTGAACCTTGAACATTGAAACCAAAGGAGTTAAGCTAAGGAGTTAAAGGAGAAGTTTCCTTGAGTGGTAGCGAAAAATCACTTCGCTTCGCTCGTTAGGAGTTAAAACCAATAGTCTTGCAAACCCTAAAACCTAAACCCTAAACCTTAAACCTTAAACCTTGAACCTTAAACCTTACACCCTACACCCTACACCCTACACCCAACGTCTCATTACACTTCTTCCACCCTTGGGAGGATTAAGTTTGTCCCTTGTAAATTGTAATTTGTACATGTAGTAGCTCGTCACTAATAACATTTTGTCACTTCCAAAAAATGCATATAAAGACGAAATTTGCATAATTATGCAAAAATAAGAGCTGTTTTGGAGCAAAAAAAGGAGGAATTTCGCATTTTTATGAGTCTCCGAAAAACCAAATTGCAGGTTTCTACAGTCCAAATCCGCACTCCCATTGCCCACTTTTCGTGCATCTTTACTGCGATTCGGTATGGAGTATCCAAAAATGCGCCTTGCATTTTTCCAAATGCGGCTCACAGTTGGTATGAATGTGTCTTATACTGCTATAGGTAGACACATTTACTAACAATTAAAATGTGTAAGCAGTATGCGTAAGAAATGGCAACATTACAGTGAAGAAGAGTGTCTATCTATTCTTCGTGATTACTACAGTTCAGGGCTGAGCAAAC
>JAFQBB010000032.1 GCA_017416805.1 Bacteroidaceae bacterium
ATGATGCAGAATCATGTCGGTGTTCTCCGGGTCCATATCGAAGCGTTGCAGATGTACCGAGTCACCGATGATTTGGCAGTGTATGTAATGCTTGCCGTATCCGCGTGCCATCAGAGTTCCCCTTATGCGCAGATAGTCTCCTTCTATAGTCATGGTGAATTCCTGTTTGTCAGTTTGACCTGTCTCCATTACAGGGTTATGGGGAAACTCTGTCACGTTGTCCTCTTCACGGATGGTGGGCACATGGATGACAGGTTTATTAGGGACTACAGGAGTTACTACCTCTCCCGTATCCACAGGTTCGTAGTATGTAGTATCCACAGGTTCGTAATAGGAAGTATCTACTGGCTCATAGTGCGTGGTATCTACAGGTGGCATATATACCGTAGTATCCATGGGCGAAACATATTCGGCCGTGTCAACTTCCATCATCAGGAACGGACTCAGAACGTTCGCCTGTCCATTCAGCAGGCAGAACATCATTAATAAGGACAAAGCAACTCTTCTCATATAGGTATGTTTTTATTATGTTTTTAATAGTCCAGTTCAGTCTCCTTTTTTTTATTGTATTCACTCTTCACTCTTCATTCTTCACTCTTCATTTTTCATTTACCACTACCTTCCCGCTCTCCCTGTGTCCGTCAGGATAGGTCACGACATAGAGGTACAAAGCCGGCGTACAGCCCACTCTGACTGTGGCCTCACCATTCACAAATCGGGCTTCACCCACCTTAACAGCATCCATGGTATAGACTTCCAATTTTATGGCATCGGGGGCAGTGCAGTGGAAGGTAGAGTTTGAGATTGCTATTCTCTTGGAAGGATTTCTACTATCTGCTTCAATAATATTCACTGAAACAGATGTCCATCCTTCCAGTCCTTTTCCGAGATCGTCGGGGTTACATACAATATCCTTTATATATTCATCTCTATTCCCTCTGTGACTCGTTTCGCCTTTGTTAGATGGCTCTATTGTTACAGTCACTTCTATGGATTCTTTCAATATCAGTTTCCTTTCTTCCGCATAATAGGTAAAGGGGCAGATATAAAAATAATCTATTTTATAATTATCTATCATTGAGTTTGTAACAGTATGCCACGCTTTGGCTGGGTAAGTTATCAATGGGTAATCCGGTGTGTCGGGATGAGGACCAGGACCTGAAACAGGAAGGGGTACGGGAGCAAGTACAATACTGTCTGTAACCAAGGTTTCGGGACTGTTATTGTATAGGGATTCACTTGTAGGATAAGAAAAGATGCGGTCCATTTTGCATGTGTCATTCCCCCAATAATATGTAAAATCGGACATCTTGTAGTTGTCGGGAAGCACAATTCTATAACTTAAATATGGAAGATCCGGTTCGCCTAATTCAGAAGACGTGTTAATTCTGTTCATGGTGTCTTCTATCAGACATTCCTGTTCTTCCCCGTACTGTGTTATGGGAAATCTTTCAGAACTATATTCGAATACAAGCGTTTTGCAGTATTTCTGAGCGGCAGAGTCCATAATTCCTGCCAACAGGAAGGCAAACGACAACAATAGGCAATTGACATATTCTCTTTTCATAAGGTCTATATTTTTTTGCAAAGGTAATTAAAATATTGGCGCAGCGAAAGGAATGCTTATTTTATTTCAAGTACAGCACCCTTCATGCAGTTGAAACCTTTGTCAAGGGTTACAGAGTTAGTTGCGTCTAATGTTTTAGCTTTCATGTTTTTTTTGTTTTTTAAGGTGGGTACTATAAATTATTCGAACAGAGTTCTCATCAACTCGTCGCTTTGACGAAAATTTGGTCTTTAGCCGAGGTGTTTTTGTCTGTCGTAGAGTGAGTGTAGCGGGCTACACGACCGATACGAGTGGCAAAAAGAGCCGGATAAAGTCGAATTGGCGACAAAAAGATTAAAGTACTCACCATTGTTAATAATCTGTGGGAATTTATAGAACCCACCTTAAGTTATTGTTTCTCACTGTACAGTTTTGATGTTACAAAGGTAAAGAGGTCTTTTGAGGTGGTCAATAGTTTTTTGGCGTGTCAAGAGGGAGAATCTCATGCTGAATCTTTTTCGAGAGAGTGGGGTGTTGCTTTTAACTCGTTGAAAATCAAAGTTAATGAACTGTTTGTACAGTTTGCAAAGTGCCAAATATAAATGAGGGCTTTGGGCCGTTTTTGGACACTTTTTTTTGTTCGGAGATGTTGGAAGAGGGGTTTTGGTGATAACGAATTTGTAGATATCGGGATTTATATGTTACTTTGTGGCAAAGAAAATGGTGGAACGACATGAGACAAATGATGAAAATCTGTGTATCAGTTGCTATATGTCTGATGGCGATAGCTTGTGAAAATTGTCAGGTGGAGCAATGGCTCATCCGTGCAGAGGGGTGTATGGAGACCCATTCGGACAGTGCATTCCGATGCTTGCAGTATGTTGAAGGGGCAAGCGGATGTAGTGACGAGCAGCGTGCCCGATATGCCTTGCTGCGGACGCAGGCTATGCACAAGTGCCGCATTCCCTTGGAGAATGATTCGCTTATCAATGTGGCGGTAGCTTACTATGCAGAAAGTGACGACCGCCATCGGTTGGCCTTATCCTTATTATATAAAGGACTGGTGCATAAACAGAACCATCAGGCGGAGCAAGCCGTGGAGGCATTTGTGGCCAGTGAACAGGCATTTGAAGAGGTGGAGGATAACCAATACAAGGCATTGCTTTTTAATCACTATGCAGCGTTGCTGATGAATCAGGACTTGTATGAAGAGGCGTTGGAGTATTATAGGAGAGCATATCAATACGAATTAGAAGGGGATTCAGTTCATTATGTAGTATCTACTTGCGGACAAATTGCGCGTATGTATAACATGCTTGACATGAAAGACAGTGCCAGAGCCTATTATGAACGTGGCCTGTTGTATAAAGACGATTTGTGTGATGGGAAGGAGAGAATTTACTACTTGCTGTTGCAAAACTATGCTGCGTTTTTAATTGAAGGTGAAGACTATCCCGAAGCAGAAAAGTTACTACATGAATGCTTGGAGAATATGAAAGATTCCAATTATCTTCCAACACTGTATTCCGCCTTGACAACCCTCTATTACGAGAAGAAGGAGTTGGATAAGGCTCTTTACTATGGACAACAGATTTTGGCAAGCGACGATAGCCTGACGGTGTGTGGCGGATACCTGAGGCTGTATAATATATATAAAGGTATGGGGCAGATGGATTCGGCGTTTTACTACCATGATCTGTTTCGTCAATATGACAGTGACATCACCTTGCGACGCCAAACAGCCAAAGTGGCAGCCATCCCAGATAAAATGAAGAGTTTGCAATTGGCTGAGGAAAACCAAGTCTTGACGGATTGGAGGGCATGGCTGGTAGTATCTCTTGCTATAGTGGCAATGGTGGCGACGACAATATATATCAGAATCAGGAAAAGACACAGCCTTGAACAGAGAGCAAAGGAACGGGAATTGACCAAGTCGCAGACATCGTTGGCCGATACACAAACATCATTGTCTGACACAAAAAATCAGTTGGCTGAGACAAAGGTGAATTTGGGGAGGATGAAAGGAACTTTGGCTCACCAGGCGCATGCTTTCGACAGGATGAAACGGAGTTTGGAAGAGCTGAAGAGAAAACATCAGGAGGAAATCAGACGGTTAAAGGAGAATGTCAAGACGCTGGAGGAGGATATTCAGGAGCAGAAGTCAAATGACCGTAGCAGGAACCACACAGAATCGGAATTGAAACAGAGTATAAAGATGCTTGGAAAACAATTGAAAGCGCATGCCGACAAATTGCAGCATGTGGAGCATCAGCGGGAGATAGACCGGCGGATAGAGTACTTCATGGCAAGTGGGATGGATGCTGTGGCTGTGGAATTGCTGCTACAGTTGAGGCTGAACAAGATAGGGGCATTCAGATACGATATCCGTGCTGCGGAGCATCTTCCTTTGCTGAAGGTGTTACTCGAGCAGGAGAATCCTGCATTGCACCAGAAGTTGGACGATTCCGGATTGGATAGTAAGAAACTGACCATGTGTTACCTGATGGCCTTAGGCTTTGACGATGTGGAGATGATGGCCCGTGCAGCTTGTTTGTCCATCAACTCGGTGAAGGCCTACCGCAAGGAGTGCCAGGCGATACTTGAGATGTTGAAGGGGTAAATGCTCAAAGTGGGGCTTCAAATTTAAAAGATAGGTTTCAGGTAAAAAACATTATAGTTGTTTACCGGAAACCTATCTTTTAAAGCATAAGAATACATACCTTATAATGATAGAAGTATAGAGTTCTAAACCTCTTCACAGTAATGAAGAGATCTCTTCATTACTGTGAAGAGATCTCTTGACAGTTGTGAAGATATCTCTTCACAACTGTGAAAGGGTTACTCGAACAATACTTTAATACAATAATAGTATGCTTCTATCACGATTAAAAGAGTGTATAGTATTTCCTCAAAATTTTATTTTGTCAAATCCACGCCGGCGGCTTTCAGACCTTTGGCCAACATCTTGGCGTTCAGTTCGGCACCCTTCTTGGAGGTGTGGGTGTGGTCGCGCTTGTAGTAGGCGGCGGCTTTCTTCTCGCCCTTCTTGTCGAGGTAGTCGGCTGTCAGGTTATGGAGGTCAACAAAGAGACAGCCTGTCTGCTCAGCTACCTGCTTGGCCCACAGAGCGGCACATGTCTTGCGGCGCTCAATTTTGCCATCGGTCCACTTGTTGCGCGGAGTGAAGCTGACGAGGATGGGGGTGGCACCCTTTTCACGTACGTCCTGTACGAACTTGCGCAGATACCATCCGAAGGTATAGACTACCTTATATTTGCGGTCAGCCTCCATCAGATAGACGTGGCTGCTATCAGCAATGCCATTGATGACGGCACGTGCCTTGCCTGTGTTGATGGGACCCATGTCGTTGTGGCCGAACTGGATGAATACGTAGTCACCCGGTTGGAGGCTGTTATACACCTCATCCCAACGGCCTTCGTCGAGGTAGGTGCGTGTGCTGCGTCCGGCCTTGGCATTGTTGTAGAGGGTCACCTTAGTGGTGTCGAAAGCGCATGCAGCCACGCTACCGAGTCCCCACATGCCGTCCTCTTCCTTGTCGGTGTTCTTCACGGTAGAGTCACCGGTGAAGAATACGACGGGCTTGCCCGGCTTGCGGTTCAATCCCTTCACGGTGGGTGTTACCAATGGTTTCAGGTATTTCTTCAATTCCAAGTCTGGGAGGGCTGCAATACCCTCGGCGGCAGAACGGGCATTGATGCGCGCGCCGAACTCGCTGGTATGGATGCGGTCGCGGTAGAACATATAGTTCACCTTCTCAGGACCGAATGTCTCAAACTTGCGGGCGGTAATCTCTTCGAGGTTAACGAAGGGGACATTCTCTTCGGCACAAACTTCCTTGATCCAAGGGGTGAAATTGTTCTTCTTGCGGCTGATGACGCCCTCCTTCTCCCATGAGTTGCGCGGTGTGAGCGACATCAGGATGGGGTGTGCTCCCTTGCTGCGCACGTCGTTGATGAAACGGCGCATGTATTCACCGTAGGTATAGACGGTCTCCTTGACACCAGTCTCTTTGATGGTGACGTTGAGCGAATCCTTGCCGGTGCCGGGGATGCTGGCGCGGGCGCGTCCTTCGTCATACGGACCATTGTCGTTGTGTCCCAATTCGATGATGACCCAGTCTCCCTTCTGTACTCCTTTCAATACGGCAGGCCACAGGCGATTGTAGAATGTACGGCTGCTGGTGCCACCCAAGGCGTGATTCTCAACAGTGATTCGCTCCTGGTCGAAATATTCGCCGGCAAAGTATCCCCATCCCCACTGGCCGTTGTTACCGTTGCCCAACGTACCGGTACGCATGGTGGAGTTACCCACGAGGAAGAGTACTGGATTGTTGCCCTTGCGGCTTGAACCTGCCACGGGGCGTGCCGTATTGGCCTTGTTGAGGCTGTCCAGGGTGAGGTCTCTTACCTTGTTCACATCTTCCAATCCTCCTCGGCGAGGGCGTCTGTTCTCTTGTGCGGTCAGGCCCAATGTCATGGCTAAGGCTGCACAGCATAGCACAAATTTTTTCATTGCGATAAACTTTTAGTTTTGTGAATTATTTAAATCTCAATATTATTTTATAGTTATCTTTTTCTTGTTTATCAGATAGATTCCTTTTTGGAGTCCCTCGGTAGAGGTGGCGTTCCGCTTCACCAACCGTCCGGTAAGGTCGTAGATGTGGGCAGGAACAACATCGGCATCCATGGTTGGGATTCCGTTTGCACTACCTCGGGTGAGGAGTACTTCGGTGTCGGAAACCTCGACTAATGAACCGTCACGGGTTGCTACGTAGGCATTGGAAAGTAGGATGTTGGCATTCTTGTCAGTGCTGACCTTCACATCGAACTGGCTGTTTGACGCAAATGCATCATTGGTCAATGAAGTGACTACTACACGTACCACTCCTTCGCTTATTTTGCGGAAAGAGAGGGTGTGGTTGCTGTCGGCGGTCAAGGAGATATTGTCGATGCTTGCCCCTTCGGGTATTGCTACGTCGTATTGCATGGCCACATAATCATCGGCATTGCTCAGCTTCATGCAGAATCCGTCAGGAGTCTCGTTGGTGCTGAACGTTTCACGAATAATATTACGGGCGGTCAACGTGTTGGCAAGATCTACCTCCAATAATGCATTGATGACCAATACCACATCGTTTATAAGAATCCGGTTGTCGGCATCCATATCGGCGGCTGAAAAAATGAAATTGTCGGCTTCCATACCGAGTATATAGTTGATGGTCAGCACGACATCGTTTATAAGAATCAAGTCATCTCCGTTCACATCGCCAGGGATAAATGAGGGTGTCTCATCTCCCATATACCAAAGACGGAAGTTGTCAAAGATGGTCCAATCCAAATTGGAACTGACCTCCTTGCGGATTCCTATTTTCAGTGTGCCATCCGTTACCTCAATGGGCGAGAGTGTGGTTGTGTAAAGTCCTTCGTTGAAAAAGGCCGAAGCACCCGTCATGCTTTGTGGCACATAGCCCAAGTAAGTGGGGTAATAGTTTTCTGTATCTGGCAAATCTCCATCTTTGGCCTCTGCCATAATGGAGGGTAGGAGAGTCTCCACATCGTTGGCATAGAGGACGGCATGGAGGGTTGGTGAGCCTGTGGCATAATCGTCGGCCGCCATGTCGGCATTATTCTTTTCTCCACCTCCCAACCGGTAAAAACCTTGTGCGGTAAGGCGATAAGAGCCGTTGGGAAGATCTGCAACCTCCTGATAGATATTGATTGTGGCATTCCACACTTCGGCACATTCGTTGGTGGCATCTCCACCGAACTTAGTGGCATTTATCCAAGCATTACGGCGCAGGTCATTGTGGTTGAAGTCGGCTCCCTGAATCATGAAGGTGGCTTCTATGGGATTGTCTGCAGTGGCATCCGTTAATGTTGCCAACAAATCTTCACGAGTGACAACCTCCCATTGGGCTTCGGGGGCATCGGGGTTTGTCAGATTCAGGCTGAGAACCGTATTCACTCCGTCATATCCCAAATAGTTCACCCCGTCAAGAGTCAGGGCATAGCGTCCTTCTTCTTTGGTCACTATACTCCATTCAGCCACGGGGGAATCAATGTATCCGTTACTGCCCAGGTAATGTAAGTTGGGGCCACCTTCCAAATTGCTTACTTGTGTGTCAATGGAGTATTTTCCGTCAGATAGCATTTTGACCGTAACATCCAACTCGGGTTCGCCCAACGAAGCACGGGTTCCCCAATTATTGGCCCCCACGAGGTAAAGGCCGGTAGCCACATTGCGGAGATAATAGACCCCGTCCTCCAACTTGAGCGGTTCGTATGTCAGTTTGAAATTGTCAAAGATAGTCCAGTCGGAATCCACATACACGGTCTTGCGCATACCAATCTTCAGGTCGCCCGGTTCCTTCAGGATAACCTCTACCTTGTTGCCTGTATAGGTCCCCAATACATTGAATGCATTTTGGGCATCTCCCACACTGTTAGGATAGTTGTAGGGAGAGAGGGTATAGTTTTCCGTATCGGAAAAGATGGAGATGAAGGGGGTGCTTGCTTCGTTCATATACAGCTCGGCATGGAGTTGTTCCGTGTTGTCGAGGTAAGCATTTGCGGCATTGTTGATGGTTCCGTAGCGATAGAATCCCTGACAGGTGAGTGTATATTTGCCGGCCGGCATATCGGTCAGCACCTGATAGTTGTCAAAAGTCTTGTTCCACTGTTCGGCCACATAACCGTTGGCTGCCGTGAAGGCTGTACCCTCCCAGCCGGTAGATCCTTCAGAGAAGTCGGGATTCGTTATCATGTCTGTGATATCCGTTACCCCCTCGGCTTTATTAAACATTTCGTCCTGATAGGCTTTGTCGGCATCCAATAAAGCCTGATAGGCTTTAGGTAGTTCGACAGCCAATTCGGCCACGGTGGTCAGCGCCAGCGCCGTTTCAGCCTGACGGATAGCCTCATCGAAGAGGGTGGTGCCGCTGGTGGCGGCCTTCTGACGACATGTCTCCAAGAGGGCTGTGATGTCGCTCCAAGTCTGCAACGTGATGTATTCCGCTTCGGTGACGGTCATGAAGGAACCGTGTTGGAAAGCGCCGTCGCCCTGTACGGCTGTAGAAGAAGTGGTGTTGAGTCCCACGTGGTCAGTTTCGCATACCTTATATACATAGCCTTCGGAGTAACGCATGTAATAGAGATTATAGACATCCTCGTTGATACGGCGGATGGTACTTGAGCCTTCCACCTGTGCCGTACCTTCGTTGGTCACATGGGTAATGTCTGTCCAAACATCGCCCACCAGCGAAGGTGAGGTCGCTTCATAGACACCACGGTCGGAACCGTTGGCTGCCTCGCGCTTGTAATACATGTGGTAGAGTCCGTCGTAAGGGTTATAGACAATGTCGCCGTCAATCACCGAGAATCCCGGGTCAAAGAAGATGCGTGGTTGGGTCAAAGTCTTGAAGTCGGGATCGGCATATGAGTAGTAAATCTTGTCATAGCTGTCCCCCTCGTTTGTAGAGAGCAAGGAGTAATAGACGAGGTAAGCCTGCTTGCTCTTGTCCCAAATCATCTGAGGCGCCCACACACGGTTGATACGTGCATACTCCTCATCGGTATCGTAGCATCCGGTAGTGGCATCGGGGTCAGAGAATATCTGTTTGCCCTGACGGAAATCAAATGTTGTACTCTCCCAATGTATCAGGTCGGTAGAACGCAACAGGTCCATACCGTAGTTGTTCCATTTGCCTGTGTTGGCCACACACATGTCGGTGGTGGCCATCAGATACTGGTTCTCCTTTTCTCCCCGCAGGATGAAGGCATCGCGTGTGCCACCTTCGATGCGGGCCAGTTCGGCGGTGTTGAAGATTTCACCACCGCCCAGCAGCACATGGAAGCGCTTGCCTTGGTCCTCCTTGGTGCCCAACGCATAGTTGGTAATCTCCTTGTTGGAGTTCATGAAGCAATAGAGGTATCCGTAGCGGTTATCATCGGGAGCCAAGGTGATGGGATAATCCACATTGGCCACCGAGCCATCGGCAAAGGTTACAGAGGCGGTCAGAGTTCCGACCTTCAGTGTCCCACCTTCAGGCAGAGTTTGTACTGACAATGTCTGTGAGTAGTTGTTGTTCTGAAGAGTTACATATCCCGGCATATCCTCCTTCAGCATCCATTGGATAGCAATCCCTTCAGCCGTAGTACTGGGCAGAGGGGCTCTGTTGTGCAGGTAGTTCAGACGGCTCATGGTGTTGGCTATCTGCTTTTTGAAGTTTTCGACATCAGCCGTTGTTGCTGGTTTTCCTGCTTGGTCGGATGTGGTGATGTCTGTCACCGACAAGCGCAAGATGTTCAGCGAATTGGCCGGTATGGTATAGGTGATGGTATTACCTACAATACCTGTCAGTTGGGTAGCAGGTGAGGGGCATACCTTATTCGGATTGTCCACTGTGTTCTCATCTTCAGAGCTGGCGCTGGTCATCAGAATCAGTTCGCCACTCTTCAGGGTTGCATTCTTCAGGTTGATAACGGCAGGAGCTTCCACATTGTTTGGGTTCACAATCTTCACGTAGAGCATACCCTCTTCGTCATCGATGTTGGAGGATACATACACCTTGCGCTGTACGGGCAGGGTGAACTCGTGCATCAGATTGTTGTCCATGTAACATTTTACGGATGCACCGGCCACTTCAATCTTCAGGTGGTAGGTCTGTCCCGTCACTAAAGAACCACTACGGTTAGCCACTGTAGATTTACTGCCATTGGTACATACTTCCACACCATGGGCGGTATTGGCCCAGCCTCCCAAGTTCCACCAGCAATAGTTGTTTGCATCCTGATAGTTGAAGGCAATGAGGAATCCTTCGGCGCCACTTGTCTTGGTGGCATCAACTTCCAATGTATAGTTTTCGCCTGCCTCCACCGAACAGAGGTATATCTGTCCCTCCATGCTGGTGCTTGTCTGGCTCAATACACCATTGCCCACACTCCAAGTTCCACCTGAATAGCTCCATACCTCTTTACCGGTTGAGAAATCATCCGTAAAGAGTATAGCACCATTGGCATCCGTCACTTTCACGTTGTCAAAAGTCGCTGCAGTTTTCCATGTACTCAGGCCAAATAGGCTTCCTTCCTTCCGCATTTCGTTGTTCATCTCTGTCCACTTCACATTCTGTTTACCCACATTGTTTGGGAACAGTTGCTGGACATAATATGAAGGTGTACCAAAACTCTCACTACTATTGAAACGTATCATGTCGGGTTTCCAGTTCTGGTCGTTCTCATTCACGAAGATGGGGGCGTAGCTGTTCATCACGCACATGTCAGAGTTGTTCTCCATACCCAACATATAGACAGCTTCGCCCAAGGCGGCACGCAAATGTCCTGTCGTACCGAAGTCCTGTGTCACTGCGTACTCGCCGGCATAGACCTTAGGACGAGAACGGTCATAGGCGTCATACTTGCTATATTGGTTCACGAACCACGCAGGAGAGCGGTAATAGTGTTCGTCCACCACATCCACAGGATATGAGTTGCGCCATGTAGGATTGTCTGTACTCCATGCTTCCACGTTACCAATAATCACCATGTCAGGGTATTTGGCACGTATGGCCTGGTAGAACTGGTAGTAGCGCTCGGCATAGTGGTCGCTCTGGTCGCTGTTGTTGTCAAAGTTATAGTTATAGTTTTCGTTTCCGATTTCTATCAGTTGCAGATTGAACGGTTCGGGATGTCCGTTGGCCGCACGTTTGGCTCCCCATGTAGTGGTCACGTCGCCATTGCAATACTCGATGGCATCCAGAGCTTCTTGGATATATTCGCCGATTTCTGTATAATCAACCATCCATCCGTGTCCCATACCCATGTTGACCACAAACAAAGGCTCAGCACCAAGGTCCTCGGTCAGCTGCAGCATCTCATGGAATCCCAATCCATCGCTGACGTTATAGTTCCAATTGTTATTCCGATGTCCGGGGCGTCTCTCTATCGGTCCGATGGTATTCTTCCACTCAAAGCGGTTGGTCTTTCCGTTTGCCCAATGTCCTTCCACATAACAACCACCGGGGAAACGGACAAATGCAGGATTCATCGCTTCCAGTTTTTCGGCCAAATCAATGCGGCATCCGTTTTCCCTGTTTTTGTAAGTTGGGGGAAAGAGGCTTACCACATCCAGACATATGTCTCCTGAAACAGACGATGTCAGCGAGAACCAGGCTTTTGCATCATTTCCCGTAGCCGTCAGTTCTGCTGTCACTTTCTTCCATTCACCATTCAGGGTGACTGGTATTGCTGTCTGTCCCAACGATACACCTGCTTCTGTCTCCAATCGGGCCGTCAGTGTCCCGTTGTATCCGGCATCGCTTTTAGCCCAAAAGTTCAGTTTGTAGGTACGTCCATTTACAGCATTGATACCCCAAAAACCGTTGTTGCGCACACCATCGCCGGCAGAGAGAAATTTCAGGTTCAGCGCCAATGTCTGTGCCTCATTCATCATCCCCTTGGTGGTCAACGCCATAGTGGCTCCGCCTACTTTCTGCCAATTGTCGGGATTGGCGGCATTATCCTCGAAAGAACGGTTATGAATCAGTTCCGCATAAAGTCCGCCATCTCCCGCATGATTGATTTCCTCGAAGAAGATGCCATAGTGACGGTCGCCAATCGTAGCACCGCGTTTACCGGCATCGATGTCCAACACTACTTGTGCATGAATAGCCAAACTTGCACAGGCTAAAAATACTAAAACTTGTAATCTTGTAAGAGCTTTCATAATGTTTTATTTTTTAAGGTTTATATTCTAACTTATTGAAACCGTCAATAGAATGTCGGCTAATTGTATGGTGGAACCATGTTGTAGGACGCAAGGAACGTTAGGCTTCAAGGGAACATGGTTGTATTTGCTTCCATTGGATGAATTCAAATCTGTAAATGTCCACTTTTTCGATTGGTCATCAAATTGGATTTTTCCGTGTGTGCCTGAAATATATGGGAAGTGGGCAAGTATGTTGCTATAGATTCCTTGCCTACGGCCAATAATGGCATTATCCTTTCCTTCTATGACAAGATTCAACATGTTGTTTGATAAGACCAAATGTCTTCCTTCACCTTCAGGGGCAGATTGGGGTAAAATCAGAGGCGTAACAGCTTCTTCCTCTGAAGCGGGAAATGTTGCATTATTGGATTTGTAGCTTATGTTGCCGCTTCCTTTATTGTTTTCTTCTTCGGTCTTGAAGAAAATGGAACTTGCTATCATTATTCCTCCGCATGAAGTACATCGATTCCCTTTGCCAGGTTTGTGACATGTCTGGCAATAACTGATTTCCTGTCCGCATTGGTCGCAGTAGTACGAATCGTTATCTATTTCATTTTTGCATTTAGGACAAAGCATACTTGGATTCTTTTTAATGTTAATCTGTAGGATTGAGATCTTGTGGCTCTATTACCTGATAATCTCGTTTGTCTAATCGGTCAGTTGGAATAGATGCCACACGCATAGACAATTTGCTGATGGTCTTGTCGAACAAGTGTTCTATCTCATGGGCATTTCCAAAATTTCTATCTTTCTTCAGGCATAGTTCATGAATTAAATCTTTCAATACCACTTCGGCAGATTCAGAAAGTATATATTGTTTTCTCTTCACTAATGATTTGAATATATCAACAAGCTCGGATTCGGTATAGTCATCAATATTGAATTGGTGGGTAAAACGACTTTCCAAACCTGACGTATTCTTTATGAATTTATCCATTTCCTTGCGATATCCTGCTGCGATAACTACAAATTTGCCCTTGTCGTCTTCCATTCGTTTCATCAAAGTCTCTACGGCCTCTTTACCATATTTGTCTTCGTTTCCACCAGCATTGTCGTATAAAGTATAGGCTTCATCGATAAAAAGAACTCCTCCCATAGCTTGGTCGCAAAGAGAATTTACCAATCCTGGGGTTTCTCCCATGTATTTGCCAATCATCTGACCTCGGTTTGTCTCGATAATTTTATTGGTGGGGAGCAGGCCGATAGCTTTGAATACTTCAGCCATTTTTCGGGCAATTGAAGTTTTTCCTGTTCCAGGATTTCCCGTGAGAATGATATTTAAAGCCATAGGTTCTGCACCAGCGATTCCCAATTGATGTCGTTGTTTGACGAAAATAACTTGTACGGCAAGTCTTCGGATGGCTTCTTTAATGGAATTCATTCCAATAAACTCGTCTAATTCAGAGATAACTTCGTCCAAAGTCTTGTTATGCGTGTTTTCTTCTCCTGTAATATCTTCAGCCGTGAGCTTGAACAAATCATTATTTGTGGTTTGTCCTTCTTCATTTGTGGCAATATCACTAAGTCTTTTGCTTTGATTGGATACAGCTTGTTCAAAAAGAGTTCGAATCTCACGTGCATTTCCAAAGCCAGGACCGCGCATGGCATACATGTTTTCTGTACATACTTGAAGAGCGCGCATGGCCGATTCGTCCATTACCAGATTCTTTTTCTGGACCATATTGATGAAGATTTCTGTCAATTCGGTTGGACTATAATCCTCAAAATGTATTTTCTTGGTAAATCTGGATTTTAGACCTGGATTTGAATGGATGAAGTCGTGCATTTCTTTCGTATAACCGGCAACGATACATATAAAATTTCCTCGGTCATCTTCCAAACGCTTTAATAATGTATCGAGGGCTTCTTTGCCGAAAGTGTCCCCTTCGCCTGTATAGAGCGTGTATGCTTCATCAATAAATAGCACTCCTCCTAAGGCTTTGTCTATCAGTTGATTCGTTTTAATGGCAGTTTGTCCGGTATATCCGGCTACCAATTTACTACGGTCTGCTTCTATCAATCCTCCGCGGGTTGCAATGCCTAAAGCCTTGAATACATCTGCCATGATTCGGGCTACGGTCGTTTTTCCTGTTCCTGGATTACCGGTAAAGACATAATGACCAGCCAAGGATGTAGCTTGTTCTCCTCGTCTGATTTGCATATTGATACGTGAGACGATAGTTCTTACTTCCTCTTTCACATTCTCTAATCCGATTAGAGCATCTAATCCCTTCAGACAATCTTCATAGTTGATGGTTTCCGGCTTCTCATATGGGATATCTTCAGCCTCAAAGGTCTGTAGGATTTCGTTTGTTTGCAAATCAAGAGGTAACCGATTAATACGCTCCGAATGGCGTGTACACATTTTCTCGAACAATAAACGCATTTCTCGAGCATTGGCGAATGTGTTGTTGCGGCAAGCGTGAATTTGTTCAATAAGCAAACGTGCAGTTTTTGACGCCTCAGGGCTTAATTTATAATTTTGTTTATGAGCAAAGACTTGTAGGATTTGATACAATTCTTCGGGATTATAATCATTGATATGCAGAAAACGGTTGAATCGGCTACGCATACCAGGATTAACGTTGAGTAGATTTTCCATTTCGTTCTTATATCCTGCTGCAATTACGACAAAGCGCCCCCGATCATCCTCCATGCGCTTCATGAGTTTTTCTAAAGCTTGCGTGCCTCGTTTGTCTTTTTCTCCATTTTCATTCGTTGGGGCTAAAGTGTAGGCTTCATCTATGAACAGGATGCCCCCCATCGCTTTATCACACAATTGGTCCACAAGTTTTGGGGTTTCACCTATGTATTGGCTGACCATCCGACTTCTATCAACCTCTTCAACATGGTCGCTGGGCAAGAAACCTATGGATTCGAATATTTCTCCCATTTTGCGTGCAATGGAGGTTTTTCCTGTTCCTGGATTTCCTGTAAGGACAATGTGTAATGCAAGGTTTTCTCCGGTACCAATCCCTCGTTCTTTGCGTTGTACACTCGCTTGTACCTCCCATGCTATTTCCCGAATGGTCTTTTTCACATCCTCCATTCCAATGAAATCGTCCAATTCCTTGAGGATATCTTCCAATGTCCGTATTTTGGGGACATATCCTGGGATATCTTCGGTTTCAATAGCATTTGTTTTTCTTGCAGGATTCGATATGTATGCAGTAAAGATGTCTTCAGCCTTTTTTTGGGCATGACGAGCTCCTTCGAATGCTTCGTCTTTATTCTTTAATTCATATTTGATTTGGCGCATGAGTGTTTCTTTAGCTGAAGAGGATATCTTTTCTATAGAATAACGCTCATATAAAGTCCGGCGTGTCAGTTCATAGATTTCCTCCACACCCATGGTCGGTAATCGGAAGATATATTTGAACCGGCTTCGTACTGAGGGATTGTTTTCCAAAAACTCTTCTAATCCATGCGGAAGACCTGCAAGAATAACGATAGGATCGTTGTCCCACTTGTCCATTTGGGTAAAGAGTTTGTCTAATGGGTTTACATTTTTTGAATAACTGTCTGGTAATAATTTCTGTACGTTGTCGAAAAATAGGATTCCTCCTTTTGCTTCTTTGATGTTGCTATCCCAATGTTCAACAAATTGTCCGAAATCAACAGCATCAACAATCGTTAACTTTGATTTCTCAAGAATGCCTTGCTCTTTTAAGTATTCATGAAGAATTTGTGGGATGGTTGTTTTCCCTGTTCCTGTATCTCCTATTATAATGGAGTTGATGTTCAATCTTATTTGTTTTGTATGCGAAATGTTTCGGAGCTGGATAAAAGTACGGACTATATTCCTGAACTCAGTCTTTATACTTTCCATTCCTACAAGTTTCCCTAAAGGATCATTATTCTGTGGAATAGCTTTTCCGCACCATTTGCAATAACGGGCGATGGGACGGTTCTCTTTATGACATTGTATGCAAATCATAGTTGGATGTCCGATGTGTTAAACAGATTGATAAACTTGTTGATATAATCTTGTGACTCTCCTATATCAGGAAGTTCAAAGGCCAATAAAGCGGGATGGAACGCAACAAATAAAACAATTAAAGTCCATGTGAATAGTATCCATATCAGGTAATGGACCAAATATTCAATTCGTGCAGCCTTCATTATACCGGTTGCATCCTCCAATGCTTTATGGTTGGAACCTTTGAATTGATTTGATTTTTGTCTGAATGTATAATATAGTGCATCTATTAATGTGGCATTTGTATCTTCATGAAACAGTTTCTTCAATTCTTTGTATTTATGGATGGATTTTCTTTTTCCAAAGAATACAGCAAGAGTTGTGCATATTCCTATCATAACAATTGAGGCAATGACTAAACTGCTTGTTTCTTCAGCCCCTATTTGTCCGAAAAGGAAAACTGGGAAAATACCGCTTATGAATCCTCCAATACCCCCCCAAATGAAATTTGCTAAAAAACCGTTTCCATGAAAATAACTCCATGATGCGGTCAATGTTATGCCTGTTAATCCTGTGGGAATACCAATAAGAATTGGAACATATTGTAGGAAGGATGTAGGATTAGGATACTGAAAGTAAACAATCAGCATACACAAAATAAGAACTGATGCAAAGAAAATGAAAGAAAGTCTTTTTTCCTGTGAATGGATGGAATTGCTTGTCAGTCGAGCGGTATTCAACTTGTTCTGTTCTGCTTCACATGCATGTTTGAACCGCTTGAAATGAGGATCATTAGAGTCAGATTTCCCAATCTCTGTCAGATAATTTCCAAGTGCCTGTTCGTAACTGAATTTATTCTCGAATGTTTCGTTTGGATTTTCGTGGAAGAAAATGGTTAACCATTGTTTCATACTTCCTCCCCTTATTTCCGCCCTTTTTGTTTTGGAATCAAGTTCTTGGTATTGTTCTAACGTTGTAATTAATCTGCCATTGGTACGTAAATAATATTCAGGCTTTCCACCTAATGCTTTACAGAAGCGGTAAGCTGCTATCTTTTCGTCGTATATTCCATAACGTGAGGATTGCTCAAACTCTTGTAAAGAGAAAATTTGTTTATGCAACATGATGACATCTTGCCATCCATGAATTTGTGCATAATAAACCAGTCGGCTTTCCTTTTTTATGTATTCTTCCAATGCTTTCCCAAAAGATTTTTTGTCCAGATTCTGAGCTTTCATCAACTGCTCGGACATAATGGCAGCTATCTGATGACGTTCTGTTGCATTATGCAGGTCAAACCCGACATTCCTGTCCAATAGGTATAGAATCCGATAAGCTTCTGACCGGGAATAAGGTAAATGCTGGTCATAAACTTCTTTCAGTGTAATGTATCTTAGTGGGTCAGATTTGTAGTATAGCCATGAAAGCAAACGTCCGTCAGTCAATGATATCCATTCATCTTCTTTGCAGTCTCTTTCTGCAAAAGATTGAATGATTTCGTCTATTGTTTGCGATGGTTTGTCTGTAAGGAAGGGAATGGTGTTGTCTATTTCAAAGATGAATCTCCAAATTGCTATTTCCGGTTTGTTTGTCTTGAAATGGTCTTTAAGTCTGTTTACCTCTAATTCGGTTGTCATTTCCAAATAGACGTATAGTGGATGGTTCTCATCCTGAAGCATTATTTTATAGTCCTCTATATTGGCCAATATGTCCATGACTATTTCATGGACATTGTTGCATGTATGCCCCTTTCCGGCATGGTAAGGAAGTTTTTTGTCGAGAGTGTATAATGCAGCCTGAAAACCGATTTCAGGTGTTAAAGGATAGCGTTTGTCCACGATGTCGTCCAGTTCTACTGCTAATTTCTGGTTCCCACATTCTTCTAACCAAACAGAAATGACCTTGCTGTATAGGTATTTGATTCCTAAATGTTTGCGTACGGCCAGTAGGGCCGCTAATTCTTGAGCATCGTTCGCGATGATATTCTTCTCAGAATCTACAATGAAAGGCTTATAGCGCAGGTAGATGGAGGCTTCGTCAACATCTACAGCTTCTCCTGCGTACCAACGTTCCACTTCGTAGTATCCCCATCGTTTGTCTGGGTTGACCACGGTGAGTCCTCTGACAAGATTCCGTACATCTTCAGGCAATTTGTCCAGATTAGGCAATCTGCCTTCGTTCTTCATGCGCATCATGGCTCGTTCGTTTCCGGCAAAAGGACTTGAGCCGAGCCATAAGAAGAAGAGAACGATGCCTAATGAATAATAGTCTGCAGCAGGTGTCAGTTCTACCTCTCCGTCAATGACGTTATCATACATTTCCGGGGCAGCATAAAGGGGGGTGCGTGCTTGTGTCGTTTTGTGTATGATTTCCTTATCGTCTATCAGGGTTGATATTCCGAAGTCTGTAAGTACGGGAGGGTTGGTCATTGCTTTGTCCCGGAAAATAAAGTTTCCCAACTTTACGTCTTTATGGATGAGATTGCAATTGTGGCAATATTCGAGAGCTGCTGCTGTTGCAAGAGCTATTTTCTTGAATTGTTCTTTATTTTGTCCTAATTTGTAATCGGCCAATGAGATACCTTCAAGCCATTCCATCAGTTCGTATTCCCGTTTGGCACCTTCGACAAAGGTTTCCCCATAATCATATAGGCGGACTATCATCTCGAAATCCATATTCCACACAACTTGCAGGACATCTTTTTCAGGTATGTATCCGGGGTAGTATAGTTTGAGGACATAATTTTTGCTTTCCCGTTGTACAAGGATTACTTGTGCTTCGCCTGATGATTGTGACAAGATTCTGACTTTATGGTAGATTTCACCTGCCAAAACAAAAATGTCACCATGAACCGGGAGCTCTTTTACCGGTAGTCCTTTTGTCTTGGAATTGCGGGATGTCCGGCCGTTTGGGGATTTGGGCGTGACAGATGTGTTCAGTCGCATTGTCACCTCCTGATTCCCTTGTTGTGGGGTGTATCCTTCTGATCCGCTATAATGTAGAGTCTGTTGTTCTTCCATCTTTTCAAAGGGTTAAAGGTCATCTTCCACTGGTGTTGTAGGGGTCAGGACTATCCACTTTCCGCCTAACTGTGGACATGCACATCCACATGGACTTGAGTGTATGGCTTGTTTGAAATTGCATTTCCATCCGATACGTACAGAGGCAGGTTTTCGTGCCATCAGATAATTGCGTGCAGCAATGGGGTCTTCTTGTGGAGGAGTAGAGGCTGCGTCCAACAACTCTTGTAGTTCTTTGCGTTTTTCAATGATGCGTTCTGCTATTTCTTCGCTTGAATCTTGTTGTGGCCGGGCTGCTTCGGGATGTGTGCTGCTATTTCCTCCTAATATGTTTCGGACTCTGTTACATAGCTCTTCGTTTTTCTTGTTGCGTTCGGCATGTCTGTTATCTTTTACAGGGATTATCTTTGTCAGGTTGTCCAATTCACGGGCCAATTCGTCAATCTGTTTGCAGAAGGGGTCTTGGCGGGCTTTTTCTCTTTGTTTGGTGGCTTCTTGGGTCAAAGGTAATCCGCATACGCGGCAATAGCTGAACGGAGAGAGGGTATTGCATGCCGGACACCGTATGCCTTGGCGTGAGGTTCCGCATTGGGGGCAGTAGGCATCTCCGTCGGACATGGTTGCACCGCAAATGGCACACCGGTTATGTGAGATGTAGGATTTGCAATGTTCGCAGAAGTCTGCCCGCGAATCTAAAGGATGATGACAGATAGGACAAAGGGAGTCCTTCATCAATGCTGTCCCGCATTCTTCGCAGAACAGAGCATCGGGGTCATTCTTTGTCATGCAGTGCGGACAGACATTTACGGTCTTTTCGGACGTATTGCCTACAATAGACTGTGTCTGTTCGCTATGGCTCGAGGCCTTGATTCGTTGCAGTTCCTTTTCTCCTTTCATGGCGTGCAATTCTGCATGTATAGGGCAGAATTGCGACAAAGATAGTGTATTTTAGGGATATGGCAAAGGAAGTGCGGATAAAATGAATGCCAATATTGAAATGTTTTAGTTTTCGGTTGTTTCCCCAAGAAGGTGATGGGGCTTACAACTTGTTGGCATATATCTCTGCCATCACCTTGTGGTAGCGGTTCTCCAGTTTCAGGTAGCTTTGACCACGACGGACAAGGGACTCCATCTCTACAAAGTATTCGTGCCATGAGAGTTCTCCGCCATGCAATGCCTGGTTCAGGAGGGCGAAGGAGTGTTGCATCAGGGGCAGGTCGTAGGCGCTCATGGCCTCTTGCACTTGACGGGCCTCGTTGTAGAGGGCCTGGAGGGTGGCCTCTACGGTCATTTCCATTTCTTCTTTCACCAGCTCGGCACTCAGGGCACGGGCACGGGCAGCCTTCACCTTCCCCTTATTGGCAAAGAGGGGGATAGAGCCACCGACAACAAAGCCGTTGAACTCTTCGGTGGGAGCTGTGTTGCGCCGGTATCCTACTTGCAGATGTGGGAGCCATCCCTGCTTGCTTACCGCTACCTGTTTCTTGGCCACTTGGGTAGAGGCATCGGCCTGCTGGAGCTCCTTGTCGAGGGGAATCAGTTCGTCGCGCAGTGTCTCGTAGTCGGGCAGTAGGGGGACAGTGGGATAGTCGCCAGCCACCATCTGCTCGATATGAAGATTGCCGTTCATGGCCATCAGCTTCTGCAGGGCCGCACGATGGGCGGCAGCGTTGTCTGCCAGTTCGGTATGCAGGGCCATGAGGTCGAGCTTGGCGCGGTTCACCTCAAGGGCGGTAGCGTCGCCGGCTTGCAATCGGGCTTCACACAGATGTGCCAAACTGTCGGCATGGGTCTGCAGGATGTGCAGGAGGGCGGCTTCGCGATTCAGCCCTATCAGGTCAAGGCATAGCAACTTGGCTTCAAGCAAGATGTTCCGCCGTTCTACCATATATCCACACTTGGCGGCATCGGCTATCAGGCGGTTGGCTTTGCCACGCACCACATAGGCTGTGGGGAAATCGAAACCTTGCACCACGGTCAGCTCGCTCTGCTGTTGGCTCGTGCGGTCGCTGTTGAACAGGTGGGCATAGTTCACTTCCGGGTTGCTCAGATTATTCTCACCCTTTGCTTCAAGCACTTCGGCCTTCTCCACCTCGCGGGCAGCCTGCAGGCGGCGGTTGTTTTGCTCAATCTGCTCCAATATGGGAGCGGTAGGGTCAGCGGTCTGGGCCAAGGATGGGGCTGCCAACAGAAGGAGGAGGGGAGTGAATAGTTTCTGTCTCAGTTTGGAGATATTCATAGCGGTTATATTATTTTACAATTTTCAATCTTATGGTTAGCTGTTTTTATAGGTCACAGTGACTCGTGGCCAAGAGTCACTGTGAGTCATGCCTGACAGTCACTGTGACTCGTGAGCATGGGTCACTGTGACCCATAACGGGTACTCACTGTAATTATTGGAAAGCGCCTGTTCATGCGGGTTTCAGCGCATCTGCCCAAAAGGAGTGGCTGTCTGAAACTGTGAATGGTAACATTTCCTTACACTTGAACGCTCTTCTCCTTCCTTTTGTTCATCATCAGGTAGACAATCGGGATAATGAAACCGTTCAGGAAAGTGGATGTCAAAAGGCCACCCAAGATGACTTTTGCCATCGGGCTTTGTATCTCGTTGCCGGGCAGGTCGCCGTTGATGGCCAGAGGAATCATTGCCAAGGCTGATGATAGGGCTGTCATCAGGATGGGGTTCAACCGGTCGAGTGAACCTTCCACCACACTTTCGTAGAGTCCGACACCCTGACTACGCAGGCGGTTGTAGTTGGAGATGAGGAGCATACCGTTTCTTGTAGCAATACCGAAGAGTGAAATCAATCCGATAATGGCAGGGATGCTCATTTCGCCCGATGTGACGAGCAGGGCGAATATGCCGCCTATCAGAGCTAAAGGCAGGTTCAGCAGGATGATGGCGCTCTCACTGGCACTCTTGAATTCCATATATAATAATAGGAATATGATGATGATACTCATCAGCGAAGTGAGCAACAGAGTGTTGGATGCCGCCTGTTCGCTCTCGAACTGCCCGCCATACTCGATGTGGTACCCTTCGGGCAAGGTTATCTGTTCATTCACCCGCTCTTGTATGTCGTTTACCACGCTACGCAGGTCGCGCCCGCTGGTGTTGGCCGAGATGACCACTTTACGTTTCACATTCTCGCGACTGATGGTGTTGGGACCCATGGCCGAAGTAACATCGGCCACATAGCTCAGCGGTATGCGTCCTTCGGGAGTGTCAATCATCAGTGCCCGCACATCCTCCATCCGGTCGCGTCGGTCACCGGCGGTACGTACCACCAGGTCAAAGGTCTTGCCTTCCTCGTACACTTGCGACACCACTTCGCCTCCCATGTTCACACTGACAAACTCGGCAAACTCGGGCAGGGTGATGCCATAGCGTGCCAACATTTCGCGGCGGGGTACTATCTTCAGCTCCGGACGCTCTATCTGTTGTTCCACATTCAGGTCGGCAATGCCCTCCACGTCAGCGATGACTTCCTTGATTTGGTTACCCATGGTGAACATGCGGTTCAAATCTGTGCCGAAGAGTTTGATGGCTATGCTGGCTTTTGTGCCGCTCAACATGGCATCGATGCGGTGGCTGATGGGCTGGCCTATCTCTACGTTGGCGCCTACTAATGTGCCCAACTTTTCACGTACTTCGGCGGTCAGTTCCTCACGTGAACGCTCCTTCAGGGTGAAGGGTGCCTCTATCTCCGAGGTGTTCACACCCAAAGCATGTTCGTCCAGTTCGGCACGTCCTGTCTTGCGTGCCACGGTCTCTATCTCGGGGATGGTGAGCAGAAGTTCCTCAGCCCGTCGTCCGATACGGTTGCTCTCTTCCAAGGAGATGCCGGGCAATGAACTGACATTGATGGTGAACGACCCTTCGTTGAACGATGGTAAGAAACTGTGGCCCAGCGTGAAGAATCCTGCTAAGGCGCCGATGAAGAGGGTGATGGTTGCGCCCAACACCCCATGCTTATGTGCCAATGCCCACTCAAGGGCGATGCGGTAGTGGCGCTTTAGCCACACCACGAGGCGAGCCTCTTTCAGTTCCCCTTGCTTCTGACTATCGCCTAACAGATAACTGCAGAGTACAGGTGTCAGTGTCAGGGCTACTAAAGTAGACGCAAACAATGCTACAATGAAGGCAATGCCCAATGGCACTAACATACGTCCCTCCATACCCGAAAGGAAGAAAAGGGGGACAAAGCTGACAACGATAATCAGTGTAGAATTAAGAATGGGCATACGCACTTCGCTGCTGGCCGCGAACACTATATCTGTAATAGACTGACGAGCCTCTACAGGCAATGCCTGATTAGCACGTAGCCTCTTCCACGCATTCTCTACATCCACAATGGCATCGTCCACCAGCGACCCGATGGCAATGGCCATACCTCCCAGACTCATGGTATTGATGGTCAGCCCCATGAAGTGGAGTGCCAGGACAGAGAAGACAAGTGCCAGTGGCAGGGTGACAAGTGATATGACGGTGGTACGTACATTGGCCAGGAAGAGTGCCAGGATGATGACCACAAAAATGGCACCCTCCAGCAACGAGCTCTTCACATTGCCGATGCTGCTGTCTATGAAGCGCGACTGGCGGAAAATGTCGGTATTCACCTTCACATCGGCTGGCAAGGTGGTCTTGATCTCCTCCAACGAATGGTCGATACGCTCGGTCAGTTCCAATGTACCCGTCTGCGGTTGTTTGGTGACGGTTATCAGTACGGCCGGTTTCCCTTCCACCGATGCGCAACCAATCTTGGGCTCTTGTGCACCGATGCGCACTTCGGCAATGTCGCTCAGCATGACGGGTACTGTCCCCATCCGTTTGACAACGGCTTGTCCTATCTCTTCGGCACGGGTAGTCGAAACCATGCCTCGCACGATGTATTCATTGCTATGTTCGTAGAGGACTCCGCCGTTGGTGTTCACATTCATATCGCGTGTGGCGGCCAACACCTCGTCCACCGACACTCCGTAGTGGCGCATACGGGCAGGGTCAATCAGTATCTGGTATTCCTTCACATCGCCACCCAGTACGGCCACCTGTGCCACACCACCCGTAGAGAGCAGGCGTGGGCGGATAGTCCAGTCGGCCAACGTACGGAGGTCGAGCATCGAGGTGCTGTCTGCCGTCAGGCCGATAATCATCAGTTCGCCCAAGATGGACGATTGGGGACCTAACGTCGGTTTGTTTACATTGTCGGGCAACTCTTCGGCCACGATGGAGAGTTTTTCCGACACGATTTGTCGCGCCAGATAGATATCTGTCCCCCAGTCAAACTCTACCCATACGATAGAGAAGCTGTTGGTCGATGAAGAGCGTACACGGCGCACATAGGTGGCTCCGTTGACGGCGGTCTCTATGGGGAAGGTCACCAGTTGCTCTACCTCTTCGGCCGCCATGCCATTGGCCTCGGTCATCACCACCACGGTGGGCGCATTCAAGTCGGGGAAGACATCCACCTCGGTATGGTAGGTTGTATAGAGGCCGCCTATCATTACCAAGATGCTGGCCACCAGCACCAACAGGCGGTTATGCAGGGAAAAATGTATAATCTTGTTCAGCATAATATATAAGTTGATGAGTTGACAAGTTGACGAGGGTTACAATGCATTTTGCCTTGTCAACTCGTCCACTTGTCCCTTGTCAACTGAATTTAATGTTCATGACTATGTCCCGGTATCGCTTTGCTCACCGATGCCAATCGGACATGGTAAGCGCCTTGCATCACTACGTGTTCGCCGGCATGGAGTCCCGAGAGCACTTGTACTTCGCGGCCGTTGTCGGCTCCCAATTTCACCTCGCGGCGCTCGTAGCACTCCTCATCCAACCGGACGTAGGCAAAATATACTCCCTGCTCTTCGGTCAGCGCGGTGTGGGGCAGGCTCAGGCACATGGGTATCTCATCGGAGAGTAACCAGATCTCGGCAAACGAGCCGGGGATAAGTCCGCCCCGGTTGTCCATCTTGAAAATCATGGGCAGGTAGAAACTCTGCTCGCCTGCCGTCCGTCCATAGGAGAGCAGGCGGCCGTTCAGTTCGTCGAGCGTATATACCTTTTCATTGTAGGAGGTGCGGAAGTTGGCCGAACGGATATGGCTCAGTGCGGCATAGTGGCGTTCGGGCACATCGGCGCGCAGGTAAAGACGGTTACCCCGTGTGATGGTCAGCAGAGGCTGTCCCACATTCACATAGTCACCTTCCTTCACCAGGCAACTCTTCAGGTAGCCGTTCATGGGGGAGGTGATGGCGCTTCCACCTTTGTCCGGCCGGTCGGCTTTCAGGGCTTCGTAGGTCAGACGTGCCTGCTCATAGGCCTCCTTGATGCGGACGTACTCCTTTTCAGAAACAATTTTGTTGGCCACCAACGGTGTGGTGCGTTCATACTCCTTCAGTGCCGCTTCGTAGGCTATGCGTGCACGCTCGATAGGATTGCCTTCGGCCATGTTTTCAGACGAGATAGAGAGCAGGGCCGTTCCTTTTCCCACCTGTGTGCCTCCGGTCAATGGGCGGCTGAAGCTGACGATACCCGCCACATTGGCCACCACCGTCTGCTCTTCGCCTTGGGCAGAGAGCACTTCACCGCTCACCGCTATCACTTGGCGGAAAGGCTTGGCCGTAAGCTTTTCGGCCACAATGCCGGCTGCCCGTGCCTGCTCGGGGGCGATGACGATTTCTCCCGACGAATGGTTTGCCGCATGTGTATGTCCGGCATGAGCCGCATGGTCGTGCCCGTCGTGCTGATGGGCGTGCTCCTCGTGTGTGGCATGGTCGTGGTCGTGATGGGAATGTCCGCCGCAAGCGGTTGTCAGACATAAGGCCAAGAAACAGCCTCCCGTCCAGTTCATTAAGTTCTTCATTATTTCTCTTATATTTCTAAAAACCGTGCAAAGGTAAAAAGAATCAGTTACAACCGAGTTGCAAAAGAATCTTTTGTGGAAATGGCCTTCATACAACTCTTGTAGCCTCTATTTTTTCAGTTCCTATAAGATAATTAACTTAGAATGTGTGCATATTCGCTGAATATTTGCTAACTTCGCGCCGATTTTGAGTGACTATCAATAAATAATTAAGGAATAATATAAAGAAAAGATTATGGCAAAGAAAGCTCTTTTGATGATTCTCGACGGATGGGGAATCGGTAATCACGGTAAAGGTGATGTTATCTTCAACACCGCAACTCCCTATATGGATTATCTGGCTGAGACATATCCTAACTCCCAGTTGCAGGCCAGTGGCGAGAATGTAGGGTTGCCCGACGGACAGATGGGTAACTCTGAAGTGGGACACCTCAACATTGGTGCCGGACGTATCGTATATCAGGACCTTGTGAAAATCAACCGTGCCTGTGCCGATGGCAGCATCCTGCAGAACAAGGAGGTGGTAGCCGCTTACTCTTACGCCAAGGAGAATGGCAAGAGTGTACACCTGATGGGACTGACCTCCAATGGCGGCGTACACAGTTCGCTTGACCATCTCTACAAACTCTGCGAAATCTCTAAGGAGTATGGTATAGAGAATACCTTCATCCACTGCTTCATGGACGGTCGTGACACTGACCCCAAGAGCGGTAAGGGATTCATCGAGGAACTGACAGCCCACTGTGCCAAGAGTGCCGGACATGTAGCCTCTATCGTGGGCCGTTACTACGCTATGGACCGCGACAAGCGTTGGGAACGTGTGAAGGTGGCCTATGACCTGCTCGTGAGTGGCGAGGGCAAACAGGCTACAGACATGGTACAGGCCATGCAGGAAAGTTATGACGAAGGTGTGACCGACGAGTTCGTGAAACCCATCCACAATGCCACAGTTGACGGCACCATCAAGGAGGGCGATGTGGTCATCTTCTTCAACTACCGCAACGACCGTGCCAAGGAGTTGACCGTGGTATTGACCCAACAGGATATGCCTGAGGCTGGTATGCACACCATCCCCGGTCTCCAATACTACTGCATGACTCCGTACGATGCTTCGTTCACCGGTGTACATATCCTCTTTGACAAGGAGAATGTACAGAACACCTTGGGCGAATACCTGAGCACTCAGGGCAAGAGCCAGCTGCACATTGCCGAGACAGAGAAATATGCCCATGTGACCTTCTTCTTCAATGGTGGACGCGAGACACCTTATGAAGGTGAAGAGCGTATCCTGGTGGCTTCACCCAAGGTGGCAACCTATGACCTGCAGCCCGAGATGAGCGCTTTCGAAGTGAAGGACAAGTTGGTGGAGGCTATCCGTTCAGAGAAGTTCGACTTCATTGTCGTAAACTTTGCCAATGGCGATATGGTGGGACACACCGGCATCTATAGTGCTATCGAAACAGCTGTGAAGGCTGTGGATGCCTGCGTGAAGGATGTTATCGAAGCTGCCAAGGCGGCCGACTACGAGGCTATCATCATTGCCGACCACGGAAACGCCGACAATGCAGTGAACAGTGATGGCTCAGTCAATACCGCCCACTCTTTGAATCCAGTACCCTTCATCTACGTGACCGAGAACAAGGATGCCAAGGTCGAGGATGGTGTATTGGCCGATGTGGCTCCCTCTATCCTGCATATCATGGGCTTGCCCCAACCGGCAGAGATGAATGGAAAGTGTCTGATTAAATAAATTCAGGTACAATTTACAATGTACAATGTACAATTTGCCATTGCGGTACTCAATTGTGCATTGTACATTTGTTTTTATGGGAGGTTCTATAGTCCTTGGAATTGTCCCTTGTAAATGGTAAATTGTAAATGTAATTATTGTCCCTGAATTTGTACCTTGTCCCTTGTAAATTGTAAATGTAATTATGATCCAGATAGATAATGTAGTTGTCAGCCTCGATGTGCTGAAAGAGAAATTCTTTTGCGACCTCTCGGCCTGCAAGGGAGAGTGTTGCGTCGAAGGTGATGCCGGTGCTCCGTTGGAACTGGACGAGGTGGCCGAGATAGAAGAGGTGCTCCCCGAGATATGGGATGACCTTTCGCCCGAAGCACGGGCGGTCATTGACCGGCAGGGTGTGGCCTATACCGATGAAGAGGGAGACCTTGTGACCTCTATTGTGAATGGTAAGGACTGTGTCTTCACCTGCTACGGTGAGGATGGCAGTTGCTATTGTGCCATCGAGAAGGCATACAGGGCCGGGAAGACCAAGTTTTACAAACCCGTGTCCTGTCACCTCTATCCCATCCGTATCGGTGACTATGGTTCCTACAAGGCGGTGAACTACCACCGTTGGGATGTCTGCAAGGCGGCTGTCGTATTAGGCAAAGCCAAAGATATGCCTGTCTATAAGTTCTTGCGCGAACCCCTTATCCGCAAGTTCGGTGAGGAGTGGTACAAAGAACTGGAAATCGCCGTCGAAGAGTTGAAACAGCAAAAGTATATCTGATTCAATCCTTTATTGGTGTCGGGTAAACTGCTATAATGTTTTTGCATTATACCGGTGTCCGGTAAAACTCTCACCATAGTTTTTTATAGAGCATTTCAGCCACGGAGGTATTTCCTGTAGGAAGGTGTGGCCCATGTATGGCACCAATAGGAATTTATTCGAACGGAATCCTGTAGGTGCATCCGTTTTTCCACTCCGAGCAGCCGAAGGCGGTGCGTCCGCGGATGATGACTCCTTTTCCACAGAGCGGGCAGGGCATTCCTTCTGGATTTTTTTTCTCAGGTTGGGAAGATATTTTTTTCTGACCTGACACTGAATTCATCTCTGCTTTTGGTTTTTTGGGAGCGCTTGCCTTACGTGCTTTTTTCTGTGCGGCCTTTTTCTCTATTTCTTTGGCGGCATCGGGTTGGGCTTCAATGGTGATGCGACGGTTGGTGTTGTCGCTCAGGACTTTGTACACGATTTCGCTCACCATTTGTTTCAATTCTTCCAAAAAAGTCTTGGCTTCGTAGTTGCGCCGTTCGATTTCCCGCAATTTCTTCTCCCAGATACCGGTGAGTTCGGCAGACTTCAGCAGGTCTTCGTGGATAATCTGTATCAATTCTACTCCCGTGGGGGTGGCTATCAGATTTTTACGCTCTTTGCGGATATACCGGCGCTTGAACAGGGTTTCGATGATGGCAGCTCGGGTGGAGGGGCGGCCTATTCCGTTTTCCTTCAACGCGTCACGTAATTCATCGTTGTCCACCAACTTGCCGGCCGTCTCCATGGCTCGTAGCAAGGTGGCCTCGGTGTAGGGCTTGGGAGGTTGTGTCCATTTCTCGTTCAAGTCGGGTTGGTGGGGTCCGCTTTCGCCTACCGTGAAGAGGGGGAGTGTGCGCTCTTCTTCGTCTGTTTTTTCATCAGCAGATGGTTGGCCGAAGATGACGCGCCATCCGGGGTCGGTTATCTGCTTGCCTGTCACCTTGAACTCAATCTTTTCCACTTCACCGAGTACGGTAGTTGTAGAGAATTTGCAATCGGGGTAGAAGGCTGCGATAAAGCGACGGGCCACCAGGTCGAAGACTCTTTTTTCCATGTCCGTCAAGTTTTGGGGATAGACACCCGTGGGGATGATGGCGTGGTGGTCGGTCACTTTGGAAGAGTCGAACACTTTCTTGCTCTTGGTCAGTTTCTTCCCTTCGAGTGGAGCGGTAAGTGCGGCATAATCGCGCAATCCCTTCAGTATGTTCGGGCATTTGGGATACAAGTCATCACTGAGGAATGTTGTATCTACACGTGGGTAGGTGGTGATTTTCTTTTCGTAAAGTGATTGGATGAGGCGTAAAGTGTCGTCGGCTGAATAACCGAATTTCTTGTTGCACTCCACTTGTAAAGAGGTCAGGTCGAACAGGCGTGGAGGCGCCTCGGTACCTTTCTTGGCTGATACATCGGTGACAGTGAAAGGGGCGGTCTTTACCGTTTCCAGAAATTCCAATCCCTCTTCCTTGGAAGTGAACTTGCCCTTCGTGGCCGAGAATGTGGTGTCCCTATACACTGTCTTTAACTCCCAATAAGGTTCGGGCTTGAAGTTTTCGATTTCCAATTGTCGGTTTACGATGAGGGCGAGGGTAGGGGTCTGTACACGTCCGATGGACAGGACTTGGCGATTTTGTCCGTATTTCAATGTGTAGAGGCGTGTTGCGTTCATACCCAACAACCAATCGCCGATAGCTCGGCTCAGGCCTGCTTCGTAGAGCGGTTGTTTTTCGCTTTGGTCAATCAGATTGTTGAATCCTTCGCGAATACTTTCTTCAGTGAGCGATGATATCCAAAGACGTTTTACCGGACATTTGGCTCCGGCTTTCTGCATCACCCACCGTTGGATCAGCTCTCCCTCTTGGCCGGCATCACCGCAATTGATGATTTCATCGGCCTTTTCCATCAGTTGCTGGATTATCTTGAACTGTTTTTCTATTCCTGTGTCAGCTATCAGCTTGATACCGAAACGTGGGGGAATCATCGGCAGGCTTCCCAAACTCCAGCTTTTCCAGTTGGGGGTATATTCGTGAGGCTCTTTCAGGGTACACAGATGGCCGAAAGTCCAAGTCACTTGGTATCCATTTCCTTCCAGATATCCCTCGTGGCGGCTACGTGCTCCTAAGATATCGGCTATCTCTTTGGCAACACTGGGCTTTTCGGCTATGCAGACAATCATATATTCAATTCCTTTTTGTTAGCAAAGCGCGAAGATACGGCAAACTTGGGGGAGTGCAAAATAATTTTTTGAAAAAGTAAATATATACCCATAAAATTAACAGAGACACTATTTGTTTGCGATTCTTAATCATTTGGCACTGCAATGGCCAATATTATTTGAGTTATCCTCGCCTGGAGAATATACCGTAATAGACTCTCCGTAAACTATTAACTCCGTTCGCGAACCGGACAAACACGGTAGGCGAACGGAGTTAATCGTGTTCAGGGGCAGACGTTGTAAGTGAATAATGAAGAGGGACTGACATTCTGTTTACGGAATATACATTATAACAATATGAAGGTTCTGAATACATTTACCGTAGGAAGCTGTGTCAAAAATGCCACCATTTAATTCTTCATCCGCGTCATCCGCGTCTAAAAAGTTAATTATGACACCCCCCCAATTGCAGATAGTCTCCTCAGCTTTGAGGGTGTCAAAATGCCTTCTTATCATTCTTTAGACGCGGATGAAGGATTTATGGTGGCAGTTTTATCGGATACTAATATAAAGATTTAAATCTTACCCGATGAAGATAGGTATCTTGGAGACTGAAGATTTAAATCCTCTCCCTCTCCGCATTGTAAAGAACGATTCAACTTTCGCATACACTCCTAAGCGAAGCGTCACTCCTACACTCCTGCACTCCTGCAACTTCTCTACTTGCGAAACTTGAATAATAAATTGGAATATCGGTGATTCTTGCAAAAAGATGGGATATTCGGAGGTTTTTTGGTGGAATTACGTTACCTTTGCCGCTGTTTGTACTTTGGATGGCAGCTTTTATGGGCAAAAAAGTTGTTGTCCGATATTAAGAGGAATGGATGATGAATAAGATAATCAGAATTTTTAAACCTTGTAAATGGGTAGCCTTCTTACTGTTGGGATTGGGGGCGCAACTTGTCATTGCACAGAAACTCTGTCCTGTGGGATTCGGATGGAGCCGCAATTCGGTAAATACGACCGTTTTCCGCAACAATTCAGTCACGACACATGGCGATACGCAGTATGTTGCATACTATGATGCCAAAGGGATGCTTACCCTGGGGAAACGGAGTGTCAAGGGCGGAAAGTGGACCGTGAGTCAAACCCAATACAAGGGTAATTGCCATGATGCACATAATGTGATCAGTATTGGTGTGGATGGAGAGGGGTATTTGCATGTATCTTTCGATCATCATAATAATCCTTTACGGTATTGCCGTTCAGTAGAACCCGGTTCGTTGGTGCTTGACACGCTGATGGCTATGACAGGGGTTGATGAAAAGGATATCACTTATCCTGAATTCTACAATCTTGATGGAGGAGATTTGTTGTTCGCTTACCGTTCGGGAGGTTCGGGAAGGGGCAATCTGGTGATGAACCGCTACGATGTGAAAACCAGGAAATGGAGCCGTGTGCAGGATGTCCTCATTGATGGCGAACGCAAACGCAATGCCTATTGGCAACTTTACGTGGACGCGAAAGGCATTATCCATGTGTCGTGGGTATGGCGTGAAACTCCTGATGTGGCCACCAACCATGACCTCTGCTATGCGCGTTCGGCCGATGGCGGACGTACGTGGGAGAAGTCAACAGGTGAGATTTATACCCTCCCCATCACTATAGCCAATGCCGAGGTGGCCTGTCAGATACCGCAACGGAGCGAGCTCATCAACCAAACGAGCATGACTGCCGATGCCAACGGACATCCCTATATTGCCACTTATTGGAGGGATACGGACAGTCAAATACCGCAATACAGGTTGGTATGGCACGACGGGACGACTTGGCGACAGGAGCAGGTGGGGGACAGGAAAACGCCCTTCAGCCTTAGCGGAGGAGGTACAAAGTGCATACCCATAGCAAGACCCCGACTGGCAATCCGCGAAAAGGATGGTGCGCTGGAAGCCTACTACATTTTCCGCGATGTGGAGCGTGGAAGTAGGGTGTCCGTAGCGTACACGGCCAACTTGGGCTTCGATCCTTGGAATGTCAAGGACCTGACAGACTTTCCTGTCGAGGCATGGGAGCCAAGTCACGACACCGAGTTGTGGAAACAACAGGGACGATTGGACATCTATGTGCAATGTGCTTATCAGGGTGATGGCGAGAAAAGTGTAACTGTTGAGGCACAACCGGTTTATGTGCTGACGGTGGAATGATGTGCCAATGTGGTAATGTGGTAATGTGGTAATGTGCTGATGTGATAATGTGCTAATTGTTGATTATGAACGAAGAGATAAAACAGGCCATAGAGGTGTTGAATAGGGGTGGGGTCATACTCTATCCTACTGATACGATTTGGGGGATTGGATGTGATGCTACCAATGCTGAAGCTGTGAAACGTGTGTACGAGATTAAACGTCGTACAGATAGTAAGGCAATGTTGGTTTTGATAGATTCGCCTGCCAAACTGAATTATTATGTAAAGGATGTTCCTCCTATAGCATGGGATTTGATGGAATTGACCACCAAACCCTTGACAATCATCTACGATGGAGCACGCAATCTGGCTGAAAACCTGATAGCCGAAGATGGGAGCGTGGGAATCCGGGTTACAGATGAGGACTTTTCGCGCCAACTTTGTTTCCGTTTCCGTAAGGCTATTGTTTCCACCTCGGCCAATATAAGTGGTGAACCTGCGCCAAAGAACTTTGTTGATATCAGTGACGACATCAAACGACAAGTGGATTATATCGTAGGGTACAGACAAAAAGAGAAAGGGGCAGGTAAGGCTTCAAGTATAATAAAATTAGGAATAGGCGGACAGGTGAAGGTTATAAGAGAATGAAACAACATAAGAACAATACGATTTCATTGATGAATCGTTTCCTTGAGTGGAGGCAAAACCATGTCAGCGAGAAGCAATTCATATTGGTGCTCAGTTTTATGGTGGGTATCTGTACGGCATTTGCTGCTCTTCTGCTGAAAGGACTGATTCATCTGATTCAGAATTTTCTTACTGACCATTTTGATGCGACGGGAGCCAACTGGTTGTACCTGATATATCCGGCTGTGGGTATTTTCCTTACGATGCTTTTTATCCGGTATGTAGTGAGGGATGACATCAGCCATGGTGTGACCAAAATCCTTTATGCCATTTCGCAGAAGAAAGCACGAATCAGGCGGCATAACATGTATTCGTCTGTTATAGCCAGTGCTTTGACCATTGGGTTTGGTGGTTCGGTAGGGGCTGAGGCACCAATTGTGTTGACGGGGTCGGCCATCGGGTCAAATCTCGGACAGGTCTTTCAGATTGAACGGCGCAAACTGATGTTGTTGGTCGGTTGTGGTGCGGCTGGTGCCATTGCAGGCATTTTCAAGGCTCCCATTGCAGGATTGGTGTTTACGATAGAGGTGTTGATGATAGACCTTACCATGTCATCACTCCTTCCTTTGATGGTTTCGTGTATTACGGCGGCTACCGTTTCGTACATATTTACAGGGACTGAAGCCATGTTTGAATTCAATATGGATTCGCCTTTCGCCATGGAACGTATTCCTCATGTAATCCTGTTGGGTATCATTTGCGGGTTGGTGTCACTCTATTTTACCCGTACCATGAATCGGTGCGAGAATATGTTCCGCAAATTTGCACAACGTCCTTACGTGAAATTGCTGATTGGCGGATTGATGCTGAGTGTTCTCATTTTCCTGTTTCCTCCTCTGTATGGTGAGGGGTACGACACCATTACATTGCTGCTGAATGGTACGACTCCTTCAGAATGGGATACACTGATGAACAACTCTTTGTTTTACGGGTTTGGCGATGTCTTGCTTCTATACCTTATACTGATAGTGCTTTTCAAGGTCTTTGCCAGTAGTGCTACCAACGGGGGTGGCGGATGTGGTGGTATTTTTGCTCCCAGTCTTTTCCTCGGATGCATTACAGGTTTTGTTTGGGCACGTATCAGTAATATCCTTTCTTTGGGAGGTATTGAGGTGACGGAGAAGAATTTTGCTCTTCTGGGCATGGCCGGTTTGATGTCAGGAGTTATGCATGCTCCATTGATGGGCATTTTCCTGATTGCGGAATTGACGGGTGGCTTTGACCTTTTTCTTCCTTTGATGATAACCTCCGTCTCAGCTTATTTGACTATTGTCGTATTTGAGCCGCATAGTATATATTCGACACGTTTGGCCAAGAAAGGAGAATTGCTTACACATGACAAGGACAAGACGGTGCTCACCCTGATGAAGATAGAAAATGTGGTGGAGAAGAACTTTGAGACCGTAAGCCCGGATATGGAGTTGGGCCAGTTGGTGGGAGTCATCTCGCGTGCCAAACGCAATCTTTTCCCTGTGGTGGATAATGGGGGAGTGTTGTTGGGCATTGTGCAAATGGATGATATACGTCATATCATGTTCCGCCAGGAACTGTACCGGCGGTTTACGGTTGACAAACTGATGGCCGATGCTCCCTGCCGATTGAGTGTGAATGACTCCATGGAGGTTGTCATCCGTAAGTTTGATGATACGGGGGCATGGAACCTGCCTGTAGATGATGCCGATGGCAAATATCTGGGCTTTGTGTCCAAATCGAAAGTCTTTGCATCATATCGTCAGGTGTTGGTGGATTTTTCAGAAGAGTAGTAAAAAAAAGAGTTATGCAGAAAGAAGATTTGAGGATTGTATATATGGGTACTCCTGACTTTGCCGTAGAAAGTCTGCGTCAATTGGTTGAGGGGGGGTATAATGTTGTGGGTGTAATCACCATGCCTGACAAACCGATGGGGCGTCACGGTAGTGTGCTTCAACCAAGTCCCGTCAAGCAATATGCTTTGGAGAAAGGATTACGTGTGCTTCAACCTGTCAATCTGAAAGATGAGGCTTTTGTGGAGGAACTCCGTTCGCTGAAGGCAGACTTGCAGATAGTGGTGGCATTCCGTATGTTGCCCGAAGTGGTGTGGAACATGCCGGCTATGGGCACTTTTAATCTGCATGCCTCTCTGCTTCCCCAATATCGTGGCGCAGCTCCTATCAACTGGGCCATTATCAATGGTGACACAGAGACAGGGATTACTACATTCTTCCTTAAGCACGAAATTGATACAGGCGAAGTAATTCAGCAGGTGCGTATTCCTATTGCGGATGCGGACAATGTGGAGGTGATTCACGACAAATTAATGAATCTGGGTGGACGGTTAGTGACAGAGACGGTAGATGCAATTCTGGCAGGTACGGTAAAACCGGTGCCACAAGAAGAGTTGTTGAAACTTTCGGAAGAAGAATTGCGTCCGGCTCCAAAAATATTTAAAGAAACTTGCCGCATAGACTGGTCAAAGGGAGTGAAAGCCGTATATGATTTTGTACGTGGCCTCTCACCCTATCCGGCTGCATGGACGGAATTGGTGAATGCAGACGGTACTTCGCAAGTGCTGAAAATCTTTCAGACGGAGAAACACTTTTTCTCCCACGAGGAAAAAATCGGAGCCGTATCAACCGATGGCAAAACTTACCTGCGTGTAGCTTTAGCTGATGGGTATTTGAATATCCTTTCTTTGCAACTGGCAGGCAAGAAACGAATGCCTGTTGCTGACTTTTTGCGTGGTTATAAGGCTTCGGAAGGGCTTTTTGTGGAGTGATAATAAAGAAAAATCCTAAAAAAGTTGCCAGTTTCATAAATAATGCGTTTATTTGCAACCGCGAATGAACAACATATAGATATTATAAACCTAAAAAACTGATTGCCTATAGAAAACATTACTCCAAAGAAGAAACATTAGTTAGAAGAAGTAATGGAACAAATGAAACAGATGACCGATGATGTATTGGTCACTATGTATGCAAAAGGCAATAACCAAGCTTTTGATATATTACTGGACAGGTATAAGAATAAACTCTATTCTTACATCTATTTTATTGTGCGCAACGAAGAGTTGACCGAAGATATCTTCCAGGAGACCTTTGTCAAGGCTATTGTCACAATCCAGCAAGGACGTTATACGGCCGATGGGAAGTTTTCCGCTTGGCTTACGCGGATTGCTCATAATCTGGTCATAGATTTTTTCCGTCAGGAACGTAATGAGAATGTCATATCCAATGACGAGACAGAGACAGATCTCTTTAACAATGTGAATTTGTCAGATGACAATATTGAAACCCAGCTGGTAAACGAGCAGGTGCTACGTGATGTGAAACGTTTGATGGATGCTTTGCCTGACAATCAACGCGAAGTTGTCTATATGCGTTTCTATCAAGACCTTTCGTTCAAGGAAATTGCAGAAATCACAGGAGTCAGTATCAATACCGCATTGGGACGTATGCGTTATGCTTTGCTGAATATACGGCGTATGGCCGAAGAGAAGGACATCCAGTTGACGGTTTATTGAATGTCTTTGGGATATAAAATATTTTCTGTTGTTTATACTAAACTTTGGTTATCTGCGTTTCTATAGATGTAAACAGATAATCAAAGTTTTGCCTATGAACGAAAACATTACTTCTTCTTCCTCTTTTTATGAAACTTCTCGTGAACGGCGCAATTCTTATCGTGTGCGTCGTACGCCAAGTGAAAAGACATTGAATTTTTTGCGTACTTTTGCTCGCAATTATCGTGCTTCTTCACTTCTTCCTGAAAGTTTGCCAGGTTTTGTGTTAGGTTAATCCAACAAAAAGCTTTACCTTTGCATTTATATTGGAAAACAGATGATGCAATGATAAAAATAGCTCCTTCGTTGTTGGCCGCAAATTTCTCCAATCTGCAAGCGGATATGGAGATGATTAACCGTAGTGAAGCCGATTGGTTGCACTTGGATGTGATGGATGGTGTGTTCGTGCCAAACATCTCATTTGGATTTCCTGTGCTGAAACACGTGGCAAAACTTTGCCAAAAGCCATTGGATGTGCATTTGATGATTGTAAATCCTGAAAAATTCATTCCTGAAGTGAAATCATTAGGTGCTTACATGATGAATGTACACTATGAAGCATGTCCCCATCTGCACCGGGTGGTACAGCAAATAAAAGAAACTGGGATGAAGGCGGGAGTAACGTTGAATCCGGCGACACCGGTTGCTTTGTTGGCTGATATAATCCGTGATGTGGATATGGTATTGTTGATGAGTGTCAATCCGGGTTTTGGTGGACAGAAGTTTATTCCTCACACATTGGAGAAAGTGTGGGAACTCAAGCGCTTGATTGAACATACCGGTTCTTCGGCATTGATACAGGTCGATGGTGGAGTAAACCATGAAACTGCACCTCTGTTGGTTGAGGCTGGAGCTGATGTGCTTGTAACGGGTAGCTATGTGTTCAAGTCTGCTCATCCGGAGGAAACCATTCATTCCTTGAAACAGTTGTGAATGATGAGAGTATCTTGAATTTTTGGCAAGCGCATCCTGTTTTGCGTTTGCTTCTCCCCTTTATGGGAGGGATAATCCTGGCCGATAGCGGCATGGGTTTTCAAGAACTCTCTTATACGTCCTTGCTTCTTGGATTACTTCTTGTTTGGGTCACCATGTTGGTGACCTGTTTTTTATTCTCATGGCGACTGCGATATTTGTTCGGATTGCTGTCTGCGCTGTTTTGGGGAATGGCCGGAGTGGCTGTATGTTCGTACCAATGGAGTCAGATAGCCTTCACCTGGCCGGATAGGGCATATATCTATGAAGGAAAACTGATTGATGATGTGTCGGAAAAGCCGCGTAGCTATTTATGTCCGGTTCAATTGCAAGCCCGTATAGAAGACGAATCGGTACATCCGATGGATAATGCAATCTTGCTTTATCTGCCTAAAGATGAAATCGCCGCTTCTTTAAAACCCGGGAATGTCCTTTATTTCTACGGACAGATTAAAGTTCCAGAGAATTTCTCAGATGAATTTGATTATGTGCGTTATCTTTATCATCGTAAGGTGGACGGAATTCTTTATACGCACCATTGGAAAGTTGCTTCTATAGAACCTGGAGGGTTGAAGGCCGGGGCTTTGAGAATGCGTGATAATCTTCTTGCGTATTATTCCCATTCCGGAATAAAGGGCGATGAATTGGCAATTCTTTCGGCCTTGACACTTGGTTATAAGGAAGAGTTGAGTGAAGAAGTCCGTGAGCAGTTTAACGTTTCAGGTGCCAGCCACCTTCTTGCTTTGTCGGGTCTTCATATAGGAATCATTTGCATGTTCCTGCTTTCTTGTATAAGCATTCTGTTGCCAGGAACACGTTTCTTCCACCTGCGCCGGTTGCTGGTTATTCCCATTGTGTGGATGTTTGTTTTATTGGTAGGTTCCCCTCTGTCGGCGGTGCGTGCGGCAATAATGTTCAGTTTGCTGGTTGTAGGAAATACGTTTACCCGAGTGGGATTCTCCTTGAACACATTGGCCTTGGCAGCTTTAGGGATGTTGCTATATCAGCCTTTTTACCTTTTTGACGTAGGCTTTCAGATGTCTTTTATGGCAGTGGCTTCAATCTTGTTGCTTCAACCTTGGTTATCAGGATTGGTGGCTCGTCCAAGAAACATCGTCTTGCGGTATTTATGGGATATTACCACGGTTTCGGTTTCGGCTCAAATAGGAGTATTGCCACTTGTTATCTATTATTTCTCCCGTATTTCTCCTTATGCTTTGTTGGTAAACTTGTGGGTTGTACCATTGACATTTGTCATTGTTGCTTTTTCGTTGTTATTTTTACTGTCAGTACTGACTCCATGGGTAAGCATTCAAAAAGGAATGGCCTTCATTCTTGAAAAGTTGGTGACTTTGATGCACGAAGGCCTTTCCCTTTGTAATCGTTTGCCAGGAGCAGATGTTGGCAATTTGCATATTTCGTTAATCGAACTGTGCTGTCTGTATGGCCTATTATTCTTTGTATCCTATGGATTGATGCATAAGAAACCCAGGTGTTTGATTTGTGTATTGGCATTCCTTTGTGCTCTTGTCTGGCTACGTTGTTTGGCCGTTTAAGGTTCTTTCAACCTCCCGTAGCAGGCTCTTTCGCCAAGCTCTTCCTCGATACGTAATAATTGGTTGTATTTGGCCAAACGGTCACTCCGGCTCAACGAACCTGTTTTGATTTGACCAGAGTTTGTTGCTACGGCAAGGTCGGCAATGGTTGTATCTTCAGTCTCCCCTGAGCGGTGTGATATGATTGTGTGATATCCGTTCCGTTGAGCCAATGCGATGGCATCCAATGATTCTGAGAGGGTGCCTATCTGATTGACCTTGATAAGAATGGAATTGGCACATTGTTCGTCAATGCCTTTTTGCAGGAAATTGACGTTCGTAACAAATAGATCGTCTCCGACCAATTGGCATCTTTTCCCGATTCGTTTGGTCAGTTTTCTCCATCCTTCCCAATCGTTTTCCGCCATGCCGTCTTCGATAGAGTCTATGGGATATGTATTGATGAGTTCCTCTAAATAATCAACTTGTTCGCGGGGAAAACGTCGTTTTCCGTTTGGTCCTTCAAAAAGGCTGTAATCGTACATTCCATTGCGGTAATACTCGGATGCTGCACAATCCAAGGCTATTGTAATATCTTTTTGGGGAGTATAATTGGCTTTTTGGATTGCTTCGATGATGCATTCTAATGCACTTTCTGTACTATTCAATGAAGGGGCGAACCCTCCTTCATCTCCTACAGCAGTGCTTAGCCCCCGCTTTTTCAGAACTTTTTTTAACGTATGGAAGACTTCAGCTCCCATGCGTAATGCTTCTCTGAAAGATGTAGCTCCAATAGGGCGTATCATGAACTCTTGAAAGGCTATGGGGGAATCAGAGTGGCGACCACCATTGATGATGTTCATCATAGGGACAGGAAGCATGTATGTATTTGTGCCGCCAAGATACCGGTAGAGAGGAATCCCTAAAAAGAGGGAAGCTGCCCGGGCTACGGCTAAAGATACTCCTAAAATGGCATTGGCTCCTAAATTGGATTTGGAGGGTGTCCCATCCAATGCTATCAGCAGATGGTCTATATCACGTTGGTTTAATGAAGACTCTCCAAGGAGGTTTGGTGCAATTTTTTCATTGATGTTTATTACAGCCTTGCTTACACCTTTTCCGTTATAGCGCGAGGAGTCATTGTCGCGAAGTTCGATAGCTTCATGTTCACCGGTTGATGCTCCAGAGGGGACTGATGCTCGCCCAATGATGCCACATTCCAATCTTACATCTACCTCGATAGTGGGATTCCCGCGTGAATCCAAGATTTCCCGTCCTTTAATGTCTGATATTTTCATATCTTTGTTAGTTATAGGTTTGTAGAGAAAAACAAAAGTAAGAAGGGAAAGGTTCGTTTCTTGCTATTTTTATACATTACTGATAGAGGAGAATTTGAAAATGGAGAAGTTCACACTTCCGTATGCCCTGTGTTCCACAAAATATGGATGTTGCTCAAAATTATATTCTTTGCCGTGCTCCAAAACAAATATCCCATTATCTTTCAGTAAGTTATTGCTGAAAACTAATTCGGGAATCTGAGACAGTTCTTTTAATGCATAAGGTGGGTCGGCAAATATGAAGTCGAATTGTTCGTTTGCCCTACTGATATATCGCAGTGCATCGCCACAGATAGGGGTACATTTGGTGGTTTTCACTTGATTCATGACATTGCAAATGAAAGCATGATGTTGACGATCCTTTTCGATAGAAACTACGCGGTCGCATCCACGTGAAACGAGTTCTATGCTGATGCTTCCTGTTCCGGCAAAAAGATCAAGTGCGATAATTCCCTCTTCAAAATCAATGTAGCCATTAAGGACGTTGAACAGATTCTCCTTGGCGAAATCTGTGGTTGGGCGTGCTTTGAATGAGCGGGGAACCTCAAATCTTCTTCTTTTGTATATTCCACTGATAACTCTCATTGTAGGGTCGGGTTATAAGATTTATAGATTGGTGTGTAGCAGGGTGAGCATGTCGTATGGAACTTGTTCGTTGCGTGCGGCTACGGAACGGTTGAATTCAACGGATGGATTGATGGTGTTGACCTGTTTGATGAAATTCTTTAATTCTTGCATCAATTCTTCTTTATAGTGTTGGTCACCTATAATGTGGAGTTGGTCGTGCTCTTGGTCGAATTCCAATTGTTGCCAGATGCTCAATGTGTAAAATGAGCAATCAGACCCATTCTGACAGTTTAGAGTGTTTACATATAATGGCTTGCCATGTTCAAAGGCTAATATGTCTGTAGTCCGTTTGTTGAGGTGCAGATACATTTTTCGGTTACATCCCATTCTGCTTTTGTTGGCCAAGTGTTCAATTATTGGGCTGATAGATGCAAAGATGTGTGCTTCAGGAAAGAGTTCTTTAATCAGTTGGCAGGCATTCTTCTCGGTCGCAAAAAGTATTGCCATATTGCTCCTGTCCAGTATGTTGTGCAGGATTGTCTCTCCCGTGCGGAATGGATGGTTATAGTGATAAATGGTATCATTCTGTTCGTCCTCGAAGAGTTCGAAAGGCACGGTTGTATATTCTGTTCCCGAATCAATCAGGACGTTGGTTCGTTTGAATTTGTTCTGTAACAGTTCATTGGTGGTCAGAACTTGTTTGATATTGGCCGCCAATGAGATGTTGGGTTGTATGCGCAGGGGGGTATATGTGAAAGTTTCTTCTATAGGGTTGAGTATAGAAAAAGAAAATCCATCCGCACTGAGGCGGATGGATAATATTTGCATTTGTGTCGGTTCGTTATTCACGTCGTACCTTCATTTCTTGTTCTTCTTTATTCCCATACATAGCGGGAAAGAAGAGAGGTTAATACGGATTATTCCCAGTTACCAGCGTTGTTGTTAGGTTCTTCGTCATCACCTACCTTCATGCCCGGATAACGTCCGGTTTTCTCGTCATAGTCTCTCTGGTTGATAACTTCTTGCTTGTCCAGATCGCTCAAATAGATTTCGTAAGGAACCTGTGCCTCGAAAAGGTAGAGAGGTGTACCTGAACGGGTAGAGTCAACACTGGTATTCAACTCGAACTTGGCGCCGTTTCCAAAAGGTACGTATGCCAAAGTTGCAGGGTCGTAATCCTTTCCAAACAGAGAATCTTTCAGACTTACAAAGATCGTATCGCGGCTGAATCCCATCAGACCGGCTTTTTCCACTTCGTTCCATTTGTTGGTTTTTCTTGCCTTTTCAATCATGGCAACGGCCTTGCTTTCAGTCATTCCGTTTTCCAACTGGTCGTCAGTGAGTTCGCCCTCTTTCTTTACGATAGGCAATTGGGCTGTAGCCACAAATGCTGCCAGCGAATCAAGGTCTGTACAGTACGCACCTTTCAGAATGTTGCGATATTGCTCCTGAGCTGTACGGATGTTGATAAGGCTTTCTTTAATGGCCAACTCGCGTTCTTTTTTGGCATTCTCAAAATTGATAGGCCCCATGATACTGCCATAGCATAACCATGCTAATCCTAATACGCAGAGGGCCAAAATGCAATTAATTACTACTTTCATGATAAAATATGATTTTTTTAGTTTATATTCGTGCCGCAAAATTAGAATAAATAAATCTAATTAACGAATGTTCGGAGCTTTTTTTCTTCTAAAAAGATGATAAATAGTTATTTTGTAGAACAATTTAAGGTTTTTTTTACCTTTGAGCCGACTGAAGATCAGTTTTTGGCGATGGAGAGTTTGGGGAAGTTCCTCACTTCGGGAAATCAGAATGAGGTCTTTGTCCTGCGTGGTTATGCCGGGACGGGCAAGACTTCGTTGGTTGGAGCATTGGTGCGTATGCTTGACGAACTTCAACAAAAGGTTGTACTGATGGCTCCGACAGGGCGTGCGGCAAAGGTCTTTTCTCTTCATGCCGGTCATTCGGCATATACTATTCATAAGAAGATATACCGGCAAAAAGTTTTCTCCGGCGAGGGCGGAAATTTCCTCTTGTCCGAGAATCTTCACCAACATACATTGTTTATCGTTGATGAGGCTTCGATGATTTCCAATGAAGGGCTTTCGGGTGCAACATTTGGAACAGGTCGTTTGCTCGACGATTTGATCCAGTATGTATATGCAGGTCAAGGATGCCGTTTGCTGCTTATGGGCGATACAGCCCAGCTTCCTCCTGTTGGTGAAGCAGAGAGTCCGGCCTTGCATTCTCGGGCACTTGGTGGATATGGGTTGGTGGTTCATGAAGCAAACCTGACCCAAGTGGTACGGCAGGTAGGGGAGTCGGGCATCCTGTGGAATGCAACCCATCTGAGGCGGCTGATGTCAGATGAGCAGTTTTATGATTTTCCGCGTGTCCGGTTTTCGGGCTTCCCTGATATCCGCAATTTGTCAGGTAATGAATTGGTTGAGGTGCTGGAAGAAAGCTATGCTCACGTAGGATTGGACGAGACCATGATTATTTGTCGTAGTAACAAGCGTGCGAATATATATAATAATGGTGTACGTGCAAGAGTCCTTTATCGGGAAGGGCCATTGGAAGGGGGAGATGTCATTATGGTGGCAAAGAATAATTATTTTTGGGCAGAGGAGTATAAGGAAACCGATTTTATTGCCAATGGTGATGTGGCTGTAGTCCGTCGTGTCCGTCGTGAACGTGAGTTGTATGGATTCCGGTTTGCTGATGTGACAATGAGCTTCCCTGATTACAACGACCTTGAGATTGAGGCGACTGTACTTCTTGATACTCTTTATTCCGATGCGCCGGCATTGACTCCTGAACAAAACGGGCAACTGTTTGATGCCGTGATGGAGGATTATGCGGATATCCCTCTGAAGCGGGACAGAATGAAGAAGTTGAAATCAGACCCTTATTTTAATGCGTTGCAAGTGAAGTATGCTTATGCCGTAACTTGTCACAAGGCGCAAGGTGGCCAATGGCGTCATGTCTATGTTGACCAAGGATATGTGACAGAAGATATGCTGACCCCCGATTATTTCCGTTGGCTTTATACAGCATTTACTCGCGCTACAGAAACTCTTTTCTTAGTGAACTTTCCTGCGAAACAAGCGGAATAATAAGATTAAGAGTTGAAATATTTGTCCAGCAATTGGTGGGCTGCAGTGAACGAGGTCAGACTTCCGCCCAATACCTCTTTTTCCTTCATCGGTAACATCGCGGCGATTTCCGGATTTTGGTAGAAACTGTTGCGCAATTGCTCGTTTATGCTTTCGTACATCCAATACTTGGCTTGTTCATTACGCCTGTATTGGAAATATCCGTTGGCTTTCACAAAGTCCATGTATTCATACACCATGTCCCAAATCTCCTTGATGCCCAATCCGTAAAATCCGGAATAGGTGAGCACCCGTGGTGTCCATCCGCTTTCGGGAGCAGGAAACAGGTGTAAGGCATTGCGAAAGTGTGCGGCAGCCAATTTCGCCTTTTCGATATTGTTGCCATCAGCCTTATTTATGACAATGCCATCAGCCATTTCCATAATGCCACGTTTGATGCCTTGCAGTTCGTCACCAGTACCAGCCAGTTGGATAAGCAAAAAGAAATCCACCATAGAATGCACGGCCGTTTCACTTTGCCCTACACCTACGGTCTCTACGAATATCTTGTCAAACCCGGCAGCTTCGCACAGGATGATAGTTTCACGTGTCTTGCGTGCCACTCCGCCTAAAGAACCGGCCGATGGGCTGGGTCGGATAAAAGAGTCCGGATGTACGCTGAGTTTTTCCATGCGTGTCTTGTCGCCAAGGATACTTCCTTTGCTTCGTTCACTGCTTGGGTCGATAGCCAGTACGGCCAGTTTTCCTCCGCGTTCCAATACGTGCATGCCGAAAGAATCAATGGAAGTGCTTTTCCCGGCCCCCGGTACTCCGCTGATGCCGATGCGTATCGAACGTCCTGAGTGAGGAAGGCATTTTTCTATTACCTCCTGGGCTATAGCTTGGTGTTCGGGCAAGGTGCTCTCTATCAATGTCACCGCCTGGCTCAGCAATGTGATGTTCCCTTTGAGGATACCTTCCACATATTCGTTGGCACTTGGCAGGGGACGTTTGGCCTTTCGTTTGAAACTCCTGTAGGGGTTGATGGTCGATGGTTGCTCAATTCCTTTGTTGACCGTCAGTCCTTTATACTCTTCGCTATTCTCGGGATGTATCATATTCCTTATTCTTTTACCACTTCTATTATCACTTTGGGGTTCTTCGGGTCATTGGTTATCATCATTAAGTGAGCTTTGCCCTCTTTGTTGTTGGCAATCTCCTTATTGATTGTCACTTTCATTTTGCAGCTCTCTCCGGGACCTAACTTGTTTTTTCTCAGGCTTACACCAAGATTGGTGTCAGAGACATGCAGCGCTTCAATCTTTAATGTTGACTTGCCGTTATTGGTCAGCAAAATGTTGAAACTCTGTTTTTTCTTGTTTCCGAAGGGGACTATGCGGACAGTTTGGCTTGACAGGGTCAGAGCCGGTGCCATAGCCTTCTGGTAAGTGGTCATTTTCGAGAAGTCCGGTATGATAATGCCGCTCAGTCTTATTTCGTTTTCCTTACTGACTTTATCTCCGGGGAAGCGTGCCAGGTAAATACTTGTGGTCATTAATCCCGGGGTGGGGATTTTCTCAGTGTTTAACGTAAGTCGAAGTACTCCTGCCTGTTTGCGTTGCAGGGTGTCGGGTATAGCCTTTGCTTCGATGTATGAGGGCAAATGCATCATGATGGGTGCATATTCGCTTTCTCCCGTATTGATTATCTGTATTTCGGCCACAGGTTTTTCTCCTTGTTGTGCATCAGGGAACGCCACATCATTGCAGTCAATCCTGACGGTTCCTATCTGAAAAGGGTGGGTCTGCTCATAATTCTCCAATCGGCTTGCCACACATCCTTTCAGTGTCAGGTAGATAGGTGTGTCGTTCATGTTGGTATATACACCGATTGATTTCTGGAACTTTCCCAACAAACCGGCATCAAAAGTGGCCGATATCTTTCCTGTACCTTTGGGCGCTATCGGTTCTTGTGTCCATTCGGCTACGGTACATCCACAATCAGTGTCTGCATAGGTGATGACCAATGGCTCATTGCCCCGGTTGGTCACTTGAAAAGTGACGGTTACAGGCATTTTCCATAATATGGTTCCCAAGTCAGTTTCCAAGCGGTCAAATATGGCTACAGGTTGTGCCATGATTGTCCGTATGCCGGATAGCAACAACATCAGCAACAGGTAATATTTCTTTGTCATTTCTTTGTCGTTAATGTCAGAATTGTTCTTTTATTTGGCAAAAGTAGTAAAAAAATATCAGTTTGCATAGGTTGTTTCTCTACTTTGTTGTACCTTTGCTTGAAAATAACAGATATTATAAGGCATGGAAACTTCCACATTTGAGATAGAGGAACGAATCATTGCGGTGTTGAAGACTGTTTTCGACCCCGAAATTCCGGTAAACGTATATGATTTGGGTTTGATTTATAAAATAGAGGTACAGGAAAATGGCGTTGTACTGATTGATATGACATTGACGGCTCCTAACTGTCCGGCGGCAGACTTCATTATGGAAGATGTCCGTCAGAAGGTCGAGTCTGTTCAAGGAGTGAACACAGCTTCGGTCAATCTTGTGTTTGAACCCGAGTGGGACAAGGATATGATGAGCGAAGAGGCTAAACTTGAATTGGGATTCTTGTGAATCAGCTACGAGTTATCAGCTACGAGTGACAAGTTAAAAACTGCGAATCCCCCCTACACACGTACACAATGAAAAATATCTATTTCCTTTCCGATGCCCATCTTGGATCGCGTGCCATTGAGCATAGCCGTACCCATGAACGTCGTCTGGTCAACTTCCTTGACAGTATCAAACACAAGGCTGAGGCCATTTATCTGTTGGGCGATATGTTTGATTTCTGGTATGAGTTCAAATTGGTGGTTCCCAAGGGATACAGCCGTTTCTTGGGCAAACTTTCCGAATTGACAGATAGCGGTGTGGAGATTCATTATTTTACAGGTAATCATGACATGTGGTGTGGCGATTACTTGGAGCGCGAGTGTGGTGTCATTCTTCATCGCCAACCTCTGACGTGCGAATTGGGCGGACAGGAATTTTATTTGGCCCATGGTGATGGTTTGGATTATGCCGACCGCAATTGGAAAGTACGCCTTATGCAGGCCATGTTTCATAGTCGTACGTTGCGTCGCCTGTTTTCTGCTCTTCATCCGCGGTGGAGTGTCGAGTTCGGTCTTGAATGGGCCAAGCACAGCCGTCTGAAACGTGTTGATGGCAAGGAACCTCCCTATCAGGGTGAAGACAAGGAGGGATTGGTCCTCTATGCCAAGGACTATCTTAAGGCCCATCCCACTATCAATTACTTCATTTTTGGCCATCGGCATATAGAATTGGACCTTATGCTTGCCCGTGACAATCGTGTCGTTATTCTTGGCGATTGGATAAACACCTTTTCCTATGCCGTCTATGATGGCAATCAACTCATATTGGACCGATTCATAGAAGGTGGGGTGATAGAGTAGTTACCATCCTGCCGCTTCGGCAATCTTTTGGGGCAGTTCGGCGTTGTCTGTGCGGTGACAGAACTTTTCGGCTCCGGCTCCGATGGAGAATACGGGGACATACCCGTTGGAATGGCTGCCACTCATCCATCCGACCATGGCGATTTCGTTGATTATTTCTTTGGCTGCGGTGGCCAATCGTTCATCCTTTTGATACATGCTGGCATCGTAGGCGGCTTCTTGATTCTGGAAGTTGTCATCGTATGCCTTGCGCAGGCGTGCTTCTTGTCGTTTGGAGAGTTTCAGCGGATTCCACAGGCCAAAGTGTTCGGCGAGGAGTTGTTTGGCCATCTCCCAGGAAACTTTGTTGTTTGTCTCTCGGCGCAGTTCATTCAGTTTGTTGCTCAACTTGTTCACACTCATGCGCTGGTGCTTCAATGCTTGCAGATTAAGGGCATATTGTCCGGTGCCGAGTACGAAACCTCCCGTTTCATGATCGGCAGTTACGACGATAAGAGTCTCGTCGGGGTGTTGTTCGTAAAACTCATAGGCCACGCGGATGGCATTGTCGAAGTCCTCAATTTCAGCAAAGGTCGTGGCTGCATCGTTGGCATGGCAGGCCCAGTCAATCTTGCCGCCTTCTACCATAAAGAAGAAACCTTTGTCTGCATCTTTAGCCAAGAAGTTGATTCCCGCACGTGTTATCTCAGTCAGGGTGAGGTCTCCCTTCTCACGGTCGATGGCATAAGGTATTGCAGAGCGGTCACGGCGGCTGGCCGCTTCGTCTTGCAGAAGAACCATCTTGGCCGCTTTGCGAGCCTTCTTTCTGTACTCCTTATATCCTCGTGCAAGGGTGTATCCTGCCTTCTCGCATTGTTCGTAAAGTGAGCCTTCTTCAGGTTTCTTTCCGGTAGGCTTCATGAAGTCAGAGCCTGCATAGAAGTCAAATCCTGTGCTGATAAGTTGGCGGCCGATGTTGTAATAGTCGCTACGGCTTGCTACATGTGCATAGAACGAAGCCGGGGTAGCATGGTCGATGCTGACACTTGTGGCTATGCCTACACGTGCGCCGGCCTCTTGTGCCCGTACGGCGATACTGTTGACCGGTGTTTGTTGGTCAGCTTGCATGCCAATTACTCCATTCTTGGTCTTCTTGCCTGTAGCCAGCGCTGTGCCTGATGCCGCCGAGTCGGTGACTCCATTTGTGGCAGAATAGGTGGTTGCCATGGTGGCATACGGGAATTGTGCAAACAGCAGTGGGGTAGTGCCTATGCGTCCTTCCAATTCGGCCCGATAGGCTTCGGTGCCATTCACTTGGTTTACTCCCATCCCATCACCGATGAAATAGAATACATACTTGGCCTGTTGGGCCCATAAAGGACAGCATACTGTTACGATGAACAGGAGCATCAATGATGTCAGTTCTCTTTTCATACGAAATTTCAGTTATAGACTTACTTTATTTATGTTTGGTTCGGGGTAAGCCCCTCATCTGTTTCACAGTCGCAAGTAGTTCTTTTTCCTTTTTTTTGAGTGTCCCACTAAGTTTCCTCAATCCTCTTCCGCCTGTGCTCCCGAAGCTGGGGATGTGTCAAAATGCTTTCTTTTCATTCTTTAGACGCGTCATCTGCGTCTAAAAAGTTAATTATGACACACCCTCTGGCCAAAGGCCGGGGGAGTTCCGATAGAGGCAACCCCGTAGGGGGAGGGAGTTCAAAAAAAACTTGCGGGACTTAAGTTACTTCAGGTTGTATGCCTGATTCTCATCCCATTGTTTCCCGATAGAAGTCAAGCATCTCTTCTATCTCCTTTCGTGTGGCACTTTGGTTTATACGGATATCTCCTACTTCTCCTAACAGGGTGAAATTGATGATGCCCGAACTGTTTTTCTTGTCGTGGGTCATGAATTGGTACAGACGGTCGTACTGCTTGCAGTCAAAAGCGAAAGTGCCGTATGTGTCGCGGATAAACCGGACAGTCTGACGCATCTTCTCTTGTGGGAATCCGGTCTTGATACATGACAAGTAGAGTTCGCAAACCATGCCCCATGCCACAGCATAACCATGCAGGTGCGGACGGCCTTCCTCCAAAGCCAGACTTTCGAAGGCATGTCCTACGGTGTGTCCTAAATTAAGAGCTTTGCGGATGCCGTGTTCCAAGGGGTCTTGTCCTACTATATCTTCTTTGATGCGGACACTTTTGGCTACCAGTTCCTGAAGCAGCTTGTAATCTATGTCGTGCAGGTCGAAGTCCAACAGTTCAGCCCAATGGGTGGTATTGCTGATCAGGCCATGCTTTAACATTTCTGCATAGCCGGAGGCTACATTCTCATAATCCAACGTACGCAGGAAATCGGTGTCAATGAGTACGCTGCGTGCAGGCGAGAATACTCCAACTTCGTTTTTCAATCCGTTAAAGTTGATGCCTGTTTTCCCTCCGACTGATGCATCTACCATGGCCAATAGAGTGGTGGGGATGTTGATGTAGGCAATCCCCCGTTTGAAGGTGGAAGCTGCAAATCCCCCTAAATCGGTTACCATGCCGCCTCCTAAATTAAGCATCAGTGAGTGGCGTGTGCCACCTTTGTCACCTAATTGCTTCCATACGTGGGCTAAAGTTTCGATGGTTTTATGTGTATCTGTAGCGCCTATTGTGATGTGTTCGGCATTGGCAAGGCAACAGAAGTTGTTTGTCAATGGCAGGCAATATTGTTGTGTACATTCATCCGTAAGGATAAATAGTTTGTCGTGTCGGTTTTTCTCAAGCGCCTTTGTCAGGCTCTTTTCCAAGTCTTGGGATAGAATAACTTCTTGTTTGTCCATTGTCTTGTTTATAGGAAGTCTGATTTTGGAAGGCAAAAGTAGTATAAAGTCGGTGAAGAACAAAATAACTTTATAAAATTCTCTATGTTTGGCCGATCCTTTTTTTGCCCTTCATCTATTTTATACACCACTAAATTGGAGAAGAAACATTTTTTTTATAAAAAGTTTGTGGTTTGTAAGGTTGATATGACAAAATGTAGTATTTTTGCAATCTGTTAACCCGTTTACTTTAAAAACTAAATATTAATAACGTATGGACTTAATCAGCGAAATTATTGCACGTGCGAAAGCAAACAAACAGCGTATTGTTCTTCCCGAAGGTACTGAAGAACGTACATTGAAAGCTGCCGACCAATTGCTGGCCGACGAAGTGGCAGAACTTATTCTTATCGGTAATCCGTCAGAAATCAAGGAACTGGCCGATAAGTTTGGTCTGACAAACATTGGTAAGGCTACCATCATTGACCCTGAGAATCATCCGAAGAAGGAGGAATACGCTGAACTCCTTTGCGAGTTGCGTAAGAAAAAAGGTATGACTATTGAAGAGGCCCGCAAATTGGTGCTTGACCCTCTTTATCTGGGTTGTCTTATCATCAAGGCAGGCGATGCTGATGGTCAGTTGGCCGGTGCTCGCAATACGACAGGCAACGTGCTCCGTCCGGCATTGCAGATTATCAAAACCTCTCCGGGCATCACTTGCGTGTCAGGTGCAATGCTGATGGTGACACAGACTCCGCAATATGGCGAAAACGGTGTGCTTGTGGTAGGTGACGTGGCTGTGACTCCAATGCCCGATGCGGCACAATTGTCACAGATTGCTGTTTGTACAGCACAGACTGCAAAGGCTGTGGCCGGATTTGAAGATCCCCGTGTGGCCATGTTGAGCTTCTCTACTAAAGGCTCGGCCAAGCATGAGGTTGTAGATAAGGTTACTGAAGCTTTGGCTATGGCCAAAGAGTTGGCACCAGAGTTGAAGATTGATGGCGAACTGCAGGCCGATGCGGCTCTTGTTCCTTCTGTTGGAAGCAGCAAGGCTCCGGGTAGTGAGATTGCAGGAAAGGCCAATGTCCTTGTATTCCCTAATCTTGAAGTAGGAAACATTGCCTACAAGTTGGTACAGCGCTTGGGCAATGCAGATGCTATCGGTCCCATCCTTCAGGGTATTGCCCGTCCTGTAAATGACCTTTCACGTGGCTGCTCTGTAGAAGATGTCTATAAGATGGTGGCCATTACGGCCAATCAGGCTATTGCTGCAAAGGGATAAAAGCTTGTGCATAGTAAATTGTAAATGAAGTTGCATAGTAAATTGTAAATGAAGTTATGAAAATCTTAGTGTTGAACTGTGGAAGTTCGTCTATCAAATACAAACTCTTTGAGATGGAGACTAAAGAGGTTCTTGCTCAAGGAGGAATTGAGAAAATCGGTTTGCCGGGTTCTTTCTTGAAACTGACATTGCCTGATGGCGAGAAGAAAATCCTGGAGAAGGACATACCTGAGCATACCGTAGGAGTGGAGTTTATATTCCAGACATTGACAAGTGCCGAATATGGAGCATTGAAGTCGTTGGACGAATTGGATGCTGTAGGTCATCGTATGGTACACGGTGGCGAACGCTTCAGTGAGTCTGTCGTGTTGAACAAAGAGGTGCTCGATGCCTTTACTGCTTGCAATGACTTGGCTCCTCTGCACAATCCTGCCAATCTGAAGGGTGTGAATGCCGTATCGGCCTTGTTGCCCAATATTCCGCAGGTTGGAGTCTTTGATACCGCTTTCCACCAGACAATGCCGGCTCATGCCTACATGTATGCAGTGCCATACGAATTGTATGAAAAGTATGGTGTGCGCCGTTATGGATTCCACGGAACCTCTCACCGCTACGTGTCACAGCGTGTATGCGAATTCCTTGGCATTCCTGTTGAGGGTAGTCGTATCATTACCTGTCATGTCGGTAACGGAGGCTCCATTTCGGCCGTAAAGGATGGCAAGTGCGTGGATACCACTATGGGACTCACTCCGCTTGAAGGCCTGATGATGGGTACCCGTTCGGGCGATATTGATGGTGGTGCCGTTACTTTCATTATGGAAAAAGAGGGATTGGATGCTACGGGTGTTTCCAACCTCTTGAACAAGAAGTCCGGTTTGGCCGGTATCTCTTGCATCTCGTCCGATATGCGCGAGGTGGCCTCGGCTGCAAAAGCAGGAAACGAACGCGCCCAATTGGCTCTTGACATGTATTTCTATCGCATCAAGAAGTATATAGGAGCATACGCAGCTGCTATGGGCGGTGTGGATGTCATCCTCTTTACCGGTGGAGTAGGAGAGAACCAGGCTGATTGCCGTGAGATATCTTGCTCAGGTTTGGAGTATATGGGCGTGAAGATTGACCGTGCGGTCAATGAGACAATTCATGGTGATGAAGCTGTTATCTCAACAGCCGATTCCAAGGTGAAGGTTGTTGTTATTCCTACCGATGAGGAGATGATGATTGCTTCCGACACCATGGCCTTGTTGAAATAATGTTTCTTTAGTGACTAACTACTAGTGACTAGCTACTAGCTACGAGTGGGTCATGTGGCACAGATTTTTTAGACGCGGATGACGCAGATAAATTAAACCTATCGGGTATAATAGGAAGGAATAATCTGCGTCATCTGCGCAATCTGCGGATGAAAAGTGAATTATGACACAGTCCCGAAAATGTGATGCTGGCATATCGCCGGGCACCCACAAGGGATGCCCCTACGGGAATCACGGTGCAATACATTCGGCCTTTTTTCGCTCCGCTCAGGGGGGACTTCTCCCCAAAGAGCGAAGCAATATCTCCCTTTTCTCGCTATCGCTCAAGGAAACTTCCCTTTATCTACAAAAAAAGTAGAACTTGCGAAACTTAAATTCTTTATACCTCCTTCAATCAATGAAAAAGATTTCCTTATTTGCAATTCTGTTGGTATGGCTTGCAGGGGCTATGGCCCAGAATCCCCCAAAACGGGAGTTCCGTGGGGCGTGGATACAATGCGTGAACGGACAGTTTATGGGCATGGGCACGGAGCAGATGCAACGCCTCCTGACTTCCCAACTGGACAGCTTGCAGCAGGTCGGCATCAATGCCATAATCTTTCAGGTGCGCCCCGAGGGCGATGCGCTGTACCAGTCGGCATTCGAGCCATGGAGCCGTTATCTGACAGGAAAGCAAGGTCAGGCCCCTTCGCCCATGTGGGACCCGTTGCAGTTTATGATTGACGAGTGCCACCGCCGCAACATGGAGCTTCATGCCTGGATCAATCCGTATCGTGCCCGCACCAAGGGGACGGTAGAGATGGCCTCTTATCATCCCGCCAAGTTGTATCCGGACCGTTTCATTGAGTATGAAGGACAGCTTTTCTTTGACCCCGGTCAGCCGGAAAACCGTAAGTATATATGTAAAGTTGTAGCCGACATTGTGGAGAGGTATGACGTGGATGCCATCCACATGGACGACTATTTCTATCCCTATCCTGTTAATGGGGTGCCTTTCAATGACGATGTCACCTTTGCCCGTTACGGACGTGGCTTTGCCGACCGTGGAGATTGGCGCAGGGATAATGTGAACCAGCTTATCCGCGAAGTGCAAAGCACGGTGCGCGGATTGAAACCCTGGGTGAAGTTCGGGGTCAGTCCTTTCGGCATCTGGCGCAACAAGAAGAGCGACCCCGAGGGGAGCGAGACCAACGGCCTGCAGAACTATGACCAGCTGTATGCCGACGTCCTGCTGTGGGTCAACGAAGGTTGGGTCGATTATAACATACCGCAGGTCTATTGGGAAATCGGGCATCCTGCTGCCGATTATGCCACACTTGTCGGGTGGTGGGCAGGGAAAGCCTCAAACCGTCCCCTCTTTATCGGGCAAGATGTGGTGCGCACAGTGAAGCATGCCGACCCTGAGAATCCCTCCGTTCACCAGCTGCAGGCCAAGATGGAGATGCAGCGCTCGCTCACAGCCATCGGCGGCAGTTGCCAATGGCCGGCCAGTGAGGTGGTTGATAATACAGGAAACTATCGGACCCTCTTGAAGCAGAACTACCACCAGTTCCCCTCCTTGCAACCCGCCTTCCCCTTTATGGACGATGAGGCCCCCAAAAAGGTACGCAAGGTGAAAGTGGTCTGGACTGAGGATGGTCCCGTACTCTTCTGGACAGCCCCCAAGGCCAAGACCGAGATGGACCGTGCCCGCCAATACGTGGTCTATCGTTTCCCTAAAGGTGAGAAGGTGAATCTGGACGACCCCTCCCGCATCGTCGCCATCACATCGAAAACATTCCTTGAACTCCCCTATCAGGGCGGCAAGCAGAAATGGAGTTACGTCGTTACAGCCCTCGACCGTTTGCACAACGAGTCAAAACCTGTCAAGAAGAGTGTGAAACTGTAATATTGTTTGTCGGGATTCGATTGCCGAGTTGCAAGGATTAGTAATAGTTCTTATTTTAACGTGAGTTCGATGAATTCAAAATAGAGTAAACTGTGTATCTAATGTCCTTTGTACATTGATACACGGCTTTTTCGGAAACATACAATATGCGGCAATAGTTCCCAACATGTTTACGATAAAATTGTCAAAGCAGCGATGCCTTGAGTGTTCCACTTGTGCAATATTCTTAAGTTCATCATTAACAGTTTCAATGACAGCCCTTTTACGTAACAACAATTTGTCTGAAACACTCATCAATGCTCCTTTCATATTACTTTTCAGCGTATATTTTGCTGTCATCTTATCAAAAAACTTGCAGAAATCATCTGCCATACAGAATAATTCTGTAATTTTGTCCGCGGTGAGCATAGCGATTATTATTTGTAATTCTTTGTAATTGACACTATAAAGATACAATAATCTTCGCTAATCACCAAATTTACAGACAATTAAAATTCGTCGAACTCACGTTAAATAAATTTTCAGGGCAGACCGGGTTTGACCGCCCGTCTGCTCACTATCGCCCTCCCCAGAGGCTCAGATTGTAGAGTTGGAAGAGGTGTTTATGGATATTTATAGTGGTGCTTTCATTAAGCAAGAAGTAATAGAATACGCATCAATAATAAACTCCCAAGCCGGGCGGGAGACATAAGTGTGAGGATATATCAATCATATTCTGATTGGCAGACAGATGGAATGAATAATAAAACAATATCAATTTAAAACAATAAAAAGACTATGAAAACGCTGAAGGCTATCATCGGTGCGTGGCAGCAGACCAATTTGATGCTGCGTATCTTCGTCGGCATCGTTGCAGGCTCCGTGCTGGCACTGACCGTGCCGGGCATTAGTGTAGTATCCATGTTGGGCGATCTCTTTGTGGGGGCACTTAAGGCGATGGCACCCGTATTGGTGGCCGTACTCGTCACCTCGTCGGTGGCAACGGCTCGTGCCGGGCTGGGTAGCCGTTTCCGCACGGTCATCACCCTCTATATGCTCACCACGCTGATGGCAGCCGTAGTGGCTGTAGTAGCTAGTTTCCTCTTTCCTGTAGGAATAGCCTTGGCCGATGTGCAGGGTGCTTCGGGCAGTGCACCGGGAGCGTTGGGCGATGTGTTCCGCAACATTGTCGGCAGTGTGATGAGCAACCCCGTCACCGCCATAGCCAATGCCAACTACCTGAGTATCCTCTTCTGGGCGGTAGTCATCGGTATAGCATTGAAGATGGTGGCAAGCGAACAGACCATCGGTAGCCTCCGCCAATGGGCCGATGCCGTATCGAAAGTAGTGGCGTGGATTATCCAATGTGCCCCGTTCGGTATTCTCGGTTTGGTCTATACCACCGTATCGCAGAGTGGTTTGGAAATCTTTACCACCTACGGCAAGCTGCTGCTGTTGCTTATCGGCTGTATGCTGCTGGTATCACTCGTGCTCAACCCTATCATCGTGGGCTGTATGCTCCGACGCAACCCCTATCCATTGGTGTGGCGTTGCCTGAAGGAGAGCGCAGTGAGTGCATTCTTTACCCGCTCTTCGGCAGCCAATATCCCGGTGAATATGGAGCTGTGCAAGCGCATGGGCATTGACAAGGACTTCTATTCGGTGAGCATCCCGCTTGGCAGCATTATCAATATGGACGGTGCGGCTATCACCATTACCGTGATGACCCTCGCCACCTGCTATACCTTGGGAGTCGACATCTCATTTGCGAGTGCCTTGCTGCTCAGCATCATTGCCACCTTGGGTGCCTGTGGCACATCGGGCGTGGCTGGCGGTTCGCTGTTGCTGATACCTATGGCATGCTCACTCTTCGGCATCTCGGGCGATGTGGCTATGCAGGTGGTGGCGGTAGGCTTCATCATCGGTGTGGTACAGGACTCTGTAGAAACCGCCCTCAACTCCAGCGGTGATGCGATGTTCACCATTGCCTCGGAGATGCGCGAGCGGATGAAGCGAGGAGAGAAAGTAGAGTTTTAATGGATTAACAATATTATTACAACACTAGTGTCCACTTTTTAGTGGACACTTCTATGTTGCTTTCCAAACAATAAATATAGTCTTATTATTTGGAAAGCAACATAGAGGTGTCCGGCAAAACTTCCACCATAATTTTTATGGAACATTTCAGCAGCGGAGGTGTGTTCCTGTAGGGGCAATCCCTTGTGGTTGCCCGGGGATTGTTCAAAGTTCAAAGTTCAAACCAAAGTTCAAGGTTCGAACCACCTCCTTTTTGAACCTTAAATCTTGAACCTTAAACTTTGAACCTTAAATCTTGAACCTTAAACCTTAAACCTTAAACCTTGAACCTTAAACCTTAATTACCATTTATCTCCATGTCCTTTACTTGCGAAAGTTGAGTTCCTTCTTCCTTCTTCCCTACGGTTCCCCCAACGCATCCACAATGAGACGCACCTGGTAGGGGGGGATATTCTTTGCTGTGCGCCGTGGTGCCCGCAGGGGATATATTGTCGTCCGGCTGGACATCGACCATATCGAAGCGGCACGGAGGGTACATCCCCGATAAAATGAGATGTTATGGGGATCACTGGAAATTACTATTGGTGTCTGGTAAACGGCTATAATGCTTTTCCTTAATGTGTTTTAAAGGTATACAAGCCCCCTCCATTATGCATACCCTTAAAACACACGAAAGAGAGACATCTTACATTTTGTCAATTCATAAATGTATATTCTCACGTCAGAAATGTATAAATATACAAACCGATCACTCTTCGCAATATATTCTTGCATATTTATACATGGAATTCCTCTTTGTAAAGGACTCTTTTTATCTCTCCTGGTAGCAGAAAGAGGCAGGAAACACCTTTGTCACCATCCGACCTCTCACTCCATCCCCACTATTCATCCCCGAAGGAAGCGATTCACCTATCCTAAACATCCGCTGAAAAAATCCTAAACATCCGCCGAAGTTCTCCTACACACCTATATGGTCCGCAGGAGAGCTTCTCCGGATGTTCTCCTACGCATCTGCGCTACCGCAGGAGAACGTCGGCTTTTACTCACCATCGTCACTACCACTTCCCTTTTCATTATCCCAACTTCTGCCCATACCACCATGACTCAGATTCTCTATTCCAGGGAAAGGAAGCAAGGTTTATCACTTTGTCTTTCTGGTGATTAAATATTTCTTAACTAAAATCCTTGATGCATACGCCTCCATTTGTCCCTTTGTCCACAAACAGAGAATCCTTGCACGGTAAATATACAGATTTGACAAAATGTAAGGTAAATTATTGATGTCTGGCAAATAACTATAATGCTTTGCATTAGTTCGTTTTAAGAATGTACAAGCCCCCACTTGGTTTTTTTTGTTGATTGATTGTATTTTTTTTTGGGGGGGAAATACATTTCTCATCCGCAAATGATTCGGATGAAGAATTTGTGATAACAGTTTTATCGGGCACCAATAACTAAAAAACGAAGAAAGGGAAAGTGGATGCCCGATCCTATAAGGTCTGTATTTAGCGGATACTCTCTGTGAACTCACCGGCAAAGCAGCGATTCATCTGCTTGCGAACCTCCTCGGGAGACAGGCCATGTCCCAGAAGGAACATCAGTTTGGTGACGGCAGACTCTACCGTGCTGTCGTATCCACTGATGACTCCGGCCTCCAAGAGGTGGATGCCCGTTTCGTAGCGTCCCATTTCGACCGAACCGGACAGGCACTGGCTGATGTTGACAATGACAAGACCGCGGTCTGTAGCCTCCTTCAGTTTCTTTACCAGCCACTCCTTCTGCGGGGCATTCCCCGAGCCGAATGTACGCATGACTATGGCTTTCAGACCCGGCACATGAAGTACGCTGTCAATGATGGCCTCCTGTATGCCCGGGAAGAGGGAAAGGATGATGACATTTGTGTCGAAAAGGAAATGAGGCTTCAGCGGACGTGAAGGATCGGGCTTCAATATATGGTCATAAGCATAATTGATATGTATGCCGGCATGTGCCAGAACGGGATAGTTGAACGTGTTGAAAGCCTTGAACCCTTCGGCATTGCTCTTGGTGGTACGGTTGCCGCGCAACAGGCAATTTTCAAAGAAGATGGTCACTTCGGGCACTACCGGGCTGCCATCGGGATGTTTGGCAGCTGCAATCTCAATAGCAGTAATGAGATTTTCCTTGCCGTCTGTACGCAAAGCGCCAATAGGGAGTTGGCTTCCGGTCAAAACAACGGGCTTGCTGAGATTTTCGAGCATGAAGCTGAGGGCCGATGCTGTATAGGCCATGGTGTCTGTGCCATGCAGAATGACAAATCCGTCGAAACGCTCATAATTGTCATTGATGATATGTACCAGTTTGGCCCATAATGAGGGTTCCATGTCTGAAGAGTCAATGGGAGGGGTAAACTGATAGGTGGCAATATGGCAGTTGAAGCGTTTCAACTCAGGCACATGATTCATCAGATGCTCAAAGTTGAAGCTCTCCAAAGCTCCGGTTTCGGGGTTCTCTATCATACCGATGGTTCCTCCGGTATATATCAACAATACGGCAGGTTTGCGGTCTTCTTGCATGACTTTTTTTTCTCGTCTTTGGGTTACCTGTTGTTTTTCAGGCCGCAAATTTAGAAAAAATATCCGACATTATATGATGAGGTGTTTCAAAATTATTACTGTCCGGTAAAACTTCCACCATAAATTCCTCATGGGGTGTGTCAAAAATACGTGCTTAAAAAAGGCATCATTATGACACACCTTCATGAGAAATCTGTTTTATACCATCTCACTCCTACACTTCCAAATGCTTCAGGTAGGTCTCAATGTCTTTGTCACCACGTCCTGAAACGGTAAGGACAACAACATCTGTCGGTTTGAAATTCATTTTGGGCAATGCACCCAGAATGTGGGCGGATTCAAGTGCAGGGACTATACCTTCAAGACGTGTCAGTTCGTAGGCTGCAGCCAATGCTTCATCGTCGTTTACGGCAAGTACGGTGGCTCGATTCATTTTTGCCAGATTTGCGTGCATGGGGCCTATGCCCGGATAGTCCAGTCCGGCAGATATGCTGTAAGGTTCCATAACCTCTCCTTCCGGCGTATGCAATATCAGTGTGCGCGAACCATGCAGCACTCCCGGAGTTCCACGATGAATACTTGCCGCAGTCTTTCCCGAATCGATGCCCAAGCCTCCTGCTTCGGCCATGACGAGATTTACCCGCTCGTCATTCAAATAGTGGTAAAAGGTTCCGGCGGCATTGCTCCCTCCTCCGACACAGGCCATAAGGTAATCGGGATAGTCACGTCCTTCCTTCTCCTGCAATTGTTGTCTGATCTCTTCACTGATGACAGCTTGCAGTCTGGCCACCATATCAGGATAAGGGTGGGGGCCTACGGCACTTCCAATAATATAGAACGTGTCGTCAGGATGAGAACACCAGTCGTTGATGGCAGCCTCTACAGCTTCGGTCAGAGTGCCACTGCCTTCCGTGACAGGGACAATTGTGGCTCCAAGCATCTTCATTTTCTCCACATTGACATGTTGGCGTTCTGTGTCCACTTTGCCCATGTATATGGTGCATTCCATATCCATCAAGGCACATACCGTAGCGGTTGCCACACCGTGTTGTCCGGCGCCAGTCTCGGCTATGATGCGGCGTTTGCCCATCTTGTTGGCTAAAAGGATTTGTCCGACCGTATTGTTTATCTTGTGCGCTCCCGTATGGTTCAGATCTTCTCTTTTCAGGTAGAGTCTGCAACCATATTTCTTACTCATCCGGCGTGCCAGGTATAGTGGGGAGGGACGCCCTACGTAATCGCGCAACAGTTCCATATATTCATCCTTGAACTCCTTGCTTTCCAAAACAGTCAAGTAGGTTTCTTTCAGTTTGTTCACACATGCAGCCAAGGTCTCAGGGATATGAGCACCTCCGAATTCGCCATAATATCCATTCGCATCTGCTTGAAATGTTGTAGTTTTCATAACTTTGGTTATTTAGTTCAATTAATAAAAATCGTTGTAACATATAAATAATGAAAGAGACCTGTCGTAAGTCAACGGCAGGCCTCCTTTCAATGTCTCTTAATATATCCAGTGCTTTCGCATATACATAGGAGTCAGCTTCCCTTACGACTGTTGGAGTTGTAAGCGGCGCCACCACCAATATGTATTGCTCAATGTTCTCATATCTTTTAGTCTGTTATTTTCTTGTTTTGGTTGCAAAAATACACTATATCAATGAAACTGCAAGCAAATTGTTTTATTTTTCAGATTTATTAACCTTTAATCGGCTGGCCATTAGTTGTGCTGCTTTTTGAGAAGCACCTGAAGGGCCTAAGAGATGAATGACCTGCTCGTATTCTTTTAGCATTTCATCACGTTGAGGAGAGCCTGCCAGAATCTTCTTCAAATGGGTGTAAACGTTTTCTGTTGTCATTCCATCGGCCACCAGTTCGGGGACGACCTCTTTTCCTGCAATCAGGTTGACCAATGAAATGTAGGGAACTTTCAGTACCAGTTTGCGCAGAAAACTGATTATCCGCCCCATGGCAATATAATAACAAACCACTTGGGGTACACGCAGCAGGCAGGTTTCCAATGTGGCAGTGCCCGAAGTGACCAAAGCCGCTTGTGCATGGAAAAGAATCTGATAAGTGGCCCCAAAAACCACTTTTACGGCATCTCCTTGGATATAGCGACTGTAATAGTCCGGCTCTATTCCTGGTGCTCCGGCCAGTACAACCTGGTATTCGGGAAAACGCGAAGCGGCTTCAATCATCTGAGGAAGATTGTCTTTGATTTCCTGCTTGCGGCTTCCTGCCAGCAAAGCGATGATGGGCTTTTCCGCATCCAGCCTGTTGGACGCAGCAAACTCCTGAAATGTGGTCTTATATCCTTTCTTGAATGCCTCTACGGCATCGACACATGGATTCCCTACATATTCGATGGGGTATTGGTGTTTCTTCTCGAAAAAGTCGATTTCAAAAGGAAGGATTGAAAACAGGGCATCTACATGTTGTTTGATATCTTTAATCCGATATTCCTTCCATGCCCATATCTTGGGAGAAATATAGTAGAACACAGGGATTTGTGTGTGCTTCTTGACATATCTGGCAATATCCAAGTTGAAGCCGGGGTAATCAATAAGAATGACTACATCAGGATTCCACTCTCTGATATCGCGCTTGCACATCTTCATATTGGACAGAATGGTTGGCAAGTGCAATAATACGGGAATGAATCCCATGTAAGCCAGTTCACGATAATGCTTCACTCGGGTTCCTCCTACTGAAGCCATCAGATCACCTCCGAAAAAACGGAACTGTGCTTCTTTGTCCTCCTGTTGTAAAGCCCGCATCAGATTAGAAGCATGCAAGTCGCCTGATGCTTCACCGGCAATGAGGTAATATTTCATAAATTTACAGAATCAATGTGGCTAATGTGAATATTAAAGGATCTTGAGAATCTACCAGTCCCATTCCTGCATATCCTGCAACAGGGGGTATGCCGTCATGTCAATCTGAATGGGGGTGATTGCAATATACCCATTGTCGAGAGCCCATTTGTCTGTATCAGTAGATTCCGGCTCGTGATTGGAGAAATGTCCTGTAATCCAATACAAGTCTGCCCCTCCACGAGGATGTGGACAACTGCACCATTCACGTTCCCAACATCCTATGGTCTGCCTGCATATCTTTATGCCTTTATAAGGCGGATATTGTGGAAAATTCACATTGAGGCATGTGCCTTGTGGGAGTCCGTGATGCAATACCTTATGGACGATTTCCCGTATAGGCTCCATTGTGGGTTCAAAATCCAAATCGGGATCATGGTCGCAAACGGAAAAGCCTATAGAGGGAATACCTTTCATGCATCCTTCAAGAACCACCCCCATTGTTCCTGAATAATGTACATTTACTGCCGAATTGTCCCCATGATTGATTCCACCGATAATCAAATCCGGACATCGGGGAGTCACAGTCTCTAAGGCTAACTTTATGCAGTCAACAGGAGTTCCTGTACACCGGTAAATGGATAGTCCCTCTTCTTTGCTGACCGGCAAAAAGGAGATGGGATTTTGTGATGTGATGGCCGCAGCCATGCCTGACCGTGGTGAATCGGGAGCCATGACAATGAGGTCTGCGGCAGGACGGAGAAAACGTATCAGCTCATTAATGCCTTTGGCCGCAACTCCATCATCGTTGGAGATAAGTATAAGTGGTCTTCTTTGTTGCATATCTTTATGGAAATTTGATGAATAGGTGCAAAAATAATCAAAAAACCGTAATGCACAAAGGTGGAATTGTATTATTTGTTGAAAATATACTATCTTTGTGCCCATACTTGACCTCACTGGAGAATGCCAGGCATGGTTATGACTGAGGTTATTAACAAAATGTGCAACTTATCAACAGTTGCAATAAACTCTTCAGCAATTATTCGGCGGTTTGACGAAAAGTCCGTTATTTCGCAGCAGCTAACAAATGAGTTTATGGGAAAAATTATTGCTTTAGCCAATCAGAAGGGTGGAGTAGGAAAAACCACCACAGCCATCAATCTGGCCGCATCGTTGGCCACATTGGAGAAGAAGGTCCTTTTAATCGATGCCGATCCGCAGGCAAATGCCTCATCAGGAGTGGGAGTGGACATCAAGCAGGTGGACACGTCTATCTATGAATGCTTGGTGACTCAAACCGACATTCGTGAGGCTATTTATACAACGGATATAGAGGGCTTGGATGTCGTACCGTCACACATAGATCTGGTAGGCGCGGAGATCGAGATGTTGAACATGACCGAACGCGAACGGGTCATGAAGAAAGTCCTGTCAACCATCGTTCCGGATTATGACTACATTCTGATAGATTGCTCACCGTCATTAGGATTGATAACTGTCAATGCTTTGACTGCGGCCGATTCGGTAATCATCCCGGTACAATGTGAATACTTTGCACTTGAAGGAATCAGCAAATTGTTGAATACAATCAAAATTATCAAGTCCAAATTGAACCCCTCGTTGGAAATAGAGGGCTTTTTGCTGACAATGTATGATTCACGTTTACGTTTGCATAACCAGGTGTATGATGAGGTAAGGCGCCATTTCCAAGAGTTGGTGTTCCGAACGGTGATACAGAGGAATGTAAAACTGGGAGAGGCTCCAAGCCATGGCATACCTGTTATCCTGTATGACGCAGATTCGACAGGAGCCAGAAATCATTTGGCATTAGCCACAGAGATTGTAAAAAGAAATTGACCTGCATAGGTGGGTTCTATAAAGATTTGCTAAAATATGGCAGTACAGAAGAAATATTCAGCATTAGGACGCGGATTGGACGCGCTTATTTCTACAGAAGAGGTAAGGACGCAGGGGTCTTCGTCTATCCATGAAGTTCCCATTGGGCAAATAAAAGCCAATCCCAACCAGCCCAGAAGGGAGTTTGATCTGGAGGCTTTACAGGAATTGGCAGACTCAATAGCATCAATAGGCATCATACAGCCTATCACTTTACGGAAGGTGGCAGAAGATTCATACCAGATAATCGCTGGTGAACGCCGCTTCAGAGCCTCCCAACTGGCAGGTCTGGAATCAGTCCCTGCATATATCCGCACGGCAGACGATGAGAATGTAATGGAGATGGCTCTTATTGAGAATATCCAACGGGAGGACCTGAATGCATTGGAAATATCATTAGCCTACCAACACCTGATTGAACAGTATGGTCTGACACAGGAACGTTTGAGTGAACGGGTGGGGAAAAAGCGTACGACCATAGCCAACTATCTGCGCTTGCTGAAACTCCCGGCACAGATACAAGTTGCCTTGCAAAACCGTGAGATAGATATGGGACATGCACGGGCTTTGTTGACATTGGACAATCCCACGTTGCAAATCCGTCTGTTTGAAGAAATACAACGTGAAGGCTATTCTGTGCGTAAAGTGGAACAGATGATCCGTGCATTGGATGGAAATGATGCAAAAAGAGGTGCCATAAAAAAAGAACAAAAAGATGAGATCGCGCCAAAGGATTATGACATGTTGAAACAACACTTGTCCGGATTCTTTGGCAGCAAAGTGCAGCTTTCCTGTTCTGCTAAAGGAAAAGGAAAAATCACAATACCTTTTGGTAGTGAAGAAGAACTGGAACGCATTGTTAGCATACTTGACAACTTGAAATGAGGCATTGTGAGATAACACACCGATTGATACTTGTGGCACTTCTATTCCTTACTGCATTTGAGGGGAATATTTGTGCCAAACAGCCTGTCCTGTCAGATTATGACGAATGGGTTACTGACAGCATTTCCCATACGAATAGAGAGAACATGCAAGAGCAAGAGGCTCCTATAGATTCGACGGAGATACCTGTCCCCCTGTCAATAGAAGAGCCTGAAAAAGTATCACGCTTGACGAAAGAGCAATTCATTCCCAATCCGGCAAAAGCAACCTGGCTGGCTGTAATATTCCCAGGTGGCGGACAGATTTACAACCGCAAATATTGGAAACTGCCCATTATATACGGAGGTTTTGTAGGATGTGCATACGCTCTCTCATGGAATGGCCAGATGTATGAAGACTACTCACAGGCTTATCTGGACATTATGGATGATAATCCTAATACTGACAGTTTCATGGATTTGTTGCCACCGGGTTATAATGTGGATGCCAATCTGGATTATCTGAAAAGAGTCATCAAACGAAAAAAAGACTCATTCCGCCGTTATCGGGATTTGAGCATTTTCTGTTTCATCGGGGTTTATGCTGTTTCTATCATAGATGCATACGTTGATGCAGAGTTGGCAAGTTTTGATTTGAGCAAAGATCTGACACTGAAAATGGAACCGGCCGTCATTAATAGTGGCCGACATGATTTGGAACATGGCAACTCGTATGGACTGCAATGCAGTTTAAGATTCTAATCCCCCTCAAATTATAAAGGAATAAACAGAGAATGAGAAAATTTATACTATTAGTATTATCGTTCATTAGCGTCTCTTCTGTCATGTATGGTCACGAAGCGGACACGTTGGTAGTCCATAATCCTCGTACAGGCGCTCCAGAAGTCATTGATTTGCCAGAAGCTATGACTGAACGGCTTGACAGTCTGTTGAATGATTGGTTGGCAAAGAACTATTTGGACCCTTTAGCGGATTGCCAAGGAGGTTTTGCAAATCCTTCGTTCAATGATTCGGCATATGCCGACCGCCTGTCTCGGATTCCGTCTGTTATGGAAATGCCATACAACAACGTTGTACGTAAATTCATTGATCAGTATTCCGGCAAATTGAATGGCACAGTTTCTTATATGCTGGGAGCCATGAATTTCTATATGCCCATATTTGAAGAGGCACTCGACAAGTATAATTTGCCTAACGAGTTGAAATATCTGCCAATCATAGAGTCTGCTCTCAAACCGTCGGCCGTATCGCGTGCAGGAGCTTCCGGCTTGTGGCAATTCATGCTGAAAACGGCCAAACTGTACGGACTGAAATCGAACAGTCTTATTGACGAACGGCGTGACCCGATAAAGTCAACTTATGCTGCAGCCCGCTATCTGAAGGAACTTTATGCCATGTATGGGGACTGGAATCTGGTGATTGCCGCTTACAACTGCGGTCCGGGCAATGTAAACAAGGCCATTCACCGTTCTGGGGGGGCTACTGACTATTGGACCATATACAACCATTTGCCGCGTGAAACCCGTGGATACGTTCCGGCATTCATTGCTGCCAATTACATCATGAACTACTATTGCCTGCATGGCATATCGCCTATGAATTCTGAACTGCCTATGGCTACAGATACCCTCATGATTAGTCGCGATGTTCATTTCGGGCAGATCTCAGACCTGTGCAAGTTGGATATAGAGGTAATCCGTGCTCTTAATCCTCAGTACAAGAAGGATATGGTGCCGGGAAACAGCATGGAGTGCATCTTACGCCTCCCTTACGAAGCTGTTGCCACCTTTATTGATTATGGAGATTCTATCTATCAGCACAAGGCTGCCCAGTACCTGAAAAAGCGCCGGTATGTTGCCATCAAGGACGATGCCGGACTTTCTACAGGTAAAGCCCAGTATCACAAGATACGGCAAGGCGAGACCCTTTCGACCATTGCCAGACGCTATGGGACAACTGTGAAGAAACTGCGCGCGTTGAATAATATGAGGAATAATAAAATACGGGCAGGAAAACGGTTGCGTGTGTTGTAAGGGTAACTATAAAAAAGACAATTATGGAGGAGAACAAAAACCTTATGGATAAAGAGCGAGAAGATGAGAGAATGATAGATGAGGCTTTCCAAAGACTCTTGGAGACCTATCTGGCCTCAAAACACAGGAAGAAAGTCGAAATCATTACCAAAGCCTTCAATTTTGCAAAACAAGCCCATAAAGGGGTACGTCGTCGGTCAGGCGAACCCTACATCATGCACCCTATTGCCGTGGCACAGATTGTTTGTGGCGAAATAGGTCTTGGTTCCACCTCCATTTGCTCTGCCCTGCTGCATGACGTTGTTGAAGACACAGACTATACCGTAGAGGATATATCCAACATTTTTGGTCCTAAAATAGCACAAATAGTAGATGGACTGACAAAAATCTCCGGTGGAATTTTTGGAGACCGTGCTTCCGGGCAGGCTGAGAACTTCAAGAAACTGCTGCTTACCATGTCAGAGGACATCCGGGTTATCCTCATAAAAATGGCCGACCGCTTGCATAATATGCGTACATTAGGGTCCATGTTGCCCAGCAAGCAATACAAGATTGCAGGCGAGACGCTCTATATCTATGCTCCCTTGGCCAACAGGTTGGGACTGAACAAGATAAAAAGTGAACTTGAAGACCTCAGTTTCAAGTACGAACATCCGGAAACTTATCAGGAAATAGTCCAGAAGTTGCAACTCACCCAATTGGAAAGACGGAATGTCTTTGAAGACTTCATAGCTCCCATCAAGAAACGGCTCGACGAAATGGGATTCACCTATCGCATTGAAGACCGTATAAAGACTCCTTACTCCATTTGGAACAAGATGCAGAACAAGCACGTCGCCTTCGAGGATATTTATGACATTCTGGCCGTACGTATCATCTTTACGCCCATAGTTCCGGAAGAGGAGTTGAACGAATGTTTTGACATATACGTCTCGATGTGCAAAATATACAAGTCGCACCCTGACCGCTTGCGCGATTGGATTAGTCACCCCAAGGCCAACGGTTATCAGGCCTTGCACACAACTTTGATGAGCGCACAAGGTGAATGGATAGAGGTACAGATTCGTAGCGAGCGGATGAACGATGTGGCTGAACATGGATTTGCTGCCCATTGGAAATACAAAGATGGTGACGGAGGAGAAGACGATGGCGAATTGGACAAATGGCTCTATACCATCAAAGAGATTTTGGACGACCCGCAACCCGATGCCATGGACTTCTTGGATACCATCAAGCTAAACCTTTTTGCATCCGAGATATTTGTCTTTACACCCAAGGGGGAAATAAAGACTATGCCGCAAAACAGTACGGCACTCGACTTTGCATTCAGCATCCACACTTTCTTGGGGAGTCATTGTATCGGAGCGAAGGTCAATCACAAGCTGGTGCCGCTGAGCCATACTTTGCAGAGTGGTGACCAGGTAGAAATTATCACCTCCAAAAGCCAGCATGTGACATCGGCCTGGTTAAACTTTGCCACCACAGCCAAGGCAAAGACCAAGATTATGGCCATTTTACGCAAAGAGCAGCGCGTGGCTCAAAAGAGCGGTGAAGAAATTCTGACCCAATTCCTTCAAAATGCCGATTTGGAGGTTACAACCCTTAACATTGAGAAACTATGTGCCTTGCACGAGGTTGATAACAGAGAGAGCCTGTTTACAGCCATCGGGCAAAAGAACATCATATTGGGAGATGAAGACTTGGCCGTGTTGCGCGAAAAGACTTCCAATGCATCCAAAGCATGGAAGAAATACCTGACATTCCCCTTCGTCGGAGGACGAAACTCTTCGAAAGGGAAAAACTCTTCTTCGCCAGAAAAAGCAAAGAAAGAGACTGATAAACCAGCATCTGGAAACAAGGTTGGCGACATTGACCGCAAAAAGACTCTCCAACTGACAGAAGAGTCCATCAGGCAAAACAATTACATGATAGCCAAATGCTGCAACCCCATCCCCGGCGACGATGTATTGGGATTCATTGATGACAAGAATCACATCGTCATCCACAAACGGCATTGCCCCGTCGCTGCCCGTCTGAAAAGCAGTTTCGGTAACCGCATCCTGGCAGCAGAGTGGAACACGCATAAGACTCTCTTTTTCCCCGTCAGCCTTTCACTTGAAGGCATTGATGGCGTAGGTATCCTGAATGCCATCACCGAAGTCATATCCCGTCAGATGAATGTAAACATCCACCGTCTGTCGTTCGAAACCAACGACGGCATTTTTATCGGAAACATCCAACTCTACGTACACGATGTGGAGGATGTCACTACCATCTGCAAGAACTTGAAGAAAATAGAACAAATCAAGCAGGTGAGCCGCGTAGAACGATAATATAAAAAGATAACAAAGAACCAAAAACACAGGGAGGGCGTGTCATAATTAACTTTTTAGACGCAGATGACGCGGATTTTTCTTGATTATTATACCCGATAGGTTATAATTTATCTGCGTCATCCGCGTCTAAAGAATGAAAAGAAAGCATTTTGAAACATCCACTCTATCCGTTTCTCAGTAAAGACACTATAATCTGTCCTACCGACTATTTCAAATGCTATAGATGATACCTCCTATGGCTCCGCAGAGAATGATGAGGAGGATGGGGCTGACCTTGAATTTCCAAACAGCAATAAAGGAGGCCGCAAATAGTAACAGACTGATGCCGAACTGCATGGAGGAGGTGTCAGGGGAACCAAAATTCTCTGTATTCATCAGCAATAGGGCTGCAGAAGCTAATAAGCCGACTACGGCCGGACGTAGTGTGGCAAAGATGGATTTGACTGTTGGATGATTCATATAACGCAGTAACAAACGGCTTAATGCCAGCATAATCAGGAATGAAGGCATTACAACGGCCAGTGTGGCCACGGCAGCACCTGCAATGCCAACCCAGGGTGCATAGCCTGCACTGACCACGGCAGAATAGCCTACATAGGTAGCTGAGTTGATGCCAATAGGACCTGGAGTCATCTGGCTGACGGCTACGATGTCTGTGAATTCTGAAGCTGAAATCCAACCGTATCGGTTGACCACTTCGCCTTGTATCATGGACAGCATGGCATAGCCTCCACCAAAACCAAAAAGGCCTATTTTGAAGAATGTATAGAATAGTTGCAGGAAGAGCATTTGTGAATTATGTTTTTTGAATTTTTATATATGGGGCTGGTCAATGAGTCGTCTATAGCGAATAAGAATTCGTAGGTTTGTGGTCGTAGTCCGTAACCTTTTTTCATTCTTTAATTTTTTCATTATTAATTTTAAACCTACACACATAGCCTAATATTCCTGCTGCAATGATAACCCACACGGGTGATACACCAAGCAGCCAAATGAGTAATGCACAAACAATGGGAATCCACACTGTGTGCCGATTGATACCTGCCGTACGTGCCACATTGAATGTGGGGACAGCAATGAGCGCCACAACGGCAGGACGGATTCCTTTGAAGATGTTTTCGACAATTGTGTATTCTTTGAACCGGTGAAAAAAGAGTGCGATGCCTAAAATGATGAGAAATGATGGGAGTACGGTACCCAACGCTGCAATTATACTCCCACGCAATCCACTGTGTTTATAACCAATAAAGATTGCCATATTGACGGCAAATACACCGGGAGTGGATTGTGCTATGGCCAAAAGGTCTGTAAATTCACGTTGGTCAATCCAAGCATGGTGCTCAACTACTTCACGTTCGATAAGTGGAATCATGGCATAGCCTCCGCCAATGGTGAAAAGTCCTATTTTAAAGAATGTCCTGAACATGTGTGTGGTTGTACAGATTTATTTGTCTATTTCTCTTTCATTTTCTTGATGTATTCACCAGGTGTCATTGAATAGTATTTCTTGAATACTTCACGGAAATACTTGGGCTCGCTGAATCCCATGATGTCACTGACCTCTGAAATGGAGTGCTCGCCTGAAAGTAACATCTCACAGACCTTATGCATGCGAATATCACGGATTATGTCGCTTGGCTTCTGGTCTGTCAGAGCCTTTACCTTATTGTATAAGCTGGTGCGGCTCATTCCCATGAGTGAGCACAATTCATCAACGTTAAAATCGGGGTCATTAATGTGGATTTTGATTTTATCCTTGACTTCTTTCAAGAAATTGTTTTCTTCTGCAGTTTGTTTCTGATTTTCTTTACTTTGATATAAGGCTTCATTCTGAAGCAGTTGTCTTCGCAATAGCTTTCTGTTCTCAATGATATTCATCAGAATGGCTTGTAACAGCTGCATGTCAAATGGCTTGCTGATATAATGGTCTGCAAGCATACCGAAGCCGTTGATGATACTTTCTCTGTCTTCATTGGTAGTCAATAAGATGATGGGGATATGGCTGGTTTCGTTATTAGACTTCAATAAAGTGCACAAATCAGTCTTTCCGATACCTGATTGGTTAAATCCTGATATAATAATGTCTGGTTCCTGTTCTTTGACGATACTCAAAGCTACTTCTTGACTATGAGCAGTTTCTACATCCCAATTCTCAGATAAGGAATTGCCGAGGAATGATAAAATATCGGGATTGCTTTCCACTATAAGTATTGTGCCATATTTTTTGGAGGTATTGTCTCTTTTTTCGTTTTTTCCCTTTAGTACAACAGGTAGTTTCTTGACAGATGAGAAGATAGAACTTCTTTCTTCTTCATTTTGGACAATTTCATATTTGATATATTTGGTGTGGTCTATGGGGAATGACACAGTAAAGAAATAGTTTGAAGGACCTGCACCTTTACTTTGTAACTTTCCAAGATGCCTGTCAACAAGCTGTTTGATAATGGAAAGTTCAGTTTTGAGTCGTTGTTGGTTCAGGTGTATTGCTTTTTCCCGTACAGACGACTTCACTGATTGCGTCAATTTATTGTTATGCAGGCTGACGGACCAGTATTTTCCTTCTACTTTACTAGTGATGTGTACGAATTGTGATGTCTGGGCGTGGCGTATGACATTCGTAAAGAGGTTGTAGAAGATGATTTCGATTTTCCGAATATCGACCCATATTTTGGCATTTTCTGATTCGTCTTCATAATGCAGGGTTATGCCCTGTTGTTCGGCAAGAGGCTTAAATATGTTGACGTAGTTTCCAATAAGTTCACTCAAAGAATGGCGGGTGGCATGTATTTTCTTTTCGTGACTTTCCTTCTCTATGTTCAAGAGATTGGTTACTGTCTGATAAAGTTTTTCTGCATTATAATTGATAAGTTGCAAGTAACTCCGGTTTTTGTCTGAGATATCCTCTTGTTGTTGGATTTCATTGACAGATGCTTTCATAAGCGACAATGATGTACGAAGATAATGGGTCGTCCGATTGAATAGTTTGACACGATTTCGTATAAACTTCCGTTCATTTCTCACCCAACTATATTTGATTCCTATAACAATGAGAGCTATTCCAATAAATAAGTAGGCAAATAAAGCCCATCCTGTTTGCCAGAACGAAGGGGTGACAATTATTTTCAGTTTCTTCTCTCCAAGAACCCGGTAGTCTTCTTTGGCTATACACTGTATTTCTAACAGATATTCTCCCGGAGCCAGATTGCGGAACTGTAACCAGTTATTATTGTCGGTAGTCCTCCAATAATCGTACAGTCCGTTCAGTTTCCATTGATAGTAGGTATATAGGGGATTTGAGTAATTTATAGAAGATATATGTAATCCTAAAGCTTTCTCATCTGGAGTTAAAGTCACAACATCAACACTGTCTTGCTGCTTGTCAATTTCTTTATGAATGGTAGCCAGACGGTTGTCTATCAAAATCCGGTCAATCAAAATGCGGATATTCTGAGGACGTTGAATTTTCATGGTGTCACTCCATTCGATGGCTCCATTATTGGTGCCGACAATGAATGTCCCCCTTGATGTATGTATTCCTGCCCGCGGATTAAAGTTGGTCTTTATCAATCCCTGATCTTCTGTCCAGTTATAGAATTCTTTTTTCTCCGCATAGAACATGGCGATGTTCTGTTCTGTCGTCACAACCACTTCTTTTTCATTTTTTGGAATGATGCTATTGATAGTGTTTGACAGCAAGGAACTTGTCTGATACATGTAAATGTCATGCTGTCCGTCCGAATGAAGGACTACCAGTCCGGAGTTTGTCGTGCCAATGTAAAGGTCTCCATTCTTATGTAAGAACATGGCATTGATAGGTTGTGGGGCAAACGGCATTTCTTTTCTTTCAAGAGTGTTACTTTCCTTGTCTAATACATATATACCATTGCCTGTGCCTATCAGCAGAGTAGTAGAATCTTTTTCAAGCAGACAAGTGACATAGCTGCCTATGTAGTAATCTTTGAATATCCGCTTCTTATTGTCGCTACATCCTAAATAATAATTTCCGCCAGTCCATACAAGTCCTTCGTTGTCTTGTAAGATCACACGTATGTATTTATTGCTGTTGTTCGGCCTGCTACTCTGCTCGTACGAATGTGGAGTAAGAATTTGGGCAGTCATACTTTCCTTGTCTATACGATATATGCCGGTCATGAAACCACCAGCAAGAATCTGACCGTCTCTTGTTTCGTATAAGGACAAGAATATACAGTTCTTCAAACTTTCGGGATCTGTATTATCCCGGTTAAAGACGTGTTGCCATGTATCCTTGCTTGGACTGTACAGGGTTAATCCATTGTTTGTGGCAAACCATATATCTCCGTCTGAATCTTCAAGAATGGCATTTACCAAGTCGTCATTCAGAGAATTCGGATTACCCAAATGATTCTTATACCATCTATAGTAGGGTAATGCTTTGTCATAAACTGTTATTCCCCGGGCATATACCGACATCCATAATCTTTTGTTTTCATCCATATAGATGTCACGTATGTTATTGCCATTCATCCTGTTGGGCTCGTTTGTCTCAACATGTAGGAACTGTTCCATTTTCTCTTCCCTCAAGTCGTACTGATATACACCAGCTCCTCGTGTAGAAATCAATACTTTGTTTTCTTCATAAGGAAGGAATTTCGTTATGGGAAAATCTTTGGCATAGGGATACAGTAACTCGGTTTTGTCACGTGTCAAATCATACACTATGATTCCACTATTCTCGCTATAAGCCAACAATCGGTTGGTTTTATGTACATAAATCCGCTTGGGAAGACTGAAAATCTTTGTAGGAATGATACACTGGGTCAGTATGAACTCATCATCAGTAAGTATGACACGGCAAATGCCATCTTCTGAACCGATGTAATAGGTATGTTTGTCGTATTGAAAAATGCAGGTAAGCCGCTTATGTTTATGATCCATCTTCATTTGCTTCACTTTCCGGGTATTCAAATCATAGACATAACAAAGGTCTTTGTTGCAATACCAGACTTCATCAAACGTAGTCATTTCAATCAATTCGAAAGTTGAAGCTGAAATCTCTTCAGGAAGAAGTTCCTGTTTGAAAACATCATTATCGGCATTGTATCTGAAAAGTTCTCCTTCAGGCCCAATGACCCAGACATTCCCATTGCGGTCTGTCTCTAAAATATTTCTCTCCGAATGGAAAGACAGGTATCCTTTTTCTGTCTGTAAACGGTAATGTTTGACGTCTTTTCCATCATAACGGTCAATACCTGTGTAAGTGAGAAACCACATGAATCCCTTTCTATCTTTCTGTATGGACAATACGCGGCGATCGCTCAATCCTTCCGGTACACCGATATATTTGTATGCTTGTCCGAAAGAACTACAGATGCTTGTCAGGCAAAATATGATACAGGCAATGTAGAATCTCATGTAGATTGCATGTGTGTGTAAAGTCTGTTTGCAATTACGAACTACAGGTAATAACACCCGTAGTCCGTAATTGTTCATTTTAATGGATAAATAATTGTCAAACCAGTCACTGGTCACTCGTAGCTCATCACTCGTAGCTGGCGCTGGTCACTAATCACTTCCTGTTCGCTTCCACCCACTTGCGTGCATTGACGAAGGCTTCAATCCATGGAGTCACTTCATCGTTAGGACGTGGGTAGTATCCGCATTGCCATGGGAAGATGGTACGCTCGGGGTGTGGCATGATAGCCAAATGGCGTCCGTCCTTGCTGGCTACGGCGGCTACGCTATAAGATGAGCCGTTGGGGTTGGCCGGATAACCATCGTAGGTAAACTTGGCCACCACATTGTACTCGTCTTCGGGAAGTGGCAAGTGGAATTTGCCTTCGCCATGAGCCACCCATGTACCGATCTTGTATCCGCTCAGCGAACCGAACATCACGCTACGGTTCATCGGGATAGTCAGCGATACGAAGTTGCTTTCGAACTTGTGCGAATCGTTATGTAACATCTTGGCTTTCTTATCAGCCGGATGCTCGGGATTGATAAGTCCCAATTCTATCATCAGCTGGCAACCGTTGCAAACTCCCAGTGAGAGGGTATCTTCACGGGCATAGAAGTTGTCGAGAGCAGCTTTCGCCTTGGGGTTGTAGAGGAAGGCTCCTGCCCATCCCTTGGCTGAACCAAGAACATCGGAGTTGGAGAATCCGCCACAGAAGGCAATTACGTTCACATCCTCCAATGTCTCGCGTCCGCTGATAAGGTCGGTCATCGTCACATCTTTCACATCGAAACCTGCCAACCAGAAGCTATAGGCCATTTCGCGCTCAGAGTTGGTACCCTTTTCGCGGATAACGGCAGCCTTGATGCCTGAAGGTGTACGACGGTCAGGGTCAAGTCCCCATTGTTTCAGCTTACCTGTAAATTCGGGGCCGAAGGCGAGGTCAAGCGGTTGTTGCTTGTAGTTCTCGAAACGCTCTTTGGCCTTGCCATTGAAGCTCTGCTTGCGATCCATCAGGTATGAAGTAGAGTACCATACATCGCGCAGATGGTCGATACCGAACTGGTAGTCGTATCCATCCTTACTTACCATGATGTGGCGCTCGTCGGTGGGCACACCAATCTTCACGTAACCCACACCGGCATCGTCCAAAATCTTCTTCACACGAGCTGAATCCTTGTCAGACACCTGGATGACAACACCCGGATTCTCAGCAAACAATGCCTGTACGATGTCGCAACCCTTCAGTTTGTCAAGGTTTACATCGATACCGCCTTCCATGTTGGCAAAACACATTTCCAGCAAGCAGGTCAGCAGACCACCGGCAGAGATGTCGTGTCCGGCCATGATGAGGCCTTCGTTCACCAATTGTTGTACGGCCAAGAAAGCATCGCGGAAATATTCGGGATTCTTCACCGTAGGCACATCGCTACCCACCTTGTTGAGGCTTTGTGCAAAGGCCGAGCCGCCCAATTGCAAGGTATCGAATGAGAAGTCAATATGGTAGAAACGGCTCTTCGGCTCGTTCTTCATCACGGGAGATACAATCTTGCGGATATCGCTCACCTCGCCTCCGGCAGAGACGATGACCGTACCCGGGCTGACAATCTTGCTTCCGTCGGGGTACTTCTGAGTCATGGAGAGTGAATCCTTACCCGTAGGCACATTAATCTGGAGTGAACAACAGAAGTCGCTCAATGCCTTCACGGCGGTATAGAGACGTGCATCCTCACCCTCTTGGGCACGGCAGGGCCACATCCAGTTGGCTGAGAGGCTCACGCTATCCAATCCTTCGGCCAAAGGAGCCCACACAAGGTTGGTCAATGCCTCGCTCACTGAGAGCACCGAACCTGCGGCAGGGTCGGCAAGGGCTGCTTGCGGAGCATGACCGATAGAGGTAGCAATACCCTTGCGTCCGCGATAGTCAAGCGCTACGGCTCCCAGGTCGCTCAATGGCAATTGCAATTCACCCTGGCACTGCTGGCGGGCCACACGACCCGTCACACAACGGTCCACCTTGTTGGTCAACCAGTCCTTGCAAGCTACGGCCTCCAGTTGGAGTACACGTTGGATATATTCGTCGAGCTTGGTGATGTCGTAGGTCACTACGTCATACTTGCGCTCTACGGTCTTGTCAATCATGTATGTCTTGGGCGATGATCCGAACATCTGGTCAACGGCCAAGTCGAAGGGACGTACACCATCGGCTTGCTCGAAAGCAAAGCGCTGGTCGCCGGTAGTTTCTCCTACGGTGTACATAGGAGCGCGTTCACGCTCGGCAATCTGGCGCACATGTTCGATAGCCGATTCGTCGATGAGCAATCCCATACGCTCCTGACTCTCGTTGGCAATGATTTCCTTGGCACTCAAGGTCTGGTCACCGATGGGGAGCTTGTCCATGTGAATCAATCCGCCACACTCTTCCACCAGCTCGCTGAGGCAGTTCACGTGTCCGGCAGAACCATGGTCGTGGATAGACACGATGGGGTTGTTGTCCTCCTCGCAAAGGGCACGCACTACGTTGTATGCACGCTTCTGCATCTCGGCATTGGCACGTTGTACGGCATTCAGCTCGATACCTGAAGAGTAGCGGCCTGTCTCTACCGATGAAACCGAACCTCCACCGAGGCCGATACGGTAGTTGTCACCACCCATTACTACCACTTTGTTGCCTGGTTGGGGAGTACCCTTCAAGCAGTCGCGCTTGGTACCGTAGCCCACACCACCGGCCAACATGATGACCTTGTCGTAGGCATATTGTTCGCCATTTTCCTGATGTTCGAAGGTCAGGAGCGAACCGCAGATGAGCGGTTGGCCGAACTTGTTTCCGAAGTCGCTGGCACCGTTGCTGGCCTTGGTCAGAATCTGTTCAGGTGTCTGATAGAGCCATTTGCGCACGGGCAGGATATCTTCCCACTCGCGTCCTTCTTCACTGCGCGGATAGGAGGTCATATAAACGGCCGTACCGGCAATGGGCCATGACCCCTTACCACCACCCATACGGTCACGGATTTCACCACCCGTACCGGTAGAAGCACCATTGAAAGGCTCTACGGTAGTGGGGAAGTTGTGTGTCTCGGCCTTCAGTGAGATGACACTCTCAATCTCCTTCACCTGGAAGTAGTCAGGCTTTGAGTGGTCAGCCGGAGCGAACTGCTCGATGATGGGGCCTTGTGCAAAGGCTACATTGTCCTTATAGGCTGATATAATCTTGTTAGGATTCTCCTGAGTAGTTTTCTTGATCATCTGGAAGAGGCTTGACTCTTTCTCTTCACCATCGATGATGAATGTACCTCCAAAAATCTTGTGACGGCAGTGCTCCGAGTTGATTTGGGCAAAGCCGAACACCTCACTATCGGTCAAGGGACGTCCGAGGTCCTGCTCCACCTTCTTCAGGTAGTCCATCTCTTCCTTGCTCAAGGCCAAACCTTCCTGCTCGTTGTAAGCCTCCAGGTCGGCAATGTGCACGATAGGTTGTGGTTGGATGTTGGTTTTGAATATTTCCTGTCCAAGTCCCTTGTACATGCGTTGGAGCATCGGGTCATGGTCGGCATTCTCGTCGGCTACGGGGAAATATTCCTCGATGCGGGCAACACCTTCCAATCCCATATTTTGGGTTATTTCTACAGCATTCGTACTCCACGGGGTAATCATCTCCTTGCGTGGGCCAACAAAATAACCTTTCAGGTTTTCTTCGCTTTCGGGCGTTGCATCGCCGAACAGCCAACAAAGCTTCTGGATCTCCTCTGTGTCGGCAACGTGATTCATCTCAATGGCAATCACGTTGTTAGAGGGGGTTCTGAAAAATAAAATCATATTGTCTGGAATATAAATTTGTAATATATTTTCTCTTTATCTTGTAAGGCTTCTTGTCCTATAGCCTCTTATTAGCGCACAAAGTTACACAAAAGAGATTGTTCACGAAAGAATAAGGAACTTTTTTTTGGCAGGTTGAAGAAAAAATAGGCGCAGACCTGTGCGTTTTTCGTGTCCGATGAAGTATTAACGCACAATGTGATATGGAATTCGTAAAGAGAAACTTATGGGAGTCTTGACAGAAGTATGCAAAATATATTGTATCTTTGCACGCTGAAAGCAGTTGGACGGCTTGTCGCTGCCCCATTAGGGGGAGAGGAAAGTCCGGGCAACAAAGGGCATCCCACTTGTTAACGGCAAGCAATCCGCGAGGGTTGAGCAGTGGAGAAGAAAATAACCGCCCCTTTTTCGGAAGGTGGTAAGGGTGAGAAGGTGAGGTAAGAGCTCACCAGTCGTGTGGTGACACACGAGCTGTCTGCCTTGGGAGTTGTAAGGTCATGTAAACCGGCGTTTGAGGGTAGCCCGCCCAAGCCGGAGGGTAGACCGCTGGAGCCACATCGGTGACGGGTGGCGTAGATAAATGACAAGCACCTCTTTCGGGAGGCACAGAACCCGGCTTATAGGCCGACTGCTTTCTTCTTTTTGAAAAATAATTCAGGAGTTGATGAAACTGATAATGACCTTCAAAGACCTGCGCAACTTCCTCGACGAAGATATTTGGCGCGTGACGAAAGAGGATGTCAATCCCCTCACTTACCGGTTGTATAATATATTAAAGGTGTTGATGCTGACGGTGCAACGTTTTATGCGTGACCGCATTGTAAACCGTGCTTCGGCACTTACGTACAGCACATTGCTTTCCATTGTGCCCATTTTTGCCATTCTGTTTGCCATTGCCCGAGGTTTTGGATTTGCCAACCTGATGGAGATGCAGATTCGCCAAGGCTTTGAGGGACAGAGCCTCGTGGTAGAGACGTTGATGGGATGGATTGACTCATACCTCGAACATGCCAAGAGTGGAGTCTTCATCGGAGTCGGCCTTGTGATGTTGCTTTGGACGGTGCTGACATTGACAGATAACATTGAGCGAAACTTCAACCAGATATGGCAAGTGAAGAAACCACGTAGCCTTTTCCGCAAGATTACGGACTACTTCTCCATTTTCCTTCTTTTACCCATTCTTATCGTAGTGTCGGGCGGTCTCTCGGTGTTTATGACCACTATGCTTAAAGACCTCGAGCAGTTCGAGTTGATGGCGCCCTTTGTGAAGTTCCTTATCCGCTCCATCCCCTTTGCATTCACCTCCATGATGCTGATTTCGCTCTACGTGTTCATGCCCAACACCAAGGTGAAGCTTCGCAATGCCCTTTTGCCAGGTATTGCTGCGGGTATAGCCTTCCAGTTCTTGCAATACTTCTACATCAACAGTCAGATATGGGTGGCCAACTACAATGCCATCTACGGTTCGTTTGCCGCCATCCCACTCTTCCTCCTTTGGACACAAATCTCGTGGTGTATCTGCCTCTTTGGTGCCCAATTGACCTATGCCAGTCAGAATGTGGAAAACTACAATTTTGAAAAAGATGCACGCAACATCAGCCGGCGCTATCACGATTTCCTGTGTATATTGATGATGAGCGCCATCTGCAAGCGCTTTTCACATGGCGAACATCCTTACTCGGCGCAAGAGCTTTCGCGAATGCACCGCATCCCCATCCGCATTGTGAACGAGATTCTTTATGAACTTCAAGACTTGGATTTGCTCTATCCGGTGACGGAAGACGAGAAGAGCGACAACACCATTTATCTGCCTGCTGAAGACCTTAACCGACTGACGGTGCGTGAAGTGTTGAAGCGCATCGACACCGATGGCTCAGAGAATTTCAAGATTGACCACACGGGTGAATACAGTCACGAATGGCAAGCCCTTGCACGTGCTAAAGAGGCATACTATCGCGAGAGTGAAGTGTTGTTGAAGGATTTGTAGCGGACCCTCCCCCCCCTGCCCTTCCACAAAGGAGGGGGAGTAGTCAGTTCTGCTATACATTTTACTCCTTCCCCTTGGGGAAGTAAGGGATGGGGTCCGTCCCTTTTGTTTTTTAATACCTGTTATATGCCACCACCTTTTCTTTCGGTTTGCGTACCTTCTGTTTCTTCGGCTTCAGGGAGTAGCCGATGGTGATGTCGAGCAAGAGACGTTTTTTCTGAGGGATGCCCAACAGGTCTTTGATACCCTTTTCGTCAAACCACCCGAGGATGCACGAGCCGAGTCCTTCGGCTTCGGCGGCCAGCGAGATGTGGCTGGCGGCAATGCCTATATCCACGAGGGGAAAATACTTGTCTTTGATTTTGCTACCCAGGAGCGAAGTGATGTTCATGCTCTCTTCCACAATAAGGATGTGTACGGGTGCATCCTTGGCAAACTTGTTCATGCCAAGGCCGGCCGATGCCTTGCCGACTTTTATGGCCAATTCAGGATCGGTCACCACCACAAACTTCCACGGTTGGGCATTGCAAGCCGAGGGAGCCAGGCGGGCTGCCTCCAATATCCGCTCAAGCTTTTCCGGCTCTACGGGGCGGTTCTTGTCATACGCACGGTCGCTCTGACGGGCTTTGACTAATTCAAGGAAATCCATATTTAGTTATTGGTGACAAGCTACGAGCTACAAGTGGGTTGTTGGTGCCGTATGGTAACTTGTCACTCGTAGCTCGTAGCTCTTCTCTCTGTCAATACTGGTTAATCCGGCTGATATACTTGCCAATGATGTCAAATTCAATGTTCACACGGCTTCCTACTTTGAACGCATGGAAGTTGGTGTGTTCGTAAGTGTAAGGGATGATGGCCACCTGGAAGGTGTCGTCCGTAGGGTTGCACACTGTCAGGCTCACTCCGTTTACTGTTACTGAGCCTTTGTCAACGGTCAAGTATCCGCGACGAGCCATCTCACGGTCAAACGTGTATCGGAAGGTGAAGTACCAGCTCCCCTCCGCATCGTCGATGGCAATGCACTCGGCCGTCTGGTCAACGTGGCCTTGCACGATGTGGCCGTCCAAGCGTCCGTTCATCATCATCGAGCGCTCCACATTCACCTCGTCGCCCACGTTCAGAAGTCCCAAGTTTGAGCGTTCGATGGTCTCCTTCATGGCCGTCACCGTGTAGGTGCCGTTCTCTATTTTCACTACCGTCAGGCACACACCATTGTGCGCCACGCTTTGGTCAATCTTCAGTTCGTCCACAAACGAACACTTCATCGTCAGGTGCAGGTTCTCCTGCTCCTTCACCAGTGCCACCACGGTGGCTGTTTCTTCTACTATTCCTGAAAACATATATGTTGTCTGTTCTTATAATCCGTTTTCTTTCAATATGAGTTGTAATTCCTTATCCGTAATATTCTCGCGTTCGGATTTGTCGTAGATGTAATGCAAACCTATCTCCTTTTCCTCTTCTGACAATGTGAGGATGAGGGTAATGACTCTTGCACCACCGCTTTTCCCTTTCCCCTTTGAAGAGATACCCAAGCGGACTTTATGCATTCCATTTCCCAAATCGCTTCCCATATATGGATTTTCAAGAAGTTCTTTGGACAATAGAATCAGGTCTTGCTTTAAGGAGTTGTAGCGTTTGGCCAATCTTTTGACTTCTTTGTCAAATTTGCGATAAGTCTTGACTTTATAGTTCATTCAATAATTCTTCTATAGGTCTTCCTTCAAGTTTTCCTTCACGAGCAAGTTTGATGTCCTTGCACGCCTCGTCAAACCCTGCCAATATTTCGGCCTTGGTATAATATGGTGCAGGCTCTTCTGCCGCTATGGAGAGAGCTGCATTGTCCTCATTTTCCCGTTGCTTCACCAGTTCCTTGATGTAGGCCAGCACCTTGTCCATATAGCTCTTTTCATCGGCTATATAGCTTAACTGACGGAAGATTTCGGCATTCAATTCCATTGTGGTCATACGAGTATTCTCCTTTCTCTATATAAATAACGTGGCAAAGATAGTGAATTTTAATCAGAATCCTCTCCTGCCACATGAATTTCGTATTTCTTTTCGCAATGAATAGGTTCAAAGTTCAAGATTCAAAGTTCAAACAGATTTCTCTTGAACCTTGAGCCTTGAACTTTGAACCTTAATTCTCACCCCTTCAGCGTCTCCCAAAGTTCCTTCACTCCTTCCGAGGCACCCTTTTGGATGATGTTGATGGGTCGGTCGGCATTGACGCGCACCTCGTTCGGGTCGATGAGGAACACTTCGCATCGGGGAGAGGCGTAATGCAGCAATCCGGCGGCGGGATAGACGTTCATCGATGTACCGATGATGACCAGTATGTCGGCCTTCTCCACATAATCCACCGCTACTTCAATGGCCGGTACTGCTTCGCCGAACCACACGATGAAGGGGCGCAGTTGGGAGCCATCCTTGGCCAAGTCGCCTATCTTCACTTCCCACTCCTCAGGCTTCAGTTCTTGGATGAAGTCCGGATTGTTCGGCTGGCGGCTCGATGTCACCTTCATCAGTTCGCCATGCAGGTGGATGACGTGTGAACTTCCTGCCCGTTCGTGCAGGTTGTCCACGTTTTGTGTGATGATGGTGATGTCGAAGTCCTTCTCCATTTCGGCCAACAGACGGTGTCCCTGGTTAGGCTCCACGTGTTGCAACTGGCGTCGGCGCTCGTTGTAGAAGCGCGTCACCAACTCCGGGTCGCGTGCATATCCTTCGGGCGTAGCCACCGCCTCCACGGGGTATTGTTCCCAAAGGCCTCCCGCATCGCGAAACGTACTGATACCACTTTCGGCACTCATGCCGGCACCTGACAAAACGACTAATTTCTTCATATTCCCATTACTTTTTATTGGCAGGTTAACGACTCATTGCTTTTTCTTGTAGCTCATCACTCGTCACTAACAATGCACAAAGATAGATGTTTCTGTCGGATAAATCGTGTTTCGGGGAAAAAAGTTTGCAACCGAAATGAAAATATAGTACATTTGTACCCATTGCAAACGAATAAGACTGATATTTTATGAATGAAAAATCGACCGTACCTTCCTATTACGACATGTGTGTGGTGAGCGAATGTCCCAAAGCCTCTACCTGCTTGCGCCATGTTGCTCTGCCAATGACGGGCGAGCAGAAAGTCCGCATCTTCAATCCCCACCTGCTCGACAAGACGGGCAAGTGTCCCCACTACGTCAAGGCTGAAAAAGTGTTTCACGCCAAGGGGTTCAAGGAGGTGATGGAGAAGTTGCCTCATGGTACCTACAAACGAGCTGTTTCGGCCCTGATGTCCTACTTCAGCGAGCGCACCTATTACCGCATCCGCAAGGGTGATCGCCTGCTCTCTCCTGACGAGCAGAAGGCCGTGCGCCGCATCATTGCCCGCCTTGGATACACCGAGCCGTGGGAGTTTGATGCCTACGTGGAGGACTACCTTTGGGAGCAATCCTTCTGATGCATTTGCTGCCAACTTTCTGCCTCCGCCTTGGCAGTTCACTACAGCCGGCTTGGCAGCACACTACAGTCGGCTTGGCAGCGCACTACAGTCGGCTTGGCAGTACACTGACATCGGCTTGGCAGTAGCTTGGCAGCAAATCTTCAATGTAAAACAACTCCCGCCAGCCTGATTCCAAGAGGAAAAGACTGGCGGGAGTTGTTCGGGAGTAGGGGAGATGTATTACTCCTGCTTGAGTTCCCATTCGAGGGACGGAGTACAGTGCATGACATTGCCTATGGTCACCTCTTTGGCCTCCTTGTCGGTCAGTTGGCGGCTCCAACTGATACGTTTTCCGGTTTCTGCTCCAGGGCCGTAGTTCTTGTATTCCAAATAGGTCGTAGCAGATACGTTTTCCTTGTTGCTCCATTCTTTCCAACCGGCAGGGACAATGTGGCTGCCCAGCTCACAATTCATGAAGAGTGTATAGGCATAAGGACGCCAAGGGCGGCCAAGATATACTTTGTTGACACCTGCGTCGGCCGTAAGTCTGCAACGGTTGAATATGTAGCCATATCTGATGCCTTGCGGAGTAGATGCTGCCGTAATATAACTGTTGCGTTTGCTATGGATGGTGCACTCCTCGAACCATGCGGTTGACGGTCCGAAGATGAAATCGGTAGTTCCTTCAATGTGGCATTTGTTGAATACAACCCGTGTGCCGGCTACGCCTGTATAGACGGTGTCCTGATTGCCCAGCAGACGACAGTTGACGAGGGTTATACGGTCACCTTCGGTGTGCAGGGCTACAGCTTGTCCCAATTGGGGGGCATTGTTTTCGATAGTCAAGTTCTTGATAGTGATATCGCTACCTTCTATTTTCAATGTGTAGGTACGGAAAGTGCTTATCTTCAAGGTGGTATTCGGATAGACCATGTTGGCATGATCGTTGTGGGTAATAACGGTCGTTTCGGGATTTTCGCCACACAATTCCACGTTAGTCAGCCATGAGGGAATGACGATTTTCTCGGAGTAGGTTCCTTTCTTTATGTAGATGACCTTGTGGTAATCCATAAAAGCACGGCAAACTTCTACAGCCTCGCTGATGGTGCGGAAATGTCCGCTTCCTGCATGGTCAACGACAATGGTGTCAGCATTGTCATAGGGCGAAGCAGCCTGTGTGGCAAATATGCCCATCCATGCCAATACGATGATAATGAGTTGTCTTTTCATGTTATTTGATGTTTTCTCTGATTCTTGTCAAATAGTTCTTCATTCTTCCGGCATCTTTCTCGGAAATGATTTCCAGCAATTCTTTCAACTCCCGCCGTATGTTTTCCACTTGTCCGGGTGTGCGGGGATTGAAGAGAATCTCCTGTAGCAGGTAGTCATCCTCGTTCATCAGTCCGCGGGCTATGTCCATGTGGCGTTTGAAGGTCGTTCCCGGAGCATCCTGATGTTTCATGACCGCAGAAAACACGAAGGTTGAAACGAATGGAATGGAGAGCGAATAAGCCACCGTTTCATCATGCTCATCAAACGTGTATTCGAAGATGTTCAGCTTCAGCGAACTGTAAAGGTCCTTGAAAAATATGCGCCCCATGTAATCACCTTCGGATATGATGATGGCATTCTCCTTGCCCAAATTGTCGAGATTGGCAAATGTCGGACCGAACATGGGGTGGGTCGAAACATAACGGAATCCGCTTGCCTCGTAGAAGTCTTTCAGTCCGGTCTTGACCGAAGCAATATCGCTCAGGATGCATGTCGGGGGCAGTATGGGCATGACTTGCCGGAAAGCCTCTAACGTATATTTTACCGTAGCGGCATTAATCACAAGCTCCGGGGCGAACTCCTTTATTTCGTCCAGAGAGGTGAAACGGTAAGTGTGATAAACGAACCGCAGGCGTGCCGGGTCAATGTCATATACGGCTGTTTCGTGCTGGAAACTCAGTACATCTGTCAGGAAGGAGCCCATTTTCCCGGCTCCAAGAATCAGAATCTTCATTGTTTCTTTCAGTTATATATAGGGAGAACGGGCTATAAGTAACTCTGGCAAGTTGGCATAGTTTCTTGTAGCCCGTTACCCGTAGTTGTCATTTGTTGATTATTTCCATTTGCTGGCGCACACTCTCTTCATGGATGGCTTCAAACACCTTCTTGATGAAAGCTGCATCCATACCACACAGGGCACCTTGAGCCCCACGCTTGTCCAAGATTTCATTATAACGCCCTGTTTGCAAGATTGGCATATTGTGCTCCTTCTTGTAAGTACCGATTTCGCGGGCCACTCGCATACGTTTTGAAAGGACCTCGATCAGCGAGTTGTCACATTCGTCAATCTGTGAACGCAGTTCATGGAGGTTCTCTGTCGTTTGTTTCTCCTTACGGATGACGAGCAGATTCAATATGTAGTCAAGAACGGCCGGGGTAACTTGTTGCGAGGCATCACTCCATGCTTGGTCGGGGTTGCAATGACTTTCAATGATAAGTCCGTCGAATCCCAAGTCCATGGCCTGCTGGCAGAGGGGCGCAATGAGTTCACGCTTGCCACCGATGTGGCTCGGGTCGCACAGGATGGGCAATGCGGGAATCCGGCGACGGAGTTCGATGGGGATATGCCATTGGGGCAGGTTGCGATAAATCTTTTTGTCGTATGAAGAAAAACCACGATGGATGGCTCCCAACCGGCAAATGCCTGCCTGATTCAGACGCTCCATGGCTCCTATCCATAATTCAAGGTCAGGGTTTACCGGATTCTTGACTAAAACAGGGATGTCCACTCCTTTCAGAGAGTCTGCTAATTCTTGCACGGCAAAAGGATTGGCCGACGTACGTGCACCAACCCACAACAGGTCTATACCGGCTTCAAGAGCAGCCTCCACGTGTTTGGCCGTAGCAACCTCTGTAGCGGTGTACATGCCGGTCTCTTCTTTCACGCGTTGTATCCAGCGAAGTCCTTCCACACCAATACCCTCAAAACCTCCGGGCTTGGTACGTGGTTTCCAGATTCCTGCACGGAATATCCTGGTACCCTTGGCTGCCAATTCATGGGCAGTGTTCATCACTTGTTCTTCAGTCTCGGCACTACAAGGTCCGGCAATGACCAAAGGGGCGTTAGGGTCAATGCCCGGAAGTGTGATAGGTTTTAAGTTCAGTTCCATATTCTGTTCTTATTATGTGTTATTGTATATAATTCTTATTCTTAAAGTTGCTTTCCGGCCTGCATTTCTTTAATACGTTCCAACGCTTCTGCCAGTTTCTTTTTCTTTGCACATAGTGAGATGCGTATGTAGCGTGCACCATTCGAACCGAATATGAAACCGGGTGTGATAAAGACTCTTGCCTCGTGCAACACCTGTTCAGTAAGTTGTTCTACATCGGTCAAATAGTCAGGAATACGTCCCCACAGGAACATACCTACCTGATTGGTGTCGTAAGAGCATCCCAACGTACGCATAATCTCTTCTGCCAAATCGCGGCGTTCACGATAAATGGTATAGTTGGCCTCATGATGCCACTCTTCGCTATTGTGATATGCTTCGGCTGCTGCCAATTGGAGAGGCCGGAAGGTACCCGAATCAATATTGCTTTTTATTTTCAACACCCATTGTACAAACTGTGCATTGCTGGCCAACATACCGACACGCCATCCTGGCATGTTGTGGCTCTTGCTCATGGAGTTGAATTCGATACAGCATTCCTTGGCTCCGGGTATTTGTAAAATACTCAGAGGTTGTGTGTTAAGAATAAAACTGTACGGATTGTCGTTTACAATGACTATGTTCTTTCTGCGTGCGAAATCTACCAGTCGTTCGTATAACTCTTTTGTTGCATTAGCGCCGGTAGGCATATTCGGATAGTTGGTCCACATCAGTTTTACACGACTCAAATCCATGGCTTCCAGTGTGTCAAAATCTGGCATCCATCCTTTCTCTTCCAGCAGGTTATAGGTCACGATGTCGCTTCCCAAGATGCGGTTAAGTGAAGTATAGGTCGGATATCCGGGATTTGGTACCAACACCTGGTCGCCAGGATTGACGAAGGCCAATGTGACATGCAGGATACCCTCTTTCGAGCCTATGAGCGGTTGGATTTCAGTATCCGGATTCAGCTCGACTCCATACCATTTGCCGTAAAAGTCGCTCATGGCTTTTCTCAGTTCCGGAATACCTACGGTGGGTTGGTAGCCATGTACGTCCGGGCGGCGTGCCTGCTCGCACAACACATTGATAGCTTCTTGGGAGGGTGGCATGTCAGGGCTTCCGATACCAAGGCTTATCACATCCTTTCCCTCGGCATTCATTTGTGCCACCTCTTTCAGTTTCCGGCTGAAATAATATTCACTCACATTGGCCAAGCGTCCTGCCGGCACAATATTATATACGTGATTTTCCTTCTTCATATTCTCCTAACACTTTAAGTTCTTTAGTCAAGGGTGATACGGCGTCAATTGATTGGCGGAAACGGAGATAGTCGTTGAAGATGACATCCACATAGAACAAATATTCCCATTCACGCCCAATGATGGGGAGAGATTGTATCTTGGTAAGGTTGATTCTGTAAAATGAAAAGATGGAAAGCACTTGCGAAAGACTTCCTTCGTTATGTGGTAGAGAGAAGACTATATTTGCCTTGTTTGCGGCAGAACGTCGGCATAACTCATCGGCTTTCCATGGGTCTGCAACCACCAGGAAACGGGTAAAATTGTGCTTGTTCGTTTCAATACCCTCTTCGAGCACCTTCATGTCATAGAGAGGAGCTGCAAACTTCGAACAAATGGCTGCATGTCCTTTCAGCTGCTTTTCACTGATGTTCTTGGCACTTCCCGCCGTATCATCCGTTTCCACAATCTTTAAATTGGGATGCTTCATCAGGAACTCCCGGCATTGTGCCAATGCTACGGGGTGAGAATTGACCTCTACCAAATCGTCCCAACTTTCACCGGGCAAACATACCAGGCTATGGCTGATCCGCAGTTTGTGTTCACCAACAATGGTAGTGCCACTTTCGCGCAACAACTCATAATTGTGCAACAGGCTTCCGGCAATGGTGTTTTCGATCGCCGTCATGCCTATCACGTTGCTGTCTTGACGAATCTGTTCAAATACCTCCTCAAATGTGTTGCAACAAATGAGTTCTATATCCTCACCTTCGAAATATTGATGGGCCGCAATGTCGTGAAACGACCCGATCATTCCTTGTATCGCTACTTTTTTCATCTCAATATGCTATCATGTAATCAAAAATCCCGCAAATCCGAATAAAGGAAAAGCGGGATGTCATATCAGTCTAATCTATTTTTCATTTTTGATAAGGTACATACACGACCTCCCGCTTCACTTCATTGCTAAAGTAAAAGTAAAAGAAGAAGTAAAAAAATGTATGTAATGCTTTCATTTTTCTAGTTTTTATTCAAAATCGAGGGCAAAAGTACAACATAATTTTGATATACAATAGAAAAAAGACATTTTTTTATCATAAAATTCTCTTTATGGCTTGCTATTGGCAAAAAAGATGTATCTTTGCAGGGAACAAAACATATAATTCAAAAAACCAATAAAACTATGGCAAAAAGAAGAATCCTGAAAAAGCGTGTCAACTACATTATAGGCGAGTTGTTTGCCGAGTGTATAGTCCTGCAGCACATTGTTCCCAATATTGATTCATCAAAGGTTGATGCCTTGATGGTGAACATTCTGGAAACCCAAGATGATTTTGTAAGCCGTATCAGTCATACGGAACCGGGTAATGTTAAAGGTTTCTATAAGGCTTTCCACAAGGATTTCCAAGCGAAAGTAGATGCCATTATTGATGAAATTGGCAAGATGCATTGATATGGGGATAAAGCAAAAAATCTGTGGTTTTCTATATTATAAAGTATTAGGATGGAAAACCCATGTCACCGTGCCCGATTATCCTAAGTATGTCATCTGTTGTGGTCCGCATACCAGCAATTGGGATTTGTTTGTCGGTAAGCTGTTTTATGCGGCTATTGGCAGAAAAACGCAATTCATGATGAAGAAAGAGTGGTTTTTCTGGCCTTTGGGTGTCATATTCCGGGCTATCGGTGGAATTCCGGTGAATAGGGGAAGACGCAACTCCCTGGTAGAGCAGATGGTCGATGCCTGCAATAAGAATGAGGTTTTTCATTTGGCCATTACTCCAGAAGGTACTCGCAAGGCCAATCCTAACTGGAAAAAAGGTTTTTACCATATTGCCATGAAAGCGGGAATCCCTGTCGTTGTTATAGGTATTGATTACAAGAAGAAACTTATCACGTGTGAAAAAGAGTTGTTCCCAAGTGGAGATATAGAGAAAGATATGCGTGAAATCAAGCTCTATCTGAAAGACTTCAACGGGCGTATTCCTCAAAACTTTACAATCGGAGAGGTCTGAATGTACTGGAGGGGATGTGTCAAAATGCTTTCTTTTCATTCTTTAGACGCGGATGACGCGGATGACGCAGATAAATTATAACCTGTCGGGTATAATAATCAAGAAAAATCCGCGTCATCCGCGTCATCTGCGTCTAAAAAGTTAATTATGGCACACCCCCTCTTTTATTCTGTTCATTCCTACCAGTTTGTCATATCTTCCTCCAAAAGGACGGTGATAAACAAGAATCAGGTATTCATTTTCTGTTTCATAAAAGTTTCCTGCAGCAGGAGCCGTTTCGCCTATACTTGCTCCGTCGGGAACAAAAAGGTAGAGCCAGTTATAGACACCTTGTTTCAGTAACTGGACTCCTTCATAACGATGATTTTGTTCGTTGTAAGCCAAGGCATATTCGGGTGTGAACTCTCCGTAAGTAAACTCCCCATTCAAATAGAAGTTCCCATTGGGTAGGGGAGCTTCGAATTCTTCAAGCGTAAAGTGGACGAACAGATAGTCAGCCTCGGTATCATTGTCTTGTGCCATATCGTAGCGGATGAAATAGTGTCCGTTCTGGTCTTCGTCATAGCTGTAGTTGGTTCGTGGCATGTCAGGATAAAGAGTGGCATGATAATAGGGATTAAAGAATTGGATTTGTTCCACATCCTGATAACCATAATGCATGTTGAAGATTTCAAAACGCCGGTATTCGTTTCCTGCCGGGAAAATGAGTTTCCTGTTATGGACAAATTGCATTTGTCCGGGTTGCAGATAGGTTGGTTGCACGTCGCTGACACAATTGTCTATACGCATATTCTGGTAAATACGTGCCTTGAACTCCGCTTGTGGCGACGTCACATTCATGCCCGGATAACTGACCGTAAAACTCACCTGTTGATGGCTCTCATTAGTGTCAATGTCTGTGTTGCTGCTCACTTGGGCCGATATTCCCACTTGTGGTTCAATAACTGAAAAACAAGCCTGGGCTACAGGATTCTCATCATCTTCTTCGCCATATATACTTACCATGTAATTCCCGGAGATGAGGAGTTGGGCTTCATCGTTTGGCAGATGGAAGCGATAGTGAGTATAAAGCATCGTGGTATTCAAGGAGTTCTGACAATCTTCTATAACATTGTCGTTGAATCCCTGTAAATAGTCCGTATCGAAAAGGTCACTGGGTGTCCAATCTGCATTGCAATGTGTTATCTTGTAAGTATAGCGATGGTACTCGTGAGTCAGTTCGTCGAACGAGATTTCTATCACGTCAGGGCTGTTCAGACGGATAACAGGGGGTACATCCCAATTGCCGTTAGCCTTTACCTGCAGCGTCTTGATGTGCGGTACCTTTACACTGTTCTTTTGTGCGATAACTGGTAGATAGGCACATAAGGTAATCAGCAAATATAAGATATTTCTTCTCATGCTTCTTTTCTTTTTTTTATTATCGGTGTTTTTTTACTTTTGAACAACAGGGAAAGCGGAAAATGTTTTACTGCTCTTTACTTTTTATGATATCTTCCAATTTCAGTAATTCATCGCGATATTGCGCAGCCTCTATGAAATCCAACCGTTTGGCAGCCTCTGTCATAAGTTTTCGGGTACGCGCAATGCTCTTTTCCAGTTGCGGGCGCGACATATACTCGATAATGGGGTCGGCAGCCACAGGCATTTGTGGAACATCTGTTCCGTAAGTCTTGGAAGAAACCTCTTTCTCTTTCTGGGGCGAAGCGGTATTGATAAGGTCGCCCATCTTTCGCTCTTTCCTGATTTGTTGTGGCGTTATGCCATTAGCTTCGTTGTAGGCCAGCTGCTTCTCTCGTCGCCGATTCGTCTCGTTGATAGTTTGGCGCATGCTGTCGGTCACTTTGTCTGCATACATGATTACTTTTCCGTTGATGTTTCGGGCAGCCCGGCCTGCTGTCTGGGTGAGTGAACGGTGACTGCGCAAGAATCCCTCTTTGTCTGCATCAAGTATGGCCACGAGCGATACTTCAGGCAAGTCCAGTCCTTCACGCAACAGGTTTACTCCTATCAGGACATCGTATAGCCCGGCCCGTAAATCATCCATAATCTTCACTCGTTCCAGCGTGTCAACATCGCTATGTATGTAGTTACATCGGACATCATTGTTGAGCAGGTATTCGGTCAGTTCTTCGGCCATACGTTTGGTCAGCGTAGTGACAAGTACACGCTCTTCGTGTTCAATGCGCAATTGGATTTCCTCCATGAGGTCATCAATCTGGTTCATGCTTGGCTTCACCTCAATGATTGGGTCCAACAATCCTGTAGGACGGATAACCTGCTCTACAACAATTCCCTCGCTACGGACAAGCTCGTAGTCGGCTGGAGTCGCGCTGACATAGATGGTTTGTGGAGTCATAGCTTCAAATTCCTCAAACTTCAATGGACGGTTATCTAATGCAGCCGGCAGGCGGAATCCATATTCAACCAGATTGATTTTGCGGGCACGGTCTCCACCATACATGGCACGTATCTGTGGCACACTGACGTGACTTTCGTCAATGACTATCAGAAAATCCTTAGGGAAAAAGTCTAGCAGGCAATAGGGGCGGGTACCCGCTTCGCGTCCATCGAAATAGCGGGAATAGTTTTCTATTCCCGAACAATGTCCAAGTTCGCGTATCATCTCCATATCATACGTCACTCGTTCGTGCAGACGTTTGGCCTCAAACTCCTTTCCTATTTCGCGGAAGTGATTCTCTTGTATCAATAAGTCATCCTCTATCTGATGTATGGCGCGCAGGGTGCTCTCCTTGGTCGTCATAAAAAGGTTGGCTGGGTATATCTTGTATTCCTCAAAAGAACCCAATCTCATGCCTGATACGGCATCAACCTCTTCTATGACGTCTATTTCGTCGTCCCAGAATACAACCCTCAGCAGGTTGTCAGCGTAGGCCAAATAAATATCCACCGTGTCTCCTTTGACCCGGAAGTTGCCTCGTTGGAAACTGATGTCGTTCCTGCTGTATTGCATATCCACCAGACGGCGTAAGAATACGTTACGGTTCAACAATTTTCCCCGTTTGACTTCGATGACATTCTCGTAAAAGTCTGAGGGGTTTCCCATGCCATATATGCACGATACGGACGATACCACAATGACATCTTTTCGTCCGGAAAGTAACGATGAAGTAGCCGCCAATCGCAATTTGTCAATCTCGTCATTGATGGCCAGATCCTTTTCTATATAGGTGTCGCTGCTGGGCAAATAGGCTTCCGGCTGGTAATAGTCATAATACGACACGTAATACTCAACGGCATTGTTCGGAAAGAAGCTCTTGAACTCTCCATAGAGTTGTGCTGCCAGAGTCTTGTTATGACTTAGGACTAAGGTTGGTTTGCCTAAGTTTTTGATGACGTTGGCTATAGTAAAAGTCTTTCCCGAACCGGTCACTCCCAAAAGAGTCTGTGCTGGTATCCCTTGCTTGGCTCCTTCGGTCAGTTGGGATATGGCTTCAGGTTGGTCTCCTGTCGGTTGATAGTCAGAAATCAATTCAAAGTCCATACGCGGTTATTCTTCCATTGTCAGTATTCTGCAAAAGTACATATAAAAAAGGATTGGAAGCTATCATATCAGCCTGTTTTTTCATTAAAAAATATCAATTGATTGTATAATTCGGTGAATCTCCGTAACTTTGCACCATTATTTCAGAAAAAATGAAGAAAAATATAAGCATTTGTTTCCTGATGCTGTTTCTGCTTGTCTCTTGCAATAGTTATAACAAACTGTTGAAGAGTTCTGATTATGACTATAAATACGAAGCAGCCAAGGAATATTATACATCAGGGAAGTATGAACGGGCTATAGTTCTGCTTGATGAGTTGATTGTCATCCTTAAGGGAACGGACAAGGCTGAGGAGGCACTCTATATGTTAGGTATGAGTTACTACGGACAAGGCGATTATGAAACAGCTTCACACTATTTCATCTCGTATTACAACAATTATCCGCGCGGTATCTATACCGAGGAGGCTCGTTTCTATACAGGCAAAACACTTTATATGGCAGTGCCCGAACCCCGTTTGGATCAGTCCTCAACCATAAAAGCCATTCAGGAACTGCAAATGTTTCTTGAATATTACCCTGAAAGTGAACGTAAGGAGTTAGTGCATGAAATGCTTTATGAATTGCAGAATAATCTGGCCGAAAAAGAATACGAGTCAGCCAAACTCTATTTCAATTTGGGGCCTTATATGGGAAACTTTAGCCAGAATAGCGGTAACAACTATGAAGCATGCGTCATTACTGCACAGAATGCCATTAAGGATTATCCTTATTGCAAGCAGCGCGAAGACCTGGCCTTCTTGATATTGCGTGCGAAATATGAGATGGCGATCCAGAGTGTGACCGAAAAGAAAGAAGACCGTATGCGTGATGCCCTTGATGAATATTACGCCTTCAAGAACGATTATCCTGAAAGCAAACATGCATCTGAAGTCGAGAAGATATACAGGCGGATAAACAAAAAGGGTGGTGATGTATTGGAAGAGAAAGAGATAGAAGATTAAATCGAGATTAACAATAAACAAAATAAAGAATTTATATGGATTACAAGAAGACGAATGCTCCTACAAACACCGTAAATCGTGATTTGATGGATTTGTGTGAAGACACAGGAAATATCTATGAGACTGTGGCTATTATCGGCAAACGTGCCAATCAGATTTCTCAAGAGATAAAATCTGAACTTTCAAAGAAACTGTCAGAATTTGCTTCATACAACGATACATTGGAGGAAGTATTTGAAAACCGTGAACAGATAGAGATTTCACGTTTCTATGAGAAGATGCCTAAACCTACACTGATTGCTGCGCAAGAGTATGTAGAGCATAAGGTCTATTTCCGCAATCCTTCCAAGGAAAAGGAAAAACTGCAACAGAGCACCAGTCTATAAACCGATATGGCACAGAAGTTATATCTGTTAGTTTCGGCTGTGCTGATGGCTGTCGTTTCTCAAAGCGCATTGGCTGAGTTTGTAGTACAAGGCGATGGTCTCCGTTACAGCCTTTCCTGTTTGAAACTGGCAGCAGGCAATGAAACATTGAGTTATGCACCTTGGGCTTTGATGGCATTGGCCGTACTCATCATTTTGTGTTCTCTGTTCACTCTCTTTCTGGTATTCTATCAGAATTATGCCCTGCAGAAACGCATGACCATCTTTACCATGCTGGTAATTTTGGGCTTTATTCTTACATACGGTGGGTTCTTCTTCTATTACCAGAGCCAATTGGAAGCGGTAGCCTCTCAAATCACATGGTGGGCTGTAGCGGTTCCTGTAGTAGTGTTGATATTACAATTTATGGCCTTTCTTGCCATCCGTAAGAAAGAAGCAACCGTTCTGTTTGAGGCCTCTTCGTTCCGTTTGCGGGATTAATTTTCAAAGAAGAACAGAAACAATTTCGAATTCAAGGTTCAAAGTTCAAGGTTCAGTCCGTACCTTTTGAACTTTGAACCTTGTTCTTTTTGAAGCCCCCCAATATTAATTTCGTAAAATATTCATACACATTGAGCAAACATAGGGGAAGAGGTTGGGAAAGTATGGGACTTTGCCAGCCTTAGGTACGGCTTGAGGTAGGCAAAAGTACGTCTTTTCCAAGGTTTCCTTATGTCATCCTGTAAATCAACAAGTTACAGAGCAAACCATTTCAGCGACATTCTTTTACATTTATCAAAACTAAGAGTCTATTCAAACGGTGTTTGAACGATGGTCGAACACCATCTAAAGATGGAAATACGGACTATGGAAGTCTGCGTCTTGACTATGAAAGTGCAAGCATGGATTATGGAAGTTCATAATCAGACAATTGTTTGCTCATAGAATTGCCCGAACAACACGATTCACAAATACGATGTCCTGTCATAGAACGAGTTGGCTTTTTGTGCCTTTCTTTTCTATGACAGGACATACTCTCAAAAGCGATATACAAATCCTTGGAACAACCAATGGTTTCGTCTTACTCTATCGGGAACAGATAGAACTTACGGTCCACATTGGGGTCAATCATCCATTGGTCAACCACAATGTGCGGGTCAAGAGCCTTAATCTTCAACGTGTGACTGCCACTCTTGAGATTGAGTTTCAACTCACGCACAGCCTGCCCACGAAGCACGTTCTGTTTCCATCCTTCAGAGCGGAATTTCTCCTTCAATGTATAAACAGTAGGTTCTGCGCCATCCACACTGACACTGAAACGGATGTCTCCGTCATCATTGGGTTGAGTAGGAATCAAGGCTACGCGCAACACAGATTCCTCTTCTTTATCAGTGGTAAAGCTATAAGTCAACTCGCCATTCTTGGGCAAAGCCACAGCGTTCATACTGTGACCAAGCATCTGCACAACCTCTGCCCCCTCACTTGCGTGGTCATAGTCACAGGCATTGCGCACCATTGCGCCATCAAGTTTAATTGGATGCTTTTCACGCTTGGGAGCTTTTTGCAAGAAATGCTCTACCTCCTTGTCTGTGAGCAACGTAGGCAACAAAGGAGCACCATGAACCGGAAGATCGCGTGGACGCATATGCATGGCGCGATCCCACTTCCCGTTGGCCATTGTCTTGTTGTAATACTCCGTCATGGAGCGTATATCCTGATAGGCTTTCTGACTCTTGGCTACAGCAATATAGAGATGTTCTTGACTGGCAAACATGTCACTTCGAGTACTTCCATTAGCATACTGGCGAGCACGCTGTGCCTCCAACATTTTGGTTGCATGGGCTGCAGCAGCCAACACCGGATACTTGATGGCTGCATAATAGGCATCCTTCAATTCGGGGCGAATATTACCTTCCTGCTCTTTCACCACCTGACAAACCTCCTCATAACGTTCCAAATAGCGGTCAAGTTCGTTGCCAAAAGCTTTCGTATTGAAGGCAGTGTTGCGTACTTGACTCAAACCACGGTCGTAAGTTGTCTTGCTGACCTCCACCTGACTCCATCCCATAAATTCAGGACGGCGCTCTCCACAAAGGCGGAAGAACTCGTGCATGGCAGGGAAGAGTTTCTCACCCACCTCGTTACCAAACTGACGGCAGAGCCATGCCTTATAGTGGTCGTTGAGGGTCTGGCCATTGACACAATCTATGTTCCAAGCCATATCAAGGAAAAGTTCCAAATCGTAACCAGCCACTTTGGGGTCGTGTACATTCACAATCCAAATCTTTCTGACATTGTGGTCGTAAGCGGCACGCATTTCATTATAGACAAGTCCCGGTTGAGTGGTGGTCAGCCACATATAGTCGTGAGGACGCCCCCAGTAGCTCAAGTGATAATAGACACCACCGCCACCACTGCGTTTCTGTTCATCCGGGTCAGAGAGACGAGTCATGTATCCATAGTTGTCATCGCACCACATCAAGGTAACATATTCGGGCACCTTGAGTCCGCGTTCGTAAATCTCCAACACCTCCTTATAGGGCACAAACACTTGTGTCTGTTTCGACGGGTCGCCAATGTACTTCTTGAGCAGATCTTGCTGATCGTCAATCACCTGTTGCAAGGCATCAAACTTCTCCTTCATAGTCTTCACTCCCTCCATCGAACCATCGTGAATACCACGCATACCGATGGTGAACATGTTGTTCTGTGACTTGCTGACCTCCTGCAGACGCTCAATCCAATAATTGTGCACTCCCTCCTTGTTGGTGATGTAGTTGAAACGTCCGCGCGTCTTCTCGTCCCACTCATCTACATTATTACGCAACAACGGTTCGCAATGGCTTGTACCGATAACGATGCCACAGCTGTCGGCTACAGCCTTGGCACCCTCAATCTTAAAGAAAGCGGTCGTACCCGTATGCATTCCTGGCCAAATGGCATTGGCACGCAAACGCATCAGCAATTGGAAAATCTTCTTGTAGGTCTTGGGACCTATATCACCAAATCCTCGCGGTTCATAATTACCATAACTCCATGGGCGTACAGTCCAATCTTCGTCGTTCAAGAAGATACCCCGATACTCCACCGAAGCACCTTGTGTGGTCTTGAATTCGCTATCGATAGTAAGCACCTGTTTCTTCTCCGGCACCAGGTCGCCCCACCATATCCAAGGGCTTACACCTGCCATGCGCGAAAGTTCCAACACACCGTAAGCCGCACCCCGGCCATTGACACCGACAATGGTTATCTGGCCATTGATGACAGCAATATGGAAAGCGTCAGTCTTCGATTTCAGTTCATCAACGGGCACACCGGCCTTGGCAAGCACCTTCGCCACGCTGCCCGAAGCCTTGTCCAACTGTACCACACGGATGGCGGCCTGCTTCTCACCAGTCTTCACAGCCAACTTACCCGTAACGGCATCCATATCGCTGGCAAACATTTCAAGCGCAACGGTCACCACAGGATCGGCCTTTTTCTGTACAGAATATGTTACTGGATTCTTCCCGTCATACCATTTCACACTTTCGGCCATCGCCCCACCTGCAAGTGGAAACATTGCCGCAATTACCAACAATTTGATTAAAAAAATTCCTTTCTTCATGAATAATTGAGAATTTAATAAATAATATTAGTCCTTTTCAACGGCAAAGGTAGCGCTTTTATCCATATCATCAAAAGATAACAACAAAAATTATATAACTAATTGGGTTTTACTGGAGGTTTACTGAAAGAACCCAACTCTCTCTATTTCCGTGACAAGTTCATTACGCCAAAAGAATATTTCTTTGAAGAAATGCATATTTACACATATAGTTTCTTAAAAATATCAAAACTTAAGGTTTTTCGACCGATGAAGTTCGTGTAGGCAAAGAAAAGAATGTAACTTTGCAACCTTTTTAAGGGGTAGATTGTATCTACTATGTTGTTATACTAAAGAATAAAAACTCTGAAAAGGATGAACGACACAGAAAATCTGGTTCAGAAGATTGTAGAAGGTATTCAAGAAAAGAAAGGAAAAAACATCGTGGTAGCGGACTTGACCTCCATTCATGATACGATATGCAAGTATTTTGTCATCTGTCAGGGAAACTCGCCCTCGCAAGTCAATTCAATAGTGGATGAAGTGTGGGACTACGTGCGCGAACATGAAGGTTCAAAGCCTACTGCCATCGATGGACAGGCCAATGCGCAATGGGTGGCTATGGACTACTCGGATGTCATTGTGCATGTGTTTCTGCCCGAGGTGCGTGAGTTCTATAACTTGGAACATCTGTGGGCTGATGCGAAATTGGAAAAAATAGCAGATTTGGATTAAGGACTATGAGCGAAGATAAGAAAAACGGTTACCAGAAAACCGAAAATGGGCGAGAACCTAAAATGCCACCAATGCCCAAATTCAGACTCAATTGGCTGTATATCATTATTATTGCAGCTTTGGCTATGTTGTGGTTCAACGGCGGAGGCGAGGGAAAGGGCAAGCAGGTGGTTTATGACCCTCAATTCAAGGAATACATAGCCAAGGGGTATGCAAACAAGGTGGTGATATATGATGATCACACGTTGGAGATGTTTGTCAAACCTTCGTACATAAAGGAGGTGTTCGGTCCTGAAGGTCTTAAAATGGGACCTTTCCCTTATGTGACTGTGCGCTACGGTTCAGAAGAGGGGCTTGAGCAGTATCTGGAGAAGGAAAAGGCTGAAGGTCGTTTTGATGGAGCTATCGAGTATGATAAGCGACAGGATTATTTTTGGTCAATAGTGGGTAGCTTTGCTCCATTGTTATTACTGATTTTCTTCTGGATGTTCATTATGCGCCGCATGAGTGGGGGAGGCGGCATGATGGGCTCAGGTGGAGTGTTCAGTGTTGGTAAGTCAAAAGCAAAACTCGTAGATAAGGACCAACCCAATCGTATCACTTTTAAGGATGTGGCTGGTCAGAAAGAGGCTAAACAAGAGGTGGCAGAAATCGTGGAGTTCTTGAAGAATCCTGCCAAATTCACAGACTTGGGTGGTAAGATTCCCAAAGGAGCGTTACTTGTAGGCCCTCCGGGAACCGGTAAGACATTGTTGGCAAAAGCTGTGGCTGGTGAAGCGGATGTTCCTTTCTTCTCACTTTCAGGTTCTGATTTTGTAGAAATGTTTGTGGGAGTCGGTGCCAGTCGTGTACGCGACCTGTTCCGTCAGGCAAAGGAAAAGGCTCCTTGTATCATCTTTATAGACGAGATTGATGCTGTCGGACGTGCCCGTAGTCATGGCGCCACCATGGGAGGAGGTAATGATGAACGTGAAAGTACGCTTAACCAATTGCTTACTGAGATGGATGGTTTTGGGACAAACAGTGGTGTAATCCTGTTGGCGGCAACAAACCGTGCAGATGTATTGGATAAGGCTTTGTTGCGTGCCGGACGCTTCGATCGTCAGATACATGTAGATTTGCCGGATTTGAACGAACGTAAGGAAGTCTTTGCTGTTCATTTGCGTCCTGTAAAATTGGATGATACAGTGGATGTGGACCTCTTGGCCCGTCAGACTCCGGGATTTAGTGGAGCAGACATTGCTAATGTTTGCAATGAGGCGGCTCTTATTGCTGCCCGTCACGATAAGAAGGCGGTAGGTAAGCAGGATTTCCATGATGCTATAGATAGGATTATTGGTGGATTGGAAAAGAAAACCAAGGTCATGACAAATGATGAAAAGCGTACGATAGCTTTGCATGAGGCTGGTCATGCTACACTCTCGTGGTTCCTCGAATATGCTAACCCTCTCATCAAGGTGACTATTGTACCGCGCGGACGTGCCTTGGGTGCAGCATGGTATATGCCTGAGGAACGTCAGATTACCACTAAAGAACAGATGCTGGATGAGATGTGTGCAACCTTGGGCGGACGTGCTGCCGAGGAACTCTTTGTAGGACGTATCTCTACTGGTGCCATGAATGATTTGGAACGTGTCACCAAGCAGGCATACGGTATGGTTGCCTATGCCGGTATGAGTGACCGATTGCCCAATCTTTGTTATTACAATAATAATGAGTATTCATTCCAACGTCCCTATAGCGAAAGTACTGCCCAACTTATTGACGAGGAGGTCAAACTGATGGTGAATGAGCAATATGCTCGTGCCAAACAGCTCCTTGACGAGCATCGCGAAGGACATGCCGCTTTGGCTGACTTGCTGATGACCCGTGAAGTTATCTTTGCTGAGGATGTGGAGAAGATTTTCGGCAAACGTCCTTGGACTTCGCGTTCAGAAGAGATTATGGCTGCCGAAGAAGCTCCGAATGAGAAAGCTGAGCGAGTGGAAGAGACTGTTACTGAATTATAAGGTTTAGGGTTTAAACTTTAAACATAGAATTTGAGCTTATGAAATTGAATAACTTCATTACACGTACATTGACGGGCATATTATTTGTTGCCCTGTTGGTAGGAGGCATTTTGTACAATCCGCTGACTTTTGCACTCTTGTTTGCTCTTGTCGCAGGGTTGGCGGTCAACGAGTTTGCCGTGTTGATAAACAATAGCAGGCGGGCAGTCATTAATCGTAGTATCAGTGTTGTTGCCGGTGTTTACCTGTTCTTTGCGGTCTTTGGTTTCAGCAACGGAATCTCCGGGGCGGAAATTTTTGTCCCTTATCTGCTTACGCTTATTTATTTGCTGATAGCCGAGTTATATTTGCGTCAGCCTGATCCTGTAAGTGATTGGGCTTATACTATGATGAGCCAGCTCTACGTCGCCCTGCCTTTCGCCCTGCTGAATGTGCTTTATTCCTATCCTATTGAGGTGGTTGACGGAGATTCTGTATCGGTTGCTACAAGTCCGATTCTGCCTCTGTCTCTTTTCATCTTTTTATGGGCGAGTGATTCGGGAGCTTATATGGTAGGGTCTCTTATAGGCAAGCATCGCTTGTTCGAACGTATATCTCCCAAGAAATCTTGGGAAGGTTCTATCGGTGGGGGATTCTTGGCTGTCTTGGCTGCGTGGTGTCTTTGGTATTTCTTTCCTATCATGCCTTTATGGCAATGGATAGGTATGGCTCTTGTTGTGGTAGTGTTTGGTACATGGGGTGATCTTGTAGAGTCGCTTATGAAGCGCCAGCTTGGCATTAAGGACTCAGGTAACATATTGCCCGGCCATGGGGGAATCCTCGACCGTTTCGACAGTTCCATGTTGGCGATACCGGCTGTTGTCGTCTATCTCTATACCCTGTCGCTGATTTAGAAGGGCAATAGTCTTGCTTGCATTCTCCCTGCACACTAATCCCAACACCTTAAATCTGTTCTAATCAAGAAGAAGCAGATTTGCTGAATGTCAGCATGAAGGTGGCTCCTTCTCCACGGTGGTTGTGAAGAGTCAGGTCTCCACCGTGTTGCCTCATGATTTGTCGGCTCAGGCAAAGCCCTATACCCGTGCCTCCTGTTTTGGTGGTATAGAAAGGTAGGAATATCTTTTCAACCAAATCTTCCGGTATTCCGGCCCCATTGTCGGATATCTGTATGTATGCTTCTCCATTGGATTCCGATGCTGTTACTTCTATGCGTGCGTCTGGTTTTCCTTTTGTAGCCTCGCGCGCGTTCTTTATTATATTGGTCAATACGAGAGTCAATTGATCTATATCGGCAGTCACAGTAAGTCCGTGTCCCCATGAAAAGTGTAGCGATGGATGAGCCAGCAGCAGTTGTAGTTGCCCAAACAGTTTTTCGATATTGATTTCTCTCTTTGTCGGAGCAGGTAGGTGGGTCAGCTGATGAAATGCATCCAGGAAATTCTTTATACTGATACATTGCTTGTGTACTACTTCCATGCCTCGTAGAGTTCGTTCGGGAGTATATTTGTCAGGGGAATTCAGCATGTCGTTTGATAAAACTATGAGCGGTGTAATAGAGTTGCGGAGTTCATGTGTCACAATGCGCTGCATCCGTTCTTGGAAATGTTGTTTGTATTCTATGTCTGTCAATTTGTCGCGATAAGTACTGATTATGTTATTCATATCCTTGTACATGCTGTCCAATTCGGCATCTTTTGTCTCAGGATACTGTATCATATAGTCGCCATTGAGTAGCGAACGTAAGAAGTAGTTTACTTGTCCTGGTATTTGGTCGGCCTGCTTGATAAGTACTTTTATCAGCAGGTATCCTGTCAGGAGGATGAGTGGAAGGTAGAATACGATCCATCCCCGTAAGGTAAGCCATAATGCTATACCTCCCAATGGTATGAAGGCTATTGCCGGTAGGATGAACCTCAGGTGATAACGTCGGAATTTATTCATACGATAATACCGTGTTTCTTTAGTTGGTTATACAGTGTCTGCCTGTTGATGTCAAGACGCTTGGCTGCTTCGGTCAGATTTCCGTTGCATTCGTTCAGAATGTCTATGATATGTTTTTTCTTTATCTCATCGAGAGTCATTTGGCGTGTCGTATCCCGTTCCCCTTTCAATATGCCTGCTTCCTCGATTCTTTCCTTTTCTTGTTGTCGGGATGTGTTTGTTCGGATGGCTTTTAATGTCTTTTTGATAAGCTCTTCGTTATCCCAAGGTTTGGTGATAAAATCTTCGGCACCTTCTTGAAGGGCTGTGACAGCCAAATCGATATTACCAAAAGCAGTCATCATCACCACGGCTGGTGCGTTGGTGCGTTTCTTTATATACTTCAGCCAACAGATTCCTTCAGCTCCATCCAGTTCTGGAGAATGGAAATTCATGTCTAATAAGACTGCGTCAATTTTTCCTTCATTCAGGATAGAGGGGAATAGGGATGGGTGTGAAAGAGTGACAATAGACTCGAATTCTCCTTCAAGGGTCAATTTGAGTACATCCAATACGGCTTGATTGTCGTCTATGATGGCTAATTTATAGGGATACATTTTTATGAGTTCTGAGTTTTGAGTTCTGAGTTTGGGGAGTTTGGACAATACTTGTCACCCGCAGCTCATCACTTGCAATTCTTATTTTTTGCAAAAATACGAACTTCCTATTGAATGGAGTGTCTAAAAATTAGACAATTTGCATGATGGAAAGTGCGATTTTGTAATTTCTTCTTTTTTTATTGGAAAGCTCTCTCTATTTTTGCTTCAAAGTTATTCCACTTTGGTGGAGATAATATATAATATGTATAGAGTATGGCAAAACTTATTGTTGAGAACTTGGGAAAACAGTTTTGTACCGAATTGGTGAAAACTGTAGCTTTGAAGAATGTATCGCTCACGGTAGAGGATGGTGAGTTCGTTGCTGTTATGGGGCCTTCCGGCTGTGGTAAATCCACGTTGTTGAATATATTGGGATTGCTGGACAATCCTTCGGAAGGGAGTTATTTCTTTGATGACCATGAAGTGTCTGGCTTGCGTGAAGGGGAACGGTCGGATTATCGGAAAGGGAAAATAGGTTTCGTTTTTCAGACTTTTAATCTTATAGATGAGATGACTGTGGAGGAGAACATAACATTGCCGCTCATCAATCAAGGTGTTCCTCGTAATGAAAGGCCCTCTCGTGTACGGGAGATTATGGATCGTGTAGGTATCAGCCATCGTGCCAAGCATTATCCCAACCAACTGTCGGGTGGACAGCAGCAACGGGTAGCTATTGCTCGTGCTGTAGTAGGTAATCCTGGTGTTATCTTGGCTGATGAGCCTACGGGAAATCTGGATTCAAAGAATGGGCATGAAGTGATGGAACTGTTGGCACAACTTAATCGGGAAGGTGCCACCATTGTGATGGTAACCCATTCCCTGAAAGATGCCCAGTATGCTCATCGGATTATCAATCTTTTTGACGGGCAGATTGTAGATTCATTGACTAATAGAATGTGATATGAAGACTTTCTTTGTTTTTCTTTTAAGAAACAAACTCTATACGGCTATCAATTTTATCGGTTTGGCTATTTCGCTTGCTTTTGTATTTCTGATAGCCAGCTATACAGTGAAACAGTTGCAGACCGACAAATTTCAGGAACATGCAGACAGAGTCTATCTGTTAGGCAACAAACGTGGGCATGGCAACGGGTTTTATTGGTTGCAGCGATTGTTGGTGGAACGCTATCCTGAAATAGAGTGTGCTATTTCGTTGGAGGCCGATAAACTTAAGGTCTATTCGGATGATCCGACGGCTTCTACCAGTGAACTTTGCTTGTTGGCAGATTCTGCTTATTTTGATATGCTGACCCATCGTATTATTGAGGGGGATGTCAAGAAGTTCAAGATAGCCCGGCAATATTGTGTGGTCAGTCAGAGCTATGCACGCCGGGTGTTTGGTAAAGACAGTCCGGTGGGAGAAAGGGTTACTGTTGTTGATGAGACTCGTGAATACAATTTTATAGTAGCTGCCGTTATGGAGGATATCGACAATAGTTTCCTGCCCAATGCCGACTTGATAGTACCTGCCGAGGATATTATGCTAGCCCAATCGTGGGGAAATGGTCCGAATCTGTCCACTAATACCGTATGCTATACCCTTGTAAAAATTCATGAGGGGGCAGACATCCATGCCAAGTGCGATGAAATGGAGGCCTGGTTTAAGGAGATCTTATGGAACTACCGGCGAGGAAGCAGCCAATTGGTACGCTTTGTTCCGATTGATGAACTGTATTTTGCCAAGACCTTCCGGCATGACAAACGTTCCCACTTTCAGGCCGGCGACCGTGAATTTGTCTCGGTATTGATTACCGTTGGGGTGGTCCTGCTGGTATTTGCCCTGCTCAATTATGTCAATCTGACTATGGCCCAATCGGGTTTCCGTGCTAAAGAGATGGCCATGCGTCGGTTGTTGGGCACGCGCCGTTCTGTTATTTTCATGCGTCTTGTTGCAGAATCTCTCGTTTTGAGTATTGGAGCTGCTTTGTTGGCTTTACTGTTGGCTTATGCACTGTTGCCTCATGCTTGCGATTTGTTGAAGTACCAGTTTGGCTTGTTCGACAGTTTCACAACGATGCATTACCTCTTGCTCACTGTTTGTGTCCTGCTTATCGGTTTGTCGGCAGGTATTTTTCCCGCACTGTTCATATCCGGATTCAATCCGATGGATGTGGTAAAGGGTACATTCCGTGTCAAGTCAAAAAACGTCTATGGTAAAGTGATGATAGGTGTCCAATATACATTGGCTATTGTGATGTTGCTGATGGCCTGCACCATCCGACTGCAGATGCGTCATATCATAGAGGCTCCCCTTGGTTATAATACCGAAGATTATATGACCGTTAATCTTAGCGGTTACAAAGGATTGGACCATTCGGCTTTGCGTGCAGAACTCATGACCTGTCCGCAGGTGGAAAAGGTAGGGTTTGGCACAGGTCATCCTTATTATGTGGATATGGACAATACTCCTGTCACCTATCAGGGACGCACACTCTCCATGATGCATATCTATGGTGATTCGCTTTACTTTGACATCTTGGGATTGCGTGTCAAACATGACAATAAGTTAGGGGAGCCCACTCCATTCCTTAATGAATGGGCCATAGAGTTTTTTGGCATGAAGGATACGGATGTGATGACGCCTGAAGATGAGCATCATTATCCCTTCTCAGTGGGTGGAGTCTATTACAACTTTCATTTCCGTAACCGCTTGGCCAACAAACGTGGTGCCCGCATTTATAATTTCGGCAGCGAGATTCCCCGTATGCTCCAGACGGCAGTCATCAAGACTGTAGGTCCTCATCGGGAAGCCCAACAGGCCGTTATCGATGTGTTCAATGAACTCTATCCCGGTGAGATGGAACTCTCTCCCGATAGAGCCCGTTATGTAGAGGAGAGTATTGCCAACGGCCTGTCTAAAGAGCGTCGTTTGTTGCAGATTGTAAGTATCTTTACTTTGTTGTCTCTCTTTGTCGCTACTTTGGGCCTTTTCGGTATGTCCACCTATTATGTCCGCCAACGTATGAGGGATATTGCTATCAAGCGTACCTTTGGCACATCCCGTCTGCGTATTGTTTGTGGACTGCTTGGACACTTCTTGCTCATTGTTGGGATTGCTTTTGTGGTGGCGTTGCCTATAGCCTTCCATATCACGGAGCAGTGGCTTTCGGGTTATGATTATCGGATGTCGCAGTCGGGGTGGTTATATCTCTTGGTCGGTTTGTTTGTCATTGTCATTGCTTTCCTCACAGTGTTTGGCCTTTCCGTCAAGGCAGCCAATGCAAATCCTGTCGAGGTATTGCGTAAAGAATAGCCTTCGTGATGAAGCCTTTGAGTGCATGAAATGAGTTTCTTCTATCAGAGTTTTATAGTTAGTTTATGCCATGTGGTGTCATGGCCGTAATATGGAAAGCCTCATAGTCATGCGTGGAGGGTGTGACGTTTCACACCCTCCTATATTTTAGGCATGGCTACCCATTGCCTGCAATTTAAATGCTTAATTCTTAGTTCTTTAATTTTTTAATTCTTTAATTCTTAATTCCTCTGGTATATTCGTCACTCACTATCCTGATTGACATACACCAAGCGTGAGAGGTCGTATCCCCGCTTGCGTAAGTTGGCAAGTATGGCCTCTAATTCTTGTTTGTCCATTTGGGGCTTTCGGCAAAGTATCCACAGGTATTTGTCCGAACTGCTGCCGATGACCGCATACTGATAATCGCCTCCCAACTCCAGGATATAATAATCGGAGTAGAACCACAGGAAGAATGACACTTCCAATCTTCCAGGGTATTCGGCCGGATTCGGTTGACGTACTTTGCCCTTGATATCTTTCGGCTTATCACCCTTCAAACCGCGATTTATCACTTGAATCTTTCCATCGGGCAGCAACGTATATTCGGCTGTCACATGCGACATTCCTTTTTCAAAATGATGGTCATATCGTGCAATCTCATACCATTTTCCCATAAAACGGGTGAGGTCCAGTCGCTTCACCGTGGAGTTGTCCAACTTCGTCCGTTCACTTCCCAAACATGAAGGTCCTGACAACAATCCTGCCAGTGTCAATACCCATACATACAGTTTGTTCATTTTCAACATAATCCTATCTATTTATAAAACATGATGTACATGGTAACAGCCAGCCTCTTCAAAATGTTTTCGGATTAGCTCCCAGCAAACTTTCCTATAGGTAGGAACCACTTGAAGATATACTGGATTTAAGGTATGGTCGGGTATAATAATCAAGAAAAATCCGCGTCATCTGCGTCTAAAAAGTTAATTATGGTACACCCTCTATTGATGGAATTCAGTATATGCTTCAGTCGGCCTATATCCTTAATTTTTTCTCTTATATATCAAGACTTTATCATGATTAACACTTTCGGCGGCAAAAGGAAGAAGACCTTCGTCCTCAACAATATCAACTCGTCTGCCCAACAATTTATTCAGCGAACACATAATACGGGATATGGTGAACAGTGTAATCTGTTCATCCCTTGCATACTGCACCAATATGTCCACATCGCTGTCTGCAGTCTCCTCACCGCGCGAACATGAACCAAAGATCCATGCCTTGTTTACAGGCTGACTTGCCAGATACGTCTGGATTTTAGGAATCATCTCCTTTACATGAGCACTGAGCATATTTCTTCCTTTTTACTTTCTGCCACAAAAATACACGTTTTCTTCTGAAGAAATAAACAATCCTGATTTTTATTTGCCGGGCACCAATAAAAAGAGATATAAAAGATGTGACAGATTGTCTGTGCAGGGAGTTTGTCTCATGTCATTCTGTCTTGTTTTTCTCCTTGGCAATCCTCTTGTTGCTTATTTGGTATGAACGACACTTGTCCGCGAAACAAAGAATGTGGCACGGATGTTTGTCAAACAAGAGTATCGGTTAAATAATAAAGAAAGGAGAAGACAACTATGAACTTTAACAATTTTACAATCAAATCGCAAGAGACTGTGCAAGAGGCCGTCAATATGGCTCGTGCCCGCGGACAACAGGCCATTGAACCAGCCCATTTGATGGCTGCAGTCTTCAAAGTGGGAGATACAATAACCAATTTCCTCTTTCAGAAAATGGGAGTGAATGCTCAACAGTTGGCGACATTGGTTGACCGTCAGTTGGATTCCCTTCCTAAAGTGAGTGGGGGAGAGCCTTATCTGAGTCGTGAAGCCAATGAGGTGTTGCAGCGTGCTGTGGAACTCTCTAAGGAGATGGGCGACCAATATGTAGCCCTTGAGGAGTTGATATTGGCTCTTTTCGCGGTAAAGAGTACGGTGGCTACCATGTTGAAAGATGCCGGAGTGACGGAGAAAGAATTGCGTTCAGCCATAGCAGAACTGCGTAAGGGAGGGAAGGTCACTTCGCAATCAAGCGAAGACACCTATCAGTCGCTCAGCAAGTATGCCATCAATCTGAATGAGGCAGCCCGTTCGGGTAAACTGGATCCTGTGATTGGGCGTGATGAGGAGATACGCCGTGTGCTTCAGATATTGAGCCGTCGTACCAAAAACAATCCTATTCTGATAGGTGAGCCTGGTACAGGAAAAACTGCTATAGTGGAAGGACTGGCCCATCGTATATTGCGTGGCGATGTTCCCGAAAATTTGAAGGACAAGCAACTCTACTCACTCGATATGGGAGCATTGGTGGCAGGAGCCAAATACAAGGGCGAATTTGAAGAACGTCTCAAGGCTGTCATCAATGAAGTCATAGGGTCTGATGGACAGATAATTCTCTTTATCGATGAAATTCATACCTTGGTAGGTGCAGGTAAAGGTGAGGGTGCTATGGATGCAGCCAACATTCTGAAACCGGCTTTGGCTCGTGGAGAACTCCGCTCCATTGGTGCCACGACATTGGATGAATATCAAAAATATTTTGAGAAGGATAAGGCTTTGGAACGCCGTTTCCAGACCGTGATGGTCAACGAACCGGACGTGCTCAGCACCATATCTATCCTGCGCGGATTGAAAGAGCGTTATGAGAATCACCACAAAGTGCGTATTCAAGATAATGCCATCATTGCCGCTGTGGAGTTGAGCAACCGTTACATTACCGAACGTTTTCTGCCCGACAAGGCCATTGACTTGATGGATGAAGCGGCTGCCAAGCTACGTATGGAGCGTGATTCTGTACCCGAAGAGTTGGATGAGCTGTCCCGCCGTCTGAAGCAGTTGGAGATTGAGCGTGAAGCCATCAAACGTGAAAAGGATGAGCCTAAGTTGCAACAGTTGAATAAAGAGATTGCCGAACTGAAGGAACAGGAAACGGCTCTGAAAGCCAAGTGGGAGAGTGAAAAGCAGTTAGTCAATAAGATTCAGTCCAACAAGCAGCAGATAGAGCAATTGAAGTTTGAGGCTGAACGTGCCGAGCGTGAAGGAGACTATGGTAAGGTGGCCGAGATACGATATGGACGTTTGCAGGCGCTGAATGATGAGATAGCTTCTGTCCAAGAGGAATTGAAGCAGATGCAGAGCGGTAATGCAATGATCAAGGAAGAGGTGACGGCTGATGATATAGCTGATGTTGTCAGCCGTTGGACAGGAATCCCTGTGAGCAAGATGTTGCAGAGTGAACGTGACAAGTTGTTGCATTTGGAAGAGGAACTTCATCTGCGTGTTGTCGGGCAAGATGAGGCTATCCGTGCTGTCAGCGATGCTGTACGTCGTAGTCGTGCAGGTTTGCAGGATCCACGTCGTCCTATTGGTTCCTTCATATTCTTGGGTACAACAGGTGTCGGTAAGACAGAACTGGCTAAGGCATTGGCAGAGTATCTTTTCGATGATGAACAATTGATGACACGAATTGATATGAGTGAGTATCAGGAGAAACACAGTGTAAGCAGGCTTATTGGAGCTCCTCCGGGATATGTCGGTTATGATGAAGGTGGACAGTTGACCGAAGCTGTACGGCGTAAACCCTATTCAGTGGTTTTGTTCGATGAGATAGAGAAGGCTCATCCCGATGTATTCAATATTCTGTTGCAAGTACTTGATGATGGACGTCTGACAGATAATAAAGGACGGGTGGTGAATTTCAAGAACACCATTATCATCATGACCTCCAATTTGGGTAGCTCATACATACAGAGCCAGTTTGAAAGGATGACGGCTGGCAATCGTGAGCATCTTATTGAAGAGACGAAGAATGAAGTGATGGGCATGTTGAAGAAAACTATCCGTCCGGAATTCTTGAACCGTATTGACGAAACTATCATGTTTTTGCCATTGGATAAGGATGAAATTGAGCAGATTGTTCGTCTTCAGATTGAAAGCATACGTCGCATGTTGTCGGAAAATGGAGTGAATCTTCACCTGACAGATGCCGCTGTGGCCTTTATAGCTTCTGCAGGGTATGATCCGGAGTTTGGTGCCCGTCCTGTAAAACGTGCCATCCAACGCTATTTGTTGAATGACTTGTCTAAGAAACTCCTGGCGCAAGAGGTGGATAGTGCACGACCAATAACGGTAGATGTGGCCGGTGATGGACTAATGTTCAGGAATTAATAGAAAAGAGGGTGCGTTCCGCGAACGCACCCTCTTTCTTGTTTGAGATAAAATTCTTTTTTAATAGTGCAGAATTAAGCTTCTGCGGGAGCCTCTTCAGCCGGGGCTTCTGTAGCTTCTTCGGTTTCTGCTTCTGCTTCAGCCTTAGCTGCTGCCTCTGCAGCCTTCTTTTCAGCTACTTTCTTGGCGATTTCTTCGTTCACTTTCTTTTCTGCTTCCAAGCGTGCCTTAGCTTCAGCCTTCTTGGCCTCTTCGTTCTTGGCTACGAGTTGTGCCAATCCGTTCTGCTTGTCTTTTTTCCAAGCTTCGAACTTTGCCTGTGCAGCAGCTTCGTCGAAAGCGCCTTTCTTTACACCACCCTGAAGATGCTTCATCATGTAAACACCCTCGCGAGAGAGAATGTTACGTGCAGTGTCGGTAGGTTGTGCTCCACAATTTACCCAATACAAAGCACGCTCGAAATTCAAATCTACTGTGGCAGGATTGGTATTAGGATTGTAGGTACCAATCTTTTCAGTAAACTTACCATCACGTGGTGCTCTTGAATCAGCAATCACGATAGAGTAGAAAGCGTAGCCTTTACGTCCGTGACGCTGCAATCTGATTTTTGTTGCCATTTTTTTTGTTTTTTTTATTGATTAATGATTTGAATTGTGCTAATAACCCGTATTAGCGGGCGCAAAATTACTGCTTTATTTTTATATGACAAAGTATCCGGTGCATTTTTTGTAAAGTTTGGGGATTTAAAGAGGGAAGAGTGTGGTTGTTTGAGAAGTTGGAGTGTAGGGGACAAATGTGAGTTCCAAACTCTCATCTGTTTTTTAAGTTGAGCTTGTTGGTCTTATATATAATAAGGTGTTCAAGCTTTGCAGGCTTAACCTTCAGGGATTAAAGAAATGCTGTCTTTTAGCATTATTTCTCATATTTTGCAGGTTTTACAGTCTGTTGAGCCAAAAAGAAAAACAGATGAAACAAAATGCAAAACAGTGTAACAGATAGATAAATCGTGTAAACAAGGTTGAAAACCTGTTAGGAAGTTAATCTCTAATTTTGCATCAGGAAAAATTTCGTTTCTTCCAATTTTTGAATACAAAGCGGGAGGATGTGATTTTGAAGAAAAAAAGAAAACATAAATAAACAAGAAAAACCAAAAAGTAATGAAAACCAAGAAACACATCTGGAGGTTTGGTCGGCATTGGATGCTGGCAGCCGGAGTACTGTTGGCTGGTGGTTTTGTTTGCTCTTGTGAAGATGAGTATGATTTGGATGAGCGTACTCCTGACGGATGGGGTGCCAGTATCTATAGTTGGCTCGACGAACAAGGCAATTTCACCAATACGGTGCGCATGATTGAAAGCCTGAATTATCAGGATGTTTTGGCAAAAACGGGATCAAAAACCTTGTTTGTGGCCGATGATGCTGCTTACGAACGTTTTTACCGTAACAATCCATGGGGAGTTTCCAGTTATGATCAACTTACTACGGCGCAGAAGCGCTTGTTGTTGTTCGGAAATATGCTCGACAATTCCATGCAGTTGAGCAACCTTCCGAGTACGGCAGGTACACCGCCTACCGAGGGTGACTGTATGCGGCGCTATTCATCGACTTCCATTTTCGATTCTGTGCCAGTACTGCTAAAGGATCAAATGCCCGACAATATCTATTGGCGTCGCTATAGGGAAAGCAATAAACCTATGGTATGTATGCAGGACAATACCAATACGCCTCTTCTGTTCTTCATTGAGAAACAGTTAGTAAACAAGAAGATTACGAACGATGATTACAATTTCCTTTTCAATTACAAAACGAACCGCCAGCCTGGTGATGCCAGTGTAAATGGTGTGACTGTAACGGAAGGAAATATACGTTGCTCCAACGGATTTATTCATCGCATGGCTGAAGTTATCAGTCCGTTGCCTAACATGGCAGAGGTGATAGCCTCTAAGCCTAATACCAGTGCTTACAATGAGTTGTTGGAACGTTTTTGTGCGCCTTTCCCTGACCGGAATCCGACAGCTAACGGTTCGGTAACCCAGCAGTATAACCTTGATTACGGGACTGCAGTAGATACGGTCTTTGTCAAACGTTTCTTTTCGGAAAAATCAGAAGGAGGTTCTCCTGTAAACCTTACGCCTGATGGGAAAGTGGTCAGTGAATTTGAAATGTTGAAATACGACCCGGAATGGAACTCTTATTATGCAGGTATCGACGAACAAGGTGCAGAAATGGCCATGCAACGCAACATGGGTGTGATGATGGTTCCTTCCAATGAGGCTTTGGATCGTTATTGGAACGATGGTGCTGGTCGCGTATTGAAGGATTATTATGGCTCGTGGGATAAGGTTCCTAACGATATGATAGCTGAACTTATCAATGTCAACATGTTGGAATCATTCATTGGTTCTGTCCCCTCCAAGTTTGATGGGATCTTGAATGATGCCAACGACCCGATGGGCGTTTCTGTTAAACATGTGGATTCTGTATTCTTAGCCTGCAATGGAGCTGTTTATCTGACCAATTATGTTTATTCTCCGACCTTGTTCATCAGTGTGCTCTATCCGGCTTGGATTAATGAGACTATGCATATCCTGCGTTGGGGTATCCAACAGTGTCAATACAATGTTTATTTGAACTCACTGAATGCAGACTACAGTTTCTTTATCCCAACGAATAAGGCTTTGTTGGAATATATAGATCCTGTTTCGTATGGAAAAGAGGGTAAGACACAATTGTTCCGTTTCCGTTATGACAAAAAAGCTCAGACTGTTAAGGCCAGTATTTGGAATTATGATATGGCTACGCGGACTACAACCGACAGTATCGGTGAAGCAAGTAGTGAGCAGATTGTAAACAGATTGAGAGATATTCTGGAAACTCATATTGTCATTGGCAATGTGGAAGATGGACATACCTATTACCGCACGAAGGGTGGTACGGAAATCCGTGTAAACAATGTGGCCGATGGAGAAAAAGGTATGACTGTTGAAGGTAGTTTCCAAATAAATGAGGGCGATCCTATCCCTGTCGTTCAGATTTACGACCAGACGAAGGATGGCGGAAATGGTAAAGCTTATATTTTGGACGGTGAGCCTATCATGGGAACTCGTCGGACCGTGTATGATGTGTTGGCTGAACATGAAGAGTTCTCCAAGTTCTACGAATTGATGCAGGGTAGTGCTCTGTTTGAGAGAGTCCATAATAAGAAGTATCCGTGCGGTGGCAATAATATTTCTGTCTTCAATACTTATCATTACACAGTTTATGTACCGACAAACGAAAGTATTGAGGCCTTGCAGCGCAGCGGAAAGCTCTCTTCATGGGAAAACGTGGCTGCTCATAAGGATAATGAAGATTTTGCAGCAGCGACAAGAGATTCGTTGGGTATTGTCAATTTCTTGCGTTACCACATTCAGGATAATGCTTTGTTTATTGGTGCAGAGCCAGAGAAGGAGAACTTTGAAACTTCGCTTATGAACGAGCAGACCAAACGTTTCTACCGATTGGAGGTCAATTCGAATGGAAGTGGTATCTCTATTGAAGATGGTGCAGGCAACACTCGTCAGGTCCTGACTTCGGATGAAAGTCTTTACAACCTTATGGCAAGAGAGTACCAGTATAACGAAGGAGATGCAGCATCGGCTTCCCATATTGAAACAACGTCATCAGCTGTTATTCATCTCATTGACGGACCGCTGTTGGTTAAGTAAATGAAAGTCAAGAATCAAGAAGTTTAAGAGTTATGAAATCAAGAAGATTGACAAAAATAGTAGGATTGGCGGTTGTGGGCTGTTGGCTTGCAACTACTGGTTCCTATGCCCAAAAAGCGGGCGACATCATCAGCGGTACGGTGAATGATGATTTGGGTCCTGTGTCATTTGCAAATGTAGTTGAATTGGATGCAACCAATCGTATTGTAGCAAATGCCGTAACGGACATGAACGGAAACTTCTCTTTCAGGTTGAAGAATCCGAAAGACAAATTGCGTGTCACTTTTGTGGGTTACAAGACGGTGACATTACCTATTAATAAAACTGTTTTCAAAATCCGGATGGTTGATGAACTCCAGATAGAGGAGGTGGTCATCACTTCCAAGAAGAAGGCTGAAGGTTCTGGTCTGGCTATCCCTATGGATGAGATTTCTACAGCCCGCCAGAGCATTGAGATGTCAGAGTTCGAGGGCTTGCCTTTGACTACGGTTGATGAGGCTTTGCAAGGACGTATTGCCGGACTTGACATCGTGGCCAACTCCGGTAACTTGGGTTCGGGAACATCCATGCGTCTGCGTGGTGTCTCTACAATCAACGGGTCCAGCGAACCCCTCATTGTGGTCGATGGTAATGTGTTGGATACCAATACGGATGATTTTGATTTTTCATCGGCCAACGAGGAGAAGTTTGCCCAGTTGTTGAATGTGAACCCTGAGGATATCCAAAGCATTTCTGTACTTAAGGATGCGGCTGCAACGGCCATTTGGGGGTCGCAAGGAGCAAATGGTGTAATTGAAATCAAGACAAAACGTGGTTCACGTGGAAAAACTCGTGTAACCTATAGTTACCGATTGACAGGTACTTATCAGCCGGAAGGGTATAAGTTGCTGAACGGTGACGAATACACCATGCTTTTGAAAGAGGAATATTTCAATCCTTCTCTCAGTCAGGAAGCCAGCGACATCAAGGAGTTGAACTATCAGAGCACCGGATTCTCGGAATATGAGATGTACAACAACAATACAGATTGGCTCAAGGAGGTGAAAAAGGTCGGATGGCGTCAGAATCACTATGTGTCTTTGAGTGGTGGTGGCGAAAAGGCTCATTTCCGTATCGGTGCAGGATACGACCGTGAAACAGGTTCTATCATAGAACAGCAATTGGACCGTTTCACTTCACGTGTGAATTTGGACTATTTCGTTTCTGACCGTATCAAGATTGAAACGAACATATCGCTTACTTATACGAAGAACCAGAAGAATCAGGGAGACCTTTTGGCTCTTGCCTACGTCCGTATGCCGAATCTTTCTGTGTATGCACAAGACCAGTATGGAAACGATTTGGACGAATACTACCACATGTTGCCGTCTGTATCAGATAAATTGCGCGACCAGATGGTTACAGGAAGTGGAAATAATCAACGACCTATCCCCAACCCTGTGGCATTGGCGCATGAGGCAAAGAATGATGAAACAAGTTACAGCATTGACCCGGAGTTTAAGCTCCGTTACGACTTGTTGGGACTTAGCGATGAAAAGACCCGTTTGAATTATGAAGGAAAGGTGTTGTTCAATATCTTCAACCGATACGAAGACCAATACATGCCGTCATCACTCAATACGTTGGGGTGGACCTCTAATCAGAGCAATCAGACTACGGCCTCTTCATCAAAGAGCTTTGCTATTACCACAACCCATACGTTGACTTTTACGCCGGCATTCCGCAACAAGGACCATTCGCTTTCCATGTTGTTGCGCGGACAGTTGCGTAGCGGAGAGTCCACATCGCAAAATACAGTAGTATGGGGAACACCTTCAGGTTCAATTCAAAGTACAGGTGTTCCGGGTATAATCAGTGGTATGAACACGGGTAGTGGTCAGTCTCGTAGTATCTATTTTACCTATTCGGCCCACTATGCTTACAAGGGGCGTTATATGGCAGACTTCTCAGTACGTCGTGACGGAACTACCAAATTCGGTTCTGACAAGCGTTGGGGTAATTTCCCCGCTTTCTCTATCCGTTGGAACGTAAGCCGTGAACCATGGTTCCAGAAGACGTTGCCTTGGATTTCTATGCTCTCTGTTCGTCCGGGATGGGGTGTCGTAGGTACACAACCTGGTGCAGAATACCTCTATTTCAGTAAGTATGCTAATGGTAAGGGGTATATGGGTGAAGGTTCTGTCTATCCGAAGAATATTCAGATGAAGAAACTCAAATGGCAGGAAAAGGAAACCTATAACTTGGGTGCCGACTTCGGCTTCTTTGACGATCGGATTACCGGTAATGTGGAGTTCTATTGGCAGTTTACTTCCGACCTCTTGATGGCCAATAGAGGAATTCCTACTTCGTCAGGTTTTGCCACTCTTGATTGGCAGAATGTGGGTAACATGAAGAATATCGGTTGGGAGTTCAACTTGAATGGAAACCGTCTTCTCCATTTTGGAAAGTTTGAGATGGATATCAATATGACTTTTGCCAATAACAAGAATGAAATAACCTCGATGGATGAGACCTGTTTGAGCAGTCTGAACCATGAATTCGATCAGAATAACGGTTCTTACATGACACGTGTTCAGGTAGGACATGCCTTGGGTAGCATTTATGGATTCCGTTATAAGGGAGTATATCAGTATTCAGAATATTCACCCGAAGAGGTGAAGGGCGTAAGCGGACCCAATGCGCCTGTTGCCCGCGATGCGAATGGTGTTGTCATCCTTGACGAAAATGGAATGACGAAGCCTATGATGTTCTGTGCTGATACCCGTAACTATGAGTTCCGTGGTGGTGATGCTATCTACGAGGACATCAATCACGATGGAAATATCAACGAACTTGATATCGTTTATCTCGGTTCCTCATTGCCTAAGTTTACCGGAGGTTTCGGCTTCCGTCTCAAGTGGGGACGTATTTCATGGAACAATCAGTTCAACTTCCGTTATGGCAACAAAATTATCAACAAGGCTCGTATGAATGTGGAGAATATGTACACAAACAACAACCAGAGTCGTGCCGTCAATTGGCGCTGGCGTGTTGAGGGAGATGAGACTTCTGTGCCTCGTGCACTCCGTCAGCATGGTTATAACTGGTTGGGAAGCGACCGTTTTGTAGAGGATGGTTCGTTCGTACGTTTGAACTACTCACAAATCAGTTATTCGTTCGATCCGAGATTCATCAAACAGTTCGGAATCCAAAGGCTTGACTTTTATGTGTCTGCCAACAACCTGTTCTGTCTGACAAACTATTCGGGAGCAGACCCTGAAGTGGGATACGGAGGATTGGGTGTTGTGACAGACAATGCACAGACACCGCGCTCCAAGTCTTTCACTGCCGGTGTGACAATACAGTTCTGATAGAATCAAAGAAGTTTAAAGCTAAAAAGATAAAGTTATGAAAAAACTTAAATATATAGTTTGCGGCCTTTGCCTCACTACAGGACTGACCGGTTGTGATGACTTCCTGGAAATCCTGCCTATGAATGAGGTGGTGCTTGAAAACTACTGGACAGAAAAGCAAGATGTGACCAGTGTGGTAAACAGCTGCTATGAAACGATGGAAAGTGCAGATTTCCTGAATCGCATGGGCGTATGGGGAGAATTGCGCTCTGAAAACCTGCGTATGGGTAGTAATGTTCCCAACGAGATTAATGACATCTTGAAGGAGAATTTGCTTCCTACCAATCCCTATTGCAATTGGTCGATTTTCTATAAGGCCATCAATTATTGCAATACGGTGTGCCACTATGCGCCCGAGGTGCAGCGGATAGACCCTAATTATACTGAGGCCGAGATGCGTGCCAATATTGCGGAAGTGACAGCATTGAGGTCGTTGTGTTATTTCTATCTGGCGCGTACGTTCCGCGATGTCCCCTATACGACACGTCCCAGCATTGACGATACTGAATCGTTTGCTATTCCTGCAATACCTTTTGAAGAAATGCTTGACACACTCATTACCGATTTGGAAAGAGTGAAAGATGATGCTGTGCGTCGTTATTACACTGATGACAGCCCCAACCAATATTATAATTCAAGCCGAGTAACCAGACAACTTGTTTATGCATTATTGGCTGATCTCTATTTATGGAAAGGTGATTGGGACAATTCCGTCAAGTATTGTGACCTTGTGCTTGATTTCAAGCGTCAGCAGTATGAAGAGATGTTGGCCCGAGAAGGGAATGATGTTTCTATCTATATTGAACTTTTTGGCGACATCCCTATGATCTTGTCAAAACCCCAGGGACAGGATTTGGGAGGTTATGCTTATACAGATATTTTTGGTGCTGGTAATTCATTCGAAAGTATCTTCGAACTCTATTTCGAAAGTAATCAAGACCAGAAAAATACATGGGTAAACGATTTTTATGGAAGCAGCTCAAACAATTATCGTGGTCGGTTGAGTGCCCCCGACTTCTTACGTAAAGAGGTGATAGAGGGAACAAACACTGTTTTCTCGAAAACAGATGGACGTGCTTTTGAAAATGTCAGAGTCGAAGGAGCTACTTATGCTGTTTCAAAGTTTGTCTATCAGTCTATTGCTTATAAAACGAAATCTGTTACCTCTGAAAGTACGTTAGACTGGGCCGCAGTAACCCATTCTTCGGCAAAAAGTGCCCATTGGATGTTCTATCGTCTGACGGACGTGATGCTTATCAAGGCCGAAGCTTTGATAATGCGTGGTGGCAGTGAAGAAGACAGATTGGCAGCTTTTGAACTTATCAATTCGGTAAATAAGAGGGCAAACTGTGGAGCTACTCCGTTGGGAGATGCTTCAAAATACACCACAAAGGCTTCTATGGAAGAGTTGTTGATGGCTGAACGTCACAGAGAATTCATGTTTGAAGGTAAGCGTTGGTTTGATCTTGTGCGTATAGCTCGCAGAGATGGAAACAACAGACGACTCGTTGAATATGCTTCACGTAAGTACATTGAAAATATAAATGCTATCAAGATTAAGTTGGCCGATCCCAACATCATCTATTTCCCCTATGCCAAAAGCGAGCTGAAGGTAAATCCTTACCTCAAGCAGAATCCGGCATACGGCAAGGATGAAAATACGGAACTGACCAATTAATGAATGACAAAAAAAAGAACTCATAAATAAAACGTAAAGATATGAAAAAAATCAAGCATATAATCTGTGCCTTGTGCCTCTTCACAGGAATGATAGCTTGTGTTGACAACGATGATATAGTGACGAACTACTATGTCTCGACCAAGGTGACAGCTTCCGGCTTTTTGGAAAATAATCCGGAACGTTTCAGTGAGTTTACCGGAATCCTTCGGAGAACTCCTTACTATTCGTTGTTATCTACGTATGGAAAATATACCCTGTTTGCTCCTACAAACGAAGCTATCAGCCGTTATATGTCCAAAAATGGATATGGTTCGATAGAGGCCATTCCGGATGCCACATGTGACACATTGGCCCGTACTCACATAGTCAAGGATGGAGCCTATTACACAACGGATATCAGCGAGGGTGCGTTGCCTAAACTGAATATGGTTGATGCCTACATCGTGTTGTCGAGCGATTCGGATGTATATAACAACAATGCGTTGGTATATTATATTAATAAGAACGCGCGCGTATTGGAGTATGATGACTCTGTGACCAATGGTGTGGTTCACGTGTTGGAGGATGTTATCGGTGCAACCAGCCTTTTGCTTCCTGACAAGATGGCCGAGGATTCAACGATAACCCTTTTCACGCAAGCATTGCAGCTTACAGGATTGGCAGACTCGCTGATTCAGAATATAGATTATTCCTATTCATGTAGCAATGACTCTGTACATGAGGGTAAGATGGTGCGCTGTACCTCAGGAAGCCAGTTGTTTACCCGTTCCTACTGGCCGGAGAAGAGATATTTCAAATATACAGCTTTTGTTGAGCCGGATGAAGTCTATCATCGTTACGGGATTTATACAATCGATGACCTGATTGCTCATGCAAAGATGATATATGACCAGACTTATGATGAAGATGCAAATCTGTATGATAATGATCCTACTCACAGGAAGAATCCGTTGAACCGCTTTGTCAGCTATCATTTGTTGCCTCGTATCGGCCAATATAATGATTGGGTGCAGTCGGGCGATTTGCGTGAGCAGTGCTGGTATACATCCATCAGCGACCCTGAAGAATTTTATCCTACCATGTGTCCGGGAACCATCATGCGTTTTGCCGGACCTCCTGCCGGTCTCTTTATCAACCGGAAGGGAGTACAGAACAATGCTCCTATACCTGGAGTAAAGGTGTTGTCTCCGTCCGAGTCGGGTTCAATCGATCAGAATGCAGAGAATGGAGTTTATCATTATATCGATGACATCCTGGCTTACACCCCGCAGGTTCGCGATGAGGTGCTGAACTGCCGCATCCGTATCGATGCTACGACACTCAGTCCTGACTTTATCAATTGCAATGGTAAAGGACGTTATGGTGAGGACCTTTTGACTGGATTCAAGAATGATTATATTACCGATTGGGTCGTATCTCCTGAAACATACGTCGGGGTACACAGCGATGTAGGTTATTGGAACTCCTATTGTGCCAATGCGGTATGTATCAGTGGTGTGTTTGATGTCGCCTTCAAACTGCCTCCTGTTCCGTCAGGAACCTATGAAATCCGCTTGGGATACACATGTGGTGATGAGCGTGGTGTAGTACAGGTATATCTGAAAGAGGAAGAGAGTGGTAAAGGTTATCAGCCATGCGGTATTCCTGTCGATTTGCGTGAATATGGCCCTGCGCCACATATTGGTTGGGTAGAAGATACAGACGATCCGGAACAGAATATCGCCAACGACAAGGCTATGCACAATCGTGGCTATATGAAAGCTATGGACAGCTATCGTTCCGGTGGTGCTGAAGGACCATTGAGAAACAATAACTGGAATCTTCGTCGTATTTTGGCTACGGAATACCTGAATGAGGCAAGTACTTATTGGCTCCGTTTCCGTCAGGTGCTGAATGATCCGCAACGTTATTGGTCGTTTGACTATATTGAACTTTGCCCCAGCGATGTGTATAAAAGCCCACAGGGTGAGGATACTCATTAAAATTAGGGATTCCACGAGCTTTTAGAATGATTAAAAAGTAAAAGATTAAAAACAGGATTGCCAACCTGCTGTCTGTTCACGATAGCAGGAAGGCTTTCCAATAAGAATCAGAATTTATGAAAAGAAATATATTGTATGCCATACCGTTGTTTGCAAGCTGTCTGATGGGCTGTACAGATTGGGACGACCATTATACTGGAAATGCAGGAAGTGCAGAAGGTGCGGATGCGACCTTGTGGCAACAACTCAAGGAAAATCCTTCGTTAAGTGATTTTTGTCAGGTCTTGGAGGAGACCAAAGTGTTCCGTCAACATAAGAAGACTCCTGTCAGCTATGCCCAGTTGCTTGATGGAGGACAGGCATTCACTGTTATTGCGCCTGTTAACGGGACTTTTGATAAAGAGGCCATATTGGAACAGGTAAAGACTGCCCAAGGCGATTCTGTCGTAGAGAAATCGTTTGTGCAGAATCACCTTTCACGCTTGCTGACTTCTGTTACGCCTGATGCAAAGCGTATGTTGCTGCTCAACTCGAAATATGCCGATATGGAGGATGGCAAGATTGAAGGTGTAGCAATTTCCCATAAGAATCAGGTTGCCAAGAATGGTGTTATTCATGTGGTAGAGGATGATATTCCTTATGAACGGAATCTTTATGAGGCCTTATGTGATGATCCTGATTTATCTTTAATCGGAGAAGCATTGCGCAAATATGAAAAAGATGAGTTTAATGCAGACGCTTCTGTTTCAAGTGGAATTGTTGAAGGGGTACCTGTCTATATCGATTCGGTGATAACAGAACGTAATCTTATGTTGGAAGGTATCGGATATCTTAATCGTGAAGACTCGCTCTATTGGGTTGTAGCTCCTACAGAGGCAGGATGGAAGCGGGCTTGGGATGAGGCTTCGTCCTATTTCCGTTTCCATGAGAAAATGCTTAAAGCCGATTCACTCCAACATTATTGGACTACCCGTGCATTGATGGAGGATGCCATATTCAATATCACACTCAATTCGCATCCCAATGATTCATTGATGTCTGTACCGTATGTTCGTGGAACAGTGCATGGTAAGCCTGTATATCACGTGTTCCACAAACCCTTTGAAGCAGGAGGAATCCTTAGTGGAGCGGTGAAAACAGAATGTAGCAACGGAGTTTTGTATAAGGTTGATGAATGGCCTTTCACAATAGAACAGAATTTCTTCAGAGAATTGTGGGTAGAAACTGAAAACGAGGCCTCCTACATTTTTGAAGAGAAAGGATGTTTTACCAATTCAAGACGTTTGGTAGGTGATAGTATTTCGGAAGATGCTTATCTGCAGATTCTTCATGAGACCGCAACATCTAACTGGGAAGTGAAATTCCGAGTAAACAATACGTTGAGTGGATACTATGATATTTATGCCATTGTGTTGCCTAAAACCATACAAGACCCTGAAGGAACGTTCAAGCCCAATAAATTCAAGGTTGTTATCAGTTATTTGGACGAAAAAGGGAATGAAAAAACAGAAACTCTCAAGAACAAACAGTTTCAGAATGATCCAACCCGTGTAGATACTATTATGTTGGCTGAATCATTCTATTTCCCTGCATGTAATTATGGCCAAAATAATAATTCGGTGAGTGTGAAATTGCAATGTTCTATTCTTCCGAAAGAGACATCGAGATTTGAACGGGAAATGTATTTGGATTGTATCTATCTGAAACCGAAGAAAGTCACGAATAACGAGTAATAGGAGAGAGGACAATTGATAAGTTATAAATCATAAATCATGAAAATTATGAAACTTTATAAAGCAATTTGTGTAGCTTTGGCGGTTGGTGCTTCTTTCACTGTGGCTGCACAAGAAAACATGAATACCGTAGCTGGTAAGGTCGTTGATGCTGCAACGGGTGAACCTTTGGCCGGTGTCATCGTAACGGCATATGGCGATGCACGATATACAGCTATGACGGACGAACATGGAAACTACGAATTGAAAGTGCCTTCTTATACACGTTCGGTTTCAATGAGAGTTGAAGGATACGATCTGTTACAGAAGGCTATATCTGATAGTAGGGCTGATGCATGTTTGTATCACGAGGCTTTTTTTGATTCTTATAATGCTGAAACTACAGCCCAACTTGCGGCCAGTGCCTCAAACTTTGCAAATACTTCAGAAATAAGTATTGATCCCCTTATCCAACAGCAATTGGGTGCTGATGTACATACTGTGTCACGTAGCGGGTTGCCTGGTATTGGCAGTATCATGATGATGGCTGGAATCAATTCACTTCATGCTAATGCCCAGCCATTGGTGGTAGTGGATGGATTCATCATGGATATGCAGCAGGATCGTGAAATGTTGCACGATGGATATTTCAACAATATGCTGGCAAATATCAATGTCAATGATATTGAAAGTGTGGAATTGTTGAAGAATGGAACAGCTCTTTATGGCTCGAAAGCGGCCGGGGGTGTACTTCTTATAAAGACCAAGCGCAGCCGTAGTATGGCAACGAAAATTGATGTTACAGTCAATGGCCGTTTCGAGTTGATGCCTAATTTTCCGCAAATGATGGGGGCTGAAGATTACCGTCTTTATGCTTCGGAACTTCTTTCGCGAAAGACATCATCGCTCGGTTCCATGAAGTTTATGAACAGTGATCCGAATTATTACTATTATAGCCAGTATCACAACAATACAGATTGGAAGGATCAAGTGTATGAGGATGCCTTTTCGCAGAACTATGGCATCAATGTGCAGGGTGGTGACGATATTGCCTCTTACAACTTGTCGGTGGGATACTCGTTGGGTAACAGCACACTCAAACAGAATGAATTTTCCCGTTTCAACATGCGTTTGAATACTGATATTCAGATTATGTCTGGACTGGATGTCCGTTTTGATGCCTCTTATAGTGATGTGGACCGTTCGTTGCACGATGATGGTGCACCGGTTGACCCCTTGTCAGGTGTTATCACCTCACCATCTTTCATCGCTTTGACTAAAGCTCCCTTCCTTTCACCATACGCTTACGATAATCAGGGCAACATCAGCCAATATTTGGCAGGTCCGGATGATTATTTGGAGGGAATGTTCAAAGGTAAGGGCCGTTTGCCCAATCCAGCTTCTATTTTAGAGTATGGTGAAGGTGAAAACAGAAATTCTTTCGGTAATCGTCTTATTACCTTTGCTGTGACTCCTCGTTACAAATTTAATGACCACTTGTCTCTCAGTGAACATTTTGCTTTGGAATTGGTAAATACGAATGAAATGTATTATTTGCCAATTAATGGTGTGCCGACATTCACTGTGGAAGGATTGGATGAAGGAACAACTTTGCAGAACTATGCACAAAGTATGGCTTCTCGTCAGACTGCTATTCAGAGTGATACCCGTTTGGAATGGAACAATCGTTATGGAGCGCACAGTGTTGACTTTATGGGAGGTTTCCGCTTTATGAGCAATGATTATGATTTGACATCTCAACGTGGTTATAACACAGGTAATGACAAAACTCCTAATATGAATAATTCATTGCAATTCAAGACTACAGGTGGAACAGATGACAAAACTCGTGAGATGGCCTGGTATGCATTGGCAGGATACAATTATGCCGAACGTTTTTATGTGAATGCTGGCTTGTCGGCCAATGCCTCTTCACGATTTGGAATCGATGCACCAGGACTTGAACTTGGTGGAGTAAAGTGGGGACTCTTCCCCAGTGTGGAAGGTGCATGGGTTATCAGTAACGAAAAATTTCTCTCGGGAATCAAATGGATGGATTATTTGCGGCTGAATGTAGGCTTTGACATGACAGGTAATGATAATATAGACTATACTGCTTCTCGAAGCTATTTCGTTTCACAACGCATGTTAGGAGATAATGCTACAGGACTTGTTATAGGAAATATTGGTAATACGGAGTTGCAATGGGAAGCTACAGACCGTCTGACTGCCGGATTGCAGGCACGCCTCTTCAATAATCGTTTGGGACTTCGTTTTGGATGGTTCAAGAGTTGGACATCAAATTTGCTTTCGTTGAACCAATTGGCTTATACCAGTGGACTTCGTGAGAATTGGACCAATGGTGGAAAACTTGAAAATACAGGTTTTGATGTGACCGCATCGGTAAAAGTATTGAACCTGAAAAATGTTCGTTGGGAGTTAGGAGCATCGGCCGGACATTATAAGAATGAGGTGACGGCCTTGCCAAATGATAACCGTTCGTTTGAATCCAACTTTTATGGGGCTTCAGTCCTTACTCAGGTAGGTCAGCCTGTAGGGGTGTTCTACGGTTGGGAGACAGAAGGCGTTTTTGCCACTTCTGAGCAGGCCAATGCTTCAGGCATAGATGGAAATCCCTTATACATTCAGACCAAGACCGGTGACCGCAAATATTTCGAGGCCGGTGATATGCACTTCGTAGACCGTCAGCGGGATGGCATCATTGACGAGGCCGACCGTACCGTTATCGGAGACCCTAATCCGGATCTTTATGGAAATATCTTCACCACGTTGAATTGGAAGAATCTGACACTCTCTGCCGTCTTTAACTATTCATTGGGTGGCGATGTATATAACTATCAACGTTCGTTGTTGGAAGGAGGAAACTACTTCCTGAATCAGACAACAGCCATGAACCGCCGTTGGAAAGCCGAAGGACAACAGACTGATATTCCACGTGCCATGTATGAAGACCCGATGGGAAATGCCCGGTTCAGCGACCGTTGGATAGAGGATGGCAGTTATTTACGCCTCAGTTCGGTGACGCTCAGTTATCATTTGCCTATCCAGAGTACCTATTTGCAGGGCATCACTATTTGGGGAAATGCATCAAACCTGTTTACCGTTACCCGCTATTTGGGTAGCAATCCTGATTGCGCTATGTCCGGTAGTGTGTTGGCTCAGGGTATTGACCGTGGATTGCTTTCTTCAGGAGGTACATTCTCTTTAGGTGTGAATATCAACCTTTAATGAAATAGAATTTGAAAGTTAGAATTTAAAAGTTGAAAGACTATGAAACTATTTAATATAAAGAAAGTACATGGCTTGTTTGTAGCTTGCGGCTTGTCACTTGTAGTTCCTCTCACTTCTTGCGAAGATATATTGGAAACCGATTCGGATTTCGTCATGTATGAAAAAGAGAATACATTGGATCATGCAACAGATTCTGTTTACAGCGTGTTGGGAATTATCAGCAAGATGCAGGTTATTGCTGATCGTATTGTCCTGTTGGGCGATGTGCGTAGTGACCTTGTAACAACTACAGAGGCAGCTTCGACTGATTTAAAACGACTTGCAGCTTTTGATAATTCGGAAGCGAATGCCTATAATGTGCCGAGTGATTATTATGCGGTCATTAACAACTGCAACTATTTTTTGGCCCATGTTGATACAATGTTAGAACGTCGTGGCTACAAGGTGTTCCAAAGTGAGTATGCGGCAGTGAAGGCTTTCCGTGCCTGGACCTATTTGGAACTTGCCAAGATATATGGTAGTGTGCCATTGATACTTGAACCTATGATGACAGAGATTCAGGCCCGTGAGGCTATGAATGGTCCCCGCCAAACATTGGAAGATATTTGTAACTATTTCATTGCTGACCTTGCTCCTTACGTTGGTGTGAATCTACCTGACTTTGGAAGTATCAATGGCAGAAGTTCTCGATATTTCTTTATTCCTATGCGTGCTCTGTTGGGTGACCTTTGTTTGTGGGCTGGTCGTTATCAGGATGCAGTTGCTTGGTATCACGACTATTTGACAGACCGCGATGAGCCTGTTGGTATATTGACCAGCCGCAGTACATGGACCAATCCGACAGAATTTCGTACTCCTTCTATCAGCTATCTGGGTAGCTCTGATTACATAAGTTGTATTCCTATGGAGACCCGCGTTTTCAATGGAGTAGTCAGTGAATTGCCCGATATCTATAGTTCTACAACTGACAATTACTATTATTTTCAGTTGACAGCATCAAGAGCATTGCTCAATTTGTCGGCAGCTCAAAATTATTGTATGGAGTATCGTACGAACGAAACAGTTGATACCATTTATGCTCCTAAAACAGGACTTTTGCTAAACCGATTTGTTGGCGATCTTCGCTTCTGTACAGTCTTTGGACAAAGTTCTTATAAACAAGAGGATGAATTTTCAGAATATGGTTCAACCACACAGACAATTGATAAACACTACTCAAACCTTGTGGTGACTTATCGTGCAGCCATGCTTTATTTGCGTTATGCCGAGGCTCTGAATCGTGCCGGTTATCCCCAATCGGCTTTTGTGATACTGAAACATGGCGCATGTGACGAATACTTCACAGAGTATGTGGATTCAGTAGAGCGTAAGCAGGTCGGAAGTCTGATAGCTTTTGATTCTAATATTTTCCCCAAGGAAAGAGCATTGGGTATCCATTCGTATGGGTCAGGTGACAGTCAGATTGATACAACATACGTTCTTCCCCAGCCTGCAGAGAAATTGGCATCCCGGGCAGATACCGTTAATTGGCAGATTCCTTTTGTTGAGGATATCATCATTAATGAAATGGCTCTTGAAGGTATGTTCGAAGGATACCGCTATTACGACCTTATGCGTGTAGCCAAGCGTCGTGGAGACAATGCCTATTTGGCCGACCCCATCAGCCGGCGTAATGGAGAGATGGATGCCGCTTTGCGTGACAAATTGATGAATAGCGAGAATTGGTATTTGCCGTTACCTTAATAGGGCTTAAGGGGCAAAGTTTAAGGTTTAAAGTTCAAGGTTCAAGAATGTACTTTTCTTAAACGCTTGGACTTTGAACTTAAAATTTACGATAAGATGAAGAAGTTATATGTTTTTCTGCTGCTGTCTGTGATGTTTGGAGCATCTCGTGCTGCAACAATTACAGTAACGGTTGACAGTGTCCGCCATCAAACCGTGACAGGTTTTGGCGCTGCAGCCTGTTGGGGGGCAATGCTTCCTCTTGATGATGTAGAAGTTATCAAATTGCTTTATGGAGAGGATTCCCCAGTAGGACTGAATATTGTGCGTATGGAGATATCACCTAACACGAAGGGGGATATAAAGAGTCCGTGGGATACTCCTTACGATTGGCATGGTTATCTGCCTGTCATCAAAGAGGCTAAAAAGCGGGGAGCCATAGTCTATGGTTGTCCCTGGTCACCACCGGGTGAATATAAAACCAATGGTACGGCTCAAGGTGGAAATAGTGAGGAACAAGGCTATCAGCGTGGCGAACTTCATGCCGATTATTATGCCAAGTTCTTCCCTTGGCTCAATTCCTTTTTGGCTTATATGCATAGTAATAAGGCCGATGTGGACGTTGTATCTTTGCAAAATGAACCCGATTGGTGGGTCAATTATTCCGGATGTCTGTATTCACCGGAGCAATTGGTGGACTTGGTGAAGAATCATGCCCACCTGTTGAAGAAAAGCCTGTATAAGGTGAAGTTGATGTCTGCTGAGAGTTTGAATTTTAATCCGAAATACACTGATCCGTTACTGAACGACCCTTCGTCTTGTCAACATATTGATATGATAGGTGGCCACCTGTATGGGACTCCGCCGTTGGAATATATGGCTCAATCAGCCGCCACGGCTCGTAAATATGGTAAAGATGTATGGATGACCGAGCACTCCGTGGAGTGTGGAGACCGTTTGCCGAATTGGCACGATGAACTGATTTTTGCCGAGGAAGTGAACGAATGTATGTTGGCTGGAGCCAATGCCTATGTGTATTGGTATATGTTGGCACATTGGTCGTTTGTCGGGACAGGTGAAGAAAAATATGGTAAGGGAAACGAATACGGAAAACTCCTTCGTCGTGGATATGTCATGTCACATTTCTCCAAGCATCTTACCGGTTCTACCCGTTTGGGCAGCAAAGCGAGTGTGCATGTGGGGACTAATAGCGCTTTTCAAGCTTCAGCCTATATCAAGGACAATTCACTCATTGTGATGGCTATTGATACCACCAAGAATGCGTTCGACCTGAAGATAAACCTTCCGTACAAGGTGAAGGGGGGGATGCACCTGTTGTCTACAGACGAAGCTGTATGTCAACAATTGCCGATTGAGTTGTCAGGGTCAACTTCTTCGCCTGTAGTTTCATTGCCGGCACGCAGCTTGAATACCTACATATTTGAGATAGACCGTGAGGCAGAACAGGTTGCCGATGTTGTAGTGGATGCTCCCGAAGGACCATCAGTCTATTATGACCTTTCCGGCCGTCTCCTTTCTTCCCCACAAGGATTCTGCATTGAGCGGAAAGCGGATGGAAGCGTGATAAAACATCTGTGTCGATAAGAGTATTATATATAAGTAAAAATGTCCAGTCTGACATGTTGGATAAAAATAAATGAGTGATTCAATAGTTTTTTTCATGGTAAAATAGTTAGTGGTAAAATTTCGTTTTTTATGTGATAAACTATTTTGGAGGCTGCCTGTATGAGAATATCGGCAGCTTTTTTATTGTCGTACGTTTTGATGTTCTTGCTATCAGGGCAAGATTCGTGAAATGAGGGGGCAGTCTGAAAAACCGGTTGTATATTATTAGTATCCGCTAGAACTTTTACGGCCATTCAGACTTTAGGTTCATGCCGTTCTGTCACCCTGAGCGCAGTCGAAGGGTCTCTGAGTATAGCATAGAGACTGTCAGTAAACCTCTGAGATTCTTCGACAAGCTCTTAATGACAGAGACAGCATAATTTACAATCGACTTTTCGGACTGGCCCGAAATGAGACAATGAGACAAAAAGAACATGGAATGAAACAATATTTTCTTGCATGCTTCTACAGGAATGTTTATCTTTGTGCGCTGTTTTCCGTTGAGACGTATAGAAAAAGGGCCGGTAGACCGTTGGCTTCTTGTTTGTTTTTCGTCTCTGTAGTTGGAAGATGAAAGAGAGTGTAGAGATATTTATACCTTTTAAAACTGATTTTGATGAAACAAAAGCTTCTCATTTTAATTGTGTTGTGTATGATGTGGTTTGTTCCGACCATGTCTCAGACCGGACATTTTATTTCTGCTGACCGTTTTTCAAACAGTATCATTACTGATTTGTGTCAGGATAAATATGGGAATATATGGATAGCCACGGATTATGGATTGAACAAGTTTGATGGTTATGAGTTTACTTCCTATCTGCACGAGGTGAATGAGGAGAACTCTTTATGCAACAATGCGGTTGTGGACCTCCTTTGCGATCGTGAAGGAAATCTGTGGGTAGGAACCAATCGGGGGCTTGACCGGTATGATCCGGAAAGTGACAGTTTTGTACATTATCCTTTCCCTAATGGATATCGGCCTCGCGTACCATGCTTGGTGCAACGGTCAGATGGAGAATTGTTGGTATGTACTTCTGGTTACGGAGCCTATTTGGTGAGCGACAATCAGGAATTGGTTTCCACAATGGATTATACTCCGGAGGCTGACGAACCTTATTATGATGATGTGTATGAGGATTCAAAGGGGCGTTTTTGGCGCGTTTCTTTAGCCGAGAATGCCATTATTCTGTTGGCGGACAAGAGTTTTTCCAAGTTTGAATCGACTGTAGGGACTCCTTTGGCCTTTATAGAACGTGCCGATGAATTGCTTGTTATAGGTTTTGATGGCATCATGTCGTATAGGAATGGACAGATGACGGATGCCGGTATGGATTTGTCTGTGCTTGGCAAGGGAGATGTACGTTTCAATGCCGCTTGTGCCGATTCCGATGGTAATATATATATAGGTACGCGCGCGAAAGGTTTGTTCTGTATCCCTGTTGGCGGACGGAGTTTGGAGCGTGTGGATGTGGATGTGTTGGGCGTCAATCTCAATACGGCCAAGGTTACAGCCATTCTGTTTGACAGAGAGGGGAATCTTTGGTTAGGTCTTCAACGTAAGGGGCTGTTGTTGGTTTCCAAACAAAATCAGTTTTTCCGGACTTGGAGTTTTGAGCGTCAACAAATCCAGTTAGGCTCTTTCATAACTTCAGTTTGTGAGGGTGATAATGGTATGACCTGGTGTACAGTGCAAAATGTGGGTGTTTATGGCTTTGATGCCAATGGCTTGATCGTTTCCCGTCCGGATTCCCCATCTTCTGTGGAGTTCATTTATCGTGATAAGCAAAAGCGGTATTGGTTAGGCACAGACAAATATCTTTATGCCTATAATCCGCATACGGGAAAGGCTCAACAGAAATTGACGCTTGATGGTGAAAAGATTAATGAGATGACTGCCGATGGGGAGGGCAACTTGTATATATCGACTTTTGCACGTGGATTTTGCAGTTACAATACCCGAACCGGAGAGGTGGAGCATTATTCCATGATGAATCACAATGAGGAATTGGGGCAATTGTGCAACGATTGGATTCTTTGCATGACTTCTGACTACAATGGCATGATATGGATGGGAACCTCACATGGAGTTTCTTGTTTTGACCCCAAGACAAAGAGTTTTCTCACTCAAGGGTGGTTGCAGTTGCTGAATGGCGTGATGTGTTTCTCCATCTGTGAATTGCGTGATGGCAATATTGCCATCGGTACAGACCAGGGTCTGTACCGATATGATCGTAAACAAGGAACGTGTGAGCTATTTCCTGATAGCGAGCAGTTGAGTAATAAGATTATCAATTATATAGTTCAGTCCAACGATGGGGATTTGTGGTGTGCGACCTCCAATGGTATCTGGCAATACAGTAGCGAACATCAGCGCTTCTTTGGTCATGTCAATGGCAATGGGCTTGAGAAAAAGGAATACCTGCATGGAGTCGGTACTCATACTGATGCGGATTTGATTTATTTTGGTCACAATGACGGACTTGTGTCATTCTCTCCCAAACAGCCGCAAGGGGGTGATGCAACCTCCGATGAGTTGATGCTTACTTCGTTTATGGTAGGTGGAGTGCCTGTAAATGCAACTACAGTACTTAATGATGTGCGTGTGACGGAAAAACCGGTCTCTGAGTCAGACCTCTTTACATTGTCTCATCACGATCATGCCATCATGATGAGCTTCTCTCAGATGGATTTTGCCAACCCTGCCAATGTGCAGTTTGAATATCGTGTGAATGGTGGTGAATGGGTCAAGAATGTAGAGGGGAAAAACACGCTTATGCTCAATTTGTTACATCCTGGAGTCTATGATATTGGAGTGCGTTCACTTCAGGGTAACGTCTATTCACAGGTGAAGAATGTCAGTGTGGTGGTTCGTGCACCGTGGTATCGCACAGTGTGGGCCTATACGGTTTATGTCTTATTGGTGTTGTGTTTGGGTGTCTATGTATTTGTTACTTATCGTCGTCATGTTGCAGACAAGTTGAATGAAGACAAGATGAAGTTCCTCATCAATTGTACCCATGATATCCGTTCGCCGCTCACTCTTATTCTGAGTCCGTTGGCCAACTTGAAGCGCCGTATAGACAGTAGCCAGTTCGATGCTTTGCGAGACATTGATACCATTGAGCGGAATGCGAACCGGGTGCTCAATCTGGTCAATCAGATTCTGGATGTCCGGAAAATGGACAAGCAGCAAATGAAGTTGTATTGTCAGGAAACTGATATGGTGAGATTCATATTCGGTATCTACAAGATGTATGAATATAATGCAGGCGAGAGAAATATAAAGTTCTTCTTCCGTCATGACGGGATAGAGAAGTTGGATGTCTGGTTTGATCGTAGCCAGTTTGACAAAGTGATGTCAAACCTGCTCTCCAATGCGTTCAAATATTCTTACGATGGTGGAACCGTGGAAATAGTACTTTCTTGTGATGAAAGTAATGTGCGGATTCAGGTCATTGATACGGGAGTAGGACTTGACAAGGACAATCTCAAACGGATTTTTGACCGTTTCTATCAAGGTGGCAATTCGCGCCGTATGCATATTAATGGAACGGGTATCGGATTGAACTTGTGTAAGATGATTGTTGATATGCATCGCGGTACAATTGAGGCCCAAAACCGGACTGATGGTCAGCGGGGTTCCATTTTCACGTTGACACTTCCGTTGGGCAAGAGCCATCTTGCAGAAGAGAGCATTGTACATGAAAAGGAGGATACTGCTAAGGTGGTAAAGACAGGACGCAGGCTTCAGCACTCAGTGCTTGTAGTTGATGATGATTTGGAGATAGCACACTATATATCCACAGAACTGGGACAGTTCTATAAGTTTGGAATATGTGCCAATGGTAAAGAAGGCTTGAAGGAATTGTTGACAAACGAGTATGACCTGGTAATCAGTGATGTGATGATGCCAGAGATGGATGGATTTACCATGCTTCGTATGATTAAATCAAATATCAATGTGGCCCATATTCCTGTTATTATGCTGACTTCAAAAGCGGATATTGGTGGGCGTTTGGAGGGACTTGAGCGCGGAGCGGATGCTTTCTTGGCCAAACCTTTCAATATGGAAGAACTTCATATGAATATAGAAAACCTCATTGCCGGTCGTCAACGGTTGAAAGGTAAATATTCCGGAGCACAGGAGCAGGTTGATAAGGTAGAGCATAAGGAGGTTAAAGGAAATGATGAGATACTGATGGAACGTATTATGAAGGCCATCAACAAGAATCTGTCGGATAGCAGTTTCAATGTCGATATGCTGACTTCCGAAGTCGGCATCAGTCGTGCCCAGTTACATCGCAAAATGAAGGAGATGACAGGTATCTCTACCAGTGAGTTTATACGTAATATCCGATTGGAGCAGGCTGCCCGATTGCTTCGCGAACAGAAAATCAATGTGACTCAGGTTGCCTATACTGTAGGATTTTCTAATTTGGCTCATTTCTCTACCATTTTCCGCAAGCATTTTGGAGTTTCTCCTTCTGAGTTTGTGGGGAGTGAGCAATGAATTGAGAATGACGGAAAACGAACTTGAGGGTATGTCAAAATGAAACCATTTGTTTTTTAGGCACGGATTTTTGACACACCCCCAACTGATAAAAATAAATGGAACCTTTGAGATGCTTCTTTGGACTTATATTGCTTCTATGAGGAAACTTACGGGGCGGAAACCATCGTTGCATGAAATGAGGGCTGAATGAGGATTCTTCATCCAACCATCGTAGAAGTTTCCACCTCCACGAGCCAATTCCTCGACAAAAGGTCGCATGGATTCCCAGGCACTTTCGCATAAGCCCTCGGGCCTTCTCCCTTCGATTGAGATGAATTGTTGTCCGATGCAGATGTCGCATGTATGCTCAATGGGATTTTCGTACAGTTCCATCAAGTCGGTGTAGCATGTCTGCCGCAGTGCTGTGATACGGATATTTTTCATATTGGTGAAATAATAAGAGAAAACTTGTCTGAAAAATGAACATATGTTCAAGTGCCTCTGAACATATGTTCAAGTGCCAACGAACATATGTTCGTGACCAGTTGAACATATGTTCCTTTTTTTTCTGGGTTTCCAACTAAATTGCAGTAGAATCTGAAACATCCATTTTCTCGAACCTGTATCCGAGTCGTTTCAATTCAATGGCTGCCCCTATGCGGAACATTACCCGGCATGCTCTGGCAAAAACGTGGAAAGCAGTGGTGCTCTGTGGTTCTATACCTTCGTGGCGGATTAATGAAACGGTTGTTTCGCCACATCGGCGGATAATGTTTTCTATACCCTTTGCTTCATAACCGTCAAGTTGGAGTTTCAGCAGGTTTTGTATGATGTGTTCATCCATGTCATCGAAACCTTCCTTGCCGTAATAACTCTGGTAATTCTTCTTGCTGTATGAATCCCAGTCTTGGTCCCATCCCCAGGCAACCCCGAGGCCCAAATATGCGGCCCATGCTACAGATACGGTAGGGTAGTCCTTTACTTGTGGAACGGCATCGGCCATATATTCTGGAGCCAATGCGTGCCAATGGTTGTCAATGTCGTCTGTGGCTAACAGTACTCCATTCAATAAACCAGCAGAAGTGCAGAGACGCAAAAGTTCCTCTTGCACGTGGTTTTCGAATGTTTCGAGATAATCGTTTCTTGGAATCATATAAGTAATGCAGTTGTGTCTGTTTATAATAGTTGCAATTGGTTCATCACAGATATTCTACGGTTTGTATCAGTCTCATGCTGTTCGAACCCTTGATGAGAATATAGAAACCCTTTATATTCTCTTTTTGGATAGCAGTGTTGACTTGCTCTACATCATTGAATTTTACGAAAGTCGGAGGGGTGGGTATTTTGGAGAATTCGTTTCCTACCAGCCATACTTTATCAAAGGCCGAATGGCTTAGAATATTGGCAATGCGTTCGTGTTCCCCAAGGCTGCATTCTCCTAACTCTTTCATGTCTCCGAGAATGACCATTTTGGGAGATACGTTCATTCCGCTGAAATTCTTCAGGGCAGCAGTCATACTGGTAGGGTTGGCATTGTAGGCATCAATAATCAAGTGGTTATATTCCGTATGTTTCAGTTGCGATCTGTTGTTTTGTGGGATGTATTCGGAAAGTGCAATATTTATTTGTTCCGGTTTGACACCGGAATGCAAACCGATAGTGGCTGCAGCCAGCATGTTGTCAATGTTGTATGAACCGATAAGGTTGGTTTGTACATCTTGCCATGCCCCATCTGCTGTCTTCCATTGGAAATGCAGATAGGGGGTACAGTCAATGACTTTGCCACTGACAGATAGTCCCTCCTCTTTCCCTGAACAACCATAATAAATGCAGTCAAGACCTCCGGCAATGTTTGTCAGCAGTTCGTTATCCTTATTTATGAAGACAAGAGAGCCTTTCTTGGCACGCAGATGTTCGTATAGTTCCCCCTTGGTCTTTATAACCCCTTCCAATGAGCCGAATCCTTGCAGGTGTGCCATACCGACATTGGTAATGATGCCGTAATCCGGCTCTGCTATTTCTACCAATTCTTTGATATCTCCGGGATGGCTGGCTCCCATTTCTACAATGGCAATGTCGTGTTCCGGCTTAAGTCGTAGAAGCGTTAAAGGGACGCCTATGGAATTGTTCAGATTCCCTTCGGTATATAGTACGTTGTATTTCTGTTGCAGGACTGCAGCAACCAGTTCTTTAGTCGTTGTCTTTCCGTTGGTTCCGGTAATTCCTATAATCTTAGTCCCCAACTGCCTTCTGTGATAATTGGCCAAGTCTTGGAGCACCTTCAAAACGTTGTTGACAAGGATTAAGCGATTGTCATTTTTCGTGTCATACAGTTCTTCGTCAATGATTGCGTATGCACATCCGGCTTCCAAAGCCTTGGCGGCAAAGGCATTGCCATTGAAATTCTCTCCCTTCAGAGCAAAGAAAATGGAATCTTTGGAACATTTGCGGCTGTCAGTGCAGATTCGCGGATATTGCAGGAAAAGTTGGTATAATGATGAGATTTCCATATACTAATTATGTTTTATGGGTCAAAGATACGACAAAAACGATAAAAACCGCTATAAAACTCTTTTTAATCCCAAGAAATGTGTGTATTTTTGCCCTGCAGAAAAGAACAGGTAATTTCAATATGGCAAAATTTCATTCATACAGCATAAATCTTGGTGGGTATCTGATGCAGTTTGACACTCCCAAGGTGATGGGCATTCTTAATGTCACTCCAGATTCCTTTTATGAAGGATGTCGGGGGATGGGTGAAGCAGATGTCATATCCCGGATTGGGCAATTGGTGGCAGAGGGCACTGATATGATAGATATAGGTGCTTGTTCTACAAAGCCCGGTTCGCAAGAGGTCAGTGTGTCTGAAGAAATGGCCCGTTTGCGCTTTGGACTTAAACTTCTGCAAAGGCTGGCGCCGGGTATCCCCATCTCGGTAGATACTTATCGGGCCGATGTTGCCTCTATGTGTGTGGAAGAATTTGGGGTTGCAGTCATTAATGACATTTCAGGTGGCAATATGGATTCCCGCATGTTTGACACAGTGGCCCGTTTGCGTGTACCTTATGTGTTGACTCATATACAGGGAACTCCTGAAAATATGCAGCAGAATCCGTATTACGATATAATTCTGAAAGAGGTTATGATTAGCCTTGCCGATAAGCTCAACCGTTTGCATGAAATGGGGGTAAAGGATATCATTGTTGACCCAGGCTTCGGATTTGGGAAAACGCTTGAACATAATTATGAGATGATGGCACACCTTGAAGAGTTTCATTTGCTTGAACACCCCTTGCTTGTCGGTGTTTCACGAAAATCTATGGTGTATCGTTTGTTGGACGTTTCGCCTGATGATGCCCTGAATGGGACTACAGCCCTTCATGCAGTGGCATTGCTGAAAGGAGCCCACATACTGCGTGTTCACGATGTAAAGGCCTGTAAGCAGTGTGTAAGTATTGTGGAAAGAATCATAAATCATAAATCATAAATCAATTCTCGTGTTTATAGAATTTGGCATAAAAGATTTTATCGACATCTTGTTAGTCGCATTATTGCTGTACAAGGTGTATAAACTGATGAAGGAAACAGGCTCTATCAATATCTTTGTCGGTGTATTGATTTTTTTGGGTGTTTGGGTTTTGGTTTCTCAGGTTCTGGATATGCGTTTGTTGGGGGGGATTTTTGATCTTCTTCAGAATGTTGGAATATTGGCACTTATCGTTTTGTTTCAAAAGGAAATTCGTGGTTTTCTGCTTTCGTTGGGAGCCCGTGGCCGTGCCCGTAGCTTCTTTAAATTCTTTGGTCATGCCAAATCACAGAGTGTGGATCGTGCCGAAATCATGCCTTTGGTGTTGGCCTGTCTCAATATGAGCAAACAGAAAGTGGGCGCACTTATAGTCATTGAGCAGGAAGTTCCTCTGACTGAGGTTATCCGTACGGGCGATACTATCAATGCCAATATCACCCAACGACTTGTTGAGAATATATTTTTCAAGAATAGTCCGCTCCACGATGGTGCCATGATAATCAGTAACAACCGCATAAAGGCTGCCGGATGCATTCTTCCTGTTTCGCACGATTTGAATATTCCGCGCCATTTGGGATTACGTCATCGGGCAGCTTTGGGTATTTCGCAAGTTTCAGATGCTGTGGTGATTGTGGTTTCTGAACAAACGGGGGCTATATCGACAGCTCATGAAGGTCAATTCCGCTTGCGGCTTTCTGCCGAGGAGCTTGAACGTGAACTTACTCGAGTGAAGGTTGTTGGCAAATAGTCTTTTCAAAATGAAAGTATTTCTATGAAAAATGCTTCATTTGTCAATCTTTTCTTGTAAAACGATGCTCATTTTTGCAAATAAGTTGTATATTTGCCGCCGATTTTAATTTTAATAAGCAAAAGAATGAGTTACCTTATACGTCCTGTTGGCTATCGTCCGCTGCTTGATTTACGGCAGACAGAACAAGGAATCAAGCAGATAAAAGAGTTTTTCCAACAGAATTTATCTACAGAGTTGCGTTTGCGCCGTGTCACCGCCCCTCTTTTTGTGTTGCGGGGCATGGGTATCAATGATGACTTGAGCGGAGTAGAGCGTCCTGTATGTTTTCCTATAAAAGATTTGAACGATGCGAATGCTGAAGTAGTTCATTCGTTGGCAAAATGGAAACGTTTGACATTGGCGGATTATCAGATAGAACCAGGCTATGGAATCTATACTGACATGAATGCCATCCGTGCAGACGAGGAATTGGGCAATCTGCATTCTCTGTATGTTGACCAATGGGATTGGGAACGTGTCATTACGGCAGAAGACCGTACGGTGGCATTCCTGACAGATGTTGTAAGGCGTATATATTCTGCCTTGTTGCGTACTGAATTTATGGTGTGTGAGACCTATCCGCAGATAACTCCTTCTCTTCCGGAGAAATTATTCTTTATTCATGCCGAAGAGTTGCGTAAGATGTATCCGGATTTGACAGCCAAAGAGCGTGAAAACCGTATAACCCGTCAGCATGGTGCAGTATTTATAATAGGTATTGGTGGCAAGCTGGATGATGGTAAGGAACACGACCTTCGTGCGCCGGATTATGATGACTATTCCACTGTTGGTGAAAATGGATTGCCGGGATTGAATGGGGATTTGCTTGTATGGAACTCCGTTCTTGACCGTGCCATAGAACTTTCTTCCATGGGAATTCGTGTGGATCGCGATGCGTTGCTTCATCAGTTGGCTCTTTCGGGAAAAGAAGAGCGGAAGGAACTTTATTTCCACCGTCGTTTGCTTGAAGGTTCGTTGCCTCTCAGCATTGGTGGTGGTATAGGACAAAGTCGCTTGTGTATGCTCTTTTTGCGGAAAGCTCATATTGGTGAGATTCAGGCCAGCATCTGGCCCGATGAGATGCGTCGTGAATGTGCCGCTTTGGGTATGCCTTTAATTTGAGAGGGAAATGAATGTCAGGATTGAAGAAAGTTGGAAACAGCAATTGGCCGCAGAATTTGGAAAAGATTACTTCCTTCGTTTGACCGAATTTGTGCGTGGAGAGTATGCCAGAGGTGCGGTATATCCTCCCGGCCGTCTTATTTTTAATGCGTTTGATCTTTGTCCTTTCAATCAGGTTAAAGTCGTAATCATAGGTCAGGACCCTTATCATGGTCCGGGACAGGCTCATGGACTTTGTTTTTCAGTCAATGACGGGGTGGCTTTTCCTCCCTCCCTTGTCAATATCTTTAAGGAAATAGAGAGTGATTTGGGAGTCCCGGTCCCTTCCACTGGTAATCTGACCCGTTGGGCTGAACAAGGAGTGCTTTTGCTTAATGCCACCCTTACGGTACGTGCTCATCAGGCGGGCAGTCATCAACGTCAAGGTTGGGAGGAGTTTACCGATGCAGCCATTCGTGCATTGGCTACCCGGCGGGATAATCTGGTATTTATTCTTTGGGGGGCATATGCACAAAAGAAAGGAGCCTTTATTGATCGTACCCGTCACTTGGTGCTCAGTTCAGCCCATCCGTCTCCACTTTCAGCTTGGCATGGCTTTTTCGGGAACAAACATTTCAGTCGTACTAACGAATACCTTCTTGCCCACGGATTGGAACCGATTGCGTGGTGAAATGTAACGATAGAGTAGGGGGATTTGGTGATTTATCAATGCGGAATGCCGGGTTTTGATAAATTTTACCTACATTTGCAGGCAGAAATTCACTAACTATAACTATACAACAATGAGAAAACATTTACTCAAAGTGTTCTCTACTATCTTATTGGGCTGTTTGCTGTCCGGAACATCAGCATCGGCCGAAGAGGTGGAGAAATTGCCGGCATTCCCCGGAGCAGAGGGGTTTGGCCGTTATGTCACCGGCGGACGTGGTGGTGCTGTTTATCACGTAACGAATCTGAACGACAGTGGTGAAGGCTCGCTTCGTTGGGCTTTAGGACAGAATGGAACGAAAACCATCGTGTTTGATGTGTCGGGAACCATCCATCTGCAATCTTCATTGAACATTCCTGCCAATACCACAATTGCGGGACAGACGGCTCCGGGCGATGGAATTTGTGTGGCAGGCTATCCTTGCTCAATCAAGGGAAGCAATGTCATTGTCCGCTTTATGCGTTTCCGTTTAGGAAACGAGAATGTGCTGGTCGATGGCGCTGATGGTTGGGACGGTTTCGGCGGATTTGACCAAAGGGATTTGATGATAGACCATTGTTCGGTAAGTTGGAGTATAGATGAATGTCTCTCCGTTTTGGGCAATGTGAATACGACTGTACAATGGTGTCTTGTTTCCCAAAGTCTTGTAAACTCAGGCCATACCAAAGGAGCACATGGCTATGGAGGCAACTGGGGAGGAAGTGGCGCTTCGTTTCATCACAACCTGATTGCTCATCATACCAGTCGTACTCCCCGACTTGGACCAAGACCAACCACGCAGCTTGACGAACGGATGGACATGCGTAACAATGTCATTTACAACTTCGGTGGAAACGGTTGCTACGGTGGTGAAGGCATGACGGTGAACATCGTAAACAATTACTATAAGCCCGGACCAGGTTCGCCTACTGGCAATAAAGGAAAACGAATTGCAGGTGTGGGTATCCGTACCAACAAGTATGTGACGGATAATCCCGCCTATGCGCCGGCCCTTCACAAATGGGGAAAGTATTATGTGGATGGCAATGTGAACTCAAAGTACAGCGATGTCACAAACGACAACTGGACCTACGGGTTTTACAACCAGATAAGTTCTTCGGACAATGACGGACTTTATACCGCTGTCACAAAAGATACCATCAAGTTGGTGGAACCCATGGACTTTGTCTATGTCACTACGCACAGTGCAAAGGATGCCTATGAAAAGGTCTTGCAATATGCCGGCGCTTCGCTGTCGCGCGACTGTGTGGATACACTGATGGTGTATGACACACGCTATGGGAAGGCTTCCCATACAGGTAGCGGACTCGGTAAAGGGTTCATCAACTCGCAAAACGATAACAAACCGGCCAATGCCCCTGCTGATTGGAGTGCGTGGCCAGTACTGAAGGGGATATATTGTCCAGAAGATACTGACCAGGACGGTATGCCCGATGATTGGGAATATGCCAACGGATTGAACCCCAATGATGCGGCAGACCGTAATACGAAGAATAGTGAGGGATATACCATGCTCGAAGTCTATATGAACAGTCTTGTAGCCCACATCATGGAGGGAGGGCTTGAAGGTGGTGAACCATTGGGATACTCCATTATGGAGGAGAATGCAGGTAGGGGTGATGCCGTCCTTCTGTCTGCTTCTACATGTACGAATTCGAATTGGGGATTCCCGAATGGCTATTCCATTTCTACCGGCAAAGGATATTCAACAGGTAAAGAAGACGGAATCAAATATTCACGTGGCCAAACCTATACCATTAATTTGCCTGAGAATATTCAGGTAGAGAGTGTGGACTTTACAGGTTATTGCAATTATGCAGATGCAGATGGATACTTGGCTCAGTTGGGTAATGTTACTTACGGTGAAGAAGAATATGTCTTTCCTCGGAAGGATTCCGATGGAAACTACGAGGTGGCTTCTCATAGTGTAGTGTTGCCTTCTCCTGTCGCAGGTACATTGCCCGTTAAGTTCAATGGGCAGCAAGTTGTTATGTCTATGACTCTTTGGGTACGCAATACAGCCAATGGTATCGGGCAACGGGTAGCGGTTCCCGTCATCAAAGACCATGTCGATGTTTACGATCTCTATGGCCGTCTTGTCCGCAATCAGGTGGACTATAGGCATGCTCTTTACGGATTGCCTTCAGGTATCTATATCGTAGATGGAAAGAAGGTGAACTGGTGGGGATTCTGAAACCCTTAAGGTGGGTTCCCTAAATTAGCTTTATTCGCTATAGCTCATCGAAAACCTCACATCGGTATGGTCTCGGTGAGCTGTAGCGAATAATTGTTTGTGGAAAAAAAGAATTACAGGACAATTTCTTTTTTACAGCCGCGGTGTTAACAAAATTAAAAAAAAGAATAGAATATTAGCGAAAGATGTTATCTTTGTATCACTGATTTGTCTCTGGTCATAAGAGGACAGGCATCATTTCGTTTGGTGTTATGCCTCTGTGCATAAACTTTAGTTATGGGAGGGTACGCCCCTTGTTTTTGTGTTAATCGTTATAACTGCTTGATGAACAGCTCTTTGTGTAGTCGTGCAGGATTAGTAAATATGCCCCTATTTCTCGATGGACAGTAAAAAAACGGTGCAGTGGTTCGTTATGCGCGACCTCAAGCGCTCCAATGCCAGACTTCATGCCTACGAATTGTTGGAAGAGAAAGGCATCACTGTCTTCACCCCAAAAGTTTGTGAGGTTGTTGTCAGGCAGGGCAAAAAAGTTCGTGTAGAGCTCCCCTGCATTCCCAGTCTTCTTTTTGTCCAAGAAAGCCGTGATCGCCTTGACCCTATTGTGGAGCAGGAGAAAACCCTTCAATATCGTTACGTCCGTCATGGATGGTGCAAGCCTATGGTAGTCCCGGATGCCGATATGGACCGTTTCATGCAGGCTGTGGCAGCCACTCCTTCGCCCCGCTATTATCTCCCCTCCGAGATAACTCCCCAGATGTACAGTCGGCGCATACGCATAGTTGGCGGACTCCTCGACGGACAGGAAGGCACCTTGGTCACCACTCGTGGTTCAAAGGTCAAGCGTCTGCTGGTCGAACTTCCCGGTATATTGGCCGTCAGTGTGGAAGTCAGTCCGGAGTACATCCGGTTAGTGGAGAATGAATAATTCACTCCTCCTCCCCTCTTTTTTTGTTGCAGTATCCCTCGTAACTTTTGATTATTAATTCTTACAGGTTCGAGCATCGTCATCGTTGAACTTTGAACCTTGAACCCGGTTCACTCGTCACTAATTCATAATTAGAATTCATAATTTATAATTCATAACTTTCAGTTCCTCACCAAAAACTGTACCCTTTTTACGATTCCTTAGGGTGCGGATTTGGTGAAGGCTGATAAATACATCATTATGCATACATTTGAAAAACTGAAAATAGCCGTTGCCGGAACAGGATATGTCGGTTTGTCAATGGCCACCCTTCTGGCACAGAAGCATGAAGTGGTAGCCGTAGATGTCATACCCGAAAAGGTCAGCAAGATAAACAAACGTATATCCCCCATTCAAGACAAATATATCGAGAAGTTCTTTGCCGAGAAGGAACTTCACCTTTCAGCAACATTGGATGGAGCATCAGCCTACCGCGATGCCGACTTCGTTATAATAGCCGCCCCCACCAACTACGACCCTGTCAAGAACTTCTTCGACACCCATCATATAGAAGACGTCATAGACCTGGTCCTCTCCGTCAATCCCGATGCCGTCATGGTCATCAAGAGCACCATTCCAGTAGGCTACACCCGTTCCCTCTATGTGAAGTATGCCCTCAAGTTCATGACAGACCCCACACTTGAAGGTAAACACTTCAACTTGCTCTTCTCCCCCGAGTTCCTGCGCGAGAGCAAAGCCTTGGAAGATAACCTCTGGCCATCGCGCATCATCGTAGGCTATCCCAAGATACTCCCAGCCGAGCAGGACAAGAAGTGGGACGAAGAGAATGCCGCCATCCGGGCTATCGGCAATCCCAAGGCCGAAGAGTATGCCCACATCTTTGCCCAAATGCTTCAAGAGGGAGCCATCAAACAAGACATTGACACCCTGTTTATGGGCCTGAAAGAAGCCGAAGCCGTGAAACTCTTTGCCAACACCTATCTGGCCCTCCGTGTCAGCTATTTCAATGAGTTGGACACATACGCCGAGACCAAGGGACTCAACAGCGCCGCCATCATCCATGGCATCGGACTCGACCCACGCATCGGGACCCATTACAACAATCCTAGCTTCGGTTACGGAGGCTATTGCCTGCCCAAGGACACCAAGCAGCTGTTGGCCAACTATCAGGATGTGCCACAGAACATGATGACCGCCATTGTCGAGAGCAACCGCACCCGTAAGGATTTCATAGCCGACCAGGTACTCAAGCTTGCCGGTTGGTACAGTTACACCGAGAACAATCAATATCAATATTCAGAATCCGGAACTCATAATTCACAATCCCCAGTCGTGGGCGTTTACCGCCTTACGATGAAGAGCAACAGCGACAATTTTCGTCAGAGTGCCATCCAAGGCATTATGAAGCGCATCAAAGCCAAAGGAGCCGAAGTCATCATCTACGAGCCCGTCCTCAGTGATGGTGAAAGCTTCTTCGGTTCGCGTGTCGTGAACAATCTTGAAGAATTCAAGAAACTCTCCAAAGCCATCATCGCCAATCGTTTCGACAGTTGTCTGGATGATGTGGCAGAGAAAGTCTATACAAGAGACATATTCAAGAGAGACTGAGATAAAACCTGTTATTCCGTTGGAAGATTGAAAGAGAATGTATATCTTTGCCGTCAGTAACGTAATAGTTCAATTATGAAAGAGTACAGACCAATAGAATCAGAACCTTCCATTGCTGCAGAACCTGCGGTGGCTTATGGCAGTGTGAATACAACTCCCAATTCGGTAAAGAGAATGTCCCGAAAAGATCTGGAGGCTGAGTGCTATTCATTAGAAGAATCTAAGGCCAGACTCCTTGAACTCGTAAATCGTCATTTCCATAACCGATGAAGGTCTATATTGAGCAGACTGTCCATAATCAGGTTGAGCAATTCTATGAAGAGGCATTGCTCAAACATGACGCTTTGGACGAACTGACGGTCATAAAAAAGATACAACGGCTATATGACGCTTTGGAAGCATAGGGTGACTACGCGTACATTTATCCTTTGGCACGTTTGAAGTCGGACTGGATAAAGAAAGGGTATCGCGAATACATTTGTGAAGATTTTCATTTTGCTTATAAAATCTATATATTGGAAGATGGAGAAAGAATCGTCAGGATTCATGATGCAGTCCATAGCCTTTTATATTTCTGATATATCCTAGAAGAAATTCAGTAAAGAAACTTATTAATCAAACATTCCGACAGGTATATGCCCTCGCATATACCCTCATTGGCAGATATTTTTATGCGAATAGCAGTCCTTACCCTCCCGCTCCATACCAACTATGGAGGGATACTTCAGGCGTATGCTCGGCGCAACCCTTTCCAAAAATGACGTGTTGTCTTGGCAACAAAGATTGCTACTATTAAACATGCAATTTCGCCATCCTTTGAACCTTGAACATGGAACTTTGAACTTTGGTCTGAATTAGTTCGAGCATCGTCATCGTTGCCCCTTGCCCGTTGTTCCTTTTAATTTTTAACTTTTAATTATTAATTCGGAACGTCGTAGCTCTCATCAGCTTTACGCAGTCATAATTCATAATTCACAATTCATAATTCATAATTCACAATTCATAATTGATATTCAGTTCCTCACCCTTTCAACCGCACGAAGTGCTTTCAACGAATAAACGCATAAACGAACTTTCAGTTCCCTCGCCCTTCGCCCTTTACAATTGGTACCTGCAATTACGTAAATATAAGGTTGGAACCGAAAAAAAGATAGAGATTCTTGTTATTCTGAAATAATCTGTGTTACTTTGCAGATGAAAAATTTGTTGAACTAATAATTCGGTATAGGAATGCATACTCAGATTAAAGAAAAAGCCGTCAAATTGGCGAAGAAAATGCTTGCTGACAAGCAGGAAGTCATAAGGTGGATTCGTACAGAAGAACCGTATGAGAACCTTACCGAAAAAGGTATAACCTTAGGGCGGATAGGGAAGTGATATCATGGAGCTTGATTATGAAATAGTCTCTCTAAGTAGGGTAAATTCTGTGGCTCCCTATCAGGTCTCTTATCTGTCCAATAAGAGCGAAGTCCTTTATTTTTCTACAAGTAAAGGATTGGAATATGCAGTGACTTTTGTATTGGATAAAACGTTGGGCTTTATTGATATGTATCAGTTGGTGATTGAAGAGATACATCAGTCTCGTGCGAAATATGACATCTCGGTTGAAAAAACTTTGATAGCAATCATCGAAGATTTCCTAATGAAAGACTCTCATATATTAGCTTTTGTATGTGACACATCTGACAGCAGGGAAGCAGCGCGTCATTCCTTATTCAATCGTTGGTTCTTGAAATATAACAAAAATTCATTCTATCATAAAATGGACGGAATTATCAATGCAGAAGGAAACATGTATTATTCTTCATTGATTTTCAATCGTAATCACCCACAATGCGAAACTATAAAGTCCGTTTATATAGATTTTATAGGAGAACTTCAGAAATAGGCAGTTCTACTAACCCAGATTTGTCCTATTTGAAGTGCAATCCTCCCAAAAATGACGTATTGTCTTGGCAACAAAGATTGCTACTATTAAACATGCAATTTCGCCATCCTTTGAACCTTGAACATGGAACTTTGAACTTTGGTCTGAATTAGTTCGAGCATCGTCATCGTTGCCCCTTGCCCGTCGTTCCTTTTAATTTTTAACTTTTAATTCTTTAATTTTTAATTATAAAATCAAATCGAAAGCGATTTTATTTCAGCTCCCTTGCCCAAAACTGCATTCCATATACGAATCTTTGAGGGGTAGCCTGATTAAGAACAAATCAATCTCTCAACAGCCTTTGGCCTCTCTGCATTCTTTACTAGCAACTTTTTCGTGGTGAAGAGGCTTTGGTGTTGGGTTTAATAAATAAATCTTTCAGTTCTTCACCAGAAACTGCACCCTTTTCACGATTCCTTGGGATAGGGTTTTATACTTCTTTTATGCGTGAACTTACCAAAATCGATACAAATGTGCTGAAAGGCATAGCATTATTGCTATTGCTTTGCCATCACCTGTTCTATAAAGAGAACGGATTGTATGATGACTTGTTTATTGCAGGTCACGGCCTTGTCAATGAATGGGGCAAGGTGTGTAAGGTTTGTGTGGCGATTTTCGTATTTCTGTCAGGGTATGGCTTGGTAAAAAGTAGTCAAGGAAAAGAGGTGAAAGCAGTGACGTTCTATTGGAACAGAATGACCAAACTGCTTTTGAATTATTGGGTGATATGGTTACTGTTTGTCCCTATCGGGGTCTTCTTTTTCGGACGGACATTTGAACTTGTTTATGTCAACCATATTCCAATCCGTTTCTTGCTTGACCTTGGTGGTCTTGCCTATATGTTTGGATTTTATGGATACAATGCCACTTGGTGGTTTATGTCATGTATCATAATGCTATATTTGCTATACCCTTTACTGTGGTATAGGGGGGGGCTGACTTTGTTAATCGTGTTGGCAATGTCTATAATTATTAGTCTGTTTCATCTCCCGTTTCTTACGCCTATCAGGTATTATCTGATGACTTTCATTGTAGGAATGATTTTTGCTTCGACCAATTTGTTGTCAAGGATAAATTTGACAAGTAGTACACAGAGGGGTGCCATTTTCCTCTTGTTTGTGGTGTGTGTGTTTGTACGTAATGCATTGGGCAGATTTTCCATGCAGTTCGATACCATTATATGTATAGTTGGAATTATTCTCTATTCCAATATCAGAATAAAGAATAAGTTGTGTCAGAACTCATTGGAGTTTATCGGTCGGCACAGCATGAATATATTCCTGTTTCATACATTTATATATTCCTATTATTTCCGGGAACAGATTTATGCACCAAGAAATCCCATTCTCATATTTCTCTTGTTATTGGGGATATGTCTCATAGTGTCAGTTCTGATAGAAAAGATAAAGGTTCTGTTTCACTTCCAGCAATTGGAATCTTATCTTCGTAATTTGAAGAAATAATCATTTATGGCAGACAATAAGCGAATAGCGAAAAATACGTTATTCCTTTATTTCCGCATGATACTCATCATGGGAGTGACACTTTACACCTCCCGTGTGGTATTGGATAAGTTAGGGATAACGGACTATGGCCTTTATAGTGTGGTCGGTGGTGTAGTGGGAATGCTCTCGTTCCTAAATGGGACGTTGAGCATTGGAACTTCCCGTTTCCTCACCTATGAGCTGGGAGCGGGCAACAATGACTGCTTGCAGCGTACCTTTTCCACGGCATTCTATACCCATCTGATTCTTTCGGCTATCATCCTTTTGGTAATGGAGACAGGCGGCATGTGGTTCCTGTATAATGAGTTGGTGATTCCGCCCGATAGATTGACCGCTTGTGTATGGGTATTCCAACTATCCATATTGACCACCGTCATAGCAATCACACAAGTACCTTATACCGCTGTCATCATGGCACACGAGCACATGAACATTTATGCTTATGTGAGTATATTCGAGGCTGTTGCCAAACTGCTGGTATGCTATCTGCTTGCTGTTGCCGATTTCGACAAACTGATATTCTATGCAGCTTTGGTGGCTGTCGTTCAATTGCTGGTAGCCTTCTATTACCGTTTCTATTGCTCAAGGCATTTTACAGAAAGTCGTTTAAAATTGTTGTTTGATAAAGATATTCTTCGCAGTCTGATGAGTTTTTCTGGTTGGAATATTATGGCTAATGTTACAGAAATGTTGAAACTGCAAGGAATCATAGTTCTGCTCAATATGTTTTTTGCACCAGCGATAATTGCTGCCCAAGCGTTAGCTAATCAGGTTTCAGCAGCCATGATGCAGTTTGTGAACAACTTCCGTACAGCCATCAATCCGCAAATTATCAAACTTTATGCTGCAGGCGATAAGGAAGGTTCCAAGCGGTTGACATTGAGCACTACCGTCTATTGTTTCGACCTTATACTTATGTTAGGACTTCCTGCCATTATGGTGATGGATTGGCTACTAAATCTTTGGTTGGTGGAGGTCCCTGAATATGCAGTCATCTTTACACAATACATCATTGTCCGCAATATTATGGGCACATTTAGTACTGCTTTTTATATACCCATGATGGCAGCTAACCGAATAAAGAGCAATTCTGTGGCTGCAGTATATCTTGGAATAGGTGAATTTGTACTTTTGTATATCCTATTGAAATTAGGATTTGGAGTCATGTGGGTACAATATCTTTCATTGCTTTTAGCCTTCAGTTTTTCCTTCATTGTCAAACCGTATATCTTATATAAAGAAATTGATTACACCCTCAAGGAACTCCTTATATGTTATTGGGCATGTGCCAAAGTTCTTCTGCTCTCATTGGCCTTCTCCATCCCTGCTGGCATTTATCTGAGTGATGACCTTGCAGGTTCAATTTTGAAAATCATTGTTGTAGGAAGCTGTGTATTGTTGTCATCCTACCTTTTTTTGGATAAGGTGGCAAAGCAGAAGTTGTTACATTTTGTAAAAGAGAAATTTAATAAAAGATAATCATTTAATGAAAAAAATTGCAATTATAGGTGGTAGCTATCTTCAGTTGCCTGCTGTGCAGAAAGCCAAGGAACTTGGCTATGAAGTTCATTGTTTTTCATGGGCGGACGGAGCTGCATGTGCTGAGGTGGCAGATTTTTTCTATCCTATCTCTATCATAGAGAAAGAAGAGATACTTGAAAAGTGCCGTGAAATAAGAATCGATGGCATCACCACTATCGCATCCGATGTGGCTGTTCTTACCGTCAACTACGTAGCAGAACATTTAGGCTTGATTGGAAACTCTGATAAATATTCAACCACTGTTACCAATAAATACGAAATGCGACAATGCTTCGCACATAATGATGTCCCTTCTCCTCGTTTCTGTATTGCAGACAAGAACGATGGATATAATATTACAGGATTTCGTTTCCCTTTGATTGTAAAGCCTACTGACCGTTCTGGCAGCCGAGGAGTGGAGAAAGTGCTCGATCCTGTACAATTAGAGAAAGCCATTGTGCGTGCCAAAGCCGAATCGTTCAGTCATGCTGCTATTATTGAAGAATATGTAACGGGGCGTGAAGTCAGTGTGGAATCCATTTCATTCGAAGGAAAACATCATGTCCTTCAGATAACGGATAAAGTGACTACGGGTGCTCCTTATTTTGTAGAGTTGGAACACCATCAGCCTTCTTCATTAAGTGAAGATATACAGATACGCATCCGTGAAATCGTTATGAAAGCTCTTGATGCATTACATATACAATACGGAGCTTCACATTCTGAATTGAAAATTACAGATGAAGGTGATATTCGTGTGATTGAAATTGGTGCACGTATGGGGGGGGATTTTATTGGCTCCAATCTGGTACAACTTTCTACAGGTTATGATTTCCTTGGGGCAACTATACAAGTTGCTATGGGGGAATTCATTGAACCCCAGATCACAGAACATAGTTATTCTGGAGTCTATTTCTTATCAAAAGAAACGGCGAATCTGAAGACTGTTATTGAGAATTGGAAAGATTATTCTGAGATTGTAGAAGCAGAAATTACCGATTCTGAGTTGCGTAGCATAGAGTGTAGTGCGGATAGAAGTGGGTATTTTATTTATAAGGCAAATAAAAAGTTTTGTTGAAATGAAGAGAATTGCGATTATAGGTTCAGGGGCATTTGCACAACAAATATGTCAGTATATAAAATATGACTCTATAGAAGCATATGAAATTGTTGGATATTTTGATGATTATGCAGAAATAGGTGCAAGTATAAATGGATATCCTGTACTAGGTAAAATTGAAAATGTAGTTCATGAATATTCAAAATCACTATTTGATTGCGTCTTTATAGCTATCGGATATAAGCATTTTCATTTTAAAGAAGAACTGTATAATATTTTACATATTCAGAATAAAATTCCATTAGGGAATATTATTAGTCCTAGTGCATTTATTCATCCAACTTCACAGATAGGTAATGGTGTTTTAATCAGTAGTCATACAATTATTAATATGAATGCAGTTGTTGGCGATAATACATGTATTACTCTCCGTTCTATTGTCAATCACGATTGTTTTGTTGATAAACATTCGTTTTTATCAACAAATGTAGCAACTGCTGGACATGTGCATATAGGTAAGCGATGTTTTATTGGTGTTGGTTGTATTGTTTCTGATAATATAAGTATTTGTGATGATGTATGGCTATCTCCGGGTTGTGTTGTTGCAAAAAAAATAGAAGAGTTTGGACAATATATTGGTTATTCAATGAAACTTTCAAAGATTTAAATATGGCATTTTTTAATTTTAAAAATATAAAAGTGGCTGGAGTAGCATGCGCTGTTCCTACCAACGAAGTGAAGACAGATTCTTACAAACCGTTGTTTGGGGATGAGGAAGTAGAAAAGTTTATGGAGATGACAGGGGTACGTGCATCTCATCGTACATCAGAACATCAAACTTGCTCTGATTTAGGGTATAGGGCTGCTTCTGAATTGTTGACGAAAAAACAAATAAATCCGAATGAAATTGGAGCCTTGATTTTTGCATCACATTCACCGGATTATCGTCGTCCATCTACTGCATTTGTTTTGCAATATCGTTTGGGCATTCCTAAGGAAGCGGTATGTTATGATATCAGTTTAGGATGCTCTTCATTGGTGGTGGGTATGCAAACCATTGCTTCCATTATGAATACCAGTGATATAAAGAAAGCATTGTTGTTTGTAGGTGATACTGCTGGTAAATCCGTATATCCGGAAGACCGTAGTTCGGTAATGTTATTTGGTGAAGCGGGAGCGGTCATGTTATTGGAGAAAACTGATAATGAGACTGATCAAATTAATGCATTGGTTAGAAGTGATGGTACAGGTTTTAAATATATGATTGTACCGGGTGGTGGCTATCGTAACCTCCATGCTAATGAAGAAGTGGTAATGTGTGAGGATGGTAATCCCAGAACCTTGATGAATTCATTTATTCAAGGTACTTCAGTTTTTACTTTTACCATATTTGATGTTCCTCGTTTGATTAAGGATTTCTTTGCTCAAACAGAAACAACACCAGATTATTACGATTGCTTTGCATTCCATCAGGCGAACCTTTATATATTGAAGCAGATTGCCAAGAAAACAAAGATTAACTTTGAACGGATGCCAATTACTTTAGACCGTTATGGTAATACATCGGGTGCATCGGCCATTGTTTCTTTGTGTGATAAATATGGTGAAAGTTGTGAAAGCAAAACCATTAAAGTAATGGCTTGTGGTTTTGGTATTGGTATTTCATTAGGAGCGACCTCATTTGAAATCAATACAGACGATATTTTTCCTATCTATGAAGATGACCAGGTGTTTGAAGATGGCTTGATAACCAATCCAGATCAATTGTACGAAAAAAAATGATAACGAATATTCTGACATATTTAGAAAACTCGGCATCCAAATGGGCGGATAAGACAGCCGTAGCCGATGACAAAAATTCATTGACTTTTGCTCAATGGAATCAATACTCACGCAATATTGGTACTGCAATCAGCAAAGCTTCTAATAAAGCATACCGTAAACCTGTATTAGTGTTTGTAGATAGACGTATAGAGGGATTGGTGGGGTTCATGGGAGTTGCACAAAGTGGCAACTTTTATGTACCAATCGACTGTAAGATGCCTGACCAACGTGTGAAACTTATCTCTGATGTTTTGAATCCGATTGCTGCTATTACTGTAACGGCTGCTGATGAAAAAACGTTGGATTTGATTGATTTCCAAGGTGTGCGATTCAAGTATGAGGACGTTATTCAAAATGAAGCGGATGATATCTTGCTGAATGAAATCCGTGAACAGATGATAGATACCGACCCTGTTTATTCTATCTTTACCAGTGGCTCTACAGGTGTCCCCAAAGGAGTCGTTATTGCTCAAAGGGGGATGGTGGATTTGGCAGAATGGTTGGTTGATACTTTCAACTTTACAGAAAAGGATGCATTGGGTAATCAAACCCCATTCTATTTCGATGGTTCTGTAAAAGATATCTGCATTTGTTTGAAGAGTGGAGCTACCTTGAATATTATCGGTAAAAAGTATTTTACTTTCCCGAAATTGATAATTCCTTTTTTGAATGACCGTAAGATTACCGCTATATTATGGGCTACATCTGCCATTGTTTTAATCGGTAATAGCGATATTCTTTCAGTGAATTTGCCGGAGCATTTGCGCTTAGTCACCTTTGCAGGAGAAGCTATGCCAGCCAAGCAATTGAAGGTTTGGATGAACAAATTGCCTGATGTAAAGTTCGTAAATCTTTATGGTCCGACTGAGATTACGGTTGATTGTACTTATTATGAAGTAAACCGTGAATTTGGTGATGATGAATTTATTCCTATCGGAAATGCTTGTCATAACAAGGGTATTTTAGTATTCAATGATGATAACCAGCTTGTTAAAGTAGGTGAAACAGGTGAACTTTGCGTAAGAGGTACAGGAGTTGCTTTGGGTTATTATAACAATAAAGCCAAGACTCAGGAAGTATTTGTTCAGAATCCGCTACACGATTTGTATGAAGATAAAATATATCGTACTGGGGATATTGTCAAATACAATGAACTTGGTGAAATAGAATTTGTATCACGCAAGGATTTCCAGATTAAACATAAGGGTAATCGTATAGAAATGGGTGAAATAGAAGTGGCTATCAATTCCATTCCTAATATAACCAATGCGGCCTGTATTTTTGACCAACCAAATGATAAAATCGTTCTTTATTATACCACGAGTGATGGTCAAGAAATGGATATCATTAATTTGGTAAAAGATAAGATACCTGTATATATGTTCCCGGAAGTGATTAATCATCTGAAGGTTATGCCTTATAACATGAATGGTAAAATAGACCGTATTAAATTAAAAGAAATATACATAAATCAACAACAGACAGAATGCGTAATATCCTATTGATTACTTCTTTGAAAGAAGTTGATATATTGGAATGTCAATATAAAAAAAGAAACACAGTTAGTAATAATTATCTACTTATAAATGAATATGAATCGTTAATAGCCAAAAGAGAATTATTCTATTGCAAAGGTAATGAGAATGTTGTATTTTTAGTAAAAAAACCTAATTGTTATAGGATATATTATTATATTAACAGTTTTAACGAAACCATATCATTACCTTTTAATAATACATACCTTATTGAAATATTATTTAGGAGTAAATTAGAACGCATAAAAGAAGAAATTGATTATTGGCTAAAGAATGGATTTAAGATTAATCTTGTTAGAGATTTGCTTAAGGCTAAACATTCTGATTTGACTTTAGCATATCATAGAGTAGACGGTTTAGCTATAAATTTGGCAAAAGATATAGATGAAATAAAATATGCCTGTACATTATTCAATTCCACTTTTGATAAATATTCAGCAGATTATATCGAAGTGAGTGAGTACCAAGGCTTGTTAAAAAAACAAAACATATTAATTGCAAAATTAAATGGTGAGAATGCTGGTGCAATGCATTTTAGGATAGAACACTCAGTTGTATGGGGTGCACATTTAGCGGTTGATTCTAAATTTAGAGGAAAACACATCGGTGTTGAATTATACAATCATTTTCTAAACTTAAATAAAATCACTGATAATACAATCTATTGTCATTGGACTCAACACCAAAACAAACAAACGATGGGTATGTATTTAAAAATGGGCTTTAAATATACAGGTAAATCAACAATATCATTAATAAAATAATTAGTATGGAAAAGTTAATGCAAATTTTACAGGATATTCGTCCTGATGTAGATTTTGAAAATGAAACAGCTTTAATAGACGATGGTATTCTCGATTCATTCGATGTAGTATCAATTATATCTGAATTGGATGATGTTTTTGGAGTACAGATTCGTATTACAGAACTAGATCCTGAAAATTTCAATTCTGCAGAATCTATTTGGAATTTGGTGCAAAATTTGAAGTGATGCTGAATCCAATGGAATTAACTGGTAAGCACATCCTTTTTGTTGGTGGTTCTACCGGAATTGACAAATCAGTTATTCTGAGATTAAAGGATTTAAATGCCATAATATCCTTATATGAAGAATTTGATATTTCTATTATAGAAAAGGATATAAAGGAACTTATAAAAAAAGATGGGTCTTTTGATGGTGTTATTTTTGCAATCGTACATAGTGATTTCAAACCCCTTAATTTTGTTAAACCAGATAATGTATGTTCAATAATGAACGATAATTTTGGTGTTTTTGTTGAGATTATTCGTGCGTTAAAGAAAAATCGTGGTTTAAATGATGGTGCTAGTATCGTAACTCTATCTTCAATCAGTAGTATCCGCGCAATGAAAGCAAAAATGGCTTTTAGTGCTTCTAAAGCTGCATTGGATGCATCTGTTAGATGTTTGGCTATAGAGTTATTGGATAAAGGCATTCGTATTAATTCGGTTCAAAAGGGTTTTGTAGAGGAGGATTTTGCAAAAGGGCATATACAAGATATTAATGCTATAAATGACGGCTCAATAAACAAATCAATACTTGGAGTAACTAAAGCGGATGAAATCGCAAATCTTATAGCCTTTCTTTTAAGTGATGCGACTCAAACAATAACAGGTACATCAATTGTAATCGATGGAGGATATACATTATGAAAGGAATAGAATTTATAGGAAAACGATTTGTTGTATCGGGAGCTGGAGGTATCGGTGCTGAAACGGCAAAATTGTTGAACAGTTTAGGTGCTAGTATCATTCTTCTTGATATTAATGAAGAGAATTTAAACAACACTCTTTTATCATTAGAGGGAACTAATAATAGAGCATATATTTGTGATTTTTCCAATGTGGACGGTATAGAGCAAGTGGTAAAACTGATTGCTACAGAGAATGGAGCTGTGGACGGTTTTGTACATTGTGTAGGTGTTGGTTCGGTAAGGCCACTGAAGATGTCAAAATATGACTTTATGCTCAAAGTGATGAACATCAACTTTTTTTCATTCGTAGAGATTGTAAGATGTCTGAGCATTAAAGGCCGTTATAACTCTAACGGTATGAATATCGTTGGAGTTTCTGCTTTAGGAGCTTATTTGGGAAATTCCACAAAAACAGCTTATTGTGCATCTAAAGGCGCAATGAACGCAGCTATAAGATGTTTGGCTAAGGAATTGGCACCGAAGAATATACGTGTAAATGCGGTAGCTCCTGGTGTGACTGATACCCCGATGGCAAGAGTTGCAGAAGATTATGGTGCGGATTCCGATGAACACAAAATGATTTTGGCTCGTCAGTATATGGGGGTATGCCAGCCTCTTGATATCGCCAACACAATAGCATTCTTGATGAGCGATATGAGTCGTATGATTACAGGTAGTTGTGTAGCAGTAGATGGTGGAAAATTGTCATCATAAAGATAATGTATAAGTTTAATAAAATATTTAAAAATTATGACACAAGAAGAAAAAATTGTATTGTTGGAAGACATGCTTGAATTGGATGGTGGTTCACTTACTCCAGAAATGGAACTTGCATCCATCGATGAATATGACTCAATGGCAAAACTGTCACTGATTGTATTGATGGATGAAGAGTGTGGTAAGAAACTAACTGGTGAACAAATTCGTGAGTTCAAAACTGTTGCAGATGTGCTCAATTTTATGGGTGAATGATGCTGCGAGTAAAGAAAGTAGTTGGAAGTATTCTTTCTTCGAACATGTATATCTTGTTTGAAGAAAGTTCTTCTGATTGTTGGATTGTTGATATTGGTGATTTTTTTGCTTTAAAAAGAACTTTACCTACTTTGGCTCATGTGAAAGGACTTTTTTTGACACATGGACATTATGATCACATGGCAGGTATCAATGATTTTCATAATCTGTTTCCTGAAGCTGTAATCTATACTTCTAAGTATGGTAAAGAACAATTGTATTCAGATAGGAAGAATTTCTCTTACTATCATGAAAAATCAGTTAAATTTGAAGGAGATGAATCCTCAATTCATCTATTGAGTGATGGAGATGAAATTGTTTTGTTCAAAAATGTGGTTTTAAAAATATTGGCAACTCCAGGACATTGTCCAAGCTGTTTGTCTTTTTTTACGTCACAAGATCTATTTACTGGAGATAGTTTCATTCCTGGAGCAAAGTTGGTCTCTCGATTACCAGGGGGTAATAAAATACAGGCAAAGAAATCTTTAGAGCGTATATTGCAACTATCACAAAATAGAACAATATATGCTGGACATGATATCGACAATTGGAATAGT
>JAFQBB010000033.1 GCA_017416805.1 Bacteroidaceae bacterium
CACGAATGACTTCACTGGCATTGTTATAACGTCCTTGTTCGACCTTCATCCGGATGAAGTTCTCAAAATAATTGCCGAGTGCTACTGATGTTGTCCTCATATTCTTATCATTTTGCTGCAAAGTTACCAATATTTGGTAATAATGCAAGCGCTTTCTTCATTTTTATTTCACCTTCACCTCTATCACACCACCATTGGGATTGAAGGTGACGAGGGCTTTACCGTCGTTGGTAAGGGTGACAGAGAGTTTCTTGCCACCTTGCTTGGCGGAGAGTTTCCGGATGGGGGTATCACCTTGGATGACGAGGGTAAGCGGCTCGACGAAGAGTGACGGGTCAAGACGCATAGTGGGGGTAATGAGCAACAGGTTTTCCTTCGGATGGGCGATACCGAGCGAGGTGGCGCGTCGTTCGGCGGTGTAAGCCGCCACTTCGTAGAAGGTGCCGACCCAAATGCTATCTTTCAGCGAAGCTACCATGTCGAGATGTTTCCATAAGCGTTGTGGGGTGCGGCCAAAGTTGTCGTATCCGTAGGTGATGCCGTGGGTCATGGCTACTCCCCAGTCGTGTGTGTCAATCATCCGGTGCGTCCATTCGGCCAACTCCTTATCGTTTGACTTACTGCCCAATGAGCGTTGGAAGGTACGGGTGCCCACACGTCCTTTGTCCGAGATGCGGCGTCCCTCTGCTTTCTTATTGTTGTTCGGATAACAGAAGGTCAGTGCAGGTTTGCCTGTACAGGCCAAGATGGCACTGTCGTTCTTCTCGATATCCTCGCGTATCTCTTCGATGGGGAAGCGGGCGAAGTTCTTGTGTGCCCATCCGTGATTGGAGATTTCGTGCCCACGGTCGGAGAGTTCGCGAAGGTGTGCCCACGTCATGCGGGTGGTGTCGGCCATGTGTGTGTCATCCTGATTTATCTTGGAACCATTGATGAAGAACGTGGCCCTCATGCCTCGCTTCTCGAACTCGGGGCCTACCATCGTGTAGTGTTCCTTCAATCCGTCGTCAAAGGTGTAGCTGATGGCACATGCCTTGTTGTCCTTATACTTGGCGACAGATACCTGCCACCCTTCGGCCGCACAACTGGTGGCGACCATTAATCCTGCTAAAAGAGTTGTCAGTTTTTTCATTGTCAGTATGTTTTGGTTATTTTACTTTTTCTCCATTCTTGAATTCTCCCTCGTAGATGATGACTTTTCTATCTTTTCTGTATAGTATTCCATGTCCATGGTATTCTCCATTTTTCCATTGGCCGGTATATATGGGGCGTAATTGAGTAGTGTCTCCGTTTATTACTTCGTACATGGTTCCATATCCATGACGTTTGTCATTATGGTTGTTTCCTTTGTATATTTCATAGCATTCTGCATATCTGTGCGTTTTAAGTCTTTTTGAATGCCGCAAAGGTAAGAATAATTTGGTACATACAGGGTCTATTTATGGAAAAAATCCCTGTATCGTGCCCTCTTGCCGGAGGACCACGTGGGGGAGGATGGAGAGTCGTGGTGACCCTTCTTTTTTACATACGGTATGTAACCGTTGTTTCATACCGTATGAAAGGATAGTTACATACCGTGTGTAAAGACAAGGGGTCACTGTGGCTTGCGGGAAGGGATTATGGCAGGTGATGGCGATGGGTGTCAAAGCATTGCTGACGGTCTTTTAGCTATACTCAGAGACCCTTCGGCTGCGCTCAGGGTGACAGAGACGGCATGAGCCTGCATGCTTTAGACTAAATGGTTTTGCCGGACACCACTGACAAATATTATACCTGTTTGGGTGTAGAATCAAACAAAAATCCGTGTTAATCCGTGAAATCCGTGCCTAAAAAACTATTGGCATCATTTTGCCCCTCCCCTACGGTGTGCTTTGTTTCCCCGTTCTGTACAGTTATTCGTTGTTCCAGAGCAGGAGTTCTTCGTGGCTGTCGAAGTATTCGTCGAGCACTACTCCGCACTGGTTGGCCAGCCTGATGACGAGTTGCTCTTCAGTGGGTTTCAGCAAGATTTCGCCCTTGCGTGCCTGGTAGTAGCGTCTGGCGCCCATGTGTGACATTATGCCTATGCGGAAGGTTGTGGTTTTTCCTGCAGAGATGGCGTTCAGCGTCCGTATGAATCCGCGTGCGCGGCGCACCCGTTCGTTTTTCAGGTAGTACTGGCATGGGCCTTTCTGCCTGGCTTTCCATTTGGGGCTGAGCACGGTCATGAAAGGGTATTTCCCTTCCACCATGTCGTATGCCAAGTGGCGCAGGCATGTTTCGGCCAGAGGGCAGTCGGACACGTAGCATGTCGCAAATCCTCCGGGTATCTCGTTCGGGTCAATGGTCGTGTTCATGTCTGTAATGTGTGGTTTTTTTATTCTTCTGTCTTGTTGCCATATTCTTCTTTAATCCGTTCAAAGATTGAAAACAGCTCCTCCACCGTGTCGGCGCGGAGCATGGCGATGCGGGTGTCGCGGAAGTTGGGAAGTCCCTTGAAAAGCGGTGTGGCGGCCAGGTGGCGACGTATATGCAGGATGCCACGGTATTCGTCGAGCCGGGCCACACTTTGTAGCACTTCCTGACGGAGCACATCCATCTTCCACTCAAAGGAAGGAGGAGGAAGTTCCTCGCCCGTCTGCAGATAGTGCGTCACCTCTTTGAATATCCAGGGACGCCCGAAGCTGGCGCGGCCTATCATGACAGCATCCACCCCATAGCGGTCGAAGCACTCCTTGGCGCGTTGGGGAGTGGTGACATCACCATTGCCGATGATGGGTATGTGCATGCGGGGGTTGTTCTTCACTTCACCAATCAGTGTCCAATCAGCTTCACCGGTGTACATCTGGCTACGTGTGCGGCCATGGATGGTCAGTGCCTCAATGCCACAGTCCTGAAGTTGCTCGGCAAGGTCAACAATGATGCGGTGGTCGTTGTCCCATCCGAGGCGCGTCTTCACCGTCACGGGGATATCCACGGCATCCACCACGGCACGGGTGATGGCCAACATCTGCGGCACATTCTGCAGCATACCCGCCCCGGCTCCTTTACCAGCCACACGCTTCACAGGGCAACCGAAGTTCAAGTCGAGCACGTCGGGATGTGCCTGCTCCACCACGATACGGGCAGCTTCCACCATCGGCTCCACCTCCTTGCCGTATATCTGTATGGCCACGGGACGCTCGTCGGGGCTGATGGCCAGTTTCTGCATCGTCTTGTTCACCAGACGCACCAAGGCATCGGCACTGGCAAACTCCGAATAGACCATCGCCGCGCCAAACTCTTTGCACATCAGGCGGAAGCCCAAGTCGGTGACATCCTCCATCGGGGCCAACACCACGGGGCGTTCGCCCAAGTCAATATTGCGTATCTTCATTGTCCGTTTTTATAGAACCCACCTTTAGCTTATAGACGGATTATTTATAGAAATTCTTTTCGAAAGCAGAAAATTCATCTTTTCCCAATACACACCGTTTCCACCAGGCACGGAGAAATCCCGTCCCGTATCCGGTCAGTTGGATGAACGAAGCCGGTACGGAGAGCAGGCCGACCCACAAATTGCGGTTTCGTATGGTGGAATCGAGGCAGATGATGAACGAAAAGAGGAGTAGGGGAGCGATGGCAATCAGTGTGGTAATCCATCCCAAGGCAAGGACAGCTACAGGGCCGGTGATGCATTGGACACCAACTGCTGGGGCACGATAAATGGTGAAAGCGCCTAACCCCATAAACAGTATTCCGATAATGAAAAGGAGAAGCAGCAATCCTACCCCTACGGTAAATATTGCCGGAAGCATGTGTACAAGTTTCAGAGACTCGGGATATTTCTTGTAGAGATTGATGCGGGCAATGCCGGAATTGTGTACCTGCTTGAAGAACTTCTTCAAGTCGGTACGCCGCTTGTGCCACACCCATGCTTCGGGAAAGAGCCGGCAACGGTAGCCGCCCTTGAAGATGCGGATGCTGAAATCTATATCCTCTCCAAAACGCATCTTGGAAAATCCGCCCAAAGCTTGATATACATCCTTGCGGATACCCATGTTGAAACTCCTTGGATAGAACTTGTCCATCTTCTTCTTCGAGCCACCACGAATACCACCTGTCGTGAAGAAAGACGTCATGGCATAGTTGATGGCTTTTTGGACAGGTGTGAATGAGTCATGTGCACGGTCGGGGCCTCCAAATGCATCGGCCGGTTCGCGTCTCACTTCATCTTCAACCGCTTGCAGATAGCCGGGTGGGACGATACAATCGGAGTCAAGTACGATGACATATTCACCTGTGCTTCGCTCTACTCCATAGTTTCGTGTCTGTCCCGGTCCTGAATTATCCTTATTATAATAATGTATAGGCAGACGGTCAGTATATCTCTCCACGATATGCCGGCAAGGGATGGAAGAACCATCTTCCACTACTATGACCTCAAAATCCATGAAAGTCTGATGAGTAAGGCTTTCTAATAGTTCGTCCACTTCATCGGGACGATTATAGACGGGGATGACGAATGAGTAGCGCAAGTGAATATAAATTAAAGATTAAAAATCAGGCACGGATTACATGGATACGCGGATAAGTCTGTTGCATAATCCGTGTCATCCGCGTAATCCGTGCCTATAAACTTGTAGCTTGTAGTTTAAAACTCGTAGCTCGTAGCTTACTTGTAGCTTGTAGCTGATAACTCGTAGCTTATTACGCCTCCTTCTTACGGTTCAGGTAAGAGCCGTCGCGAGTGTCGATTTCGATGAACTCGCCTTCGTTGATGAAGAGGGGCACGCGTACCTCGGCACCAGTCTCTACAGTAGCGGGTTTGGTGGCATTGGTTGCAGTATCACCTTTGAGACCAGGTTCGGTGTATGTTACCTGAAGTACAACCTTAACGGGGAGTTCGGCATAAAGAACGGTGTCAGTAGAGGCATCAGAAACCACTTCTACTTCCATTCCTTCTTTCAAGAAGTTTACACCTGTGATGAGGTCTTTGGCAATGGGAGCTTGGTCAAAGGTCTCGTTGTTCATGAAGATATAGTCCTCTCCCTCCTTGTAAAGGAACTGGTAGGGACGACGCTCTACGCGTACATCTTCCAACTTCTCGCCAATGTTGAAACGACGCTCAAGTACGTAGCCGTTTACTACATCTTTCAGCTTTGTACGCATGAAAGTGTTTCCCTTACCGGGTTTTACATGAAGGAATTCAATCACGAAATAGAGTTTGCCATCCATGCGGATGCAGGTTCCGTTCTTAATGTCTTGTGCATTAATCATAATCTTGTTTCTCCTTATTTTATATGTGTTATAATTAAAAGTTTCATAGAGCGATGTCGTTTTCCCGACATACAAAACTAAGCCTTTGGAGGTTAAAAGCATTGTTTTGCGGGTGCAAAAGTACAAGAAATCGGTAAAATAAACAAAACTATCAGCTAAAAAAAGTCAGTTTGCTTGGTTGATTCAAAAAAAACATCTATTTTTGCACCCCGAAACTGTAGTCGGATAATAACATAAAACAAATATAGTAATGAAAAGAACATTTCAACCCTCTAACAGAAAGAGAAAGAACAAGCACGGTTTCCGTGAGAGAATGGCAACTGCTAATGGTCGCCGAGTATTGGCTTCACGTCGCGCAAAAGGTCGTAAGAAATTGACTGTATCTGACGAGTACAATGGTACTACCAAGAAGTAATTCCTCGGAAATTGTCGGAATAAGAAGAGAGCTACACTGGATGTATATGGTGTGGCTCTCTTCTTTTTTACACTTTTCATGTGATTATTTCAACATTTTGTCGTAACTTTGACCCCTAAAACAAAATAAGAAGCATGTGCAATGACTATCAAAGATTTCTTTTCGTTCAAGAAGAACTTCTTCTTTTGGGGTAATTTGTTGGCCATGGCCATCGTGGCCGTAGGGTTGGTGTGGGGAGTATTCAAGTGGTTGAATCATTATACTGACCATGATGTGGCCGTGGTGGTGCCCGATGTGAAAGGCTTGTTGCGTAATGAGGCTGAGACATTGCTGACGAATCATAAGTTGAATCCTATAGTGACAGACTCGACATATAATACATCCAAACCTGGTGGTATTATTTTGGATATGAATCCTTCCGAGGGAGCTATTGTGAAGGAGGGACGTGCTATATACTTGACGGTGAATACTAACCGTCCGCCGATGCGTGTGATTCCTGATTTGATAGATAACAGTTCGTTGCGTCAGGCAGAAGCCAAATTGTTGGCCATGGGTTTTAAGCTGGATGAGAATGACTCTATAGCAGGAGAAAAAGATTGGATATATGGAATAAAATACCAAGGAGTCTCTTTGCAGAATGGAGATGAAGTGCCCATTGGGGCTACATTGGTGCTTGAAGTGGGGAGCGGCGAATATGATTTGGGATTTGAAACGGATAGTTTGCAAGTGCGTGACACCCGTAGTGAAGAAGCAACGGTTATTGATGATTCTTGGTTTGATTGACGTATATATAATAAGGTACGCATGAGAAATGAAGCAGAAGACATTTTGCCTGAAGAGTTGGATGACATTGAACCGGTAGGACAAGAAGCGGGTGAATTGCACGAACACTTTCGGGTGGTGGTGGATAAGGGCCAGACACCCATGCGGGTGGACAAGTTCTTGTTCGAGCGCATTGTAAACTCATCACGTAACCGTATTCAGCGGGCTGCCGACATGGGGTATGTAATGGCCAACGGCAAACCGGTGAAGAGTAGTTATAAGGTAAAGCCTTGCGAAGTCATAACCGTGATGATGGATCGTCCGCGATACGATAATGACATCATCCCCGAGGATATACCTCTTGATATCGTATATGAAGATGAAGACTTGATGGTCATCAACAAACCTGCAGGGTTGGTGGTGCATCCCGGATGTGGCAACTATCATGGCACATTGGTGAATGCCATAGCTTGGCATTTGAGGGATAATCCTAAGTACGACCCTAATGACCCACAGGTGGGATTGGTTCATCGCATAGATAAAGATACGTCGGGATTGCTCGTTGTGGCCAAGACTCCTGATGCCAAAACACACTTGGGACTCCAGTTCTTCAACAAGACAACGAAGCGCCAATATAACGCCCTCGTCTGGGGAAATTTTCTGGAGGACACGGGAAAAATTGAGGGCAACATAGCCCGCCATCCGAAGGACCGTATGCAAATGGCCGTCTTCAGCGATCCGGAGATAGGCAAACATGCCGTCACGCATTATAAAGTGTTGGAGCGATTCGGATATGTCACCCTTGTAGAATGCCAGTTGGAGACGGGACGCACCCATCAGATACGTGTACACATGAAGCACATCGGTCATATTCTCTTTAATGACGAGCGTTATGGAGGGCATGAGATACTGAAAGGCACTCACTTTGCCAAATACAAACAGTTTGTACACAACTGTTTCGATATCTGCCCACGTCAGGCTTTGCATGCCCGTACCCTTGGTTTCGTGCATCCCCGTACAGGCGAGGAGATGTTCTTCACCACCGAACTTCCCGAAGATATGACACAACTTATCGAACGGTGGAGGAGCTATATGAATGACAAAGAGATTGAATAATAATATAATGAAGATAAAATAGTAATGAAAAAAACCATCGCTATCGTTGCCGGAGGCGACACTTCGGAATATCAAGTATCCTTGCGCAGTGCACAGGGAATCTATTCGTTCATTGACAAAGAGAAATACACCTTATATATAGTAGTGATGCACGGCAACGATTGGCATGTGCAATTGCCTGATGAAACAGAACTTCCTATCGACCGTAATGACTTCAGTTTCATGCTTGATGGCGAAAAGGTGAAGTTCGATTATGCCTATATCACCATCCATGGTACCCCTGGTGAAGATGGACGTTTGCAGGGTTACTTCGATATGTTGGGTATTCCCTATTCATGTTGTGGCGTATTTGCCGCGGCACTGACTTACAATAAGTTCGCCTGCAACCAGTATTTGAAAGGATTTGGTGTGAAAGTGGCCGAGTCGCTGTTGCTCCGTCGCGGACAGACCATCGATGAGGCCGATGTGGTGGAGAAGATTGGATTGCCCTGTTTTGTCAAACCCAGTTTGGGAGGTAGTAGCTTTGGAGTCTCTAAAGTGAAGAGTCCGGAGCAGATAAAGACCGCTATAGCTAAAGCCTTTGAAGAGTCCGATGAGGTGGTGATAGAAGCATTCCTTGATGGTACGGAAATCTCTTGTGGATGTTACAAGACTAAAGGAAAAAATGTCGTGTTGCCAATTACTGAGGTGGTGAGTCATAACGAATATTTTGACTATGATGCCAAGTATAACGGCGAAGTGGAAGAGATTACCCCTGCCCGTATTCCTGATAGTGTGCGTGACCGTGTGTGGGCTTTGACATCAGCTGTGTATGATATTATTGGGGCTCAAGGCATCATCCGTATCGACTATTTTATTACCGAAGGACGGAAAATCAACCTCCTGGAGGTGAATACGACCCCTGGTATGACTGCTACCAGCTTTATCCCCCAGCAGGTGCGTGCTGCCGGATTGGACATCAAGGATGTAATGACTGAGATTATAGAAGATAAGTTAAATTAAAAGTTGCAAGGGGCAAGTTGTCAGGGAGAATACACCTTCGTTAGCCGGTCAATTTCCTCGTTAACTTGTCAACTTGTTAACTAGTAAACTATACTAACTATGAATATCCCTACTGAATTTGACGATATACGGCCTTATTCCCCAGAGGAACTTCCTGCCGTATATGAAGAGTTGATTGCCGATGAGGCTTTCCGTCATGTGATAGGCAAGGTGATGCCTGGTGTTCCTTTTGAAGCTGTAGCCATGCAAATGCGCCAGTGCAAGACCAATCTGGAGTTTCAGAAAACCTTCTGTTACCCATTCTTGCACGACCTTGCCCGCAAGTGTAGCGATGGCATGACGATTGATTGTGATGCCATTCAAGGTGATGGGTATCCGCACACGTTCATAACTAATCATCGCGATATCGTTCTTGATTCAGCACTCCTCTCTGTTTTGTTGGTGGACAATGGCCAAAACACAGTGGAGATTGCCATTGGTGACAACCTGCTTATATTCCCTTGGATAAAGAAGTTGGTACGAATCAATAAGTCGTTCATCGTACAGCGTGCATTGACTATGCGCCAGATGTTGGAGGCTTCGGCACGCATGTCGCGCTACATGCATTTTGCCATTGACGAGAAGAAGGAAAACATTTGGATAGCCCAACGTGAGGGACGGGCCAAGGATTCGGATGACCGTACGCAAGACAGTGTGCTGAAGATGATGGCTATGGGAGGTGAAGGCACTATTGTTGAGCGCCTGAAAGGATTGAATATTGCACCGGCTGCTATCTCGTACGAGTACGATCCTTGCGATTATTTGAAGGCCAAGGAGTATCAGCAGAAACGGGACAATCCGGATTTTAAGAAAAGCAAGGAGGATGATTTGCTGAATATGCAGACAGGTATTTTTGGACGTAAGGGACATATCCATTTCCAATTGACACCCTGCATCAATGATAAGTTGGAAGCATTGGATCCTGCAATGCCGAAGACTGAAATATTCACTGCTATCAGCGCATTGATAGATAAGCAGATACATGCCAACTATCGCTTCTATCCTGGTAATTATGTGGCTTATGATTGGTTGACAGGTGAGAGCCGTTTCGCAGATAAGTATTCGGCTGAGGAGAAAGCAGCCTTTGAACAATACATTGCCGGACAATTGGCAAAAATAGACCTTCCAAACAAAGATGAAACTTTCTTGCGTAACAAGATGCTGGAGATGTATGCCAATCCTGTGAAGAATTATCTGAAAGCCACATGTGCATAAAATGTTTAAAATAAAGAAGCTGTATCCAATCGTGGCAGGCCTGTCTTTGTTGACGGGCTTGCTTTCCTGCTCAGATTATGAGGATAATTATGTCTATCCTTCTGTCTTGAGTGAATTTGCTGATGTCTATTCAGGAAGTGACAGAAGGCTTGTTTGTTTGCAAACTGATGGTGGGCAACGTTTGGAGATACTGAATGCATCAACAATTTCTACAGATGGGGTGGTTGCTGATACCGTTTATCGCTCTCTGGTCCGCTATGAACGGAAGACGGCGGGAGCTGAAATCTATGCTATACAGATGATTGCGGCACCGGAGCCAGATTCTCCAGCGGATTTTCCCGATGGAATCAAGGATGACCCGGTGGAGATGCAAAGCCTCTGGCAGAGAGGTGACTATCTGAATATGATACTCTTGGTGAAGGCACAAAATGCAAGACATACTTTCCGCTTTGTAAGTGACAGTATCACCTCATCGCGCGATGGAGTCAAGACTTTGCATTTTCGCCTCTATCACGATGCGGGAGGCGATGTGCAGGCTTATACGCAAAAGGCCTATCTCTCTTTACCCTTGACCTCATACAAGCCTCTTCTTTCTCGAGGAGATACACTTTCTCTTTCTATTCCTACTACGACTGGTTGGCAGCGGTGGAAGCGCTGTTATTGAATTTGATTATTGGACATCTATCTATTTTTCTTGTTTGCTAATTCTGTTATGTAGGCATTACAGCTTCCATCGTATGTCAAAACTGAAGTCTCTTGGGCGACCAACCTGACTGAAATCCCGATTCATACTGTGAAAGCGGAATGTGTCGTAATGTGTATTGGTAATATTGTGTACCTGAAAATCAAATCCTATCTTGTTGAACTGGAGAGAGAAACCCGCATGAACCATGTTGTAATAAGGTTGATGTGCATCGTTTGCCTCTGTCCACCAAATACGGCCGGCACCAATATAGTCGGTTTTAAAGCAGATATGTTTTATTCCCCACGGATTGTTGGTTAAGGGGAGAGTGTATTGTAGCCCGGCATTGATTGTATGTTCGGGAGCAAAAGGAATGTGATTGCCATTGTATTCGGTGTGTTGCCCGTCAGATGCAAATCCTCCGTCATAGTGGGTAAAAGTGGCATTTGTATATCCGTAATTAAGATTCAGCAAAAACCTGTCAGTAGGACGGATTTGCATGGACAGTTCGCCTCCCAGACTGCGTGTACGTCCGGCATTTACAAGGATTCGTCCTAATCCTTCAGGAGTGAAACGTGATACTTGCTGATTATGTGTGCTTATGAAAAACAACGCGACATTTGAAGTTAATGCTCCATTGAAAAAAGTAAAATGTGAACCTATCTCGTAGTTGAGGCTCCATTCAGGGGAGTAGCTGATTTGCTCATTTACTTGTTCTGGAGTGAATTCTTCAGTGCGGAAACTCTGTTGTATGATTTCACTGAACATTTGCATGTTGTATCCTCCTGATCGTACTCCTTTGCTGAATGATGCATAAACCTTTCCATGATTAATGGAATAATTGATGGCTAAGCGGGGGAGCAAATGAGTTTGCCGTTTATGGAAGTTGCCGATATAGCTTATTTCTTTTTTCCCGGAAGCATTGGTTAATCCCATGCCTGAAACCAAACAGTGAATAAGGGCCTGCGTGTTGTAGTTTATTTCTTGTCGTTCATGGTCGAAACGCAATCCCATAGTGAGTGTAATTCGGGGAAAAAGTTTGAAGTCGCTTTGATGGAATAATGCAATACCTTTCATTGGTGTATTGAAGCGGCCTGGAATGTGGATATTGTTATCTGTGAGCTTTATGCTGACAGGGGCATCTTTCATGCCCTCATCCATAGCATGCTGAATCATTTGGACTCCATCACCATAAAAGTTTACTGGTGCATTGGTTTTAGTCCATTGCAAAGTGCCGCTTACTCCTGTTACCCATTTCCAACGATGGGTAGAATTTCCCTTTAGCGTTAATTCTTGATTGATGGTGTGTATATGTTGCTTTTGTTGCAACGTGAATATGTCATCAAAAAGGAAATCTTGATCAATGCGCATATCGTCATCTATCCATTGGTATCCGGTAATACTGCTTAAAGTGATATCTTTTGTCTGCCATTGATAGATTCCTCCAATATTCAGCATGTCGCGTCGGTATCCATGAGGACGGTTATTCGTTATATGACCTATGGCATGATTGTATCTTTCTGCATTATTGGTCAGTGGTCCATTGTATTGATAAGGGTATCCTCCTTCATCTGTATGGTCATAGTTCAATATGATGTCCAGTTTTGATATCTCTGTGGGTAGCCATACTATACGTGAATTGATTCCTCCACTTTTTTTAGAATCTGTCCATTGTCCTGTTGTTTGGTTGCGGTATATTCCGCGAGCTTCATTTGCATAAACTCCAAATGAGTATCCGAGCTTTTCATTTACTTTCCGTCTGTGGAGACCCTTTATGAGCAGGCTCATGTCGGCTGAAGTTCCGTTGATATGGATTTCTGTGCCTGGTGAACGCAATGGGTTGCGAGTGTATAGCCTTATCAATCCTCCCATTGTATTGCGTCCATATAAGGTGCCTTGTGGGCCACGTAAGATTTCTGCTCGTTCTACGTCTGCAAATTGAAAACTGAAAGCTGCCTTTTCTGTGTATGGGATGTCATCCACATACAAACCTACGGCAGGCGTGTTGATACGTGAACCAATGCCACGGATATATATAGCAGAAGTAAGATTGCTTCCGTAATTGGGGATAAACAGGTTTGGTGTAAGTCCCGACAGATTTTTAATGGATTCTATCCGATGCCTTTCTAACATCTCCGAATCCATTATGTTTGCGGATATAGGTTGTTGATTCAGTGAAAAATGTTCTTTTGGGGGCGATACGATGGTGATAGTTTCAATGTTTACAGTGTGTAAACTGTCTGCATCTGAAGCCCACAATGACAGAATGCCCGCCATAGCGAGCATTCCTGTCAATAGAATTCTATGTGTGCAGTTTGTCATTCGTTTCCTTATTGCGCTATTCCATTGTATGTCAGTGCAAACTTCAATGTCATGGCAGGGCTGACAGGCAGGTCTATTTTCAGTTTCAATGCAGCAGTCTTTTCTTCGCCTATAATAGTCCCTTCTGCACTTAATGTGGCCAAAAAACCTCTTTCGCCTTTATAGAGACTGTCGGTACATTCTCCAAATAAGGCTACTCCGTTTGCGTTCTTGGTAACGGTCAGTGGCACGATAGTGAAGTCACCATAATTGACACTCTGATGGTCTGTCCAATTATGGTAAATCAGTTCTAATTGCCCTTGAGTATTTTCTCTGATGGTTATAGGCTGGTTGTATGTGGTGTCAATGGATATGTCTGTTCCCCTACTGTTAAGGTTGGTATAAGTTGTACCCGTATAGACTCCGATAGGATTAATATCCAGTGTAACCTCGTCTTCATCATCTCCACATGATGCAAATATCATACAAGCACATATCATTATGCTTGCCAAGTAGAATAAATAGTTCTTTTTCATCTTACTTCTAAAACCTTATTATATTTTCGGATGCAAAGATACGCAGGTTTGTTTTATTGGGCAATCCTCATTTGTGAGGAAAATATCAGGTTCTTCTTATCTGTCTATCTTACGTATTCCTCCGGTAGCAGGGTCGAATGTTATTTTCGTATCCACACCTTTGTTGAATAATTCGTTGGCCAGTACATCTGTTTGTCCATATTGTGCAACAGGTATCTCTTCTTCGTACAGCACTTCGCTGTTTTGATAAATCCGTAACAAAGCCTTGCCCGGCAGATTGTACACAACTCCTTGTGGGCGTTTAGCTTTTTTAAGAGATTTCTCGTCAGGTTGGGGTAGATTAGTCAGGTTTTCAATGTCATAATATATTGGCGCACCGCTTAAATCATCAGCATTTACAACTCCTAATAGTCGTGAGAATCGGAATAAAATTTGTTTGGTTTGGTCTTTGTCGCCAGGAGTCAGTCTGACAGCCAATGTCCGTTGCTCTGTTTCGGTAGTACCCTCAAACATAGAGATTAAGGCAGCTTCTTGTTCGTCCAGATTTTTTAGAATCAGTTTTAAAGCCTCACCATCTTTGGGCATATTGTCTGCTTGTCCGCGAATAATGCTATTTCTGCTATCCCGGATATTATAAATTTCCCTTGCCACCAGTTCGGCCATTTTGGCAGTAGATGTAGCACTCAGAATCTCTTCACTCAAAAGTTCTTTAGGATTTAACTGTTTGCTGGAATGAATAGTTTCTGTATCTTTGTCTTTCTTGTTGTCAGGTTCCTGTGTGGCATTGATGGATAGTAAGACTCCGTCTTCGGCTAATTCAACTAATGAGGCAATACTTTTATCCTTTAACTTGATTGTAAATGCTTTATTCGGATCTGCAATGCCGGCTAAAGCAATCTCTATACGCTTGATGTTCCAATGTGTGTCGGGCTTGTTTGATATTCCTTGTGTGCGTAGGAACTTGTTGGCATAATTACAGAATTCTCCGGGAGTGTATGTCACTTTCTCAGTTTCTATTGTAATATCCACAACCGTTTGTGGTAAGAAATAAGTAACCCCTTCTGCATTTAATCCGGGTACATATTCTGTCACTTCAGTTTGTGCCATACAATATGTGGCAAATATCAAGCTGGGTATTAAAAAAAACTTTCTCATTATTTTTACGACATTATGATAATATTACAAGCATCTTTGTTCTTTGGCGCAGCAAAGGTACTCATTCTTTTCTATTTGTTTCCATGCTTTGGGTAAATAGTTGATTATGTCACTGGCATTCATGCTGATTTCGCCTTGTTGGTCAGCAGCCATATCGCCTGCAACCCCATGTATATAGACTCCAAGCAGACTTGCATCTTCGGGTGAAAAACCTTGAGATAGTAGTGCCAACAGGATTCCCGTTAATATATCTCCACATCCTCCTGTGGCCATTCCCGGATTTCCTGTAGGGTTCAGGCGGCAAAAACCTTGAGGGGTGATTACGGCCGTCCATGCACCCTTGAGGATAATGTTTACATGCAGACGCTCGGCTAACTCTTGGGCACGAATCAGCCGTTCGTAACTATTGTTACATCGCCCTACTAAGCGTTCCAATTCTTTGGGGTGTGGGGTGAGGATACTACCTTTGGGTATGAAAGGATATAAAGTCTTGTGAGCCGCCAGCAAATTAAGGGCGTCGGCATCAATGACCAATGGGTGGCGGCTTGATTTCAGCATAGCTGCCAATGCATGAGCCGTTTCTTCATTGACTCCTAACCCCGGGCCAATGGCTATGCTTTGGTATTTTTCTGTGGGGAAAGGCGTTGCAAAATGGGTTTCGTTTTCATCGTGATGTACCATAGCCTCAGGGACAGAAGCTTGCAGGATATGATTGTTGCATCGAGGAGCATGTATCGTCAGTAATCCAATGCCACTCCGAAAACTTGCGCGTGCGGCAAGAATTGAAGCCCCAGCCATGCCGTATGAACCGGCAATGAGTAATCCGTGTCCGAAGTTTCCTTTATGTGCAAAGTCGGAGCGTGGCTTGAGTAATGGTTGTACATCTTCAATCTTCGTGATTTTGAATTTGCTGTCGGCTTCATTGATTGCTTTAGTGCTTAATCTGATGTCCAAACTGAACCATTCACCAATGTATTGCTGGTTTTCGGGAAAGAAGAAAGCAAGTTTGGGTAGCTGGATGGTCAGTGTAATGTCGGCTTTGATGATATGCTCACTGATGTTGTGTGTGTTGTCTTCACACATGAGACCTGAAGGCATATCTATAGATATAACGCTGGCTTGCGAGGCGTTGATGTATTTGACTAAAGCTGCAAACCCGCCTTCAAGGGGCTTGTTTATTCCCGAACCGAACAGACCGTCTATCACGACATCGCCTTTTTGTAGAGGAAGGAGGGTGAACTGTGATGTGACTTCGGTGAAGGATACGTCCGGATAGTCTAACAGACGTTCGGCATTGGTTTGACAGTCGTCCGACAGTTTACCTTTGGTGTTGAACAGGCATACCTCGATTTTGTATCCTCTTTCTGAGAGTAGCCGTGACATGGCCAATGCGTCACCTCCATTATTGCCCGGACCAGCAAAAACCTTGAAAATGCGAGGTTGGGGAAATAGCTGGCAGACGGCATCGGTCAGAACAGTGGCTGCTCGTTCCATCAGTTCTAACGAGGTGATTTGTTCCTCTTCAATAGTGCGTCTGTCAACCTCCTTGAGTTGCAAATTTGTCAGTAATTTCATAAAAACAACACTTTCGAGGGTGTAAAAGTAGCCTTTTTCTGATAAATTATCAAAGAAAAGTGCTACTTTTGTGCCAATTTTCTGAAAAAGGCATTAAAAGCCTTTGGTGTGAGAGTGAAATATAAACAAATAATAAATAATTAATAGCAAAGAAATGTTGAATATTGTGATTTTTGGAGCGCCCGGCTCAGGTAAAGGAACACAGAGTGCGCGTATTGTTGAAAAATATGGATTGAACCACATCTCTACGGGAGATGTACTTCGCGCAGAAATTAAGAATGGTACTGAATTGGGACAGACAGCCAAGGGATATATAGACCAAGGACAACTTATCCCCGACAGTCTGATGATTGACATCCTGGCCAGTGTGTTCGACTCGTTCAAGGATAGCAAGGGGGTTATTTTTGATGGATTTCCCCGTACTATCGCACAGGCCGAGGCGCTCAAGGCTATGTTGAGTGACCGCGAACAGGGAGTTTCCATCATGTTGGACCTTGATGTCCCTGAGGATGAATTAATGACACGTCTGATTAAACGTGGACAAGAGAGTGGACGTGCTGACGACAATGAAGAAACAATCAAAAAACGTCTTGTAGTTTATCATACTCAGACAGCTCCCCTTATTGATTGGTACAAAACGGATGGTAAATACTGCCATATCAATGGGTTGGGTACTATGGATGGTATCTTTGCAGAGATAGCAGAGGCTATAGACAAGGTAAACGGTTAATCTTTTTACCATTGTTGATGATTTGTAGGATGAATTGAAGAGGACTTGCTCGAATAATTAGAACCTACCTTAAGAAAAACAAGTATGGCAGAAAGCAACTTTGTTGATTACGTAAAGATATATTGCCGCTCGGGAAAGGGTGGACGAGGTTCCATGCACATGCACAGGGCCAAATATGTGCCTAACGGAGGACCTGATGGCGGTGATGGTGGCCGTGGTGGTGATGTTATCCTGCGTGGAAACCGTAACTATTGGACTTTACTTCACTTGAAGTACGACCGGCATGTCTTTGCCGGTCACGGAGGTAATGGTTCTAAGAACAAGAGCTTCGGGAAGGATGGTGAAGATAAAATTATAGATGTCCCATGTGGCACAGTGGTCTATAATGCAGAAACCGGAGCCTACATCTGTGATGTTACGGAGCATGACCAACAGGTGATTCTTCTGAAGGGAGGACGTGGCGGATTGGGTAACTGGCATTTTCGTACTGCTACCCGTCAGGCACCGCGTTTTGCCCAACCGGGTGAACCAATGCGGGAACTTACTGTCATTATGGAACTTAAGCTGCTGGCAGATGTCGGTCTTGTCGGATTCCCGAATGCCGGTAAATCAACATTGCTTTCGGCGGTCTCCTCAGCTCGTCCGAAGATTGCCAACTATCCTTTTACTACATTGGAACCTAATTTGGGGATAGTGCCTTATCGTGAAGGCAAATCCTTTGTTATGGCCGACATTCCCGGTATTATCGAAGGTGCCAGCGAAGGGAAAGGGTTGGGATTACGCTTTCTTCGCCATATAGAACGAAACTCTTTGTTGCTCTTTATGGTGCCAGGTGATACGGACGATATACGCAAGGAATATGAAGTACTTCTCAATGAATTGGCAACCTTCAATCCGGACATGTTAGACAAGCAGCGTATCCTTGCCGTTACCAAAAGTGATGTGTTGGACGACGAACTTATCCAAATGTTGGGTGAGCATTTGCCGGAGGATGTACCTCATGTCTTTATTTCTTCGCTCACAGGACAAGGTATCCAGCAACTGAAGGATCTTCTATGGGTGGCTCTCAACAGTGAAAGCAATAAACTGGCCGGTGCTATACACGATGATACGTTGGTTCACCGTCCTAAGGATATGAGTAAGCTGGCTCAAGAACTCCGCGAGATGGGAGAGGACGAAGAGATTGAATTCATAGACGATTGGGACGAAGAGGACGAAGAGTGGGAAGAGTTGGACGACTTTGAATACGAAGAAGAGTGACGCAATTCCCCTATACCTTATTATATATAGATGTATGGACGATATTTCTAAAACTATTTTGCAAGGTATTACATTCAAAAGTGGTGCCTCAAAGCCTAAAACGGACAAGAAAGTGAAGACTAAAGCCAAAAAGAAGGCATACATTACCGGTGCGCATGGCTCCGGCGCGGCCAAAATGAAAGCAGAATACCGGCGGCAGCGTGCAAACAGACATAAATGAGGAAATATAGAGCAGTTGATTAACATACGTTAAGAGAACGTAGCAAAAAACTCTCTTTTTTGTTTCTTGTTTACAATAAAAGCCCTACCTTTGCATCGAATTAAGAAAACGAAACACGAAGAGATAGTTTTCTCAACGCGTTTCAATGTCTAACTTAAACAAAACAATTTATTATGAAAAAGATTTTTTTGAGTTTAATGGTAATGGTTGCAGCTGTAGCTGCTAATGCTCAGATTTGGGTAGGTGGATCACTCGGATTCCGTACTTACAGCGAAGACAAAGTTGCTAATTGGAAGAGCACTTTCAGCATTAAACCTGAAGTAGGTTATGACCTGTCAGAAGATTTGTCAATTGCTATCGGTTTGGGTTATGAAATGTGTAAGCCTGAGCAGGGTGATAATGTAAGCACTCTTTCTGTTAATCCTTACGCTCGTTATAAATTCTTGAAGGCCGGTAACTTCAGTGTATTCGTTGATGGTGGTTTTACTTTTGAAACTGGTGACTACTTTGTTGGTAAGGATGGAGAGGCTCAACAGTATGAAGATGAGAATGGTGTACCTCAAAAAGATGGTAGCATGTTCAACATCGCCATCCGTCCGGGTGTAGCTTATGCTATCAACGATAACTTCAGCGTAGTTGCTCACTTGGGTGATGGTCTCATCTACCGTGGTGGTGACAACAAGGCTGAGAACGGTTTCGCTCTTGACATCGCTAATGGCTTGTCATTCGGCGTTTACTACGCATTCTAATTATAGAGGATAACTAAATAAATAATCCGATAGGACCGTGCTCCACACGTGTGTGGGGCACGGTTTTTTTGTTGCCTCTCCCTAATATTTATGGCGATAGTTTTACCGGATACCAATAATTTGCCTTACATTTTGTCAGAACTGTATATTTGTTGTGCAAGGATTCTGTATTTGTGGACAAAGGGACAAATGGAGACGTATGCACCAGAGATTTTGGTTAATGAATGTTTAATCATCAGAAAGTCAGATGAATAGATCGTGCTTTGCTTTTCTGAAATAGGAAATCTGAGTCATGAAGGTATGGGCAGGAGTTGGGACGAAGAGAAGGGGAGTAGTGGTGACGATGGTGAGTAAAAGCCGATGTTCTCCTACGGTAGCGCAGATGCGTAGGAGAACATCCGGAGGAGCTCTCCTGCGGACGATATAGGTGCGTAGGAGAACATCGGCGGATGTTTAGGATTTCTTCGGTGGATGTTTAGGATAGGTGAATCGCTTCCTTCGGGAATGAGTGATGGAGATGGTGTGGCAGGTCGGATGGTGAAAGAGGTGTTTTTCTGTCTCTTTCTGCCACCAGGACAGGCAAAAAGAGTTCTTTACAAAGAGGGATATGCTGTATGAATATGCAAGAACGGGTGTGCGGAGAGTGACAGGTTTGTATATTTATTCATTTCTGACGCGCGGATATACATTTATGAATTGACAAAATGTAAGGTGATCTCTCCCGCTTGCGTGCGTTTTATAAGGTGTGCATATGGAGTGTGTCCGCTAAATATCCTTATCCGTATAAAAGGTTAGGTGTTTGTGATTCTTGGGTGTGGAAAGGCGCGGATTGCTCGGACCTCATATTGTACTTGATTATCCGGGCAATCCGCGCCTGAAAGATATAAAAGAGGTATCAGAACCAGAATCTGATAACATCATTGAAGTTTGCCCAAATCATCAGGGCAAAGAGTAAAATCATGCCTGTGATCTGTGCGCGTTCCATGAACTTGTCACTGGGTTTGCGACGGGCTATAATTTCATAGAGCAGGAACAGGACGTGGCCACCATCCAATGCGGGGATGGGGAGTATGTTCATAAAAGCCAGAATGATGCTGAGGAAAGCTGTCATCTCCCAGAAGCGATGCCAATCCCAGGTCGTGGGGAAGATGCTGGCTATGGTGCCGAATCCACCGAGGCTGTTGGCTCCCTCTTTCGTGAACACATACTTCAAGTCGTCCACATATCCCTTCAGCACGTTCAGCCCGTATGTGATTCCTGCGGGGAATGACTCCCAGAAGGTGTAGCTTACGTGGGTGTAGTTGATTTCAATTTTAGGAGCGAATCCCAACTTGAAGTCCGGTGTCAGTACTGTTGTCAGTGTGTCCTGTCCGCCGTGGGCACGGGCTACCACCAACTCTACGTTGCGCAGAGGAAGGATGTTCTCGGGCAGGGTGATGGAGTCTGACTTGGCACGCAGGGCATTGATACATTCCGTAAACTCGTTATACGAATTTATGGTACGTCCGTTGATGCTCAGGAATCTGTCACCCTTTTGCAGGCCTGCCAAGGAGGCCGGGGTATCGGGGAGTACGCTGTCAATTACGGCAGGTTGCAGGAAGTTTACGAAGAGTTGTCCGTCCTTGTTCATGTCCAAGAGCCCGAACTCTTCGGGGATGTTGACAGTTACCTCCTCTCCGTTGCGGAGCACCGTAACTGTGTTTGCATCGGCAATGGCCCGCAGCATGTCGGCTCCATATCTGTCGAATCCCACTTCATTGGTGCGGAGCAGGATGTCTCCATCCCGGAATCCCATCTGTTTGGCCTGTTGGCTGAATATCATACCGTTCTTCTGGTCGGGGACTGAGATGTAGCTGTCTCCCCACGCATACATTACCATGGAGTATATAAAGAGCGCGGCTACGAAGTTTACCACTACACCTCCTATCATGATCAGCAATCGTTGCCAGGCTGGTTTTGCGCGAAATTCCCATGGCTCTACAGGGTGATTCAGGTCTTCGCTGTTTTGTGTCTCGTCCACCATGCCTGCAATCTGTACGTAGCCTCCCAAGGGTAACCAGCCGATGCCGTACTCCGTCTCACTGTTTTTGGGTTTCCACTTGAATAGGGAGAACCACGGGTCAAAGAAAAGGTAGAATTTGGTTACACGTACTTTGAATAGTTTGGCAAAGAGGAAGTGGCCTCCTTCGTGGATGACGACCAGAAAGGCCAATGCCATAATCAGTTGCAGGATATTAATCAAGTTTATTTCCACTGTTATATTACTTTTAATTGAGTTTGTTTGTTAATTCTTCTGCTGTTCTTCTTGCTTCGGCATCGGTTACCACATAGTCCTCGTATGAGGGGGTGGCTATGAAGGAGGTCCGTTGCATGGTCTGTTCTATCACTTCACTCATGCGCAGGAAGGGGATGCGGTCCTGCAGGAAGGCGGCATTCACCACTTCGTTGGCTGCATTGAGGATGCAGGCCATGTTTCCGCCACGATGCAGGGCCTCGTATGCCAGTGCCAGACAATGGAAACGGGTTGTGTCGGGCTGCTCGAAGGTGAGGTTTGTGCACCGGGTGAAGTCCAGTCGGTCGAATGATGCTTTGACTCGGGCCGGGTATGAGAAGGCATATTGGATGGGCAGGCGCATGTCTGGCACGCCGAGTTGGGCTTTGACTGCTCCATCCTCGAATTGCACCATCGAGTGGATGACTGATTGCGGATGTACCACTACCTCTATCTGCTCAGGGCGTACGCCGAACAGCCACTTGGCCTCGATGACTTCAAACCCCTTGTTCATCATGGTGGCCGAGTCGATGGTAATCTTTGCTCCCATTTCCCAATTGGGGTGTTTCAAGGCTTGTGTCTTGGTCACGTGGGCCAATTCGTCCATTGTACACTTCAGGAAAGGCCCTCCCGAGGCCGTGAGCAATATTTTCTCTATAGGGTTGTCCAGTTCGCCTGCCAGACATTGGAATATGGCCGAGTGCTCTGAGTCCACCGGCAGGATAGGGACCCGGTATTGCATGGCCAGTTTGTTGATGAGCTCTCCTGCTACCACTAACGTCTCTTTATTGGCCAGAGCTATGGGCTTTCCGGCTTGAATGGCCCGCATGGTGGGGCGTAGTCCGGCATATCCGACCATGGCAGCCAGTACCATATCTACCGGTCCGGCTTCGACAACTTCGCACAGCGCATCAGCTCCGGCATAAACCTTGATGGGGAGGTCGGCCAAAGCCTCCTTCAGTTGTCCGTATTTGGCTTCGTTGGCAATGACTACGGCATCGGGCATGAAGCGGCGTGCCTGCTCGATGAGGAGTTCCACCCGATTGTTGGCTGTCAAGGCGTATGCCTCGTACAGGTCGGGATGCTCGGCTATAACCTCCAGAGCCTGTGTTCCTATGGAACCTGTCGAGCCAAGGATTGCTATTCGTTTCTTCTTTATTTCTTCCATAAATGGTTCTTTTTGTCAGTTTCTTTGGGGGTATTTCTCCATTGAAGAGTTCGGGCAATAGTTGGACAAACAATGCAGGCTGCAGTCTTGTCTGCACTCTTGCAACTCCTGTAACTCCTTTACGTGGAAAAAGTTGAATTAAAACACTATGTACCGCTCCGGATCCAATGCTTGTCCTTTGTGCCAAAGCTCGAAGTGCAGGTGTGGCCCTGTGGAATGTGACCCGCTGTTGCCTACCAGTGCAATGGCTTCGCCTGCTTTTACCGGTGTGCCTTGGTTCTTCAATAGGGCGCCGCAATGCTTGTAGATGGATACCAGTCCCTTGGCATGTTGTATGGCTATGACGTAGCCCGTTTCAGTGGTGTAGGTACTCCAGATTACGGTGCCGTCAAGTGTGGCCAGTATGCTTTGGTTCGGGTTGGCGGCAATATCTACCCCATAGTGTTTCTTGTCTGCATCAAATACCGATGAGAGTATGCCCCTTGTCGGGCGGTAGAACTTCAGTCCGTCTGTCGCCGGTATGGCATTGGGTGCTGTCAGGTTATAGCGCTCGGCCTCTTCATAGTTGGCGCGGAAGGTCTCTTCACGCTCAGTGGCAGCCTGTAGTTGGTCAACAGGCATAGCTGTCAGCGAGTCAAAGTCCTCAATGCTTTCTATGGAGTCAATGTTGATGTTTCCTGCCAGCAGGTCTTGTATGTTGGCCACGTATTGCCGGTGTTGGTCAACAAGTTGTTCCAATGAGTCTGTTTGGAGTGCATTTTCTACGATGGTCGAGCGCAGTTGGTTGCTCATATATCCGGGCAGGTAGTTGCGTAGCGGGGTATAGACCATAATCAGGGCTGTCAGGAGGAAAAGCAGTGCCAATACGGAGAATAGCACCGAGAGTCCGTTCAGTTTGGAGACATAGAGGCCGAACACCTCTTCAAGAGTGTTCTCATTGACTATCGTCAGTCTGTACTTGAACTTGATGTTCTGCCACCAGTGTTTCCTTTTCTTCTTGTTCGCCATTACGTGTGTATAAAGTCGGGCAAAATTACACAAATCCTTTCAAGTAGGCACACATTTCAGCCTATTTAACGTATTAATGAGGGAATATCCGCCCTCTCTGCTCTTTTTCGGGGCAGGGGTGTACAGGTTACGCGGATTCTTACTACCTTTGCGAGCAGAAACCTAACTATATATAATAATGATACAATCTATGACCGGCTATGGTAAGGCCATGGCCACATACGGCGACAAGAAGATATTCGCTGAAATCCGTTCGCTCAACAGCAAGGCGCTGGACTTGAGTACCCGCATTGCTCCCCTCTATCGTGAGAAAGAGATGGAAATCCGTGCCATCATCAGTAAGGCGCTGGAGCGTGGAAAAGTTGACTTCAACCTGTGGGTGGAGAAGGAGGCCAGCGAGGCTGCCACTCCTATCAATGGCGCATTGGTGGCCAACTATTATGCCCAGATTAAGGATGTCGCTACCCAATATGGCATTCCGCAACCTGCGGATTGGTTTGCCACCTTGTTGCGTATGCCTGATGTGATGACCCGTGTGGAAGTGCAGGAACTCTCTGACGAGGAGTGGGCTGTGGCTCGTGGGGCTGTGGAAGAGGCTGTACTCCAATTGGTGGACTTCCGTAAGCAGGAGGGTGAAGCTTTGGCACGTAAGTTCAGTGAGAAACTTGACAATATTGCAGCCCTGATGAAGGCTATCGAACCTTATGAGGCGGAGCGTGTGCAGAAGATTCGCGACCGCATAGTGGAGAGTCTTCAGAAACTGCCCGTGGAGTATGACAAGAACCGCCTGGAACAGGAGCTTATCTACTACATAGAGAAACTGGACATCAATGAGGAGAAGCAACGTCTGACCAACCATCTTGCCTACTTCCGCCAGACTATGAACGAAGGGCAGGGGCAAGGCAAGAAACTGGGATTCATTGCCCAAGAGATGGGACGTGAAATCAATACCACTGGCAGCAAGAGCAACCAGGCTGAGATGCAGAACATAGTGGTGAAGATGAAGGATGAACTGGAACAGATAAAGGAACAGGTATTGAATGTAATGTAAAGAAACTGACAGGGCAATAAGTTGACGAGTTTACATGGCTGTCCGGTGCAGATCCCTCGTCAACTTGTCAACTTGTCAACTTGTCAACTAAAATATGAATAAACTGATTATCTTCTCTGCCCCATCGGGGTCAGGCAAATCTACTATCATCAACTACCTGCTTGGGCAGGGGTTGGACATGGCTTTCTCCATCTCGGCTACCAGTCGTCCGCCGCGCGGACAGGAGCGTCACGGGGTGGAATATTTCTTTCTCTCTCCCGAGGAGTTCAGAGAGCGTATAGCCAACGATGAGTTTTTGGAATATGAGGAGGTCTATCCGGACCGCTTCTACGGTACACTCAAGTCCCAAGTGGAGTCTCAGCTGGCTGCCGGGCAGAATGTGGTGTTTGATGTAGATGTGGTCGGTGGGTGCAACATCAAGCAGTTCTATGGCGACCGTGCCCTTTCTGTCTTCATCCAGCCTCCTTCTGTCGAGGAATTGCGCAAGCGTCTGGTAGGTCGTGGTACGGATTCTCCCGAGGTCATAGAAGACCGTATAGCCAAGGCGGAGTATGAGTTGGGCTTTGCTCCACGGTTTGATGTGGTCATTGTCAATGATGACTTGGAGACTGCCAAGGCCGAGGCTTTGCGGGTCATTAAGGAGTTCCTTCTAAGGAGTTAGAGGAGTTTTCACTATGGACATAGGAATCTTCGGGGGCTCTTTCAACCCCATACATATAGGCCATCTGGCTTTGGCCAATTACCTTTGCGAGTGGGGTTGGGTGGACGAGGTGTGGTTTCTTGTCTCGCCCCACAATCCGCTGAAGGATCGGGGTGACTTGTGGCCCGACGAACAGCGCCTTCGTCTGGTGGAGCGTGCCATTGAGGGGTATGCCAAGTTTCGTGCTTCGGATTTTGAGTTCCACTTGCCCCGTCCCAGCTACATGGTGAACACTCTGCGTGCGCTGCGCGAAGCTCATCCTGAACATGACTTCTCTCTGATTATAGGCAGTGACAATTGGGAGACCTTCCCCCGTTGGTACAAGCACGATGAACTGTTGGCCGAGAACCGCCTGCTTGTCTATCCTCGTCCCGGATACCCTGTTGATGAGGCTTCCCTTCCCGGAAACGTCACCTTGGTCGAAGCACCTTTGTTGGACATCAGTTCCACCTTCATACGTCAGGCTCTTGGCGAGGGGAAGGATGTAAGGTTCTTCTTGCCGGACTTTGGAGAGGAGCCTCGGGGAGAAGGCGTATGAACTCTCCTTTTATTTCTTTGTAGTAATAAAATATCTTTACAGTCAATCACTCTTTTTTCTTCCTTGGAAAGACTCACTTGTCTCTCTGTTTATGACACAGGTGTGTCTCGGTCCGGGACACAGGTGGGTCATGCGAGGAGACACAGGTGTGTCTTGCCCGATGAGATACCTAGGTCGTCAGGGGTGAGATGCCTAAGTCATCGGTGATGAGTAGGCCTACTCTCCGAGGGGGAGATGGTGGGGCTCTTTGGTGTATTGTAAATGATTGATATTCAGGGTGTATAGAAGGTGCTTGAAGTTTGCCAAAGGAACAACCTTCCTTGGGCTTCCTTTAAAAAGAAACCAGTCCATTCCTTTCCGGTTGCCTCGGACTACGAGGTTGTGAGGAGAGAAATGGACTGGTTATTTTTATTTACATTTGGTTATCCGTTTGTCACTTTCAGACGCTCCCAGATGGGGCGGGGGATAAGGCGCCAGAAGAAGACAAGAAGGCGATAGCGCCAGTCAATGATGCGTATGCGGCGGCGATGGTGGAGGGCATGTACTATGTCGCGCGCCACGGGCTCGGCCTTCATCAGCAGGGGGTAGCGGGCATCGCGGAGCAGGTCGGTGGCTACAAACCCGGGACGGATATCGGTGAAGTGGATGGGCAGGTGTTGCATGCGGGCCAATTGGGTAAGGGCTTGGATATAGGTATTCTGGAAACGCTTGGTGGCCGAATAGGCCGGAGCCACACCTATCCCTTTGGTGCCGGCAATGGAGCTGATGACGGCAATGTGGCCGCTGTGCTCCCTGCTGGCATGAGCCTTGAAGTAGTTGAAAGCACAGGTGACCATGCGTACAAACCCTTCACCATTTGTGCGGGCGGTACGCATCTCAATTTCGGGGTCGAGGGTGGCATTCTGGAATCCGATGCCACTGCTGTGGAAGTAGAGGTCCATGCCTCCAAGCCGGTCAATGAGTTCTTGGAGTCGGGTGGGGGCATCGGGGCTTGTCACGTCCAGCACTGTACTTTCCACTTGTCCGTCAGGAAACTCGCCTTGCAACGACTGCAGGAGTTCTTTCCGACGTCCGGCTATACCAACTTTCCAACCCTCTTTTGCCAACAGGCGGGCCACTTCGCGTCCGATGCCTGAGGTGGCTCCAATGATAATAGCTCTTTTCATCTTTGTTTGTTGTTTCTCTTGTTTTGGGGTTAAGGGGATGTCTTTAAAGGAGTTAGTTTTTTTTAGGAGTTAGAGGAGTTATCACTCGCTTCGCTCGTTAGGAGTTAAAGCCGATAGTCTTGCCAGTGATGAGCTACAAATGAGGGAATATTCATGCAAGCTGCACATTTGGCTTCAACTCCTTAGGCTCGGAGAGCCGATAACTCCTTTAACTCCTCTAACTCCTTAAAAGAAACTCCTCACTCCACTCTCACCTTGTACGTGCTTGCCTGTCCGGCGGTCACGATGCGGACCAGTGTCACTCCTTTGTGGCCCTTAGTGCTGAGGACGCAACGGCCTTGCAGGGTTGACTGGCCGATGGTGGTGCCTCGTGGGGTGTAGAGCAGGACGGTAGCCTCTTCCGGAAGGTCAATGTGGACGCACCCTTTGCCCCCTTTTACCTTGGCAGGCAGGGCATGGAGGACTTCTGCCGTTTCGGGGTTCAGGTCGGTAAGTGGAGCCACGTTTGCGTTGATTACCCGTCCGGTGTTGGCATCAAGCAGCATGGCTGCCACCTTGCACTTCGCCGGGTCAGAAACGGTGTTCAGTACCTCCTCGAAGGTGATGGAGGCGGTTATGGTCTCGCCACTCTTCACTGTGGCAGGCACTATGCCCGAATAGCCGCTGATGGTGCTCTGCGAGTTTGCCAATACGGCACGTGCCACATCGTGGTATTCCATCTGTACGGTAGCCTGTCCGCCATAGATGCCATTCTTTCCCCAGTCGCCATAAATGGGGTTGTCCATGTTGGCCCGCCCGTTTATCTGCGTACCTTTCAGCCCGTCTTCCAGCAATACGTAGAAGAGGTTGGCCGCCACTCCTGCCTTGCTGATGGCATAGGTCACATTGGTATTGACTTGCAGGCTGCCCGTCGTCCTGTCGAAACCGGCTGACAGGGTTATGTCCGCATCGGCCTCGGTCTCCAACTCGCGCAGCACGAGGTCCATCCATGACTCATTGCCTGTGGCAGAGACGAAAGAGTATTCGTACGTATCCATGTTGATGACTATCGGGGCAACGATGGAATCCCTTCTGTTTACGCGGGCAGTGGGCAGGGCTGTCAGTCCCAGGGCGGTGGCATAGTCGTCGTTGCCAAAGATGTCGTTGGAGTGTATGCACACAGGGATGATACGTCCGGGCAGAGCCTCCTCCATGTGCTCTATGGCCACCATGCCGTCAGGGCAGTTGCTGCACCATGTGCCTGTCACCTCCTCTATGACCACTTTCTTGTCGGTCTCGAAGGCCAGGTTCTTGATGGTGAAGTCGGTAGTCTTCGTGTCTTCTCCCAAGATGACCCCTACGGTCACCCTGTTCTCTTCGCCAACGGCCAAGGGGAGTTTCTTGTCGAAGAGGAACTCGTGTATGTCTCCATTTCTTAGTGCAACCCCCGTAGTGCGGATGGTGTCGCAAACGGTCTTTTCCTCGTTATGGAAGAAAAGGGTGAGAGCCTCGTAGGTGTTGCTCTCGTCAGTGATTCTGACCACACCGCCAATGGCTGTCTCGCTTTGGTTCACTACGGTAGTCTTGGTGTTGAGAGCCAGGAGGCAGTTGCTCTTGTAGGTCACCTTGATATTATCTACGAATAAGGCACTCTGGTTGGTATTTTGGTTAGCAAAGGCTATATAGACATGCTTTCCTGCAAACTGCTCCAAGGAGATTTTCCTGTGAGTCCATTCTCCACTCAAGTATTCTTCGGTATTGCCGCTTGCCTCCTGCTGGTCATATACGCAAATTCCTTTTGACTTGATGTCGCTGACGACCTCGCCGGTCAGTGAGGTGTAGATGGCATCATCGGCATAGACATACACCTTCAGACTGTCTTTCTTGGCGGTCAGGTATGACTGGACGTCGAAGAGCAGTGTGCAGAAGGCATTGGGCAGATAGATTTGGTTGGTCACCATCCAGTCGTCAGACTTTCCGGCAGGATTGTACATGGATATGCTTCCGGCACAGTAGTCGTAGCTGTTCTCGTCCTCGCTGATCATGAAGTACCACGGTGTGTTGTCGGCATCGAACTGCCATCCCTGTGCCGTGCTGTTGGGCGTCAGGTGGTCGCCCTCGTAGAGCATGAAGTTGTTGTACGAAGCCGAAGGGTCTGTAAAGTCATCGGCAAAGAGCAGAGTGTCAGCAGGAGCTTCGGGGATGTAGGCTCCCGTATAGTGGTAAGTGATTTCCTCGTTGCTGCAATTCCCCATGATGTCGGTGACGGCTCCTGCCGGAATCTTTACCACGTAGCTCACCCCCTTGAAAAGATTTCGCTTGGTGCTGGGATAGGCCGCCAGCATGTCTGCCGAAGTGGCCAATGTCAGGTCACTGATAGGGTTGCTGACTCCCTCCTGATATAGTGCGCCCTTGCTCCCTTCGGTCAATGAAATGCGGGTGTCAAACCGCATGGTCACGGGAATGCTGTAGCTGAGCGATGCCACTTCCATGCCGTCCTCCAGATTGACAGATACCACCTGCACCGGTTTCTCGCTACGGCCTGTGTAGGTCACCTCAATGTCCTGGTTGTAGGTGTCCGTCTCTCCCAATCGGAAAGTGCCTGCAGGGACCTTGACGGTATATTTCACCCCATCCTCCAATGGTGTGTTGCGGAAGTTGACGTTGAACGTCTTGCACTGTGATTCGTCATCAGTAGGAGTAATGGAGATGGAAGAGCGTATGGGAGCATCGCTGCCTTCTTTGTACAGGGCTGCCTGTGTGCCGTTGACAACCGTCGGAGCTTTGTCGAAACCAATGGTGATACCCTTGAAATAAGAGAAGGCGGAACCCGCTTCGGGAGTGACATACGAGCGTGCCAACAGGTTCACCCCACTTGCAGCCTTTTCGATGCTTTCCGGAAACGTCACCACATAGTTTCCTTCATTGACCGAAAAACCGGCAACGGTCTTTCCGTCGGCTGAAACCGATATGGCCAGCCCGCTGTTGTCGATGCCCGTGGTTGTGGCAAAGTCTATGCCGTAGCGTTCTCCCAGTATCAGCTCCAAGTTGTAATAGTACCCCCCTATCAGGTACATCTGTGTGCGGTAAGGGTTGCTGATGGGTGAAGCAACAGCCATCAGGCCGTTGTTGAACATGGCCGTGGCGGCAGCCCCATGGTGTTCGGATGTGGTATAGGGCAGAAACTCCTTGGTTTTGGTGTTGTACGTATAAGGTATCTCCTGCTGGTCAGGGTGTTGCGAACCCTCAACCGGTGTGATGAGTCGGGCCGTACCGCCTGCCCACTCGCCGTTGGTGCTGAGGCAGACACTGGTTACTGCACTTCCTGTCGCAAAGAAGTCGCTTGTACCTATCAGCTCGTAACTCTGCTCATCCACCCGATAGATGTAATGCTTGATGTCGTCCGGGAAAATGTACATGAGGCCTCCCACAATGATTTTCCCATCGGCAGAGATGTCGATGGCGCGGTTCAGCTGGTAAGTCCCATCGCCTGTAGGCATACCGGGAAGTTCTACGGGAACTCCCTCCTTCCACATCACTGGGTACTCGAAATACCCGCCGTCCAGGTTGCCGTTGTTGTAGTAAAGTGTGCCCACCATAATCTTCCCGTCCGGAGTGATGGCCGATACATATCCGTTGGCATCTGCCATACTTTCGGGCAGGGTCAACAATCGCCACGAAGAAGTCCCATCCGTATTGATGGTGCAGGTGGCCGGTTTCCCCTGATACGAGCCGACAACGGTCCGTCCGTCATCAGTCACATCGCGTACACCACAATCGGGCGAAGAGAGCACCTCCGCTTCAGTCAGCAGCGACACAGAAGTGCCTGCCGCAACATCCAGCAGGTAAGGATAATTCTCCAACGTGGAGTTGTTGGCATCCACATTGCTGGCCACTGCCCAAAGACCATTATCGGACAGTTTGTTGATATAGACAGTCTCTGCAAAGGTGAAACTTCGGAGCGATACTTCTTGTCCTCTCAGGGACATGCAAAAGTGTACGCAAATGAGTAGGGAAACGAGAGTGAATATTCTTCTCATAATTATGCAATTCTTAAAAAGTGTGTGTTAAAACGTTCGCAAAAGTAGGGGGAAAAGGCAATATAGGCAACGATTTGCAATATTTTAACTCAAAAGTGATTAAATATTCATGCTTTATACCTATTTTTGCAACCGAAACGAAAAACAGAATGAATATGAAGAGATTCTTTTGTATGGCAGTACTTGCTCTGATGTGTGCTGCCATGTATGCCCAACTTCCTTCCGTAAAACTGAAGAACCTTGAAGGAAAGACCATTGACACTGCCGAACTCAGCAATGATGGCAAGCCCTTTATCATCAGTTTCTTTGCTACTTGGTGCAAACCCTGTAACCGTGAACTGAAAGCCATTCACGAGAACTATGCAGATTGGCAGGATGAGACCGGTGTGAAGGTTATCGCCGTCTCTATTGATCAGGCACATCAGATAGCCAAAGTGAAGCCTATGGTCGATGGCGCAGGTTGGGAATATGAAGTCCTGCTCGACCCGAACAGCGATTTCAAGCGTGCTTTGGGTGTGAACATGATACCCCACGTATTCATCATTGACGGTAACGGAAAGATTGCCGATCAGCGTAGCGGATACACGGATGGGGCAGAGGAACACTTGATTGAGAAGGTGCGCGAACTCATTGAAAAGAAATAATAAACCGCTTGGTTTAAAAGGAGTAAAGAATATTAGAGAATGTCGAAAATTACACGCGGAGTTGCCATATTTGCTATGGCACTGATTACTGTGCCCCTTACGGCGCAGGAGGAAGTCACTTTGAATGGTAGCATTCAGAGTGACATCTTGTTGCCTCAAGAGGACAATAAGATTGGTACAAAATATGACTCCAATTCAGACCTGCTGACCAATACGTATGTTGACCTGCATCTGCGCAGTCACTACATCGATGCCGGTGCCCGATTGGAGTATATGGACTATCCGCTTCCCGGCTTTGAAACGGACTTTCAGGGTTGGGGAGTCCCTCACATGTATGTCAAGGCCAAATTCGACCAAGGAGTGGATGTGACATTTGGTGACTTCTATGACCAGTTCGGTAGCGGATTCATCTTCCGTGCATACGAAGAACGCAGTTTGGGTATTGATAACTCCCTGCGTGGACTCCGTCTGAACATTACCGGCATCAAGGGCTTGAACCTGAAAGTGCTTGGAGGAGCCCAACGCCGTTATTGGGAGTGGGACGACAAAACCCTCGTTGGAGGAGCTGATGCAGAAGTGAATATCGAACAATACAGCCAAAAGATGCAGGACAAAGGCGTCAGTTGGATGGTCGGCGCCTCCTTTGTGGGAAAGAAAGAGGAAGACGAAATGATTATGCTCAACCCCGTACAGCGCTTGAACCTTCCAAAGTTCGTTACAGCCTTCGATGTGCGCAGCCGTTTCCAGAAAGGGAACTATAGCTTGATGGCGGAGTATGCCATGAAAAGCCAAGACCCCTCGTTCGATAATGGCTACATATACAAGAAAGGTAATGCACTGATGCTTTCTGCCTCGTACTCCAAACGTGGTATGAGTGCGTTGGTACAGGCAAAACGAAGCGAAGACATGTCATTCCGTAGTCGTCGTTCGGTGAATGGTACGAGTGTGTTCCTCAATCACATGCCTGCATTTGCCTATCAACATACATACGCATTGGCTGCTCTCTATCCGTATGCCACACAGATGGCAGGCGGTGAGTGGGCTATGCAAGGCGAATTTGGTTACACTTTTAAGCGAAACACCTTGTTGGGCGGCAAGTATGGTACAAACTTGAAATTAAATATAAGCTATATCCGTGCCATAGATAAAGAACCAGTTGCTGCAGATAAACTGATGGGAACAGACGGATATACCTCATCTTTCTTTAAGTTCGGAGACGAAACTTACTATCAAGACATCAACGTACAATTGGAAAAGAAGTTTACCAAGGCATTCAAGATGAACTTGATGTATATGAACCAACGCTATAATCAAAGTGTGATTGAAGGACATGGGGGTATGATAAACTCTAATATCTTCGTTGGTGAGGGCAAGTACCAGTTCAATAAAAAGTTTACTCTTCGTGGCGAATTGCAGTACTTGACCACTCCGCACGAAAGCGGTGATTGGATGTATGGTCTGCTTGAACTTTCAGTGCTTCCTTATCTTATGTTTACCGTGAGCGATATGTATGGTAAGCCGTCAGTCAATGGCGGACTTGAATATGCCGGCAAGGAACACTATTACATGGCTTCTGTTACCTTCAACTACAATGCCCATCGCATTATGGCAGGTTATGGCCGTACACGTGCCGGATACAACTGCTCGGGCGGTGTTTGCCGCTACGTCCCTGCCAGCCGGGGAGTGAATATCTCGTATAACTATAGCTTTTAAAAGAAGATGAAGAAACACCTTATATATATAATAGGTATAGCAGCGACCCTGTTCACCGCTTGCGAAAATATCTCGGAAGACGAACGCTTCTTGGACGTGGAGGGGGTTACAGCCAAACGTGTAGTCCTCCTTGAAGATTACACAGGACAGGCATGTGTTAATTGCCCGGAAGCACATAAAGAAGCTGCAGTATTGCATGAAGAATACCATGATAATCTGATTGTAGTGGCAATACATGGAGGACCGCAAGCATTGCCTTTACCTGTAGGTCTGAAACAACCAGAGGGGGATGAGTATGTGACAGCATTTGGCGTCAAAAGTTATCCTATCGGACAAGTGAATCGCCGTGGTGGATTAAAGGATTATCCTTCATGGGGGGCTGCGGTGTATGATGAACTTCAGCGAGAATCCTGTTTGGAAATGTCCGTTTCTTCAACTTTGGCAGAAGATGGTAAGCTAAAAATAGAAACTTCTCTTATGCCCTTACAGAATTTGGAGGGACATTTGCAATTGTGGCTTGTAGAAGACAGTATTAAGGCTCTTCAAGTGTCTCTTCAAGGTGGTAATCCTCAATATGTTCACAATCATGTTTTTCGTGGTGCAATAAATGGGACTTGGGGTGAAGAAGTTTCTTTGGCATTGGGTGAGCAGAAGGTTTTGGAATACAATGATATAGTTCTGGATGCAGCATGGAAGCCTGAAAATGTTTCAGTAGTTGCTTTTGTCTATAATGATGATGGAGTAGTACAAGCAACCCAGTGCAAGTTAAGTGAATAATAATAATAAAATCAGATAAAGTATGAGGAAAATATTTACTCTTTTTGCTGCAGTGGTGTGCAGCATTACAATGTTTGCCCAAAGTCTGCAACTTGAAACCAAGAGCGGACAAGTTATTGCAAACGGCTCTACCGTAACCATCGAGGGTGAAATGGTTGATATGTACGGTGCTTATGGTCAGTTTGAATCTAATTTGTATGTACGTAATTTGACAGAAAGTAATCAAGGAGTTTATGCAGAGATGAAGGCGGTGACTGGTGATACCCAGATTTGTTGGGGAGGAGGATGTGTGCCTGTAATGCCAGGAAACAGTCATACTACAGGTATGGGACTTGTTGGCGCGTCATCTTCGACAAGCCTGTTGATAGACAATCTTGTTATGACTCCAGGATATATGGAAGCAATTGTAACTCGTACAATTGAAATCACCGTGTGGACAGACAAGAAACCCGAAGAAAAGATTTCAGCCACCGTTACCTTCACCAACGACCCAGAAGTGTTGGCTGCAGGTGTGGAGAGTGCAGAAGTAAATTCCGCCAAAGTCTATGCCAATGGCAACGTGCTTTATTACAGTTTTGCCGATGCCACTGACCGTCAGTTGCAGGTGTTTGATGTAACAGGTCATCTCCAGAAGGACATTCGTCTGACCAGTGAGGCAGGAAGTCTCTCTTTGGAAGGAATGACAAAGGGACTCTATATTTACCGCGTGGCCGAGGCAGGCAAGAAGATTGTGAGCGGCAAGTTCCTTGTGAAGTAATTTCTGCCCTGTCTGAAAAAAAGAAACGTATAACCTAAGAGAGAAAAAGTATAGAATAATAGAGATGAAGAAACATTTGTTAGTGTGGATATTGTCCCTCTTGCTGCCCGTCGGAGCCTTCGCACAGGTCACGGCTACCGGTACGGTCATTTCAGGGGAAGACAACTTCCCGATTATTGGTGCGGCAGTGCAGAGTAAGGAGGATCCTACAATTGGAACAGCCACCGACATGGACGGAAATTTTACCTTGGAAGTTCCTGCCGGTACGAAAACCCTGGTGATTTCATACATTGGTATGAAGACGCAAGAAGTCGCCCCCAAAATGGGCCTGAAGATAACCCTCATGCCCGAAACCGAAGTGATAGAAGATGTAGTGGTTACCGGTTTCCAAAAGATAGACCGTAAGATGTTTACCGGTGCAGCCCAGAAGATTACTGCTGAAGAAGCCAAAATTGATGGTGTGGCTGATATCAGCCACTCTTTGCAGGGACGTGTTGCTGGTGTTTCTGTGCAATCCGTATCTGGAACATTTGGTGTTGCACCCAAAATGCGTGTACGTGCTTCGGCTTCTCTTTTTGGTAATACCCAACCTCTGTATGTGGTAGATGGAGTGATTTTGGAAGATGTTGCAGAGATGACGGCTGATGAACTCTCTTCTGGAGATGCTTCGACAGCCTTAAGTTCACGTATAGCAGGTATCAGTTCAGAAGATATTGAAGACTTTCAGGTTTTGATGGATGCTAATGCTGTAGGTCTCTATGGTGCCCGTGCCCGTAATGGTGTGATAGTAATCACTACCAAACGTGGAAAGAAAGGACAGGCGGCTTTGTCTTACTCTGGCGAATTCACCTATCGTCTTCGTCCTTCCTATTCACAATATGATATTATGAACTCACAAGATCAAATGTCGGTCTATCAGGAAATGAAGCAAAAGGGATGGTTATATCATGTAGATATGGCTTCTGGCCGTACTCAGAATGGTGGTAGCTATTTCTTGATGAATGATATGATTTATAAGGGTAAATTAGCAAATAACCCTCTATCAATAGCTAATTATGAACGTTATCTTGAACAAGTCAATACCGATTGGTTTGAGGAATTGTTCAATCTCAATGTGCAGCAATATCATAGTTTGAGTATAACTGGTGGAACAGAAAAGGGTGCTTATCGTGCTTCGTTGAGTTATCGTGGTGATCCGGGTTGGACTAAAGGTAATGAGTTGGATGTCTATACTGCTTCGTTCAATTCTTTCTATGAGTTTAACAAAAAACTGAAACTTACATTGTTGGCCAATGCCATGTATCGTAATCAGATTGGCCCTGGTACTGAAGAACGTAACTTGAATGTGGTGACAGGTGAGTATGAACGTGACTTTGATATTAACCCCTATAGTTATGCAGTTTCTACCAGTCGTACGATGTCTCCATACGATGAACATGGCAATCTTCAATATTACCGTCAGAATTTTGCTCCCTTCAATATATTGAACGAACTGGACAATAATATAATGGAAATGGAGCAGTTTGATGTGAAATTCCAAGGAGAATTGGAATGGAAACCTATCAAAGAATTGACCTTGACAGGTTTGTTAGCCTATAGTGCAAACAATTCCCAGACCGAACATAAAATCTATGATAACAGTAACTATGCCAATGCTTATCGTGCAGCTGATGATGCTACGATGGCTGCAGGTAACAAGTTCTTGTATCAAGACCCGATGAATCCTGATGCTTTGCCTGAGGTTGTAATGAAGGATGGTGGGTTCTACAATACCAAGCGTAATACGATGAATAGTCTTTATGTTCGTGCTACGGCCGATTATGATGCCATGATAGGTGAGGATTTTCGTATTCATCCTATGTTAGGTGCCGACCTGAAGCGTACGAATCGTACTGTGAATTATGCTGATGGTTATGCATTTTCTTGGAGTGGTGGTGGTCAACCGATATTGGATTGGCGCATGATGCAGGATATGCTTATCAAAGGTGCTGAGTATTATGGTTATGCTGAAGGACGTGATCGCCAAATAGGATTGTTTGCTACAACAGCCCTTTCATTTAGAGACAAATACACTCTGAGTCTGATTGGACGTTATGATGGTTCTAATCGAATGGGTCGTACAGATAATTCACGTTGGTTGCCCACTTGGAGTGTCAGTGGTAAGTGGAACATTGGAGAAGAATCTTGGATGCAGAATCAGAATGTTTTCTCTTCGTTGGCTTTACGTGGTTCATATGGCTTGACTGCCGATTTGGGTCCTATGAACAATGCATATGTAATCTATTACTACAATAATACATGGCGTCCGTTGACAGATCCTAACAGGTCGGATGAAGAACTTTCATTGTACATCAACCAGTTGGCCAATGATGATTTGACATGGGAAAAACAATACGAATTGAATGTAGGTTTGGATATGGGCTTCTTGAATGAACGTATCAATGTCAGCACTAACTTTTATACACGTCGTACATTTGATATGATTGCCCCTATGCAGAGTTCAGGAGTCGGTGGTCAAGGAATGAAGTGGGGTAATGTTGGTAAGGGTAAAGCCTGGGGTGCTGAAGCTACTATCACGACACAGAATATCGTGAATAAGGATTTCAACTGGACAACTCATTTCACTTATTCTTATTCAAAGGATGAAGTGACAGAGTTGGATGTGGTTTACAATGCCATCGGTATGTGTATGCCTGAAGGAGTTCCCTTGGTGGGAAATGCTTTCCATGGCCTTTATTCTTATAGATTTGCCGGTTTGTCAGAGGAAGGATATCCATTGATTTACAATGAGAATGGAGTTCCAACCAGTACTGCTATTAATTTCCAAGATCGTAATGGACAGGATTATTTGAAGTATGAAGGAAGCATTGACCCTTCTGTGACTGGTGGTTTGCGTAACTCGTTCCGTTGGAAGAATTGGACTGCAGACATCTTCTTCTCATACCAGTTTGGTAACAAGATTCGATTGAACTCTCAGTTTGCATCATCATATAGTGATATGCAATCTATGAGCAAAAGCTTTAATAATCGTTGGATGGTGCCAGGTGACGAGCACAAGACCAATGTACCGGTTATTGCGTCATATCGTCAAGTTCAAACTACTTCAAACTTAGATTATGGTTACAATGCTTATAACTATTCCGATGTACGTGTGGCCGATGGCGGGTTTATCCGTTTGAAAGAGGTAGCATTGGGTTATAACTTTACACAACCTTGGGTTGAGAAAATCGGTTTGAGCAATTTGAATTGCCGTTTGACTGCTTCCAATCTGTGGTTGGTGTATAGCGATTCCAAGTTGAATGGACAGGATCCGGAATTTATTCAATCCGGTGGTATTGCAATGCCTACTCCGCGACAGATTACTTTTAAGATAAGTACGAATTTCTAAAATCAGTTTATATATATAAGAGATGAAGATACGAAAAATATTATATGGCGGATTGGTCGCATTGTTATCCTTCATGACAGTCTCATGCGATGATTTCTTGAGCGAGGATCCCGATAATCGTGTGTACCTTGAATCGCCCGAATACATAGCTTATTTGCTTGCTACCGCTTATCCCGAAGCAGATATAGCCTTTGCAGAAGCTATGTCTGATTGTGCAGGTGACCGCGGATTGGATGCTATATTGGATGACAAGGCATTGGAGCAGTCCTATCTTTGGAAGAATGTAGTAGAAACCTATCAGGGTACTCCTTCTTATTATTGGTTTCAGGCTTATGCTGCTATTTCAGCAGCCAATCATGCATTGGAAGCCATTGAGGATTTTGAAGCTGCAGGTCGTGGTGATGAAGTTAAGGAAGTACGTGGTGAAGCCTTGATTTGTCGTGCATACGCTCACTTCATGTTGGCAAATGTGTTTGCAATGCCTTATAATCCGGCAACAGCTGATGCAGAAATGGGTGTTCCTTATGCAACCAAACCTGAAACAACACTGAATCCAGTCTATGAACGCGAAACATTGGCCGAGACATACCGTTTGATTGAAAAAGATTTGTTGGAGGGATTGGAACTGGTACCTGCAAATTTTGAAGAGGCTCCGGCTTACCATTTTACCCGCAAGGCCGCTTACGCTTTTGCTTCTCGTTATTACCTCTGGAAAGGTGGCGATGATAACTTCCGTAAGGCTATAGAGTGTGCCAACATGGTTTTAGGCGATGTAAAGACCGATGATCCTTCGAGTTTGTTGCGTCAGTTAAATGACCCTAATAGCGATTACTTGGGCGATTATTATGATGCACAGACCCTTTATACTTCTTCGGCAGAACCTGCAAATTTATTATTGGTAGCTGTTGTGTCAAATCTGTATTACCAACCTTATTGGCGTTACGGTATGACTGCGGTCATTCGCCAGACTGTTTACAGAAATGGAATTTTTGGTTATCAATGGGCTTACCAGACAAGTGGCGGATATGATTATGTAATTCATCGTCCGTTGTGGGCCTATTACTTCTTGCAGGAAGGGTTGAATGCAAACTATGGAACAATGCTTTCTTCAATTCCTTTGTTAACAACAGAAGAGGTGCTCTTGAACCGTGCAGAAGCCAATGCTTTGTTGGGTAATTACTCCGATGCGTTGATTGACATGAATACTTTCCTTAGTAAACGTTTGAATAAGAAATCTTGGACAGGAACTTCTATTACAGAAACGGATGTCAGGAAATCATTTGGTGTAGATACAAACGCATATCCTAATTGGCGTGAAACCAGTGTGAATCTCTTTCCTTATTTCATGGATTTCAAGGATGAGACAAATTTGGAAACGTTCTCTTACGTAAGTGCGATACTTGCCATGCGTAAAGCTGAATTCTTGGGTACAGGACTTCGATGGTTTGACATCCGTCGGTATGATATTCCGGTGGTACATACTTCCGTTACTCAGCCGACTGAGACATTGGAATCCGGAGACCGTCGTCGTGCCTGCCAGATACCCGATCAAGCACAAGGAAGTGGCATTAAACCTAATCCTGTGGAGAATCCTATACCGGAGAGTATGAGAGAGGCTGCGACAAAGAATTACCCGTTTGGGTGGGAATTTGTAGAAACTCCGAATGAACAATAAAAATCGAATGGAATATGTTGAAGAATCAAATATATAAAATCTTTTGGATTGTGCCCTGTTTGATGTTAGGGCTTGCATCGCCAATCTTTACTGCATGTGACGATGATGAGATTAGTGGCTCAATTATTGAAATCCCTGAATATGAGATGTGGGATACTACCGAAATAGGCAAGTTTATTTATGAGAACTTTACAAAGCCTTACAATATCCGGGTTATTTATCGTTGGGAGAATGGTCGTCAGGATATGGGTAAGAACTTAGTCCCCCCAAAGGAAGAAAAGATGATTCCTTTTCTTACCATGTTGAAGGAGGTATGGATGGAACCGTATGTGGAGTTTTTGGACTCAGCCGATTTTGCCAAATATACAGTAAAGGAGATGTTGGTTTCCGGTTCAAAGGCTCTCGAAGAATCTGGTACAGTCACTTTGGGATTTGCCGAAGGTGGACGTCAGATTCTGCTTTACGATGTGAACAGCCTTTCGCCTGAGAATGAAGCCGATTTTGTAATGTATTTCCATACTATGCATCATGAGTTTGCTCATATCCTTCAGCAGAACAACAAGGATTATGATGGAGAGTACCGTGTCCTTTCCAAAGGTTTATATACCTCTGCATGGGCAAATACCACTAATGATGCAGCTCGCGAGGAAGGATTCATTACTGCCTATTCAAAAGCTAAGGAAGACGAAGATTTTGTAGAAGTCCTCTCAATAAAGTTAGTGAACAGTCCTCAAGCCTGGAACTATTTGATAGACCGTATCCAGAATGAAGAAGCTCGCAAAATTCTTCGTGAGAAAGAGCGAATTGTAGATGAATGGATGAAGGATGTATGGGATATCGATATGGATAAATTCCAAGAGAGAGTTTATAAAACCATTAAAAAGAAAATGGGGCTTCCCGATAACGAGGATTATATCCATGACGGAAACTATATCATAGGTAGAATTATTAACGGACAAGTAGAACTCAAATGAAAAGAATTGCATATTATATAATGCCTTTGTTTGCTGTAGTTGTTCTTGCTACGGCCTGCGATGATGAAGATTATCGCAACCCAAGTGGTATAGTGAACTCTTATGTCGATGAACATCAGAATTTGTTGATATCTTCTGAATATGGATGGAGATTTGATTATTCTCCGAACGAAGATAAATATGGAGTTTATACATTTTTGATGGACTTTAATGAGAATGGTCGCGTGACAATGCAAACTGATATGGACTTCTTTTATCAGTCTGCATCAGGCGAAGATTTGCAACGGGATTATGAACCTCAAGAGTCTGATTACACGATTCAGAATGTTGAAGGTCCGGTTTTGACTTTTGCAACTTATTCGTTGTTGACAAAATTGGCCGATCCCGAACTGAATGTTGCCGGTAGCGGATGGAATGGCGATAATGATTTTATCATCATGGGGCACAGTGTCACTAATGATACCATCTATCTGAAATCGTTGAAGGCTCAGAAGAAATGCTTCTTGGTAAAGAATACTGAGGATTGGGATTCCTATTTTGAAGGTATGAACAAGGTGATTGAGAAGTTCGCTGCTGTTACAGCCGTAAATACATATTTCAGGGATATAGAAATAGAAGGATGCGAGCCCGCTGTAATGGCCGAGTTTAACATGGCTACTCGAATGGGAGTAGTTTATCAGAATGTTAATGGCCAAATGGTTGCAGATACTTGCCGTTTTAGATTTACGTCAAACGAAGTGCGTCTTGAAGAGCCATTATTGATAGGTAATGTAGAGGTTACTCATTTCACAAATAGAGATGATATTGATGGATTCTTGGTTAATGGAAAAGAGGGTTCTACTATCAATGTTGTGACAGATGGTCGTCCGAAGATGATATTCGATGTTCGTGATAAAGTCTTTAAAGGTGTTTTTGAAGAAGTTATTGATGGCGTCTCCATTGAACGCGATGACATGTACCAATTCTTCCTTCATCCCGAAGAGAGCAATGACGAATGGGCTGCTTTATCTCTTAAAATCAATAAAGATGATTATCAGTATATGTTGGTAGTTCCTGATGACAAGAAGAACTATTATTTTGCTCTTTATGTTATGTTGTCTGATGATAAGGGGCAGAGACATTATGTGTTGGCTCAGTGTCAGGTTAACTATACGTGGATAGCAGATGATGAGGTCAGATTCCAAGGTGCAAAACCAAATACATTACTTTTCGCAGGAATGGATACAGAAGATGGAGAGTGGAAAATTGGCACACCTTTAGCAAAGAAGTTTCAAGAAGCTGTCGAAACTGAATTTATGAATTATTTAGGTAGTATGCTTGGTGTAAGTGAACGATACCCTGACAGAGTGGAATGTGTAGTTGTTCCCTCAATTGATGGCTACTATTTTAATTTTGTAAATAAGAAGACAGGTGGTCTTCTTCAGTTGATGAAAGCATATTAAACCGTTATAGAGTAAAAAAAAGAGTATTTATTGTTATGAGAAAAACATTGAAATTTGCAGTGGTGGTTTGTATGGCTGCAACATCAGTAATGGCACAGTTGCCGCAGGTAAATTATTTGCCAATGCAGAAAATGACTATGCCAAAGACCACGAAGGAACATTGTGTTGTGGAAAACTTTGGGGCATTGAAGTCGCTTCCGCTTAATACCATGAATATGAATAATCAGGTATTTACCGAAAGGGGAGTTCTTCCTATTACTGTTCTTCCCGGAGTGAAGAATCCAAATGCAGTATTGACCAGAGCTGCCACCTTCAAGGCATATTATGAGAAACCTGCCGGAGTGTATAACATAAAAGCCGGTTTTGCATATACCGACACTACCTATTCACGTCATGGAATATTGGCACCAATCTTTCAGGATGTGGTTTATCGGAATGCATCGACAAATGCTGTAGCAATTGATTGGGAAATTGATGGAAACATCTCTTTTATAGATTCAGCTTCAGTTATTTACCTCCCTGGTGGAAGAAACTTTTACGAACCTATGCCGAAATTGACAGCATACGCTGCGAATGATGCTGAAGATACTTTTCAATACGGCTACTGCTTGAACAAGGATTCTGCTCAAGCCGGTAAGACTGTGTATGACGAGGGTCAGGCGGTGACAGTACCTTTTGGTATGGTACATAACCTTGATGCCGGTGCTGAGAGCTTCTATAACACTTATATTGCGACTAAGGGTACTGACTGGACACAGATGCTTTTTGGGTATGATAAAGATTATAAGCCGAGCTATGTTGAAATTTTTGAGAAACCATTGGGCTCAGTAGTGCTCTCTTCCGTATATACATATATTGCTACACCTGTGAATTATGATTTGGCAGATGTCCAGTTCAGCATGTATGTTATGGTTTACGATGAGTCTACAGGTTGGATGCCGCTTACTCAAAAGGTTACAGCGAAACCCGGCGGACGTTTGGGACAGCTGACAGATGAGTGTGATGTATGGCATATAACCTTCTTTTTTGAGAAACCGCTTATTGTTGACAAGCAGTTTGGTATAGTTCTTGATGGTCCGCAGGATGGTTCTGCCCAGTGGGCATTCATGCATCAGAATGACAGGGAAATGGGTACAGGTCATTACACTGCCGGATACATCCCTTCTGTTGGCGAATATACCGGATACTTGATGCCGTATGCATTGAACTACAATGGTACTCCAACTCCTTATCCCGCATCTATTGACATGGGCGTTGAAATGTTTATGCCTTATAATATGGTGATGGATACTGTGAATTTCCAGTTCCTTAATTATGGAGGCTATATTGAATTCTCTGAACAAGGTACGGCAGGTACCCCATGGCCTGCTTATTTGTGGAACTGGTATGCCTATATCTATGGTTCAAAGGCTAAGGTGAGAATTACCTCAAATGTTGATTGGTTGAGTGCAGAGGTAGTCAAGCAGCCGGCTGATGACAGATTCTTGTCTGAAATCAATATTTCAGTAGATCCGCTGCCTGCCGATGTGAAAGGTCGTGCCGGAGTGTTGACCATCATTGACAATATGGGATATGAAACACATTGGAAGTTTATCCAGGGCGATGCAGCTGCAGGCATAGAAGAAGTTACGGTTGCCCAACCGGCTCTTGACCCTAATGCTCCTGTATATGACCTCACAGGCCGTCAGGTTCTTAATCCTACGAAGGGTGTATATATCCAGAACGGATGCAAGTTTGTGGTGAAATAAATTTTTACTTATAAATTACCTGCAAAGGGATTATAGGTGAGGGTGTGTCTAAATTTATTTTTGACACACCCTCTCTTTGATTATAGAATACTTTTCTTGCCTATTTTCGTGTCTCTGAAGGTAAGAAGTCAACTTGCTTCAGAACCTTTTGTCTCTATTTGCGTTTCATTTGGAAAAACTTGATATTGTATTTGAGGTATGAAACGTAGTTTTAAAGAGGCCCTTTTGCATCGTCGCAGTCATTATGCTTTAGGCAGTGAAGTATTGGTGGACTGCAAAGAGATTCAGCGTATGGTAGAGTTTGCCTTGATGCATGTTCCCTCTGCTTTCAATTCCCAATCATCGCGGATTGTCTTGTTATTGGGTGATGCCCACCATCGGTTGTGGGAGATTGTGAAGGAGGTATTGGGGACCATGTTGTCCGGTGAGACTTATCTGAAGACGGAGCGGAAAATCAACCATAGTTTTTCATCGGGTTACGGAACGTTGCTTTTCTATGAGGACCGTAGTGTGGTGGAAGGATTTCAGAACAGTTATCCTTTATACTCCGAACAATTTCCCGGATGGTCGTTACAGACATCCGCTATGCATCAACTGACTTTATGGTGCTTGTTGGAAGATGCCGGCTTGGGAGCCTCGCTCCAGCATTACAATCCGCTGATAGATGCTCGTGTCCGCATGGAGTGGGATTTGCCTGTCACTTGGGATTTGGTGGCACAAATGCCATTTGGTTATCCGCTCTCTATGCCTGAAGCAAAAACTCATGAACCAATGGCAGAACGTATGAGGGTGTATGAGTAAGTGAAGAGTGAAAAAACGAAGAGTGAAGAATCCGATGGTTTGTACATCATGATTCTTCACCCTTCATTTTTAATTCTTTGTTTCCCTTTTTTCCCCTATACAAGGTGGGCAATCCACTCTTCACGGTTGCCGGGAAGGAGGTCGATGACTGGAATTTCTACCATGGTGTAGCATCCCGGTTGCTGTTTCATGCTGGCACGTGCCACATTGACCAATACTTGTGAGGTCAGTGCCGGGTTGTTTATTTTCATGTTGAACTCGAAGAGCTGGTTCTGTGTTTTTCCACTCACTCCTTTGCGTGTCAGGTTTACACCGTGTCCCATATCCTTCAATTCATCTACACTGGCAACTTGTTTCACATGCGTCTCATCGTTCACAAAGTAGGGGTCGGCTTTGATGGCGGCTGCAATTTGGTCGAAGTCATTTCCTTCCTCTACCTCGATATATACCATGCGGCGGTGTATGCCTGTGCCTACAGGGATGGTCATTGACAAAGCATCTTTAACACCTTCTATGGCTTTGCAGCATACACTATGCCCCATGCTCATTCCTGGTCCGAAATTGGTGTAAGTGATGCCTTTGGGGGCAAGACTTTGCATCAAGGTACGTACTACACTGTCACTTCCCGGATCCCAACCGGCCGAAATGATTGATACTGCACCATGTTCTTTGGCTACTTTGTCAAGTGAACAGCGTAGCTCTACGATACCAGAGTGTATGTCATAGCTATCCACGGTGTTGATGCCCATTGCCAATATTTCCTTGGCGTATGCCTCTATGCTACGTGTGGGGGCGGCCAAAATGGCCACATCGACTTGTTCCAGTTCACTGATATGTTTCACTACGGGATAGCCTGCCAATTCTGCCGGTTTGTTCTCGGCACCACTACGGCGCACTACGCCTGCCACTTCAAAATCGGGAGCTGCTTCCAGCGCTTCCAATGCAAACTTCCCGATGTTGCCATACCCAACGATGGCTGCACGAATTTTCTTCATCTTTGTATTGTTTGTTTTGGTTGGAGGGATATCTCATGAATGAGACTCCTCATTGTTGCATTATTCTATAAAACGAACGCAAAAGTATGCAAAAAGTTTGAAATGACATAAGCATCGCCTGCTTTTTGTTAGCGGAAGATGAAAAAAAATGGTTATTGGACAGTTTTTATCCCCTTATATCCTAACTGTAAGCAACCTTTGTTTCCTGATTCGTCAGCTGGTATAATATTCTTTATGTGGAAAACTCCTTCGGCTGTATCATTGTGCCCAATCAGGATGATGTCATTGACAGAAAGATTTTGAACGGCATCCGAACGGACTGAACTTTGATAAACAGCTTGGATTTGTGTAGCCGTGGCTGTGGTGTAATTGAAACTGTTGTTGCGCACAAATTTAGCTTTTGTCCGGCTCTTCCAATTTATGCGTATAAAAGTAGTGTCTGCTTCGACATAAAGATCTGCTTTGAGTGAGTCGGGAGAGAATTTGGACGTGAAGGGTTGAGAAACATCTGCAAGATTGATGGCATCGGGGTTGTCCGAATATGGGCTATATAGGACGATACCGTTCAATTCATTTAAGGTGATGAGTTTATTCCTTACTCTTAAATTTCGTTTGTTTTCGGCAACATTCCCTTCATTGTCTTCGACGGTGAATCTCAGTTCTACCATCAGCTGTTCGCGGTCAATCTCAGATGCTGTATATACGAAATCATAGGTGAAACTGTTCCGCTTCTGTTCGCAGACAGAATCAAGGAGGGTGATGTAGCCTCTGTAAACGTCGAAAGATTTGATGCTGAATCGGTGTATATGGTCGTGTATGGTTGACAATTCAAGTTCGTAACGTTTTTTATCTCCCGAGTAGAGGGTAGGGAGCGAATCATTTGAAGGCTCTACGAATACGACCACGTCAGATACGTCAGGGGTATCTTCTGTACATGCACCGGGGATGAAGAGGGTGGTGAGGCAAATAGCTGTGTATAACAGTTTTTTCATAGTTTTTGTTGTGCGAATGAAACGAAGAAAAGCCGATAGTAACCACAAACTGTGAAGAAGGGGTACTATCGGCAAATGAAAAAGATTTGTGATTATTTCAGGCGGTAGGCTCTTACTTTAGCGGTCTTTTTAGTGACACTGCCTAAGAACATGCGGTCCTTGACTGTGCTTTCATAGACAATCTGGAAGTAAACAGCTTGGGGGAACTCTTCGGCCAATTTATAAGCGGCCAGTTCCATTCCTGTGCCATTCAAAGTGAATTTCTGTCCGGGAATGTTCAGTTTCTTTTTGGGTTCTCCGGGGTTGTAGGCTTCACCGTTGATTCTTTCAAGTTTGGTGAATACTCCCAACACGGTGTTGTATTCTGCTGAAATCTCGGTTTCTCCCAGACAAACAAGGTCATCCATATTCATCTCCAAGCTGATGCGGCCAGCCGAGAAACTCTGATCCTTCGTGATGGTGCCACATGACGTAAAGCACAGCACAAGGGCAAGAGCATATAGTAAATTGTTCAGTTTCATAATTCAGCTCATGGTTTTAGAGTTTGAAGAAATAGGTCAATGTCACGCGAGCTTGATGTCCCAGTTTCCAACTGCTGTTGCTCACATCTTCCTGATAACCGGCAGCTTTGTCAATGGTCATTCCGTCTTTGGTCAAGGTACCATCAGATGTGCTGTTGTAGAGAGTGCTGATACCATATTCTACACCAAGAGCCAAAGGCAAGTTGCCGATGTAGGCCTGCAAGCCAACGAACGCACCCAAACCGAAACGGAACTGAGAGGTCTTGTATTCGTCTTCATCATCTTCACTTCCGTATGAGCCCCATCCAATAGGAAGTTCAGCACCTACATAAACATCGAGCAAGTTTGTGTTAGAGAAGTGGTAAGCTATTCCAGGGTAGAACATCATGCTACTCTCGAAGTTTGTGTTTTCAACAGTTTCACTTCCGTCTTCTTCACCTTCTTCGTTGTAGTTAGGCACCTTGACCTCACTAGTGTTGCTTTCTCTCCACCATTCGATACCTACGCGACCTTCTACCTTATCTGTAAACATGTACTTCACATTGATGAGGGGCAGGAAGTCGAAATTGTCCATGTTGTCAAAGTTCTTGAAGATAGTGCTTGTTCCACCCAAATAAAGACCGAAGTCACCTGCCTGTGCACGGTTACCGGTGCGGACTACGCGTGATGAACTTTCACCTGTGGTGATTTGTGCATGACCCACCATGCATCCTGCACACAGCATCAACAAAAGAAATCTTAGCTTTCTCATAATTGTAATAGTTTTTAGTGCCTCGGTCGTCTCAGCCTTAGCTTGTTTCTTAATTTTTTTGTTCTTAATTCTATTATATTGTTAATGGTTATGGTCGCTTCTTTTGGGGAGACGAAAGTTATGAAACCCTAAAAAGCATCCTTTTATGCTGCAAAAATACAAAGACTTCTAAAAAATACCCCCCCCAATTGTTAAATTATACTAATTGGCAGATTAGTGGCTAATGTTGGAACGAATGCTGTTCGAATACCGTTTGAATGCTGTTAGAATATTGTTCGTAATCTGTGGGGCGGATTCTCTACATGGCTTTTCAGTTGCTTTAAGGGAGGTCCTATAAATCCTCGCAAGTAGAAAACCAGCCTGAATAAATGTAGGAACTAATTTATAGAACCTCCCTAAAGTCTGCCAACCTTCTGCAATAGGCGTGGCAGTACACTACACCCGGCGTGGCAGTACACTACATCCGGCATGGCAGTACACTACACCCGGCATGGCAGTATAGCAACGATATACGAGAGGGTGCCGGTAGATTCGTAGGGAACTCCCATCTGGAATGAATGAATCTTGAGCTTGCAGATACAATAAAATGTGTAATTTCGCGTTTTTTCTTTGTTTACGGGTGTTGCGCGAATGTCGCATCATCCTTTTGAAAGAGGGAAAATAGAGAATCATTATGATAGAATACATCAAAGGAGAGGTTACGGAGATAACCCCAGCCACGGTGACGTTGGAGACGAGTGGAGGAGTGGCCTACCTGCTCAATGTGTCATTGAATACCTATACGGCAGTACAGGGAAAGAAGCAGGTGCGCCTGTATGTTCATGAAGCTATCCGCGAAGATGCATGGGTACTTTTCGGTTTTGCTACCAAGGAGGAACGCGAACTGTTCTTGCAACTGATAACGGTAAGTGGCATAGGTGGAAATACTGCCCGTATGATATTGTCAGCTCTCAGTCCGCGTGAGTTGTGTGATGTGATAGCTACAGGCAACGACAAATTGCTGAAAACAGTGAAGGGCATCGGCTTGAAGACTGCCCAGCGTATTATTGTTGATTTGAAAGATAAAATCAAGCTGTTGCCTTCGGCTGCAGGAATGGCCGGTGGGGACGGTGAATTGCCTTTGGCTGGAGCAGGTGCAACCAGTGCTGTGATGGACGAAGCCGTCTCGGCTTTGACCATGTTGGGATTTCCTGTTGCTGCTTCACAGAAGGTGGTGATGGCAATTTTGAAGGAGGAACCTTCTGCACCTGTAGAGCGCGTTATCAAAGTGGCGTTAAAGAGACTGTAGTTTAATTATAATTAAAGGACGAAAGGGGACAAAGGCCGATAGTGCTGTTTACTTTGAACCTTGAACTTTAAACTTTGAACTTTGAGCCTTGAGCTCCGGCAGGTTGTGCCTGTGAGAATTGAATTAATTGATTTCTACCATTGGGGTGATGAAGAGAGGTAAATATATCATCTATATATTGCTGCTGGTTGTGGCCAGTTTGCAGACGGTAGCCGCCATTAGCGGTGAAAGCCCTCTTCATGTCATGCAACCGGCAGAGCAACAACCTCAACAACCTGCTGACACGGTAACGGGCAAGAAACCTCGTTATAGTGTAAAAAAGACAGCACCCCAATACAATGAGAAGGAACTGAAACAGGGGCCTGCCGACTTGAAAGACCCGGAGAATATCAGTCTGACTACGGAGTACGATGAGAAGACCGGACACTATGTGATAGGTTCGAAGATGGGAGACAGTTATCTGAATGCTCCAGTGTTGATGACTCCCGAGGAATATACCACATGGAGCATGAAGCAATCCATGAACGCCTATTATCGCAACCGTAATACGGAAGAATATGAGAAGGCTGGTAAGGAGAAGTTTGATTTCTCGGATATGCATTTTGACTTGGGGCCTGCCGAGAAGATTTTTGGTCCGGGCGGAGTCCGTATCAAGACACAAGGATCGGCAGAATTGAAGTTTGGTGGCCGCTATAAGAATACGGAGAATCCGAGTCTGCCCGATCGCCAACGGAAAACTTTTGGTTTTGAATTTGATGAAAAGGTAAACCTGAACATCAACGGTAAGGTAGGCGACAAGATGAGTTTGGATATGAACTACAATACCGATGCCACATTTGATTTCGACACCAAGAAGATAAAACTGGCATACGAGGGAAAGGAGGATGAGATTATCCAGTTGCTCGAAGCAGGAAACGTCAGTATGCCTACCAATTCTTCGCTCATTCGGGGAGCGACTTCGCTGTTTGGTATCCGTGCCGACCTTCAATTCGGTAAATTGAAATTGCAGACGGTGGTTTCTCAAAAGGAGTCCTCTTCCAAGACTGTTTCTTCCAAGGGTGGTTCCCAATTGACAGATTTTGAGGTTAGTGCTGCCAATTATGATGAAAACCGCCATTTCTTCCTCAGTCATTACTTCCGCGACAATTATGACAAGAACATGGCTTCGTTGCCTAATGTGATGAGCGGAATCAATATTACCCGTGTAGAAATCTGGGTGACAAACAAGACCAGCAACTACGACAATCCGCGAAACATCATAGCCTTGACCGACTTGGGAGAATCTAATAAGATTAGTAATCCGATGTGGACAGCTACGGGTGGTTCCAATCCGTCGAATGCGTCGAACAGCTTGTATCAAAGTCTGGTGAACCAGTATGGTGCAGCGCGTGATATAACCCAAACCACTTCTGTGCTTGATGGAATCCCAGGGTTTAGTGGGAGTGTTGATTATGAGAAAATAGAAAATGCCCGTTTGTTGACGGCCAATGAATATACGTTGAACAGGGCGGTGGGTTATGTGTCGTTGAAGCAGACCCTGCAACCCGATGATGTGTTGGCCGTGGCATACGAATATACGTTGGGAGGAACACGTTATCAGGTGGGAGAATTTGCCGCCGATGTGAGTGATACGAAACAGGCTATCTACGTAAAGTTGTTGAAGAATACCAGCAACCAGCCCGGCATGGGGACGTGGGACCTGATGATGAAGAACGTTTATGCCCTTGGAGCAACCAGTGTGCAGAAGGAAAAATTCCGTCTGGACATCAAGTATCAGAGTGATACCGCTGGTGTCTATCTTAATTATATACCAGAACCGGCTTTGAAGGAGACCACCCTTCTGCGTGCCCTTAACTTGGATCGTCTGGATAATAATAACCAAAGTCGGCCTAACGGATTTTTTGACTTTGTCGAAGGATATACCGTTGTTGCTCAGAATGGCCGCATTTATTTCCCTGTAGTGGAGCCGTTTGGTGACCATTTGCGTAAGTTTATAGGCAATAACCAATTGGCAGAAAAATATGTGTTTGACGAACTTTATGACTCAACCAAGACTGTTGCCAAGCAGATTGCGGAAAAGGACAAGTTTATTTTTACCGGTCAGTATAAAGCTACCAATGGTAGTGAGATTGACCTTGGAGCATGGAATATTCCGCAAGGTTCGGTGACGGTGACGGCCGGTGGTGTCACCCTTGTTGAGAATAGTGACTATACGGTGGATTATAGTTCGGGTCGTGTGACCATCATCAACCAAAGTATCATTGATGCCGGTACGGCGGTGAATGTGAGTCTGGAGAGCAATACCAACTTCAGCATGCAGCGGAAGACCATGTTGGGTATGAACTTCATGTACGATTTCAGCAAGGAGTTCCAGTTTGGTGGTACCATCATGCACTTGAGTGAGAAGCCGCAAACCAGTAAGGTGGCAATGGGAAGTGAACCGTTGAAAAACACCTTATGGGGTGCGAATATTGCATGGAAGAAGGAGAGCCAATGGTTGACCAATATGATAGACAAGTTGCCCTTACTTGAAGCCACACAACCATCGACCATCAATTTGACGGCAGAATTTGCCCAACTGATAGCGGGTGAGGCCAGTGGGGTGCAGGGTAACGCTTCTTATTTGGATGATTTTGAGAGTACAGAAAATGGTATTGATGTGCGCCAACCCGAAAGCTGGATGTTGTCCAGTACCCCTTCCGGATTGCCCAATGCCACACTTGTGGGAGATACAAAGTATGGAATGGACAGGGCCATGCTGAGCTGGTACTACATCGATCCTTTGTTTACTCGTCGCAGTTCTTCGCTTACCCCTTCACACATAAAGAGTGACTTGGAACAGCTTTCCAACCATTATGTGCGCGAAGTGTATGAGCGTGAACTTTATCCTAACAAAGAGGCTGAGTTCAATTCGTCAACAACCTTGAATATTCTGAATTTGGCTTATTATCCGGATGAGCGCGGTCCTTATAACTTGGATACGGATTTGACCCCAGAGGGAAAACTCCCCAATCCGGCCAAGCGATGGGGAGGAATGATGCGCAAGTTGGAGACCAGTGATTTCGAGACAGCCAATATAGAATATGTAGAGTTCTGGATGATGGATCCCTTCATGTACGAGGCAAAAGACACTCGTCCACGCGGTGGAGATTTCTATATTCATTTAGGAGAAGTCTCGGAAGATGTGTTGAAGGATGGCAAGAAGTTTTTCGAGAATGGTATGCCGGCCGATGGTTCGCCCCGCTACACGGAGACAGTGTGGGGACGGGTGCCTACCGACAGGAGCATTGTTTATGCGTTTGACAATACGAGTGGTGCACGTGGCCGGCAGGACGTAGGATTGGACGGACTCTCCAATGAAGAAGAGGCAGCGTTCCCTACTTATCGTGACTACTTGAGTGCCATTCAGAGCAAAGTGTCGGCTGAGGCTTTTGCCAAGTTTCAAGCGGACCCTGCCGGTGACAATTATCACCATTATCGTGGTTCGGACCATGACGACGGACAGGTGGGGATATTGGAGCGCTATAAGTATATCAATAATACAGAGGGAAACTCTGTGGCCTCGGAGGATTCACCTGAGAGTTACGATATATCCTACAAGCGTACTCCGGATGTGGAGGACATCAATCAGGATTATACTTTGGGTGAGTACGAAAAGTACTACCAATACTACATCAGTATGCGTCCGGAAGATTTGCAGGTGGGGCGCAATTATATTGTTGACAAGCGGGTGAGCAGTGTGAAACTCCGTAATGGAAACACTGAAGAGGCTACGTGGTACCAGTTCCGTATTCCTGTGGATGAGTATGAAAAGGCGGTTGGCGGTATCAATGGTCTCAATTCCATTCGTTTCATGCGTATGTACCTTACAGGTTTTGAGCAACCCATTGTCTTGCGCTTCGCTACACTTGATCTGATTCGGGCTGAGTGGCGCACTTACGGACAAGCGCTCTACAATACCGCGACAGCTCCCACGGTCAGCGGTTCGGTAAATGTCTCTTCAGTGAATATTGAAGAGAATGGCGACCGTGAACCGGTGAACTATGTGCTGCCTCCAGGTATCAGTCGGGTGCTCGATCCCAGTCAGCCCCAATTGCGTCAGGACAATGAACAGGCTCTTTGCATCAAGGTTACTGATTTGAATACTGGCGATGCACGTGCCATTTACAAGAATATCAATATAGACCTGCGCCAATACAACCGTTTGCAGATGTTCACTCATGCCAATGCCCCGGTGAATGATGTGACAGGGTTGGAAGATGGAGAAGTGTCGGTATTCATCCGTCTGGGCTCCGATTATAAGAATAATTTTTATGAATATGAAATACCATTGAAACTGACTCCGGCAGGAAACTATGACCGTTATTCAGGTTCTTCGGCCACGGCGGTTTGGCCCGAAGAAAATATGTTGGATATAGATTTCAGTGTCTTCACTGATTTGAAGAAGGCTCGAAACATGGCACGCGGTGTGGCCGGGTCAGGGGTAAGTTACACAACCTTGTATAGTCAGTACGATGAGAATCAGCCCAAGAATAAGGTGAGTGTGATGGGTAATCCGTCGTTGGGCGAAGTCAAGACCATTATGATAGGTGTGCGCAACAACGCCCGTTCGAAGAAGTCGGTCGAGGTGTGGGTGAATGAGTTGCGTTTGCAGGATCCGGCTATTGATGGTGGTTGGGCTGCGCAAGGAAATATGAATGTGCAACTCTCCGATTTGGGAAGTGTGAACCTGACGGGGCATGTGGAAACTGCCGGTTTTGGCGGATTGGAAGAGAAAGTCAGTGAGCGCCGTATGGATAACTATTACCAGTATGCTGTGACTACCAATTTCGAAGCAGGCCGTTTCTTCCCCGAAAAGGCGAAAGTGAGCATCCCTCTCTATTTCTCGTACACCAAGGAGAGACTTTCTCCCAAGTTCAATCCGTTGGATACGGATATGTTGTTGGAAGATGCTTTGGAGGCCGCAATAGATAGTCATGAGGAGGATTCTATACGTAGCATTGCCGAAACCGTGAGCACCTATCGGAACTTCAGTGTCAGCAATGCCAAAGTGAATATTGCGAGCAAGAATCCTATGCCGTATGACCCTGCAAACTTTGCATTCAGCTATTCTTATAGCAAACGTGATAATAGTGGAGAGACCACAACATACGAAAAAGAGGTCGATTGGAAATTGGGTATGAACTATAACTATGCACCGGTTTACAAACCTCTTGAACCTTTCAAGGGTATGAAAAGCAAGTCGAAGTGGTTGCAGGTGGTCAAGGATTTTGGCGTCAACTGGTTGCCTCAGACGGTCTCTTTCAATACGGATATCAATAGGCACTATTACGAATTGCAGGAGCGCGATTTGGAGAATCTGGATGTTTCTGCCACGTTGCCAGTTTCTTTCTCACAACAATACTTGTGGAACCGTGAGTTGGCCATCCGTTGGGATTTGACCAAAAACCTGAAGTTGAACTATACTTCAGCGACTCATGCGGAGATTGAGGAACCATACGGACCGGTAAATAAGGATCGCTATCCGGATGAATATGCCGCATGGAAAGACTCGGTCAAGCATAGTATCATTCGTTTGGGACGTCCTATGGATTACCAACAGACCTTTTCGGCATCGTATCAAGTGCCCTTGAATAAGATTCCGGCTACCGATTGGATTACGGCCGATGCCAGTTTCAATTCATCTTATAATTGGAATCGGGGTACTATGCTCGACAATGGCATGTCGCTTGGAAACACCATTGCCAATCAGCGTACCATCAACATCAATGGGCGCTTCAATATGGAAACTCTCTACAATAAAGTTGATTTCCTGAAAGAGGCCAACAAGCGTTTTGCTACGGCCAAGAAACAGCCTACAAGCAAGATTGCCCGACAGAATGCCAAGAAGCAGGCCGACAGGAAGAAGGAGACAGAGAAGAAAAAACGCGAATACAACAAAGAGGTACAGTTGCTTGCCGATACTACGGTAACCATCGTGCATTCCCGCAAGACGAAGCGGGTCGAGGTGCGGGCCGTCACGGCTGATGGCAAGCGTTATCCCATCAAGTACAAGGTGCTGGATGAAAATAAGATTCTTATCCGCAATCAGGATACGGTGAAGATTAAACTTACCGTAGCGCCAGGTCCTAAGCCCGAGGAGCAGAAGTGGTACAAGACGGCACAGGTTATTGCACGTGGTGCCATGATGGTACGCAATTTCAGTATCAGTTATCGCAACACTTATGCGATGTCTGTGCCAGGCTTCATCCCATCGGTGGGCGATGCTTTCGGCCAAGGCAAGAATGGCGGCATCTTTGCTCCCGGATTGGATTTTGCATTTGGTATTCAGGGCGATGATTATTTGCGTCGGGCTTCAGAGCGTGGTTGGTTGATGAATAGTGACAGTGTGGCTACACCAGCTACGACAAACTCCATGGAGGACTTCCAGTTCAAGATGACGTTGGAGCCTTTCCGGGATTTCAAGATAGACCTCAATGCCAGCCGTACGATGAACCGTTCGCGCAGTATCCAATATATGTATTCGGGTATGCCAGAGGTGCAGAGTGGAAACTTTTCAATGACGGTAGTCACTATTGGTACCGCTTTTACCTCGAAAGGAAATTCGGGAAATGGATACTCTTCGCGTACTTTCGACCGCTTTATCCGTAATCTTGATGTTGTTCATGGGCGTATTGAGAGCCAGTATGCCGGAGCTGTCTATCCGGTAGGAACGGCTTTGGCCGGCCAGCCTTATGACCCTGTTAATGGTGGTGTTGACAAATATTCGCCCGATGTGATGATTCCCGCTTTCTTGGCCGCTTATACCGGAAGCGATGTGGGTAGCTCTGCGCTTGACATCTTCCCCTCGTTGTTGAAGATGATGCCCAACTGGACCATCAAGTATGCCGGCCTTGGCAAGTTGCCTTGGTTCAGTGAGCATTTCAAGAGTGTGACATTGAGTCATGGATATAAGAGTGTCTATTCGGTGGGCTCTTTCAACACATACCAGAGCTATTGGTCATTCATGGGCGAACGGGGATTCATTGAGAATACGCAGACGGGTAATCCTGTGCCGAGCAGCATGTATGATGTAAGCACGGTGAGCATCAACGAGTCGTTCTCTCCGCTCATAGGTTTGGATGTGACATTGTTGAACAATCTTTCGGCTAAGGTCGAATTAAAGAAAACCCGTGTGCTCAACCTCAGTATGGCGGCCAATCAGATAGTAGAGACTACCAGCGACGATTTTGTTGTAGGGTTTGGATATAAGATTACCAACTTCAAGATTTTTGGTGGTGGAGGAGGTTCCAATAATAAGAAAGGACGTAATGCGAAGAATAATAATTCAAAGACAACTACTCGTAGGGGCGGAGTGAGCAATGACCTGAATCTGCGTGCTGATTTCTCTTGGCGTGAACAGAATGCTTTGTGTCGGGACATACAGACCGTTACAACGCAGGCCACCAGTGGAAACAAGGCATTGAAGGTGTCGCTTTCGGCCGACTATACCGTCAGCCGTTTGCTTACGGTGAATGCTTATTATGACATGCAGCGCAACGAGCCGTTGGTGTCAGCATCGGCCTATCCCGTGACCAACATGGATTTTGGAATTAGTTTGAAGTTCTCGTTGACAAGATAACGTAATGTAATTATGAAAATAGGAGATAAAGTACGCTTCCTCAGTGAAAAGGGAGGAGGCATTGTGTCAGGTTTCCAAGGTAAGGATATTGTCCTTGTGGAAGATGAGGATGGGTTTGAAATACCCATGCAGATCAGAGAGTGTGTGGTGATTGACACCAACGATTATAATATTGCCAAAGTGAATACGTTGGGGTTGAAGAAACCGGCGGATAAAGAACCGGCAGATAGGGGTGTGAAGCCATCCGTCGCTGAAGCTCCGCAGGCTCGTCAGTTTGTTGCTCCTCCTACGGAAATCAAGGGCAATGACACCCTCAATGTCAAACTGGCCTATGTGCCACAGGACATCAAGGCTGTGACCACCACTTTGTTTGATGCCTATTTGGTGAACGATAGCAACTACTTCCTCTACTACATCTATATGGTGGCCGAGGGCAAGAGTTGGACCGTTCGGGCTCATGGCCTGATGGAACCGAACACCAAGATGTATCTGGAAGAGTTTGGCAAGGAGTTTCTCAACAATATGGAGCGTGTTGCCGTCCAGTTGATTCCCTTCAAGGAGGGCAAAAGTTTCTTGATGAAACAGGCGGTCAGTGTCGAACTTCGTATTGATACCGTGAAGTTCTACAAACTCCATACTTTCCGCGATAGTGATTTTTTCGAAGAGCCAGCCCTGCTCTACGATGTGGTGAGGGACGATATTCCCGTCCGTCAGGTCTTTGTTGATTCTGTACAATTGAAGGATGCTCTTTTGGGAAAGAAAGAGGGCAAAGAAAGACTCTCTTCCAACCCCTCAACAAGGGAGGGGAGTAAAATGTCATCGGATAAAAAAATCATCGAAGTCGATCTCCATATCCATGAACTGTTAGACAATACCTCGGGCATGACCAATGGCGAGATGTTGGAATACCAGCTCGGGGTCTTCCGTCGCACGATGGAGGAGAACCGCCGTCGGGTAGGACAGAAGATTGTCTTCATCCACGGCAAAGGCGAGGGAGTGCTCCGCCGTGCCATTGAGACTGAGTTGAAGACCAAGTACAAAAGTTGCACCTTCCAGGATGCCTCCTTCCGTGAGTACGGATTCGGGGCCACGATGGTGACGATAAGGATTTGATTCTTTATTAGGAGTTAAAGGAGTTATCATTGAAGGAGTTAAAGGTGTTATCGGCTCTGACGAGTCTGGGAGTAAAGGAGTTAAAGCCGATAGTTCTGCTTGCATGATGGAAGACTTTCGGCTAGCAAGCTCTGCTTGCGATAACTCCTAAGCCCAAAGGGCTGATAACTCCTTTAACTCCTATAACTCCTTCAGAAGAACTTCTTTTAACTCCTTAAAAACTCCAGTAATAAATAAAAATATACTCATATGAAATCCCCATTCCTACTGTGTGCCCTCCTGGCGTTTTCCGCCTCGATGCAGGCACAACACAAGACAGAGATTAAAGAGTTCAACCTCGCAGGCCCCTATCGGGTGACCGCTCCGTTGAGTATGGACACCGTGAATGTGGCGGGCAAGAAATACGACCCCGCTTCGCAACTGGAGGCCGTTTCCCTGACGGCTGAGGCTTCCGCCACCTTCAGTGGGCAGGTGTTGCCTCGTGTGGAGGGCGAGCGCAGTGTGGGTGTGCTCAGCTTCTACATCAACAACCGAGACTTCCTGAAAGGCAAGTTGGAGGTGAAGGGCCCGAAGCACTACAAACTCTATGTCGATGGACAGGAGTCGCAGGGCGAACTGAAACTGGCTCCCAACCACCATACTTTGGCCATCCGCTATCTCACCGAGCCGAAGGATACCGACTCTATCAGCGTAGTGCTCGATGCTCCGCAAGCCGTGGACTATACTCTGGACAAGGCACACCCCCTGATGGTGAACGACCTGACCGATGGACGTTGGGTGCGTAGCATTTCTCTCTCGCCCGACGGGAAATACACGGTGCTCTCTTGCCAGACAGTCGAACCGGACGGCAAGTCGCATTGGGACTATGAGTTGCGCGATACCAAGAGTGGCCGCCTCCTGCGCAAACTCGACTATGCGTGGGGATGGATGCCCCGCACCTCCGCCTTCTTGCAAGAGGTTACCGAGGGTGGTAAGCGTAACCTTTATAAGATTGACCCCCTGACCGGTGTGCGCGAACTTCTGACCGCTAACGTGCCTGGGGGCCACATTACCCTCGCCCCCACGGAGGACTACCTGATACTGAGCCGTACCGAAGAAGGACCCAAGGAGGATGCCGACATTTACGAGATTGTCGAGATGGACGACCGGCAACCAGGTTTCCGTACACGTCGTTACCTTGCCCGTTATGACATGGCCAGTGGACTCACCCAGCGTCTCACCTTCGGTAGCCAGAGCGCGTGGCTGATGGACATCAGTGCCGATGGCCGCAAATTGTTGCTGGGCAGTTCGCGTTCGCGCCTCACCAAGCGCCCCACTACGGTGACCGACGTTCTGGTGATGGATGCACAAACCCTTCAGGCCGACACCCTTCTGCAAGCCGCCGAGTTTCTGGGCGAAGGCCACTTCTCGCCCGATGCCTCAAAGGTGCTCTTCACCGGAAATCCCGAAGCTTTTGATCGCATCGGATGTGTGCTCCCGCCCGAGGTCACTCCCAGCATGACGGAGTACGAACTTTTCCTCTTCGATATCGCCACCAAGCAGGTCAAGCCCCTCACACGCGACTTTGACCCCTCAGTGAGCAGTCTCCAATGGTCGGTGGCCGATGGCAAGGTCTATTTCACGGCCGAGGACCGCGACTATGTGCGCCTCTTCTCCCTCGATACCAACACGGGCAAGATACGCACCCTCCCTACTTCGGGCGAATATGTCTATCGTCTCTCATTGGCAACTCAGACTCCCACCGTGGCCTATCTGGCCGAGAGTGTGATGCAACCCTCGTCGGCCTATGTCATGAACCTCAAGAAGGAGAAGGAACTCCAGCTTTTCGACGGACTCACCACCCTGGGCGATGCCCGTATTGGAGAGTGCACCGATTGGAATTTCCTCAGTTCACGGGGCGACACCGTCTATGGCCGTTGCTACCTCCCTGCCGACTTTGACCCTGCGAAGAAATACCCCCTCATTGTCTATTACTACGGTGGTTGTTCGCCCGTGTCGCGCAACTTCGGCCTGGCCTATTCGGGCCACTATTGGAACTCGTTGGGCTATGTGGCCTACATCCTCCAACCCAGTGGAGCCACCGGCTTCGGACAGGAGTGGGCTTCGCGCCATGTCAACACCGCCGGAGTGGGGCCTGCTGAGGACATCATCGAGGGCACGCGCCGTTTCTGTCAGGAGCATCCCTTTGTCGATTCCACCAAGATTGGTTGCATGGGCGCCTCCTACGGCGGATTCATGACCATGTACCTGCAGACCCGCACCGACCTCTTTGCCGCCGCTATCAGCCATGCCGGCATTGCCAACCACACCAGCTATTGGGGACAAGGCTATTGGGGCTACAACTATAGCGAGGTCAGCATGGCCAACAGCTATCCTTGGAGCCATCGCGAACTGTACGTTGACCGTTCGCCCCTCTTCAATGCTGACAAGATTCACACTCCGCTCCTCCTGCTCCATGGCGATGTCGATACCAACGTGCCCCCCATTGAGAGCCTCCAGATGTTCACCGCCCTGAAACTCCTCGGTCGCGAGGTGGCCCTCGTGCAGGTCAAGGGGCAGGATCACCACATCCTCGACTACACCAAGCGTCAGAAGTGGCTCGCCACCCAGATGGCATGGTTCCAGCGTTGGCTCAAGGGCGACTCCTCGTGGTGGGATGCCCTCTATCCGAAGAAGAATTTGTGATGGTGACGAGCTACGAGCGACTAGCTACGAGTGATGAGCTACAAGTGACTAATGGTCATGCGGAACTGATTTTTTAGGCGCGGATTACGCGGATAACACGATTCATATTATAGTTTTAATCCGCGCAATCCGCGCCTAAATCATGTAAGCTGCACATTTGTCTATACTCCTGCATTCTTTGGGGAGTTGGAAAAGGCAGCTTTTACTTCCTTCATCACCTCCTCGTCACAAACCTTTTGAGCAGGAATGTAAGGAAGTAGGGGAAGGTGTAGAATTTGCCATCTATCTTTCTTCTTAGCATTCCGTTCATAAGCGTAATCAGTTTGTTTTCAGGTGTAAAGATGATGAATTTCACATTATCCGCCATATAAATCAACTGATTTTTCACATTTCCCGCTTTTTAAGGGGCGTGTTGACAGGATAAAAAAAGGACAGAAGAACTTGTATAAGCATTGTTCTTCTGTCCTTTTAGTTTTATGTCAGAACTATTGTGCGAGATGGTGTTCTCTTCCCTTCGGGGTGGGGATGGGGTGAATCCATCGCTTGTAACTCACCACTCGTAGCTTGTCGCTCATTACTCGTAGCTTGTAACTCACCACTCGTAGCTATCTCACTTGCAGTTCGTCACGTCTATTCTGATTTCTCCGGTGAAGGTTTGGTTAGCGTGCAATTGCTCGAAGAAGTCATCAGCGGGGCGTCCCTTTTCCGGACGGGGATAGATGCCGCTCAGGATGTAGCATAGGCTGGGGGAGGCTGCAAAATGTTCCATATAGCCGTTAGAGGAGATTTGCAACATGGCTTTGTCACTCGCGAGGTCAATGCGGCGTATCTGCTTGGTTCCGCAAGCCTCAGGAGAAGCGATGTCGCCACCCCAATATCCCAAGTAGGAGGCCGACTGGCGGTTGGAATACGAGTCGTATGGCCCTTTGCCCAGCCAATGGAGTTGCTTGATGTCTTTGCCCATCTGCAGAGAGAGTCCTACGTGTGGAAGTTCCTTGACTTGTACGTGGCAAACGGTTTCGTAACGGACATTCAATGCCCCATCTTCTGTGATGGTGTAAAGCCACTGCACATCAAACTCATTCTTTTCGTTGACAACGTATTTCATGGTGGCTTCAATCCGGACATTCTCTTCGTGTTGCTCTACCTTCCATGCAGTCTTTTGGACTTTATAGTTGTTCAAGTTGGGCAACTTTTTGGGTGTGACCTTCATGGCGGTGACTTCGTTATGGTCCAACTTTCTCCATATTGTGGGGCGGAGTCGGGTGGCCAGCGTATTTCCCGCCTTGCGGATTTCTGCCAGTTCGCCCTGTTGGGGGTCAAAGACATACTCCACATCACCACACGAAACGAGTGTCTTTCCTTCAGATTCGCTGACGGCAATCTTCTGCTTTTCCGGCATGTTGTAGAGAGACAGAGAGGGTACAATCTCCACCGCACGTCGGGTGATAGTCTGCTCTCCGTTGTGGAAGGTTATCCAAGCATAGCAAGTCTTTCCGGGGATAAACTCTTTGATGCCGTCTAATGGCAGGTTCAGTGTCGTGGAGGTGTGAGGCTTGGCTTCCAGTTGGCTGGTTCCTTCTGCCATCAGTTCCTTCTCCATATAGATTTGCCATCCAACGGATATGGCCGAGAGGTTTGTAAAGTCGAAATCGTTCTGTATAGGTATCTTTACCTCTTTCTGTCCGTTGTCGGCCTTTACTTGTTCAACCAGAGGATAGACGGTCGCATAGACCGATTTTGCCTCATGGAAGTCTTGTGTGAGGTTGCGGTCAGAGTCAACGATGCCGTCCCATCCCGCACCGTCCAGTCTGAGGTAGGGGTCGTCATTGTGGGCAATGTTGTTCTTCTTGGCCGGGCGCTTCTGTGCCGTACGGATTCCTTGGTCGGCCCACATCCAGATGGCAGCTCCCGCACCGGACGGATACTTTGTAAGGGCTTCCCACCGCTCTTTCAGTCCTCCGAAACCATTTTCTCCGTATGCATGGGTGTATTCGGTCGAAATGATGGGGCGTGTCGATTTGGCTGCTATCTGCTCATAGAGTCCTGGAGTCCAGTAGTGTACCGAGAGGATGTCCACCTCCTCAGGCAACGTCTGTTCGAATCGCCAAGGGATAAGCACCGGGCGGGTAGGGTCTATGGCTTTGGTCAATCTGATGCAGTCGAGGTGCATCTGCGTCAGAGGGTCCTCATTGCCTACCGACCAATAGATGACCGATGGGTTGTTGATGTCGCGTGACACGGTTTCCCAGGTCCTCAGCAGGGCCACGTCCATCATCGAAGGTTTGAAGAAGTAGTCTTCGCCTCCGCCCAAGGATACCTCTTGGCCTACATACATGCCCAAGCTGTCGCACAGGTCAATGAATCCCTTGGCGTGCGGATAGTGGCTCAGGCGGATAAAGTTGATGTTGGCATCTTTCATCAGTGTGATGTCGCGCAACCAATGTTCGCGGGTAGTGGCGCGTCCCACATCCGGCCATTCGTCATGTCTGTTCACTCCGCGCAGTTTCACGGTCTGTCCGTTGATGCGCAACACACCGCCATCCGTGTCTATCTGTCTGAATCCCACATGGGTCCGATAGGATTGTGTCACCTTTGATTTTTCCACAAGTTCCACCGTCAGACCGTACAGGTGAGGTGTTTCTGCCGTCCATTTCAAGGGGGCTGACATCCGTATCGTCAGGTTGGTCTCCTTGCTGGTATAGGCATGGCTGTCCACCTTCTTTTCCTCGGTCAGCAATGTCTCTCCTTCGGGTGTCTTCAGTGTGACACGCAAGCGGTACGGGTCGCCCCCATTGGGCTTGTGTATATCCTTTTTATACTTATTCCTACGGTCGTGTACCATGACTTTGATGGCCAGGTCTGCATCGCAAAAATCCTTGTCGAAAGTCGTCTTGAACGCGACACTCTCCACCCAACGGTCGCGAGGCATGGCCTCAATGCTGACATCGCGGTAGATGCCGCTCAATGACCAGTCGTCGAACACATCAAACTTGAAACTGCGGTTCTTTTGGCTTACACGTACGGCCAGCAGGTTCTCACCTTGGCTTTTCAGCCCCTTGTCCACGGCCATGCGGAAGGAGGTGTATCCACCTTCGTGGTGGTCAATGAACACTCCGTTCAGCCACACATCGCAGGCCGACCACACACCACCGAAGTTCAAATATATACGCTTGCTGTCCCATCCCTTTGGGGTCGTGAATTTATGCAGGTAGAAGCCTACGCTTCCATCTTTGGGGATGTCACGGTAGTTTGGCTCTTCGAAGCCCTGTATCTCCCAGTTGGAAGGTACTTTTATCGTAGTGAATGCCGAAGCGTCAAAGTCCTGTTTGTAAAAGTCCTCCAGCTCTTCCGCCTTTTGGGTGTCTTTGGCAAGGAAGAATTTCCATTCCCCGTTCAGGGATACCGTCTGCTGGGCATTCAGCTGAGTGCCCAGTACGCATAGAATGGCGCAGAGGAATGTTCTTATCATAGATTTTTCCATACTGATAATTAAATAGGTGTTATTTGACTATTACCTCTCCGTTTATCTTGATGTTCTTCGTCTTGAATCCTTTGACGAAGTCGTGCTCAAAACTACCGTTGCGGGCCTTGATGTCCAGGTCCTCGAACGTGAAATTCGACAGGCGGCTCACCTCCTCCTGCTTCTTGGCGTTGAAGAAGGTGAGGCAATCCATCTTGCACCGGCGCATGGTGATGTGGTCAACGTAGCTGTACGGTGGGTCCTTGCGGTCCAACAGGTCATAGAATTGGGTCCATCTTCCCACATAGATGAAGTTTCTGACCGAGCCTGTGATGTCCTCCACCGTCACGTATTCATACTGCTGGGGTGTGTCGGGGCGGCACTTCAGCCACAAGAGGTTGTTGGCCTGATTTGTCACTTTGATACGGCGCATGATGATGTTGTGGTTGAACACACTCTCGCTACCCAGTGTCAGACATCCGTGGCAGAATCCGTATTCGCAATCTTCGATGATGATGTTCTCGTTTTTGCCGTTGCCCACACACTCTGCCGGGATGTTCACTCCCGGATACTCTTTCATGAAGGCATCTGCATAAGGACCCTTGCCACCCTTTATGGCCACAGCGTCGTCGTTGACACTCATGTAACAGTTCTTTATCAACACGTTGCGCACCACATCCAGGTCGATGGCATCGGTCGATGGCCCCTTACTGTCGTCCGGCCGGCCCAGGCTATAGATGCGGCATCCCAGTACCTTCACATTCTCGCAATTGTAGAAGTGGGTTGTCCAATATGGGGAGTTCTGCAGGTTGACTCCCTCTATCTGTACGTTCTTGCTGTTGGATATATAGAGGAGGCGCGGACGTTGTTCGTCCTTGTTCGTACACTGTCTGTTCCATTGGCGGCGCAGCCAGAACTGCTGGTGATACTTCAGTCCGTTACCGTCTATCGTTCCCTTGCCCGTAATGGTGAATCCGTCATGTCCGTCCACGTTGATGAGCGCCCCGAAGTAGGTACAGGTCTGTCCCTCTATGCGTGTAGTCCCCAACGGGTAGTCACCGATAAAGTCTGAACCCATCAGCACACCTCCCTGCTCCAGATGGAGATGGGTGCCCTGCTTGAAGTGCAATCCGCCTGTCATATAGACGCCCGAAGGCACCACGATGACTCCGCCACCATTGCTGGCAGCCTTGTCAATCAGCGCCTGGATCTGCTCGGTGTGCATCGTCCCGTCTGCAAATATCCCATGGTCAGTCAGGCGGTACTGCTTCCCCAGTTTGCTCACATCGACGGGGGTGGTCTCTTTGAACCATTGCCCTATTTCCTGTCCGTCAGGCCACAGGTCGGGAGCCGCCTTTTTAGGTTTTGCACAGATTGAAATAGCCAATGCCACAAAGCATAAAACTGATAAAATTCTCAAATTCTTCATGTCGTTTTTAGTGTTAATTAGTTTGGTATAGTTTTGTCTATGTGATAAATTCTTCCTGGTATTTGGCGCAAATGTAATACTTTTTTATTACTCCTACAACTCTTGTATATAAATGAGAGGAGATTCCGCTTTTGAGCCTTGGACCTTCTTCGTTGTGCCTGAACGATTGCCTCACGACACATCGTCTTTCGCCTTCACATACACCTTGGCTGTGGCGCGTCCTTTGGTGGTGATGCCCGAGGTAGGATCCTTACGCAGTGCTATCAGTTCGCGTCCGGCCATGGTCTTCGACAGTTTGGTCAGGTTGGCATAGTCGCTCACGTGCATGATACCCTCCTGCTCGAGGTATTGCAATGCCAGTTGCCGGCGCTCTTCCGGTGTGTAGGGTGATTTGCGGAGCCGTCTCTCACCACCGCGCTTCAGGTCGCACCTCCGGTTTATTTCCCTCACCAGTTTCTTGTCCGCCCGGAAGTTCACCCCATTCACGCACAGGCTCACGGCATTCCGTTTCTGTTCATCGCCTTCAAGGGTGTCCATCTCCTTGCCCTTCTTCAGCCCGATGGTAGCGCTGAACGAGCCGAACCCTTCGATGTCCACCGAGATACCCATAGCCAGCAGCTCCGCCATCGTCTCCGAAGCCTGCATCAGCACCCTCATGGCTTCGCCGCGCCCGATGCCGCCGTACCGTGTCATCCACTTGACAAACTTTTCCGCATCGAAGTGTTGCTCCGTCTTCATGCGGTAGTAAGCCTTTTTCTCTCCCGTGCCCGCCATGTCGGGCATTTCCTGTTTGATGTATTTTGCCATATTGATTTGATTTGGATACTTCTTTGCAAATTAGGGAAATTCTCTTCTGTTGAATCTTCTTGGCAAGAATCGCTGAAGATTCTTTGTAATATCGCCACAAAGATAATAAAAAACAGCCTTTAAAACAAGTAAAAGTGACTAAACATAAATTATCCCAAGCTTTGGGACAGTTAAACCAAGCTTTGGGATAACTAAACCAAGCCTTGAATTACTTATCCCAAGCCTTGGGATAAACTATCGTTTGGCTCTTTTATACAATCTGATTGCGATTTGAAGATTTAGGTTTGCCCATTTGCATCATTATCTTCAACTGTTTCTGAGGAGAATGGAATCAATTACTTTATAATTGTTTTCTTTATTTTCATGGCATTCTCTTATATAAAATAATTGCAGGAATGGAATAACTCTGTTGAGTCTGTCGATGATTACTATTGTCAATCCAATAAACAACCCCTGTTGGGGATATCTTGATTCTGAATTATCTTAAATGCTTTGGCGATAAAAATACAGGGACAAAAAAACACAGAGTTCCTATTCGGTTAGGAGGAAGGACTCTGTGTTTTTGTGTCTCTGTATGCTGTGAATAGCTCTTACAATCCGAAGTAGCAGCTCACGTAGGCCGAATAGTGGTTGTTAGCACCGTCAGCGGCAGGCATGGTGAGGCGGAAGTTTGGGGCTATTTTCACGTATTGGCCACACTTGAACTGGGCACCGAGGATGAGGGCCTGTTCGTCCTTGGCCTTGTTCCAACCGTCCTTTGACATCAGCTGGTCATAGCGGGCATAGGCGGCGATGGTCTTACTGAGGTCTGCCGAGCCGTAGAAAGAGAAACCGGAGAGGTCTTGCCCGCGCACGTTCTTATAATTCTCCATGAGGTTGTACTCGGCACCGATGTTGAAACCGTTGCCCTTGTAACCCACGAAAGCAGCATAGTTCCATACATCAGTCTGGGTAGCCTCGCGCCCTTCGTTCACACCTGCATAGAGGCGGATGCTCAGGCCCTTGAGGGGAGTGACTGTGGCACCGAGGCCGTAGGCCAGTCCGTCGGCCTTCTGAATCTTCTTGTAACCTTCGCCGTTGACGATGATGGCATCGGCCGAAAGCCAGTCGGTAAATTGGTAGGCGGCCGAAAGACCGAGGTCGGCACTGCTGCCGAACTTGTAGAGGTCCTGGAAGGATTTGAGGAGGTAGCGGTATCCCCACTGTTTCTCCTGATAGTTGAATTGGGTGGTGGAGATGAGTCCGCCGTTGAATGTCCATTTGCCTGTCTTCCACGTGAGCTGGGCATTCTTGATGTAGGCTATGCGGTGGTAGTCGTTCACATCGTCGCTCTGTCCTACGTCCATTACACCTTTCACTGTGAGACCCTTGCCAAGGTCATACTGATAGCCGAGGTAACTGCGGTCGAGCTCGAAGCCGCGGTCGTCATTGTCGGCACCAAACCCTGTGTGGAAATTGCCGAACACCTGGATGATGGCTTTACCTTTGGGAGCTTCACTCTTCTCTTGTGCCTGAACGCTGTTGAGGCACATGCAGGCCAAAGCGCCTGCCACAATCATTTTCGTTGTTTTCATTTTGTCTTTAGTTTTAAATTGACGCTGCAAAGGTATGCTGATGGTGTTACAGATGTGTTGCGAAAATATGAAGAAATAATTTTAGGCGCGGATTACACGGATTACGCGGATTTTATAATATAGAACGTACATAAGAAGAATGGTGTTATATGCAAGCATCTTATGTATTATGTCCTTTTGTCGAAAAAAGAGTCTGTGTAATCTGTGTAATCCGCGCCTTATAAATTGTTTTTTTGTAGATTGCTGCTTCACGGTCTGGTTTCCGCACTTATCTCAATGCGTTTGCAATGGGGTGTGTTGTAGAACCTGACGGTAGCTTCCCCTTCATTGTTGGTCACTACGTTCGGATTCCAATAGAGAGTGCGGCGGAAGTCCTGCTCGTCGG